>NZ_QEQJ01000002.1:0-621313 GCF_003383195.1 Haloferax sp. Atlit-6N | reverse complement strand
ACAGCTTCAAGCAGCTCTGAGTAACCGGTTCTTCGACTCACTTGACGAGCTAACAACAGCGATTGATACTGCCCTTGAGCAACTTTCAGTTCCAAAAGTGAGTAATTACTTCTAACGACTACTATAGCTAGGAAGCCGAACGAGCTAATTTCGACCGTATAAGGCGGTCAATGAGAGTTGATAAGTTCGAGAATACTGGTTCAACGGCTCTGTTGAAATTCGTAGATCCTGACAGAGCCCGTGTGACACAGACAGAGGGTGAGTTCAGCAACCACCTGCTGTTGTATTCACGTTGGCTCGGCTTATTTACCCGAGATTGAATGTGGAAATTTTACCGATCTACACGTGTTGTCAGTCGCTCGTACCCGCCTCGGTAACTCAGGTAGTACGCAACCGGGAGAGCCACAATCATCACTGGGCCGATGAAGAGCAACTGTGTGAACGGGTCAGGCGGGATGAACAGCCCGTCTATCAATTGTGCAAAGAAAAGGACACCCAGAACGGTCGCCACAAAACGAGCAAATGACGATTCAAGCACATTACACATATACAGTTCATCCGATTATCAACCTACCTGCATCGAACCATCCAAAAGGTTCGTCTGTAATCAATCTCGCCTGACCGACTTGCGCTCTGTATTCAGCACGGCTTCAGCAAACTATCAGCGACTGAGGGTTTCAACAGAGCCTCAAAAGACTATGAGAATTTAGCGCCTCGATTCATCGCTCTGGTTTCAATGGTTTTGATGCCGCCATAGGGTACAGATATTGGATCTGGAGATATAGCAAAAACAGCGGGCCCCAAAGATGACATTCCGGCCGCATACCCTCTATTTTTGAGTTCTTCAATTATCGATAGCGAATCTGGTTGTCGCTGTAGTTCTCTCTTTTTGAATCCGACCTCCTGAATCTGTTTGATTGAATCTCTAAATAAGCCAAAATCCGATTCTGCAACACTAGGTAAAAGTCGCATCAAAATAATATGCGAAAGTTGTTGTACTTCAGAGATAGGAATTGGGCACTCATCATTAAACACTGAGACCTCATCAGAGCCATATGCACCAGTCGAATCAGGAATTAGTATTTTGATATTCCAATCAGGGAAGTCCAATCGGGAAATCACTGGTGGAGGCGAGACAGATGAAGCTGCAGATGGAAGAAACCCACCTTTTTCATTTAGGTCATGGCCGCCATCTAATACAAATCCCCCCTTCTCAAACACAGCAGTCCCAATTCCAGATGTCCCCCCTCGTCCAACAACCTCAGCTACTTCGGGGGTAGAGAGCTCCAAGTTGTTCATTCTCGCAACCGCAAAGCCAGCAGCTAAGTCCATTTGGGTGCCAGAACCTAGCCCCTTATGTTGAGGAATCGTTTCTTTGATACTAATCTCAGCCGGCTGAATATTATATCGGTCTATTACTGCTTCCGCCGCGTTTTTTGCTCTTTCTCGCATTGGCCCATGGACTTTCAAACAAGCCGACTCTTCAACTTCCAGCGTCACACCAGGATAGTTTATTCCAAGTCCGATTCCGCCGTCAACACGACTTGACTTCGAGTTTAAATCAATAAGTCCAAAATGAAGGCGACTACCCGTTTCTATTCGCATAAGAGTCCCTTGGGGTTGATAATCAAAAAGGTGGGGAACCAATTTATAAACGGATGCTCAACCCACAGATAACATCAGTGTACAAGTATGTCTGAAGACAGTATACTCCTCCCTCTCATAACCTCTAGTAGCAGGAAATTCGACCACTTTCGATACCTATCATATCGAAATAAGTTGGAAGAAGAGCACGGAGTTGAACTGGTCTGCGTACCGTTAGAGTATAAAGAGATCCAGTCTGACGATATGGAATTATTGCTATCTGAAGCAATAAAAAGAAATGTGTTCGACGAAATTAGAGACACATTCTTTCTTATAGAACAGACTTCAGTGTTTTTTGACGCAATGGATGGTCAGGGGCCTGGTCAGTATTTCAAGAAGTGGTGGAATACCAAGTCAGAAGAGGACCTCAAATTGAAATTCTCTCAGAGTAATGGAGCGACGATAGAATCGGGATTGGCCCTGAATATCCCGAACCATGGCCCGTTAATATTGACGAATAGACAGAGAGGAAAGATAAATCTAGACGGGAAGATTAGGGAAGAAAACGAGAGATTCTCTTGGCTGAGTGCAGATGATTTTAACCTATATTTCACGCCAAATGGTGCAAACAAAGTTTATAATGAGATGCCAATCAAGGATTTCTTAAAATATGATTTTCGTCGCCCAATATTTGACCAAGTCTGTCAGAGAATGGGTGAATATGCAGCTGTCATTAACAGTGGTGTGTCAAAAGATCGGATAAAGACAATATTAGAATTTGCTACACGAGAGACAATACGTAAAGATAGTAATTGTTTTGAGTTGGTAGCAGAGGATTCTAAGCAGACACAGATAGATGATTCTAGATTTCTATAATTATATGTGTTAGATGTCTTCGTCTGTTGGAGATAGAAGTTAAAACGTGGTGCTCTTGGAAGACAGCAGCGTCAAGGCTGACTCCCCGAGGATTTTTGTCATCGCACTCGGCAAATTAAGTTTTTCTTGATTGATTCTAGCACATCCGCAGACAGTGCAGTCCTCATCGCAAACTAGGTGCATCAGTACGCCGTTTGAGGGCGGCGACTTTATGTTTCACATCAATTTTTTTGACTATAACTCAGAAAGCAACTCTGTGATTTTTGATTCAAATGTACCAATATCACCCGTATTTTGAAGCTCAATATTAGAATATTCTTTTATCGCTTGGTTTATGCCCAAACATTCATCGATACTTTCTTTTCTTTCGAACTTCAGATTAGAGTTATCGATCGAGTTGCTTCGGTTTTCATCAATACGACTTTTACGGACTGATCGAGGGGCAACTATGGTAACGACAACTATTTTAGGTAATTCACTCAGCATGAACCGAACTCCTTCTGGCTTCCGTAGCCCGGTTATTACTGCACTGCATCCAGTTATTCTAATCTCTTTGACTATCTCTTGTGCAACACCAGTTCCATCAGTGGTTTCAAGATAATTCATTATATTGTCTACAGAATATTTCTTATTTTGATCTTGTAAGATATTCTGGAAGACATCGCTAGCCTCTATATGTGTGAAATCAGAGACCTGCTCAATAATTTTACCTGCTGTTGTTTTTCCGGAATTTGTTTTCCCAAGAATGATTATATGGTTTATTCCAGACGCATCAGTGTCAAAGCTCATCTTACTCAGTTTGGAGTTAGTCATTGCGAATGTGGCTTATCTACAGTTGCTTCATCACGCGAGAAAGTTTCGGGGACAGATCGAGATAGGTCTTCACTTTCCCATATGGCATCAAAATGGTCTTGCAGGTTTTCAAATAGATGCCCGTGGTCTTCTACCAGAAATATAGGCATATTTCGGCTTTTATTTCGGACCGTGTATGGTCCCCAAAACATCTCGTCATCAATACGAAATATTGTAACAGACGGTAGGCACTGGTATAGACGAATATCGAAATTGTACTGTTCATTCTCCCGTAACTCTTGGGTCTCGTCAACGAAATTCTTCACATCATTATATATTTTATCAGGCCTATTCCCTTCTTCTTCATCACGCTGCTGAGCATACGTGTGGTTAACTCCCATAGGATAAGTTGGATCAATAAGTAGCACCCTTACATCAACAGTAGTAGCCCAATTTTCAAATTCATCTCCAAAGTCCTCTCTAAAAGTTTTCAATCCGAACCCGAGGATATCGATCGACTCATTAACATCATCCAGTTTTTTCGCATATGTATCTTTTATTTTCGGACCCCTTTCATCAAAGGCATCTGTAAGCCCAAAATTAGTAAGCATTCTGACAGTCTTGGTCCTGTCTTCCGATATCCACACATATAAAAAGAGAATCCATCCCGCTGCGCCTGCTGCGATTAGTGAGGTACCGATAGAAATAGCAATTGTTCCGCCGAAAGATATAATTACAACTCCTATGAGAAAAATGACTGCGTGAGCTGCGACGTATAGCCAGTGGGTTGGAGATAGCTTCATTTAATCTAGACCTCATTTGCGAAAAAATCGCTCATAAAGTATAAAATGCTAGCTCCTGAGAGGTTCATGATGTCGCTCGATGTCCCAATACAAACACTAATACTGCAGTTAGAAGTGCTCCAAGAGTCGATTAAATAAATGCCATTCATGTACACATCGATTCTTAACTGAGTCGCAAGAATACTCTCCGAATCAGTAGAGTGAATCTGTATCTGACTCGGAACGTCCATTTCTTACGACAGTGACGCCTGCTACGGCTAAAACTAACCCAAAGACTATGGAAACCACTCCAAGAAGTGTCTTGAGGCTCCCCGAGACTGCGCTGAATCCGTTGCCTGCCACCAAGTCTCCCCATCCAGTTAGGGCGAATCCCAGCGGGGCGACACCTATCAAGACCATCGTCACCCCGAGAAAAATATCTCCGATTCGCCTCTGATTCATACGGAATGAAACAAGCCGCTTTTGCTTGGCTCTTTCCCTGAACTCACCTTCTATTCTGAGCGATTCAGTCAACTCTCACCGGGGGCTGAGTCCATGCCCTACTTGCGCGCTGTATTCAGCACGCCCTCAGCAAACTATCAGCGACTGAGGATTTCAACAGAACTGGTTCAACGGGTTTCAAACGGGGGCGGAACGCTCCACATTGAGACGAACAGATACTCAGCAGACGACTGAAAGCGACTCACTCGACTGAATCTGCTTCACTCGACAGTGTCTCCAGCTCAGATTTTGACCTCCTCCCGCGCCTAAAGACGCGGGTATGCGCTCGATTCTGTATCATCGAGTGAATAGTCACGGTCGATGACCAGACAGAACGTCTCCGCTTCGATGAGATCACGCGATTCACTCACCAATTTCCGTGTTGTGTCCTTGCACTCACCAGCGATGCGTGTGTTGTCCACCCACACATGTACTACTGGATATATGTCTAGATTAGTCCCAAATAAGAAAACACTATCGGCCTTCAAACATGTATAAATAGTGAATCTACAGATATAGAAGGCATTATGGCTCTCGAATGGGAGCAACGGTCACTATTCCATCTAGCACCGATCGACGGTTCATACAGCTTTCACCGACTGACGATACGTTCTCCCCTTCGACGGTCACAGCACAGTTCACCCGACTGTACTATCTGTTAGAATCGAACCGCGAGCCAGCCACACTTGAGTGGTTGCTCGTCACTGATGGATCGAACGCAGACACGATCGAGTACGTCCTGAGTGTCGACACTGCACTCGCCCCAGCGATCGAAGCGTGGTGTCGAGAACTCGTTCCGAACTCGTTCGATATTTCGACTGCAACGACAGACCCACTCAATCGACTCTCACCTGCTGGCTCTGATGTTGACCCAGACGACGAAGTCCTCGAACTTGCTGCACTACCACGGTACCGAGCAGTCGAGTTCGTGGGCGTCACAGACCGACGCGAAGACTGGCAAACCACACTCACCGCATACGACGAATTCGACGAGGCACAAACTCGGCTGCCACTCGCAACGGTGGTGAGTACCCTTGCCAGCTCATCGGTTCCGATGGCGCTGCAAATACTCATCACACCGTATCCAGACTGGCGACATCACGCCCTCGACAGAAAACAACGACTCAAACACGGCCGGGATACGGTCTTCCAGCGATTCGCCGAGGACTGGCTTGTGTCGACAGCCCCCGAGAACAACGTCTCTGACTCAGCGGTTCGCTCGCGCGTGGAGGCACTCGGCAAAAAAGACGCACAACACAGTTTTACAGTCACCGCCCGGGCAGTTGCGACGACGACCGACCAACGTGCACAATTACCCGACTGTACCCCAGTCACCACGGCATTTTCGCATCTTAATGGCGATCACTACCGAATCGAAGGTCGCACACACCACGGTGAAGACGCAAAATCGATCTACGAATCACTACGTAATCGCGTCACAATCGACCCAGAACACTCGAAGGTAACTGCGAGACTTCCGTGGACAGAAAATGCCAGTCGTGGACTCGTCATGGATGGACATGAACTCCCGTTGGTGTGTCTCTTAGATGCAGCTACCCTCACGACAAAAGCCCACCGTGGGATCGCCCCCACACCCCCCGACGAACACGGCCTTCCACGCCCATCACGTGACCGACTTGAGAGATATCGAACAACGGGATTCACGCTCGGCTATGCACAGACGGCCGACGGCGATGCCGAAGCCGTCCCTATTTCGCTTCCGCCAGTACTCCAACCACTCCATGTTGGCATGTTCGGCCGGACTGGGTCTGGCAAATCCTCAACGCTCGTTGCGGCGCTTCTCGCGAACCACGCAGCAACGGATGGTGCCGACATCCTCATCGATCCCAAAGGTGACGGGATGGCCGACGACTACCTCCGAGCACACTATGCGAAATACGGCTCACTCGAGAACGTCTACTACTTCGATTGCACAGAGACGCTCCCCGCGCTGTCGTTTTTCGATATTCGCGACCAACTCGATGCAGGTATCGACCGCACAACTGCTGTCGAAGACGTCGTCGACCACTACATCGAGATCCTGATCGGCATCATGGGTCGCGACCGATTCGAACAGGCGGTTCGGTCACCCGACATCATTCGCTATGTTCTCAAAGCGATGTTCGATCCGATTCATGGGTCGAATGTCTTTAGCCATCGTGAGTTCCAGACGGCAGTCGCCAGATTACACGAAACACGCAACCCACCACCAGTGGTTGATGAAGACCTCCAGGCGATGCTCGCAGGTGTCGCCGCCAACTCGAAGCGCTCGTTCGACGAACTCATGCAAGGGGTTGCAAACCGTATCGAGAAAATCCCAATCGATGCACGACTTGCACAGATGTTCAATCATACCCCGGACGACGATCGTGATGCACCGGACTTCGACCTTCGGAGACTCATCGACGAAGACGCAATCATCATTATCGAGACGGGGGGTCTCAGACCGGCCTCACAACGCGTCATCACGCTCGTTATTCTCTCAGCATTGTGGACTGCCCTTCGCCGGCGGACCCGACAAGGTGACGACGAGACAGACCACCCACTCGTGAATCTGTATCTCGAAGAAGCCGCACAGTTATCGACGTCATCGCTCTTGTCTGAGCTCCTTGCCCAGTCTCGTTCGTTCGGCCTCTCGGTTACCCTAGCGATGCAGTTTCCGGCACAACTCAGAGAAGCCAATCCAGAGGCCTATCGCGAAGTTCTCAATAACGTCTCGACGATTATCACGGGGAACGTTGCAGTTGACTCACAGTTCAGTCGGCGATTTGCAACAGCCGAGCTTCCCGAAACAGAGGTGCAAACCCGACTCCGTGCACTTCGTCGTGGCCAGTGGTTCGCAACGCTCCCTGCAGGGTTTGGAGAACCAGAGCCACAGCCGTTCGTCCTCCAGAGCCCACCACTCCCAGCTGGCCACCCAGAAAGTGATTCCCCGTTTTCGCCCGCTCGTGAGACAGCATACACGACAGCACTCGAGTTGTGTACTGCTCGTTCCTCCCGAGCGTATGGGATCGATGTCTCAGGCATTGGCAACCGAACCAACCCAGCACAAACACCCACGCCGATGGGCCACCGCGACTCAGCACCGCTTGATGAGTCCGCAGCGTCGACACACCACGCGACTCCCACGCCCGCACAACCACCATCCGAAGAATCGCCAACAGAGCCATACCCAGATCGGAATGCACCGACACCCGATGCCCGAATCAACTCTGCACTACCCTACACATCGCGTCTCCCATCGATGGTAGTGTATGACCCCGAAGTTCATGCAGTCGTCTGTGATGCATGTTCGACTCGGTACGACCCAACACTCACGGGCATCAAGAATGCTATCGAGTGTTGTCACAGCCTCGAAGCAGTTGACCGGGATGAAATTCCAATCTCACAGCTCCCACTCAAACTCTCGGCAGTCGAACGCGGTAGTAGCGCCTTTACCGACGCACAACTGCGGTTCCTCCAAGCGGTCTACTCTGCACATCAGCGTCGGTTCGATCCCGAATTCGAGTACGACCTCTTGAATGACAGCATGGTTCGCCTCCAAGAATACACCGGCATCAGATATCAGGAGGTGGAAGAACTCATCGATGGCGGGTCTCTCTCGGTCGATTGCACGTACCCGCACAAACTCTATACAGTCACGCCAAAGGGCCGTCGTGCGATTGCAGTTCGCCACCGCGAAGGAATCGCCCATGGTCACCGCCGCGGCGATCTGAGTGAGTCGAGTCTCCACGTCGTCATGGTCGAACTTGGCCGGCGATATCTCGAAGCCCAGTTCGTTGCAAACGATGACTCGGCAGCTGTCGAAGCTGTCGCGTACTACGAACATGAAGGCTCGCGTCTCGATGCGGTCTGTCTTGATGAGCATGGTGACATCGTCGTCACACTCGAAGCTGAGCGTGCGAATCACGATATTTTGACTGCTGTCCCCGAAGATTATGACAAGATGGCTGCGTGCGATCCCGAAGCAGCGGTGTGGGTCGTGAAGAATCGAAGTGATGCACATGAGGTACTTCGCGCACTTAACGAGCCAAACGAGGGCCACCCGCGCGTCGAAAAGACCTATAGTTCGAATTCACCACCATCATCGTTCCAGATTCACCAACCCGGACTTACAGAAATGCGCACGCTACAGGAATTGAAGTAGGATCTAGTTCAACGTTGACCACGAGAGATACTCACTCAGCCTCATTGAATTTCTGACTTACAGATACGGCTCACAGACTCGCTCGACACCTTCTTCGAACGACACCTGGGGCTCCCACCCGGTAGCGTCGTGCATCTTCGAGTAGTCCGCCTTGGTGTCGTGGACGTACACCTCGAAGGGGTTCTCCACATACACGGGCTCGACGTCCGTCCCGAGTACGTCGTTGATCATATCGACCATCTCGTTGAACGAGTAGCTCTCGGCAGTCCCGAGGTTGTAGATGCCCTGCAACCGCTCGTCGGCCGCGAGTTCGATGCCGCGGACGATATCGTCCACATGGGTGAAGTCACGCGTCTGGGTGCCGTCGCCGAACAGCTCCGGCGACTCGCCGTTTGCGATTTTGTCGGCGAACTGCGCGACCGTATTCGCGAACTCGCCTTTGTGTTCTTCTGCGCCACCGAAGCCCTGGTACACCGAGAAGAAACGCATTCCCGCGAGCTGCATGTCGTAGTGGTGGTGGAAGTACTCCGCGTAGCGCTCACGGCCTAACTTCGACGCTTCGTATCCCGTGCGAGACTCGACGGGCATGTCTTCCGGCGACGGTTCCGTCCGCGAGCCATAGATCGACGACGTGGTCGCGTACACGACCGTGTCGCAGCCGTCTTTCCGGGCCTGTTCGACCGTGTTGACGAAGCCTTCGATGTTGACACGGGCACCCTTCGTCGGGTTCTCTTCGTGCATTTTGTACGACGACAGCGCCGCCAGGTGAAACACCACGTCGACGCCTTCGGTCGGGAGGTCGTCGTCAAGGACCGTCATGTCGTGGAACTCCACGTCATCATCCAGATTCTCAGGCGTTCCGAGATAGAGGTCGTCGATTGCAATGACGTCGTTATCCTCCGCAAGATGATTTGCGAGATTCGAGCCGATGAAGCCGGCACCGCCAGTAACGAGGACTCGTTTGCCGTTCATACGTGGTGGCTCTCGCCAAGTGACAAGAACCTATCGTCAATGTGGTGTGAGTCAGACGATGTTCGTTCACCCGTGGGAACCCGACTCCTTAACTAATCAACATATTTTCAGTCCCACCCACGAACTCGTTTCCATGCAACACTCCACTCGCCGGACCGCCCTTCGTGCGTGCGGCGTCGCCGCGCTCAGTTCGCTCGCTGGGTGTTCGGCCCTCCAAACGGACGAGCGGGACGACGCGCCCACGTTTGAACGGCTCGACGTGACGCCGGTGTACGTCGCCGATGGACTGGACCTCTCGATGCCCCCAGACATCGAGACGGTGAGCGAACCGTACAACGCCGACTTACTCGTCCTCCCCGACGACACGAACACGAACGCCACGCAGGCGGTCGAGTGGCTGACCGACGACCGAGTGCTGGCACTCCTCGGGGAGAACGCTGAAACAACGTGGCTGTCGTGGGTCCGGAGCGACGCGTTCAACGACGTGTTCAACACGCAGGGATACAGCGAGAGCGACCCAGACCCATCACTCGTCGTTGCTGCAAAAGTCGGCCTCACTACCACGACGTCTCGGTACTCCTGGGGGAGCGAACCAAGCACTCGCGACGTTCTCGACGCACTCGACGACTCACTCGTTGCGATTGAAAAACGGACGCCGATAGGATGACCCAACTGACCCCCACCCCTCGAACGAGTGATAGATTGGCGAACATCGGATGTAGACTGCCTCGATCGAGTGAACAGCACATCAGGAGCGCGAAGACGAACAGTGGGATGAGACTCGACCGGAACGTGAGACGTGACGGCGAGGCCGCCAGATGGCCACTGTCGCAATCCAACAGTGGCGGCTTCCTCAACCGCCTTCTGTCTGCATACCCAATGTATGCGCATGAGCACATCAATCTGCGTCTCTGACGAGACGAAGGCGAAGCTGGCGCGGCTGAAGCGTGAAGACGAGAGTTGGGATGAATTCCTCGACCGGTTGGCGAATGAGAGATCGAGAATGAATGCCGGTGCGTGGAACGGAACTGACAAAGCCGAGAAGGCGCGCGAGGCGATCAAGCGTTCCCGAGAGAGCTTCCAGCAGTAACCGTTCTCGATTCGTCGGTTATCATCGATTACCTCGATGGTGTTGCGGAAGTCGTTGATTTCGTCGATGACCAACCGACGTTGGTCACTTCCAACATCTGTATCTCTGACGTTCTCGCTGGTGAAGTGTTCTCAGCGGCTGAGACCGATCTTATCGGGGCGCGTGAGAACTTCGGCCGAGTCACCGCTCTTGACTTCTCCGAAGCGGTCGCGTTTGAAGCTGCCCGTATGCAGAACCGCCTTCTCGAATCAGGCGACTCGATGTCACCACGTGACCTCATGATTGCAGCTATGGCTCGATCTGAAGGAAAGGAACTGGTCGTCTCAGATGCTGACTTCGATACAGAGGGGATTCGTGAGATCCTCACTGTCCGGCGGTTTGGGCCGTATTAGTCTCTGGACAGTGCTTGCGCACTGTCTTTCGCCCGCAACTCTCCCGGTGTCAGGTTCGGGGTTCGTCGTAAAAATTCACAGAGAGCCTGAAAAACCCGGTGTAGGTGACTGTGTATTCGATGTAGGGCTTGTCGTGAACTGCTCTCGTTTCGAAGTTTAACACGTCAGATAGCGTCAGCGCCACCTGTTCACCGGCTGTCGATGTGACTCGAATCCCGTACCGTGCGTTCTCATCCATCCACGGCTCTTCAAGCACCGTGGAGGAGTCGCCGTCGTCAGCGTCGAGCGCACTGAGTGTAACGGGTGTGTCGTATATCGGGTCCGTTCCATCCAGGATCTCCACTGTGAACTCGATTGCTTCGTCGACGGCGTTGTCTGTGAAGATACCGTCGAGTTGGTATGTGACGAACGGTTCTTCGACCGTTTCGAGGGTGCTACACCCGGAAAGAGATGGTATCCCGACTGCAGAAGCAGTTCCAAGGAAGGTGCGGCGGTTCATACTGTTCGATCATGTCTACTGAGTGTGAATTTTTCCATCGTCTGGACCAAGCCGCGGCCTGTCTGCAGCACCAACAAAATCAGCACCAGCGTCGACGAGTTCACGCATACTGTCTAGGCCGACTGATAATAATGCGGTGACACTGACCACTCCCACGCGGATGCGACGATTACTTGCGACAGTCGCCGTCGTGACGGCCCTCGTAGTGGCGTCGACGGCGGCTCCCACAATTAGTACGGCACAGATGTCTCACTCACAGTCGATCACCGAGTGTACCACCATCACCGACCCCGGTGTCTACACGCTCGGGACCGACATCACGAACGCCACCGCCAGTCCCTGTCTCGACATCGAATCGAGTGCTGTCGTCGTCGACGGGAACGGTCACACCCTGACCGGTGACGGCGACGGTGTCGCGGTCAACGCGAACCAGACCGAAAGCCGGACTGCAGACGGCCACGCGAACGTCACCGTCCGCGACCTCACCGTCGACTCCTGGGGGACCGGCCTCAACTTCGTCTTCGCGCCGAACGCGACGGCGACTGACCTCACGGTGACCGAGACAGCCATCGGCGTCCAGGTTGGCTCGCTCGACACCCGGCCGGGATACGAGACCGCTTCAGACGGAGCGATGGTCAGGAACTCGACCTTCGAGCACGTCGAGAGCGCGGTCCGCACAGCGGGGTCGAACCGAATCGAAGTCGTCGATAACGCGATCACGACCTACGAGACGGTTGGCATCCGCCTCGATACCGTCAACGACGCCATCGTCAGCGGGAACGACGTGGTCGCGACCGCCGAGTCGGGAGACGCGATTCAGGTCCGCACCTCGGATCCCGCGGTGAACGACGGCAGTTCCGACAACGTCGTCGCGTCGAACCGCATCGTCAACGGGGCGATCACCGTCGAACACGCGTCCGATGACGTCACGAACACCCACCTCGTCGACAACGAGGTCGTGAACGGCTCGATTGCGGTCGGGCTGGCCCGCGGCGTCCCGACCCAGACGCGCGTCGCGAATAACACGCTCACCCACAGCGACATCACCGTCTCGTTCGCGTCGGCCGTGACCATCGAAGACAACGTCCTTACCAACCCCGGTACGGGGCCACGCGGGAGCATCGCCCTCCGAAACGCCGGGTCGAACACCGTCCGGAACAACACGATTTCCGGGGCGGGAACCGGAGTCGTCATGAGCCAACTCGCGACGGACAACACGATCACAGCCAACACGATTACCGACACTGACGTCGGCGTGTCGCTTCGGGCGAACTCGTACAACAACACCATCGAGGGGAACACGCTTGCAGACAACGCAATCGGCGTCGAGATCTCCTTCGTCGACTCGACTGATGACCGCGCGAACGACATTCGCGGGAACGACATCATGAACAACACGGACGGCATCTTCGTCAGGGCGCTCGACCGCAACCTCGTCGTCGAGGGCAACGACATCCAGCACAACGAACACGGCATCACCCTTCGGGCGTCGGCAGTCTGTTCGCCCACGGCCGAGGGCGCTGCATTCGTCGCCGTCCACCACAACCGCATCGCCAACAACACCGCGTACGGTGTGTTGAATCAGAACGCCGACGTGGTGAATGCGACGTCGAACTACTGGGGTGCGAGCGACGGGCCATCGAGCGCCGCGGACGTGGACGCACCGTTCGCGGACCCGGTGACGGGGACACTCGCGAACGGCAGCGGTGCAGCCGTCTCCGAAGACCCGAACAGCGCGGGCCAATCGAACGTTCACTTCGACGCGTGGCTCCAGCAGGCACCCGAGGACGTGGGTGCGGGGAACCAATCAGCAGCGTAACGAACTGTGCCCCACGGCGTCCCCGCTAACGGGTCGCCACCGCACGCCAGTTCCCGAACCCACACGACACAGCACGGCGCCCGGCCGAGTTCGCAATGCCCGCCGAGCATGACTCAAACACCCGACGCTGGATACGCAGGACCCAGCGTCTAGTCACAGGCCACTGGAGGCACGAGCACCGTCGCCGGCGCGCCGGCTGGCACGCCGAGGAACGTCGCGTAGGCGACGGCGATGTCGCGCTGGCTCGGATTCGACGCGATGTGGATGTTCCCCTGTCCGGGGTCGATGAAGGCTTCACCCGCCGAGTAGGTCCGGGTGATGCAGTCGCGCTCGTTGATGAGTTCGAGTTCGCCTTCGACGACGCTGACGATGACCGGTCCGGGGTGGGTGTGCCAGCCCGAGGTCCCCTCGGGGTCCCACGTCACCTTCGCGAAGACTGTCGTCGACGCGTCCCGTGGCAAATTAGAGACGATGGTTCTGTCTCCATCCTCGTACTTCAGCCGGAACGTCGCGGCAACTTCGTCGGGGAACGTGGCGTGCCCTGCGAGGAGTTCGACGGTAAAGCCCACGGGGCTGTCGACGTCGCGGTCTGCTTTCGATTCGCCGTTGTGATCTATCGGGTCGGCGGCAACGGGAACGCTCATGCCGAGCGCGGCGACGGTCAGGGCACTGGCTTTCAACACGGTCCGGCGCAACACACCGTCGGGCTGTTCAATCGCGCTTCGTCCAACCGGTTCGAATCTGGTCATGTCTCCTCGTGAGTACTGACGGCGTCTCAGGGCATATATGTAAGCTGAATTATATTTCTATCCAGGATCGGACTGGAATTCAGTAGCCTAAGCCAGCGGTCATGACTGTTCCCGAGAGAGTCTGTGAAGAGTTGTGACTGCCCCCTTCTCGTCTAGGGTCGCAACCAGTCGGTCTCCGTCGGCCTCGAGGACCAGCTCCAGTTCGAACGGGGTCTCCGAGAGAACGGTCTGGCGGTGGACTAATTCCAGTTCGATCAACAGCCAGTCGTACCAGGGGTCGTAGGCATGATCTTCGAGGAAGACGAGCACTCGCGGCTCGGTGAGCAAACAGCGGTTGCTCGGGATACTGAATCGCTGGCGACAGACGTCACAGACGATGTCGTACTGGACCTCGAAGATGGTGTCACACGACACACAGCGGTGACCCGGGTCCACGTGGTGGTCCCGACAGACGTGGGGCGTCGCGCTCGTGGTTCCGGTACAGTCGGGACAGACGCCTTCGATTGCGGACATAATCTGGTGTTTCACCATGACGTCGAGTGCCCGGTAGAACTCCGCGGGGTCCCGACGGCGAGTACCGACTGGCGAGAGCGATTCGGTCAGGCTCAACGTCCCATCGAAGCCGGTGCCACCGAACGCTCCTTCACACTCGGTGCACCTGATCGCGAAATATCCACGGGTCAGCTCCGTGTTGCACTCGAAGACGGTTTGTCCCCCACAGAGTTCACACGGCTTGTCGTTCGGGACGGCGTCGAACACGAGTTCGTCGGTGAACGCGCCGGCGAGGATGGCGCTGACCACACGCTCGCCCTCCCGTCGGAGAACATATCCGTTTGCGACGTGGTGGACGAACCGGCCGAGGAGGGGCTTGAGGTGGTAGTTGAACTGCGAACCGTCCCGCATCCCGAGCGTCTTTCGTAACGCTGAGAACGTCATCGGGTGCTGCGGAACGTGTTCGTCGAGACGCCGGTGTTCCCAGAGCGCGAAGAGGATCGCGAGCCGCGTCTCGTGGCCAAGAATGGCAAACGCCCGCTCCGGTGTCGGTCCGTATTCCGACGCTTCGTCGGCGGTCATACTGGCATTCCACTAGGTGCCAGCGGTGGTTAACAATTGTTAACAAGACTCAGTCGTGAGTTCCCTGGGTCGACTCGCGCGCTCGGTTCGGAAGCCACTACTATTAGTGTCACCGAACCAATCAATGAACGTCTGGTCCAGGAAGATCCGTCAGGTGCCGGGTTCGGAAGTGCAGTCGGCAGAGAGACTGCCGAACAGGACGCACCGCAGGGGCACCGAGACTCAGGTTCGTCGACCACCGGTTCCGACATCCTCGAATCGATGGGCTACACCGATGGGGGCGGTGGATCGTCGCTTCTCACGTCGACAGTGAAATCGTTCCTGTGGGTGTGTCTCGGTATACTTGCAGTTGCCGCACTGCTCGCGTTCATCTTCGGATAATGGTTATGGTGAAACGTTGGCCTGTGGGCAGAGTGTCGAACGTGTTTGCTAATCGTGCGGCGTTGACGAGACGCCCTGTGTCTCGTTCGCCCACATGATTGCTCTCGTGAACGCTGTATTCCCTCCTTACTCACTGCCTTCGGTCGCTCCTTGAGGAAGGAGGCTTAGCGCTGATTTTCAGCTAATCTGCACCCCAGCATAACGGGTTGAGCTATATCGCACCACCCTCCAATGTGTTCCGTGTGTTCTGGTTCTTTATACGACACCCACACACCGTTTTGCAAGTGTTCTTTCTCAATTCGAAACCTGCTCAAGCAGCCAACTCCGGTTGTGCTTGTAAGGGTTTTCCATTGACATCCTCCCCGCCCTGAAGGGCGTGGATTCCCACGGCACCGCACCGCTGGGTTGGGATGTTTAAGGTTCGTAGCCCCCCGGTGTGGACAACTACTGGCTGTGCCAATCAGCCGTTACTCCTATCCCGTGAGGGATTCAGAGATACTTGCTTTCTGCACCCCGTGTTCCGGCACAGAAAGGGGGTGCTTTCTGCTTGGAATCGGGGAATCCCGATATTGTCCGATTAGTAGGGCGGGCGTGCCGCCTCGGATAGATGTTAGTACCCTGACTGACTACTTAAAAACAGCCGTTCAACACGTCGAACACCGTATGTGGAAGGGGTGTCGGATTCATCCCCGCGCTGAAGCACGGGGCTTTCTCCTTGACTTTCCGTAAACACTTGCAAAACGGTGTCCCTGAAGATATAGCTGAGTAGCCGCACACGAATTTGCGTCCCTCGTTACGACAGTCGTTCGGAGACGACGTCATACACGAGGTCACTATCGACTGCAAGTGAGTATTGATAGAATTGTCCTCCTGCTCGGCCGAGGTTCTTCCGTTCTTCAGTCACAAACCCGAGCATAGTCAGATCTCCCACATGGTCTCTGATACGCGACTCGCCGAGTGGACGGCGTCCGTAGTGCGTCGCAATTTCCTCGTACACCGAAACAATTGATTTGAGCCGAGTTGGTGTCTCACCACTCCGAGCGAGGCTCGCAACCGCGTGTAGAACCATCAGCCCACTGTCGGTCAGGTCGGTGACCCCGTCCCGAATACGACCGCGTTTGACTCGCTCCTTTGCGTGTTCGACGTGGCTAACTTCAACTTCATCTGCTGACGCTTCTTCGGCGACATTTCCCGCTTCCCGGAGGAGATCGATTGCTTGTCTGGCCGATCCCGTATCGCGGGCACCGAGTGCTGCGCACTGCTCGATTACACCATTACCGACGACACCGGATTTCATGCCTTCGCTTGCCCGCTCACGGAGAATCGACTGCAGTTCACTAGCGTTGTACGGCGGAAATCGAATTTCACGTTCCTGAAGCGTATCCTTGACTTTCGACGAGAGGTTTTGTCGGTATGAGTAGTCGTTCGAGATACCGATGACACCGACAAAGCTCGTATCCAAATAGCCGTTCTTGTACGCTCGTGGTAGCTCGTAGAGAATACGGTCATCACCGCCAAGGTAATCGATTTCGTCAATCATCACATAGACCGTCGCATCCAGCGACTCAATCTGTTCGTACAACCGCGACATGACCTCGGAAAAACCGTAGCCGCGGTTCAGTGGTGATTGCCCTGTCTGTGCACGAATCTTGTTGAGGAGTGAGAGGGCCACTTGGTACGACGTCTGATTGCTGCCACAGTTCACCTCGAAGTATTCGATGTCAACATCGCGCTCGGTCGCTGTCTCGACGAGGAGGTTGAGGACGTACTTCGTGACGACAGTTTTTCCGACGCCGGTCTTCCCGTACGTAAGGATGTTTGATGGCTGATCTCCAAAGAGTGAGTCCTCGAGTGCCGTCATGTACTCATCAATCTCATCATCACGCTCGATGGGTACCTCCGGAGAGTAGTTCTCTGAAAACACGTCCTTCGTGATGAAGATGTCTCGTGTTTTTCGGAACTCGTGATGGGTCATTACGCTAAATTCGACATGTCTATTTATAAAACCACCCATCAGAGTGTTCTATATGTTAGTAAATTTCTTATATGTGGAACACACCACTTTCCAAGTGTTATCTGTCGTTCCGTTCTCTGTATCTCGGGCAGAAATAACAGCAGCAAGAACACTTGCAAAACGGTGTGTGGGTAGTATATAAAAGAATAGAGCAGCAAGAACACTTTGGAGGGAGGTTATTTATACTTCGACAAGAGTTGCGGTGTCGCAGTCCGTTCTAGGTGACTACCAATACGATCCTCGCACGAGTTGTGTATCGCTGTTCTGCGAATAGTGGCGTTACATCGCTTCACTCACTAGTTTGTCACTCGATATGTGGTGTGTGGATTCGTGAATCCATGTACAACAGTACCGTTCGTATAGATGCGTCACTTCGTCTGTCTCAGCCAAGCACTTGCAAAACGGTGTGTCCGTCTTGATCAAAATTCTCGAATTGATCGGCGGACGCTGTTCACTTGGCTGCGACGGCGGTCGAGTGGCTGGAAGTCAGTCGGCCGCTGTGTGTTCGCCCACCGACGGTAGGCCCAAAAGACGACGAGTGCCACCGGCAAGACGAACAGTGGGATGAGACTCGACCGGAACGTGAGCCGTGACGGCGAGGCCGCCAGCTGGCCACTGTCGCAATCCAACAGTGGTGGCTTCCTCAAAGTACTTCTGCCTGCATACACAACGTATGCATATGAGCACATCAATCCGCGTCTCAGATGAGACGAAGGCGAAACTGGCGCGGCTGAAGCGTGAAGACGAGAGTTGGGATGAGTTCCTCGATCGACTGGCGAATGAGGGATCGGGAATGAACGCCGGTGCGTGGAACGGAACTGACAAAGCCGAGAAGGCGCGCGAAGCAATCAAGCGTTCCCGAGAGAGCTTTCAGCAGTGACCTTTCTCGATTCGTCGGTTATCATCGACTACCTCGATGGTGTTGCGGAAGTCGTTGAGTTCGTCGATGAACAACCGACGTTGGTCACATCCAGCATCTGTATCTATGAAGTTCTCGCTGGTGAAGTGTTTTCAGCGGGTGAGACGGACCTCATCGGGGCGCGTGAGAACTTCGGGCGAATCACCGCTCTTGACTTCTCCGAAGAGGTCGCGTTTGAAGCTGCCCGGATGCAGAACCGCCTTCTCGAATCTGGCACCCCCATGTCGCCACGTGACCTCATGATTGCGGCTACGGCTCGGTCTGAAGGAAAGGAACTGGTCGTCTCAGATGCTGACTTCGATACAGAAGGTCTCCGTGAGATCCACTCTGTCCGGCGATTTGGGCCGTATTAGTCTCTCTGGACAGTGCTTGCGCGCTGTATTTCGCCCGCAACTCTCCCGTTGTCAGGTTCGAGGTTCGTCGTAGAAATTCACAGAGAGCCTGAAAAACCCGGTGTAGGTGACTGTGTATTCGATGTAGCGTTTGTCATGGACCGCCGCTGTTCTGTGGGCTAACACGTCGGCTAACGTCAAAGTCACCTGTTCGCCGGCTGTCGATGTGACTCGAATCCCGTATCGTGCGGTATCGTCCATCCACGGTGCTTCAATCACCGTGGAGGAGTCGCCGTCGTCAGCGCCGAGTGCACTGAGGGTAACCGGCGTTTCGTATATCGGGTCAGTTCCATCCAGTACCTCTACTGTGAACTCGATTGCTTCGTCGACGGCGTTGTCTGTGAAGATCCCGTCGAGTTGGTATGTGACGAAGGGTTCTTCGACCTTCTCGAGAGTGCCACACCCGGAAAGAGCTGGGATTCCGACTGCGGAAGCAGCCCCAAGGAAGGCGCGGCGGTTCATACTGTCCGATCATGTCTACTGGTTGTGAATTTTTCTATCGTCTGGACCAAGCCGCGACCTGTATGCAGCACGATGCGCACAAAACAACGGATACCGCTCAGATATACAAGTACCCACAAAGTAATATTTGCGGGCCACATAGCACCGGTCATGACCGACGAGACGCCGACGCCCCCGGACGCGAACCTCACCGAGGAGTGGGAACGCGCCGTTACACAGCGGACTGTGAAAGACCGTGTGTACGAGGCGGCCACGACGCTCACCACACCAACGACTGTCGCGGATATCGCGGCTCGCGCTGATTGCACGAAAGAGGGTGCTCGCCCCCACTTGGAGTGGTTCGTCGATCTCGGCGTCCTCGAGAAGGTCGCTGACAACCCTGCATTGTTCGTTCGGAACGAGGCGTACTTCGAGTTTCGTCGGGTCACCGAACTGATTCGCGAGTTCGAGACGTCCGCGGCGGTCGCTGAGGCGATTGACGAGTACCGAGCCCGCGAGCGCGAACTCGCAGCGCATTTCGACGAACCGTCACCGGACGCGGTCGCGTACGCTGGGATTGCTGCTCGCGACGACGACGCGGCAGAGCGCCTGCGTGAGTGGCGAACGGTCACCCGTCGGCTCCGAGAACTTCGAGAGGCAAAACTCCGACTCGACTCCGATGGTGGTCACAGCGCTGCATCGCCGTTTCCCTGACGATGGGTCGGCGTGATGACCTCAACGAAGAACGAATGCGGCTGCTTGGCTCTCGTCTCGCAGCGCTTTCGATGGTTGAGTCGGTCCACTATTTCCCCCTCGAAAAACCAGACCGTGTTGTTGCATCGTTCGAGGAGACGTACTATCCAGACGTGGTTGACGCTGCGGCGCTTGAACTTCGACTGCGGTTGAATGGCGAGTTCAATCTACTCTATCGCGAACGATGGGCGGGTGACCGCTGGGTCTGTCGATGGGACCGTCATCCGAATACACACAACACGGACGACCACTTCCACGTCCCACCACGTCCCAGCGAAACGACCGCACTTGACGCGGAATACCCTGCCGACATGAACGACGTACTCCGACTCGTCTTCGAGACGATCGAAGCGCGAGTTAACGAGGTATGGGCGGAGACGACAGCACCGGTATACCCCACCGAATATGAATTTGAACGACAGTACGAGCTGCCGTACCTCACAAACCCGTAAGCAACAATTTCGACGTACCAACGTACTCCAGAACGACAACTCAGATTTGACTGAAGAGACGTGGTCAGTCCACTATTCAAATTACCTTACCGGCGATGTGATACGTGTGGTGTGACCATACAGCGAACTCCTTCTTCACCGTGGGTTTGAGTCTGCCACCAGGGTAGTCTATCATGACACGTATGGCTGGTCACAACAGATATGTCCGTGGAACGATTGGCTTGGGGAAGTGCTCTCAAATGAAGACCGAGTCGAGTTGCACCAACAGTACCTCGACGGAGAACTGGACGAAGGCGTTGCAAAGGTTCTCATTGGCGATCTACTCGAGGATATTGAACGTGAGCGCGAGGCAGTCGAGAAGGCAGAGGCGCTCGGTACCGATGGGGTCTTCCAGAACAAGTAGCCGAAGACGGTACTCGCCGAGCTGGCAATAAAAGAAGGAGAACACTCGGAATACACTGGGGGAGTCGTTTCTACTCGCGATCGACGCTATTGAGCGCGCTGTTCAGTCCAAAGAGTTCTCGGACGACGTTGCTATCTGTGACCCGGTACCGGCGCGGGGACGTGTCCGGAACTTCTTCGATGAGTTCAACCTCAATCAAGAGGTCGGTGTAATTGCCGACAGTCTGGCGTGTGACGCCAGCATGGTCTGCGAACTCTGTCTTGTTGAACTCACGATTCGGCGGAAGGTCAAGCAACGCGTCTACGAGAATCGGGATGGCGTCGTGTTGCGTGAGATAGAGCCATCCACTCGGGTGCTCCTTTCGGAGTTCCTTTTTGTCTCTTCGATCAGCCGCGTGCTCTATACTGCTCATACAGAGGTTCACCCATTCTGCGTGTATAAACGTTTCCACTAGTGTTAACGGCCATTAACAGCATTTATATGCGGCCGACTTGATTCTTCGATCATGGAGAAGCCGTCGGTGAAATGCGCCCTCTTAGCAACAATGATCGCGAAACACAAGTGGGGGACACCGATTACCGAAGAAGACCTCCTCAGCCTCTCGGCTATCGGCAATGACTACCCAGTCGCACGTGAGGTCTACGCCGATCTTCGGAGCGAGCCCTATATCACTCACCGTGGAAATCGTGGTATCGAACTCGACAAAAGTAATTTCGACAAGCTCGCTGATGTCCTTTACCATGAATGTCGCTGGGAAGCGTGGGAGATTGAGACTCGTCTGAAACACTACGAAGGGATCAAAGATCACGACTGGAGGTGAGCCGACCATAGAAGCTGGAGCGGGAGAGCGTCGAATTCGTAGTGGTAACCTGAGCTGCCCCCGTTCGAAAACGGTGTGTGAGGGTGCCAACAATCGGTTTCGGATTGTGGAGATTTCGTTTCGATTGTGGTGTGGTTCCCCCTCACCGTGACACCTTCTCATGGATGACTATCGACCCCGCGACGTGCTGAAGAACACTTGCAAACCGGTGTGTGGCACCATATAAAAAAAAACAGAACACTCAGAACACATTGGAGGGCGGTCTTTTTTATGCATCGTCAGGGGCTACAGTCACGGGCGTTCTTGCGTGACATCCTCCCCGCCGTAAACGGCGGGGCTTCCCCTACGAGGGGAATCCGGTTTGGCAGGTTTCAGTCCGAGTACGCCGAGAGCGTCATCTGTCCGGTTATCGGACTCGTCTCTCGGTGGACTGTGGCGGTGTCACTACCGCTCCCGTCCTGTGGCGAGTCATTGCGTCCGGGTTCCCAACGGACGCTCTCTCCCCACGGGTTGACGCGACCGGCGATGTTCGCCGCCGCGTTAATATCTGCTTGGAACTCCGATACGTGGCAGTCGTCGTGCGGACACACAAACTCCGCTTGCTGACTCCGCCGACCGAGACGACCGCAAGCGTGGCACGTCTGCGAGGTGTACGCCGCGTTGACGTACTCAACGCGAATCCCTGCCTCGGTCGCTTTGTCTTCGAGTCGGCCCTGTAACCGGGCGAACGCCCATGCGTGAAGGCGGCGGTTCATGTACTTCCCGTAGTCCAACCGCTCGCGGATGTGCGATAGGTCTTCGAGAACGATAACGGGGTTCTCGAACTGTTGGGCATACTCGACGGCCTGCCGAGACGCTTTCTCGACAATATCCGTCAGAGCGTTTTGGTAGTGGTCGAACCGTTCGTCCACGCGCCACTCGGCGGCGTCTCTCGACTGTAGCCGCCGGAGTGTGGTGAACATCTCTTTGCGAAGGTGTCGCGCTCGACTGCCGTTGACGAGCATTGGCTTCCGTGGTACGTCGCGTTTGAGGGCACAGCCCGTTATCAACGCGCTCTCGCCTACGTCGAAGCCGATATACGTCGGGTTGTCCGGGTCGGTCGATTCTTCGACCGGGTATTCGACAGTGACGTGCAACTCCCACGACGTGCGGTGTCGCTGTAGGCGCAACTCGCCCGCCCTCGCGTCTTCAGAGAGCAGGTCGAACCACAGGGATTCCTGCTCGGGGTTAATTCGAAGCGGAATCCAAAAGTTCGTCCCGCGTCCGGGTTGCGGGACCTGCCACACGAAGCCGTGTTCGCGCTCGTCTGAGTAGTCGAACTTCGCGGCCCGATTGACGAGTCGAAGCGGATGCTCGTCGTCCAACTCATCGGCGTTGTACGTCGAACGGAGTTTCGGGACGTAGGATTTAAGCGCGTCTTTGGCTTGGTACGGAAGTTCGTAGGGCGTTACAACGTCGTTGACGGCAGACATTGTATCCGCCCTGTTGTCGAAGGCGTCGTGGAGTGCTTCGCGGTAGGTGTCCAAGAGCCGCTGTAGGCGTTGCTCTTTGCCCGCCGTGGGTGTGGCGAGAGTGGCCAGTAGCGTCTTCGTCACCGTCTCAGACACACCCGTAGATAGAACGTAGATATAATTAAGTGTAACGGGGCGCAAGAATGAGATATGCCACACATCAATTTCGAGGTAGACGAGGAACAGTACGAGTCGCTGAAAGAGACGAAGAAACGCCACGGTCTAACGTGGAAAGGGATGCTACTCCACGCACAGCGGGAGTTGGATTCCGGCCCGACCACCGAGTAGCGGGTGGTCAACACCGTGTCGCATTCCCTCCCGGCCTAAAGGCCGGGATTCCCTGCTTGAATTAAGATGGCCAGCGATGTGGTCCTCGTTGGTCCGAGTTGTGTGCTGTCGTTTTGCGACTGCGGGCGTCACAACGCCGTCGCTCGCCTGTTTGTCACTCGGTACGAGGGGTGTGGGTTACCACGCTTGAATACGGTATCCTCGTGACCACAACCGAGGCACCGAGTTCACGACCGACTAGATCGTCACCTCACACCCTGTTCGAAATGAAATCTCTCGAGACGAGTCGACCACTTAAGACCGGCTCAGACGCCGATCAAACCGAGATTCAAGCGGTGAATTCAAATCGAACACGGTGTGCGAAGAGACCGACCGTCGTGGGATTCCGCCTTCGTGATTGACTCGGAAAGTTAGAGGTGGAACTATTATAGTCCAAACTATTATTGTCTGACTTCTAACTTCGGAGCATATATTCGGTCTCTCGGATAGGGTTGCTGTTCTCGAGCGTGGAACTACCAATTAACGCAACGAAAACCGGCCGACACAGCCAACACAAACAGGTACCTGAAACCCACGACGAATCGGAAATTAAGACATATATCTATCACCCATATACTCCCTCCAACGATGCAATTCTGTGACGAGTGTGGATCGCTAATGCACACGGCAGGCGACACGTGGGTGTGTCGCTCCTGTGAGCACGAGGAGCCACGGGACGCCCAAGCGGAAGCGGCGATGGCGATTCAAGATGGACAACAAAACAACGGCGCACCCGCCGTGGCCGACGCGACCCAAGACTCCTCCGAGACGATGCAGGAGCCCTGTCCGGCGGACGACTGCGACAGCGACCGGGCGCACTACGAGATGATGCCGAAGCCCGGCGGCTCCTACGAAGTGCGACTGTTCACGTGCGTCGAGTGTGGCCACAAGTGGCGCGAGTCTTGAGACAGTGGGTCTGCGTATTCATCACCCAAACTCATTTTAATGCCGTTTGTGAGTCTGAGCTATGGAGCGAAAACAAATCTCATCCGGGACTGAGTGGGAGTCCAAAGTCGGATACTCTCGGGCCGTTCAGACCGGCTCTCAAGTACACGTTTCTGGGACAACAGCGACTAACGGTGATGGTCAAATCGTCGGTAAAGGCGACGCATACGAACAGACGAAACAAGCACTCCAGAACATCGAAGACGCCCTTCGAGAGACTGATGCATCACTTGAGGATGTGGTCAGAACTCGAATGTTCGTCACTGATATCGATGAGTGGGAGGCGATCGGTGAAGCCCATGGTGAAGTGTTTCGTGACGTACGCCCAGCCACCAGTATGGTCGAGGTGAATCGCCTCATCGATTCGGAGTTACTTGTTGAGATTGAGGCGGTTGCGATTATCCCAAAGTAAGTCCCGACCCCATCGTTTCCGGAGAAAACTCACGCAGATGCAAGGGGAACCCCACAGCTTCAGGCGTGGGTCGATGGCTAGACCACCAGTCCCAGAACCCACCGACTGAAAAGCACCGACTCCGACGACAACCCGGCAGCCAGACTAGCCCCGAGCGCGAGATTGTCCAGCACCAAGCCGAGTGCGACGCCGAACCCGACCCCAATCGCAATCCACGTGCTCATCGTCGCTGGATCAATGCCCCCGTTCGTCCTGTCGCTAACCGCAGCAGCGCTGCGTTCGTTCCAATACGATGTAGACGGAACCAGGCTAATACAGAATCGAGGAGAATACCTGACCCTTTAGGGTCAGGATGAATCCGACAACTCCTACACAATCCACCGTCGATAGCAAGGCTGGATATTCCACGCTAACCGACATTATTAAGAAAACGGCGTTCATAACCAGTTATGAAGCCAGAAAATGAGTCGAACCATCCGAACCTTCGAGGCCACTATACCGAACCAGCAACAGGTTCGTGATGACCTCGACCAACTCGGATGGGCCGCCTCAAAACTCTGGAACGTCGGTCGCTACTACACACAAGAACAGTGGGACGAAACGGGCGAGATTCCCGATGACGGAGAACTCAAAGCCGAACTCAAAAGCCACGAACGCTACACGGACTTGCATTCTCAATCCAGTCAGCGCGTTCTCGAAGAACTCGCTGAAGCGTTCAACGGCTGGTTCGGGAAGCGTCGGAACGGCGGCGACCGTGCCCGACCGCCCGGCTACCGCAAAAACGGAGACTCCCACCCGCGTTCAACCGTGTCGTTCAAAGCGGCTGGCTTCAAGCACGACGCACAGTTCACCCGCGTTCGCCTCTCGAAAGGCCGTAACCTGAAAGAACATCGTTCAGACTTCATTTTGTGCGAGTACCAGACTCGCCCGGATGTTGACCTGACCGAGTGGGACATTCAACAGGTTCGTGCTGTCTACAAGCGCGACGAGTGGCGGTTACAATTCGTTTGTCGAACCACTATCGACCCGGAGCCGCCGGGTGAGGAGGTGGCTGGTGTTGACCTCGGGATTTGCAACTTCGCCGCCGTATCGTTCGGCGGGAAATCTGTGTTGTATCCCGGTGGCGCACTCAAAGAGGACGAATACTACTTCACGAAGAAGAAAGCCAAGTGCGACGATTCCTCGTCCCGTGAGGCGACTCGTCTTGACTGGAAGCGAACTGGTCGCCGGACACACTTCTTACACGCCCTCTCGAAAGCAATCGTAGAGGAATGCGTCGAACGAAGTGTTGGGTCGCTTGTTGTTGGTAACCTCGGCGGTATTCGAGAGAACGACGAGACGGGCGGGTCTCGGAATTGGGGAGACCACGGCAATCTCGACTTACATGGGTGGGCGTTCGACCGCTTCACGACGCTACTCGACTACAAGGCTGAAGCCGAAGGTATCGACGTGGAGTTGGTGTCGGAACGCGATACGTCGAAGTCGTGTTCAGCGTGCGGCCACACCGATGACAACCAACGTGTCGAACGTGGGTTGTATGTGTGCGAGGAGTGTGATACGGTTGCGAACGCGGACGTGAACGGTGCGGAGAATATTCGACAAAAGGTACTTCCGAGTCTCGCCACGGATGGCGGTGATAGGGATAACGGCTGGTTGGCACAGCCAGCGGTTCACCTGTTCGACCGTAGTGAGGGCGTTTTCGCCCCACGAGAACAGGTTGTTAACCGCGAACCGTAATATCCCAACTCAGCGGTGCGGTGCCGTGGGATTCCCGCGTCTTCAGGCGTGGGAAGAAGTCAAGTGTTAGCACACCACTAGTACTGGTAGCAGGAAATTCGCTAGTGACACGTACTGAGAGATCCCCTTCCCTGTCCGATGAGGAAGCACGAAGCCAGCTCTATGCGCTCTTGCACCGCAGTATTCCCAGCAAGAAGGCCATCGATGAGGTCATCGAGATTGGAGCGAACTACCTCGATGTCAGCCATGGTCACATCACCGAAATCGATGAAGACGAGAATCGGTGGGAAGTGATTGGTTCATCGGATGCTCCCGAAGGTCCGTATCCTGCCGGCCTCACGTCGAAGCTGAGTGATTCGTACTGCCGTCGGACAATTCAAGCGTCGACACCACTTGCGTTACACGACGCCGGCAACCAAGGGTGGGCCGACGACCACGCGTACCAGCTCCACCAGCTAGACACGTATCTGGGGATACGCATCCAAGTGTTCGGTGAGCCGTACGGAACGGTTTGTTTCGTTGGATCGGTGCCGCGGGAGAACCCGTTCTCCGAGGCCGAACAAATCTTCATCGAGTTAGCCGGTGAGGTCCTTCAGAAACGACTCGAAGGTGCCCATCACGAGAAGGATCTCACCAATCGAGACCGCCTGATTTCAGTACTCAACCGCATCCTGCGCCACAATCTCCGGAACGACTTGAACGTGGTTCAGGGAACTGCACAGCTGCTGGAAGAGCGAACGTCCGGAGAGACGGCGCAGTTAGCCTCGACCATCGATTCGACGACCGCCGAACTGCTTTCAGTTGCCGAGAAAGCTCGAGAATTGGAAAAGCTGACGCGATCCGTTCCAGTCGCACGGCCGATAGATATCGTCCCGAAAGTGGAGGACGCGGTACGCGATGTCCGTGAGAGACACCACTCAGTAGATATCTCGCTTAGTGTACCCGACCGAGCGATGGCGTTCGCAGACCCACAACTGGAAGATGCGGTCTCAGAGCTGCTCACGAACGCGGCCAAACACGCTGGAGAAGATCCGACGATCGCTGTGGAGATCAATCGCGGGCCAGATCGAACGACGGTGGAAATCAGTGACGATGGGCCGGGACTGCCGTCAGGTGAACGCCGAGTACTGACTGGGGCTACTGAGACCGCGCTTGACCATGGAAGTGGTATCGGACTCGTCCTTGTGTATTGGATACTCACCAACCTCGATGGTGAGATTGAGGTCCCGACGACCTCGTCCGGAACGACCGTCGAACTCCAACTTCAGCAGGCGGCGTCGATCGCTCCCGAATGAACCATGTCAGCGCTCCGTCGCGCGTTCGAGTTTGATAGTGAATATCGCACCTTTTGGGTCGTTGGCAGACACGGATATCTCCCCCTCATAGATGTCGACGAGCGTGTCCACCAGAAACAGCCCAAGCCCCGTTCCATCGCTGTTGAGGCCCTTCGTCTCTTGCTCGAAAATCCGGTCTCGCTGTTCGTCCGGTATCCCCGGACCGTTGTCCGCAATGGTCACGATAACCGACGCATCCCGAACGACGGTGTCGATCGTGACTTTCGGCGCGCTCTCGTCGTTGTGTTGGACCGCATTGCTCAAGAGATTCCCAATGAGCGATGACAACATAGCGTTCGCCCGGACGTCGACACTCGACTGTTCGCTTCGGATCTGAACCTCGGCGTCGTCGAAGGTCTGGCGGACTCGCTCGGCTTCATCTTCAATAACACGGACTACGTCGACTGGCTGCAACTCGACAGTCGTCCCCTCCTCACCGAGTACGGTCATCAGGTCACGGACGTCCTCCGTGAGCCCGGTCGTGTGTCGGCTGGCCCGTTGTATCCGGTCGAGTATCTCTTCGTTTTCGGGAGAGAGTTCGTCTCGAAGTACGTCGGCCCATCCTTGGATGACGCTCATGTCGTTACGGATGTCGTGACGGACAATGCGGTTGAGGAGCGACAGTTGTTCGTTCCGCTCACGGAGGTTCTGTTCGACTGTCTTCCGGCGGGTGATGTTGATGACGACTCCGGTGACTTTCGTTGGGCTTCCATCGTCACGTCGCTCGGTGATGCCACCGACGTCGTGGAACCAGCGGTACTCGCCGGACGCGGTTCGAATTCGATACTCGGTGTCGTATCTTTCAGCCCGCCCTTCGAGATGGTCCCGCATCGCCTCCATCGCCCCCTCGTAGTCGTCGGGATGGACAAGTTCCGTAAAGTCCTCGTAGTGGTCGAACTCCGCGGGTGAGTACCCGAGCATGTCTGCCTTGTTCTCGTGGAAGGTAACCGCCCCCGTCTCGACATCCATCTCCCACCAAGCCAGATCACCCGCGAACATCGCGCCATCCAACCGGCGTCGATACTGTTCGAGGTTCTGTATGTACTGATCTGGCTCGGGCTCGCCCGAGTGCTCTTCGCTCGACCGGCGGCCCTCAGTCATTGTTGGGTAATTGTTGACTAGCTCAATATATGTTCGGCCGATCCAATAGCGGCCGAAACCGGTCTTCGAGCGCGGCGACGTCGTTTACCGAGACCAGCGTTCGTGGCAGCGCACTGGAAACACCGGAGACAACCAGCTCGACCAACTGAAGGTCTCACAGCCCTACAACTGCCACACCACGCAACAACCACCCAGACCCTGTGGTGTCCCACAACTTTACATATACAAAACGTATCAACAACCGGTGAGGTCGGGGCAGCCGGTTCACAGCGAGTACGAACGCGTACGGTGCCGCGACGAAGGGAGTTGTCGAACACGGGACCAACAGACACGACGCTAATCCGATAATGGGACACAAACTCACACAGACCACGGTTGCACTCTTGTTGTGCGGCCTCATGGCCACCGCACCGATTGCAGGCGCGACGACAGTCGACCACGAAGAACAGCCCACGAGACAACCAGCCCTCGAATCGACAGAGACATTCGCAATACAGAGCGGAAACGGGACCGAAGTGAACCCGTACGTCATCACCAACGCCTCTGGGCTAGCCGCGATACGCGACGACCTCGATGCCCACTACGTGCTTGGGTCGGACATCGATGCGACCGAGACGGCGACGTGGAACAACGGCTCTGGCTTCGAACCTGTCGGGACGTTCGGGACGCCGTTCACGGGCACCATTGATGGGGCGAATCACACGATTGAGGGGCTGACGATCGACCGGCCGTCGACGAGTGGTGTCGCACTCGTCGGCTACGCCTCGGAGAGTTCGATAACGAACCTCCGACTGACCGACGTCTCCATTACTGGTGACTTCACCACTGCTGCCCTCGTCGGGTCGGCAACGAACACCCTCGTCCGCGAGGTGACTGTCTCCGGGTCGGTGACCGGAACCGGGACCGTCGCCGGCGTGGTAGCGTCCACCGACGGCGGCACGGTCGAACACGCACGTGCGGCCGTCACGGTTGAGAGTCCCGGGAGCGCAGGCGGCCTCGTTGACGAAAACGAGGGGACCATCAGCGACGTCGTCGTGACCGGGACCATCACCGGTGGGCCGTACGCCGGTGGCATCGCCGCACAGAACACCGGGACGATCGAACGCGCGGCGGTGAACGCGACCGTCGTCGGGACGACCGACGACACCAGCGTCGCGACCGGCGGCCTCGTCGGGTATAATTCGGGGAACATCACCGCGACGCACGCCCACGGGCGCGTGTCCGGCACGAACTACGTCGGCGGGCTCGTCGGGTCGAGTAACTACGAAAGCGGGGTTGTTGCGAACTCGTACGCGACAGCGAACGTGACCGGCGAGGAAACCGTCGGCGGACTCGTCGGCGGCCTCTACTACGGCAGTTCGGTCACGGGGTCGTATTGGAACGAACAGACTACCGGCCAACCAACCTCCGCGGCGGCGGGTAACGGGAGCGTCGGGCTCTCGACCGCCGAGATGGCGGGCGAGGCGGCCACGACGAACCTGACTGCGTTGGACTTCGCCGAGACGTGGCAGGTTGAGTCGGGTGCGTACCCGGACCTCGTCGGGGTAGCTGACGATGAATATCCCGTGAGCACCGAAACTGACGAGCCGACGCCGCTGGCACTCAACGCGACGACCGAACTGGTCGACGGTGATCTCGTCCTCACAGTCACGGCGAACGACTCACTCGACGAACTCGAAGCTGTCCTCGCGAGCACCGAGACGGTATCCCAGGAGACGATCACGCTCGATGCGTTCTCGGCGACACAAAACGGGTCGACGTACGTCTATACGACGTGGTATATCGACACGGCCGCTGGCGAGTACACACTTGACGTATCGGCGAGTGACGACACGGGGACGCAGACGACGCTCAACCGCAGTCTCACCGTCGGCGACGAGTCGACTGCACCGACAGTCGACCCGATCGGTAACTTCGAATCGCCGCCGACCGACCCCGATGGTGACGGCGTGTACGAAGACGTCAACGGCGACGGCACCGTCACTGTCTCCGACGTCCAGGCGCTGTTCACCCATCGAGACAGCGAGGCGGTCACTGAGCAACGCGAGCGCTTCGATGTCACCGGAAACGGGGTGTTCAACATCGTCGACGTCCAGCGGTTGTTCTACACGACGACGACCTAAGTTCGCTCGCGGCGCTCTGCCGTGAGCGTTCGTCGTCTTGGTGTGTAGTCAGTCTGGAGAGTAGGGGTCTGTCGCCGTATCGAGCCGGTAGACATCGTCTAGAGCGTCAAAATCATCGTCAAACGCATAGAGATATCCCAGTCCATGGGTCTGCATATACGCAACAATACACGCGTCGACGAACGAGAGTTGACGGTGGCGTCTGAAGAGCGCTTTTGCGGTCGCAGTTGCATCAGAGTTCACCGACGCAATATGGAATCGTGCGTTTTCTTCGAGTCGATCTAAGAAATCGACGGCCGCATCGTGTCCGGCGTGTGTTGTCAATCCATTGAGTGTCTCGGCCAGTACGTAGTCGAGAACGACTGCTTCCGGAAGTGAAGCATCGTCGATGCCCTGGAGAATTGGTCGAGCTTCGGTGTGCATCCCGTCTCGACGATACGCAGCAGCAAACAAGACGCTCGTATCGAGTAGCGCTCGCGGCATCTACTCTGATCCGACGCCCCACGCGTCATGATCCGTGGTGGCGTCCGTTTCTTCGTCACCGTCATAGCCATCGAAATCCGCAAACGTCCCACTCCGTTGTTGGACAACCCGGACTCGAATACTTCCGTCGTCTTCGAGATGCCAGCGAAGTTGATCCCCATCGTCGATTCCCAGTTCTCGACGAATCCGTGCTGGAATATTCGCCTGGTTTCCAGACACCTTGCTTTCAGCGTCTACCGGGTCACTACTCATGACTAAGCACTCGGACCGCTTGGTGAAAAGGATAGTGTGTTGCCACACTACGTTACCAGCCAGCGAGGTTCGGCATGCGGTTCGGTGACAGCCCCGGCTGGTGAGTGCACATCCACGTCCTACAAGTGACCCTACGTCCGTAACTGAGTATGGTGGATTTGTTCTCTCTCGGCGGATTGCTTCTCGCGTTCTTTCTCGTCATCATGAATGGCGTTTTCGTGGCTGCGGAGTTCGCGTTCGTCAAAGTCCGGCCCACGCAGGTAAACGCGCTCGTCGAACGCGGCAAACCGGGGGCAACACTCGTACAGGACGTCATCCAGAACCTAGACGACTATCTGGCGGTCAGTCAACTCGGGATCACGCTCTCTTCGCTCGGTCTCGGCTGGATTGGCGAACCGGCAGTGGCAGCGCTCATCGAACCCGTCCTCGGCCGGGTGCTTCCCGCGGGGTCGGTCCATCTCGTCGCGTTCGTTCTCGGATTCGGGTTCATCACGTTCCTCCACGTGGTATTCGGCGAGCTCGCGCCGAAGACGTTCGCGATTCAAGAGGCCCCGCGTATCGCGCTCCTCGTCGCCCCGCTCATGAAGTTCTTCTACTACGTGTTCGTGCCCGGCATCATCGTCTTCAACGGGACTGCCAACTACTTCACCCGCCTCGCTGGCGTCTCACCGGCATCCGAAAGCGAGGAATCCCATACCGAAGAGGAAATTCGGATGATCCTCACGCGGTCCGAAGAGACGGGCCACATCGACGTCGACGAGGTCGAAATGATCGAGAGCGTCTTCGAACTCGGCGACACGATCGCTCGCGAGATCATGATCCCGCGTCCGGACGTCGAGACTATCCCCGCCTCGATGTCGTTTCCGGACCTCCGGTCAGTTGTCGCGACGGGGACCTACACCCGCTATCTCGTGCTCGACGAGGATGGCGACCAGCCGCTCGGATTCGTTCACGCGAAAGACATCCTGCGAGTGAGTGAAACCGAGACAGAGTCGGATGCATCCATGACCGCGCGAGACCTTGCCCGGCCAGTCCTCACCATCCCGGAAACGCGACGGATCGACACGATTCTCGCCGACTTTCAGACGCGTGGGGAAGGCCAAATGGCCGTCGTCGTCGACGAATGGGGCGTCTTCGAGGGGATTGTGACCATCGAGGATATCCTCGAAGAGATCGTGGGTGACATCCAAGACGAGTTCGATACCGCCGCCCAGGAACCGTCTATCGAGAAGCGAGACGACGGCGCGTACGTCGTCGACGGAGGGGTCCCGATTCAGGACGTGAACGACCGACTCGACACCCGATTCGAGAGCGACGACGTCGAGACGATCGGTGGACTGGTCTTCAGTCGCCTCGGCAGGGTTCCTGTCGTTGGCGATCAGATCGATATGGACGGGTACATCATTCAAGTGGAGGCTGTCGATGAAACTCGAATCGAACGACTGATAATCCAACTAACGGAGTAGCGTGGAGTCCCCTCCCAAGGAACGACCAACCACCGATATTCATACGCCCACCACCGTACGAGTGTTGTATGAATACATACTCGATTTTGGGACCGTCGCTCGTCGCAGTCGTGATTTTGTTGTTGCTGAGTGCGTTCTTTTCCAGCAGCGAGTCAGCGATCTTTTCGCTCCCGGATGACTGGCTGCAGACCGCTCCCGAAGACAGCACAAAAGACAGCCGCACACTCCAACAGCTCCGTGAGAACCCACATCGACTGCTCGTCACGCTGCTGGTCGGCAACAACCTCGTCAACATCGCCATCACCAGCATCGTCACGCTACTGGTTGCACGGTTCATTCCACCGGGTTTCACCGTCGTAATCGCAACACTCTCGGTGAGTGTGCTCATCCTCGTTTTCGGGGAAATCGTGCCGAAATCCTATGGCCTCGGCCACGCCGAGTCGTGGAGTCTCCGTGTCGCTCGCCCAATCTCGTACGTCGAACGTGCACTGGGGCCGCTCGTTGCGGTGTTCGATATCATCACGCGATGGCTGACGACACTCATCGGGGGCGACCAACAGATCGAGAAACCATATCTCGACGAGTGACATGCGTGCCGACATGGGCACACGCGTTCTTTGACCCCCTCCCACGCCTAAAGACGCGGGTATGCGCTTGATTCTGTATCACTGTTGGTATGTTGGGAGCACGGTCTCAAGCAACTCTTCGATGATTTCCCAGAGGATCAATGATGGAGTCTCGTGCTCGAATGAAACTCCCCACCGATCTTCGCTGTCAGTCGTCGTGTACTGAAAGTGTGCCAAGCCGAGGTCTGGGTGGTCTTCGTCTTGATGCCACCCTGCGTGAAAGCCCGTATTGGAATCACTGTAGTTCACAGAAAAGTCAAGGCGGATGCCCCGAGGCTTGACCTCGGGGAGGAAGCCGACAACTCGGTACACAAACCACGCTACGAAGGCAGGCTGACTCCCAGCTATTAAATAACCACTGGGAAATATGTGAAACACAGTGGAATACCGTCGAACCGCCGTCATCAAACTCGACACTCCCGAAGGGGCCGACCCACTCCTCCGCGAGACAGTCGAGCAGTTCAAACACTGCGCCAACACCGCAAGCGAATGGTGCTGGCACGGCGACGACGGATACCACGTCACATCCAAAGCCAAAGCCGAACAAGCCCTCTACGACCAACTCCGCGACGAAACCAACCTCACCGCCAACCTCGTCCAGAAAGGGATTCGACGAGCGGTCGAATCCGTCAAAAGCGGAGTCGAACGCCTCAAACGTGGAGAGAATACGTCACAACCCTACTTCTCAGCGAACAGCGCGGTGTACGACAAACGCAGTGCGACGTTCCACCGCGAACACGTATCCCTCTCCACCGTAGACGGCAGAATCGAGTGCGACTACATCCTCCCCGACGACTCGGAGAAACCGCCGACAAAGTACATCTCCGACGAGGACTTCGAGTTTCGGATGGCACACTTGCAGTACCGAGACGGCGACTGGTACTTGCACGCTTCCATGCGGAATGTCGAAGCAGACGACGAACCTGAATCCGATTCCAAGCACAGAACAGTCCTTGGTGTGGATTTGGGCGTCAACAACATCGTCGTCGCTTCGACAGGACGGTTCTGGTCGGCTGACGAGTTCAACCACTGGCGAAACGAGTACGAGAAACGCCGTGGGTCGCTCCAACAGTGTGACTCGCGTTACGCTCACGAGAACATCGAATCAGTGGGTCGTAAAGAGACTGGACGTTTCGAGATATACTTGCACACGGTGGCGAACGAACTCATCACGGAGGCCGTCGAACACGACTGCTCACACATCGTGTTCAAGGACTTGACGCACATTCGGGAGAACATCCCGAAGGCGACGTGGCAACACGTCTGGGCGTTCCGACGCCTCTACGAGTACGTCGAATACAAAGTAGAGGAGTACGACGTGGAAGTCGTACAGGTTGACCCTCGGAACACGTCTAAGCGGTGTTCGACGTGTGGGTTTACCCACGGCGACAATCGGTCTGGTGAATCGTTCTGTTGTCAGAAGTGTGGATACGAGAACCACGCAGACTACAACGCTTCAAAGAACATCGGGTTGCAGTATCTCCGTCGTCGGCAAAACGCAAACGACGGAGGCGCACCCGTAGATGTGCGCTTGAATCGCGGGATGCTGAACGTGAACGGCGAATATTCGCCTACTGCTCTCAGCAGTTAGAACGGGAGTCCACGCGAAAGCCTCGGGGCTTGACCCCGAGGCAATTTACGCGAAACCAATCGTGTGGGGTCTGGCGGTACCAAGTGACAATTAGTTCCGGTGATTCAGGTCCAGTGGGAGGGCGGATTCGGGTGTGGTCGAACGTCGCTCGGAGCTTCTTTGCTTCGATATCGTCCGGGACGTACTCGACCGCAGTAATGTGGGGGACTCGGTCAAGAACATCTCGCTTGAGTTGTGCATACAAATTTGCGTTCGGATCACCACCCGGATGTGGGACAGACATCGATTAGTTTCCGACCTCTGCGTGCTGTGTCTCGGGGGCTAAGAAGTCCCACTCACGAATCGCGAAGCCGAGGACTTGGATGCGCCGTTGGAGGTGTTCCCATTCACGTGCAATCTCTCGTCGCCGGGATTCCTCTTCTGGGCTGAGGTCATCTTCCGCGAGCGTTGCACGGAGATGGTTTGGTGATTCGATAGCAAACTCGTCTTTCCAATCTCGGATCTGTGCTTTGAACTCGGCGAGGCGGTCGGTCAGTTCTTTGACGGAGTGGCTGCTATCACGAAGCCGCATTGCTTCCTGCATCGCTTGCCTGCGATAGTCTGGGTGATATGTGGTGTGGGTGCCACTTTCATCACGACGGAGTACGCCGTCCTCGACGAGTCGTTCGAGGACGCGCTTTGTGGGGCCGTGTGACCATTCGGCTTCGGAGGCAATCCAGTTGGCTGTCTGTGGCTTGGACAGCTGGCGAGCGACCATCCGAACACGGTCTTCCCCTGTAGTGTGGCGTTCCATTATCCCCCTCTCAGAGTTCTCTTCATCTTCGGACATACGTTGTTCTACGAGCCATGTATTAATATAGGTTGAGGCCATTCAATTTATATCGAATCAATGGCACGGCAAGGGCGCAGTCATCCAGATCAGCTGTAGACCGATAATCGCGCTTCTGAGTATGATACGTTGAGTTGCCATTCTCTCTTGACATCCCCCCGGTTCCACCGTCGTGATTGCGACACTCTCGGTGAGTGTTCTCATCCTCGTCTGTGCACTGGGGCCGCTCGTTGCGGTGTTCGATATCATCACGCGATGGCTGACGACACTCATCGGGGGCGACCAACAGATCGAGAAACCATATCTCGACGAGTGATCGACCACGCCCCCGAAAGGCGTGGCAGTCAGCAGAGACTCGCTGTCTCCTCGCCAAGGACGGGAGGCGAATACGCGCGGTTCAGGAAACCACAGCGTACATCAACATCTCCTATAAAAATGCCGACATGCCTAGCGACACGAGCACACGCGTTCCAGAACTACTGATCTCGATTGGGGGGCTGGCGTTGGTCATTCAATCGGTCGTGTTCGAAGGCACCTTCGGACTGGTGGCGAACCCGGGCGTTTCTGGAGGCCTTCGAGACGTCCTGAGCGGAGGGCTGTTGCTGGTGGCAACTGTCTGCCTATTTGGTGGTGTGTATCTCCGCCGCACGAATCGCTGAGCGGAACCTCAGCCGGTCGAGTCGTACACAGACAAATATAGTATCACAACGAGGGCGATGAGTCCGAGTCCGAGGTATCCAGATTGTGCCACCAACTGCCGTAGGCGAACACGCCGATGACGATCAGGACGAGCAGGAAAAACTCGATCAACAGGAGGTGTTTGCGGAGGGCTGAATCCATCGAGACAATCTCCCGCCAGAAATATTGTAAAAATGATGTTTACTCCTCGAGGAAGCCAAGTTGCTCGGCAATCTCTCGAGGGTCGTAGTACATCCGTTCTTCCTGTATCTTTCCGTCCGTGAGGACGAACGCCGACATGCCCGTGTGCTCGAACGTGCGTCCGGTCGGGGGCATGCCATTGAACACGCCGTCGTGCGTCCCGGTTGCGGTCCACTCGGTCATGACGATCTCGGCGTCTTCGAGGAGCGCCGTGGGAGTGATTGTGAAGTCGGGGAACGCGGTCCGAAGTTCGCGGACGTATGCCTCGAGGGCGTCCGGCCCGTGTACTTCACCGCCGGGAGCGCTTGGCTCGTAGGCGACGAACGACTCGGAGACGGCGTCTGTGTTCGAAGTCTCACCGTTCCAGAGCGCGAGGTAGGCACTCATGGGCTGTTCGTGTCTGGTCGAGACAGTTTGGGTCATCGGTCAAAACACCCTCACCTAGAGGGAGGTGCCAAACCAGCATATACATGTCAATAACTCTCATGTGACGAGAACCAGGCATTCCCTGGATGTCGTCGTCAACTCGCGACGTTCGTTCGACACAATCTGACGATATGTCAGAATGTATGATTCACATGAGAGCGACTCACCCGTCTCATACACGCTCGTTGAGTCGCCCGTTCCACGACGTGACGACTTGGACACCACACCTAACAGGGAATGGGTCCCAAAACGAATCACATGGACCGGACGGACTTCTTCCTCGGATTGATCGTCGTGCTGTTGGCTGCACAGGTATACGAGACCGGAGATGGTCACACACCGATATTCATTGTGCTCCCCGTGATGGCGATTCTGTATCTGGGACCGGTGTACCTCGTTGGGGCAGTTCTCATCGAGAACGTCGTCGACAGCTGATCGACAGACAACGCACAACGGCGGCGAAGACGCGAGACGCCACGGAAACGGCGCACAAAACTCAGCGACTGTGTGTCGTCGAAAACACCATCGACACGCTGACACAGCGACTTTAGGCGCGGGAGGAGGTCAAGGCGATTCTGTATCTGGGACCGGTCTACCCCTCAAGTGGGACAACCACGAATGGTTGGAGCCATCACACTCTCATCGTCCCAACGAGGAGCATACGAACCCGCAAGTTGCCTCTGTGGGTCGGTGAGCGATACCACCAACGCGAGGAAACTCCGCCGTGAACGGCGGGGGGGATGTCATCCCTGTGCAGCCGCCGACTCGTTGACCACCGTCTGCTGGACGAGTTGCTTTACGCCTCTTCGAAACCGTTCGGACGCGGAACTATCTGAGATATCAAGCTGGTCTCCCAGGTCGGCCAGCGAACACGTCCGAGGAATCTCCAGATACCCACACTCGGATGCGACAACCAACAGCTCTCGTTGGGCGTCCGTCAGCGACACGCTGAGTCCGTCCTGGTCGGTCTCCTCGTAGAGTCGCTTGACGGAGACGGTGATATCGTGGTCAGCACAGAACTGCATGATGTGTCTGAACGCGTCTCGACTCGGAAAGCGGGCGTGACACCGCCACCCGCTGTTCGTCCCGACCGCTCGCTGGAGGACGCCCCCGACCGAGATGAACTCGGGCATGAGATTCGTCTCGTCTCCGGCCGAGGTGAAGTCCACCCGGTAGAACCGACGGTCGCCCGTGTCGTCCAAGACGGTTGGATTCGTAACTGAGCGGTCGTCAGCCAGCGCCGCCTCGACCGCCGCGAAGTCGTCGCTCCGCACCGAAAAAAGCATCTGCGTCCGATCGTCTGGCCCCCGGTACGTCTCTTCCCACTCGACTTCGATGTCGGAAATCTCCCGTAACGGCGTGAGCAAAATCGGATGGTCGATCGTGAATTCTGCTATGAGCATTGGTAGCATCCCTCACTATATGGGAAAAAGAGACCAGCGCCTATAAACACCCGGGAGGTTCAGCATTTTCGAGGTGGAGCCTCCGGCCTCAAAGAGCGAACGGAGTGAGTGAGTAGGCCGGAGAGGAAACCGGTATGGTGCGACACAACCGGCATACTGCGACGACCTGACTCCCAAGCGTTTAAGAACCATCAGCAACACATCTGAAACATGGAGGTCCGGCGGACCGCACCCGTCAAACTCGTCGTTCCCGACGAGCGACGCGAGGATCTCCACGAATCCGCCCGGCAGTTCCTTCACTGTGCCAACCGTGCTGCTGAGTTCTGTTGGTCCGACCGCTCCTACACCGAGTGCGTCACGGTCAACACGACTACACGGGACGCGCTCTACGACGAACTCCGTGTGGAAACTAATCTCACCGCAAACCTCGTTCAGGAAGCCATCCGACGCGGCGTTGAAGCCGTCAAAGGATGTGTCGAACGGTGGAAAAACGGGAAGCGAGTGAGTCAACCGGAGTTCACATCGTGGAGTATGCTCTACGACAAGCGGAGCGCTACGTTCTACCGGAACAAAGTCTCGCTATCGACTGTCAACGGCCGTGTTGAGTGTGAGTTTGAACTTCCCTCGGATAGCCCCACACCGTACGAACAGTACGTGCTGTCAGAGGAGTTTGAGTTCCGAGCGAGCACGCTTCAGTACGACGCAGTAGACGACGAGTTCTACTTCCATATCACCACCCGAAAGTACGACTCCGAAAGAGACGGCGAGCCGTCTGAGGTTGCGGCAGATACTGAGCACCAAACAGTCCTCGGTATCGACCTCGGCGTCAGCAGTCTTGCCGTCTCCTCGACGGGACGCTTCTGGCAGGGAGACGACTACGACCACTGGTGCCGCGAGTTCGAGAAACGACGAGGTGAGATGCAACAACGCGGCACGCAAGCCGCACACAACGCCTTGTTGCGCCTCGGAAAGCGAGAGGAAGCATGGCGGAAACAGTACATACACACCGTCGCTAATGAGATAATTACGGAGGCCGTCGAACACGATTGCGACGTGATCGTGTTCGAAGAGTTGACCGACATTCGAGAGCGGCTTCCACAGGCAAAGTGGCACCACATCTGGGCGTTCCGACGTCTGTACGAGTACGTCTCGTACAAGGCCCCGGAACGCGGTGTTTCGGTGGAGCAGGTCGGGCCGAACCACACGTCCCAACGCTGTTCTCGGACGGACTGTGGGTTCACGCACGAGGACAACCGCCACGGAGAGTATTTTGAATGCCTGAAGTGCGGGTACGAAGTGAACGCCGACTACAATGCAGCGAAGAACATCGGCGTGAGGTACGTTCGGAAGGAGACGCACAAACTCCGTTCCTCGCCCAAGTCGGGGAGCGGAGACGCACCAGTAGACGTGCGTTTGAATGGTGGGACGTTGAACGGTGAGAGTCACCAGCCTCTTGCTGGCGACTGATCGCCGGGAGTCCACATCAAAGCCCTACCCTCAAGGACCGAGGCGCGGAGCGCCGAGGGAGTAGGGTGGGGTAGTTTACGCAGGAGACTGATTGTCCGGTCGCGAGAACTGCCGGTAGATGTCCACTTTCGACGTGCCGTCGTCGCAGCAGGAACCTGATCGAATCGGAGAGCTTTGCGACGTCATCGCAAAACAGCGTCGTCGTCACGTCCTGTACTTTCTCCGTGACGCGGACGAAGCGACTGTGAGTGTGGAACGACTCGTCCAGCATCTCGTCGGGCGAGAACGAGAGCGAGCGGACGACGACGATAACGCACGAGTCGAACAGCGTCTGTACCACGTTTCGCTGCCGAAACTCGTCAACGCGGGCGTTATCGAACACGACCGACGGAGTGGCTGTGTCCGGTATCGGCCATCCCCACAGCTCGAACAACTACTAGAGCAGGTTTCGGAACTCGAAGAACGCAGCTAGTGGCACTCCAACACACCCGAGAACGCCGCCACCTCACTCGTTGGACTGCCGACGGAGTTCGTTGATCAACGTCGGGAGGACGATACCCACACCGAACAGCGCGACGAGTTCCACAAGCCAGTTCCCCAGATACTGCTGTGCTAGGTACCAGGCGGTGAGCCCGAGGAACATGAACATGAGTGTCGTTTTCGTCTCGGCACTCAGGAGTCGGTCACGAGTCATACTGGGTGGTTCCGGGTAGCGCTCCGATGTAAAGTCGACCCAAGGTCCTTCCCGTTGAGGACTACGACGCCTCAGGAGTCGCGTCGTCCACGTCGGAGTCCGCATCGACACTAGAGAGCGCGTGATGTTCTTCGACAACGACAGACACAGAGTCGAGTGAACGACGGTACCGATTGCCACAGTTAGTATCGAAGTATCGAACTATCGGTGTCCACCCGGAACACCGTTCTCACAGCGATTTCGGGCCGTTTCACGGCCGTGAAACGGCGGTTCGCGGGGTCGAAAAATCCGTCTCGATTTAATAATCCCCGTCGACAACGGTGGAACCGTGTCCACGCTCCCGTCATGGATCGATGAACGAATCGATCGGAACCTCGACAACACGCTCACACAAGAGCACGTCGTTGAGACGATGATCGAGTCCGATCGACCGTTCTTCTCTCTCCGGCAACTGCACGCGCGAATCAAACCCGAAGTGAGCAGGGCAACAGTTCGAAATCGGTTACAGGAGTTACAGGCAATCGACGTCGTGGCCACAGAGACGTATCCCGACTCGATCACCCTGTACTACATTAACCATCCAGAGTCGGACTGGCCCCTCTCGCCCGAGGGAAAACGCGCGCTAAATGCAGATACCCCGCTTGACCGGCTCTCCACGCGAGGATTCCTCACGCTATCGGACACGGCAGGAATCCGCACGCTCGTACTCGCCGGGCTTCAGTTGAGTTTAGTGCTGTTCGCTCTCGGCGGTGTTCTCACGATCGTCGGCGCTGATGTACGCAGCACGCAGAGCGATATCGTGTTGTGGGACACCGCAGTTGATCTGCTCGTGACCAGCCTGGCGTTGCTCGTCGTCGAGCGACTCGTTCGCTGGGTTCGCGACCGCTACGGCCCGCTGAACCTCCTCTCATCGACATAGCACCACCTAACAGCACCTCATCACCCACCACAACCCTCCACAGCCCAATGACATCGACATCCACGCCCGCCGCACCCGGTCCCGAACTGCTCAACGAACGATCGATCGGCGGCATTCTCGTCCACCTGCTGTCGATCCCAACCGGCGTCGTCGGCGCCGGACTGGTGTATCTTCTCGCGACCAACGAGTTCACGAAACGAAACGCCCGCAACGCTCTCGACTGGCATTTCACCGTGCTGGCACTGACAGTGCTGACGTTCGGTTCCGTATTCGTCTACGCCGAACTCACCGAACAGGGCATCACCAACGTCGTTACGCTTTCCGCACCCATCGCCGCTGGGGTCGGTCTCGTCATCTCGGCGTTGCTCCTCGTCTGGATGATCGTCACGACCTGTACGTTCTTGTTCGGATTCATCGCAACCGGCAAGGCAGTATTCGGGGACGCGTGGCGGTATCCGCTGACGCCGGCGCTCGTCGAACGGTTCGGCTCACAGGTCGAAGTCCCCGGCGGATGGCCAGGTGTTATCGTCGGCTACGTGGTCATCGCGCCGCTCGTCATCGGAACTGTATTTCTCGGACCACACGAGGGAGCGGCCGTCCTCGCAACTGTGTTCGGCATGTTCGGCCTTATCATGGTACTCGTTCCGCTGACCGGCGTTGCGATGTATCTTCACGTGAAACGCACGAGCGCCGCAGGTACGAACTGGAAGCCGCATCTCGTCGCGTACATTGGAGCGCCCGTTCTCGTCGCTGTCCTCGCATACGCTCTCTCGGGGACGTTCACCGATTCAATCAACCCCGGGGGCGACGCGATGTATGTCTTCCTCGCAGCGTTCTGGGTTGCCTCACTGACGTACGTGTTGCGGTGGAGAACGACGTTGCGCTGATAGAGAATGCGAACAGTTCGCGCAACTCACCCCTGAATTTCGAGTGCTGGCACCAACGACATCCGAAAACTGAGTCACCACGATGGCGAAGGCGGAACCGTAGAGAAGACACGGAACAGTGAGATAACCGGTGAGCGCCTTGGTTCGCTCCATTTCTAATACTACATCTGACACGAAGTACACCCGTCGAAGATATCCTCCCTCAGTGAATTGAGCGAGTCGCCGCTCCCGAGTCTGTGCTACGCCATTATTACCAAATTTATATCATTTTGATCGGTTCGACAGGACACACTTCAAACGGATCTAGGGCCGGTGAGAACGTGGTGCTGGCCGGTTCTCCCATAGAACTATACCGTGAATAGTTCAAGTAATCATACTGTTCAAATATAATTATGAAACGCGTACATCACACCACACTCACACTGTTGTCTATTGGGATGCTTGTCATCGCTGCCGGACCAGCGGCCGTCGCGGCGATACCTGCGCCCCCTCCCGGCGATCATCACGTCTCGTCAGAGGTAAGACCGTCTGTGGACACGGGTGAAGCGGTTTCGTCGCCGACCCAAGTCGAATTCGAGACCCGAGGATCGGGGGTCGTACACGAACTGGTCGTCGTCGATCGGATTGACCGCGACGGTGACGGCTATGCCTCAGGATTGCAGTTCAAGATCGTCAGTGACACGCGCCCGAAAGATCCGAAAGAAAATAGCCAAGTCGGCCGGTCGACAGCAAAGTTGTTCTCTGTTCTCATGCGTGGGCCGATAAAGAAACTACACAATTTCTTCACCAAGAAAGCGTCAGACGAGTTCTTTACCCCCGGACAGGTGATGACTGCAGGCACCGCAGATGGACCCCGTGATCTTGGGACGTACCGGCCTATCGGACCGGATCGATACTTCGGGCCAAGCAACGAGACCGATGAGACCCCACTGTACGTCGGGACCGCACGCGAGGGGGCGGTGTGGGCACATGATAGTCATGCAGTCGAGATGTCGCGATTCCTCGGGCCAGCAACCGAGCGAACGACCATCGAACGGATAACGCTCGACGCCTGCTGGGACCCCGAAGCGAGAGGGTCGCTGACCGGCAAGGACTTCGACGCCTGTCTCCGTCCGACGGACATTCCAGATGAGGGGTTCGCTGCGATCTTCGACTCGCTCTACGGGACCCCACCATTCATTTTCGTTCCCGACGAGCCACTGAAGATCGAGTCTCCGGAACAGGACCGGTCCGAAAACATAACCATCACGTCGAACGTCGACGGGGCGGTCGTCACGATCGACAGAGAACGCGTCGGGACAACGCCGTGGACCGGTGCGGTCCCGACCGACATTGGCAAAGATGGCCCAGTTCGCGTTACCGTGGCCGACCGAGGGTATCTCCCGGAGACGCGCCGCATGGGAGCGCCACACGATATCGATGCGCGACTGACGAAGATCAAACAGCCGATAACGGTCCGCACTGCGACGCCGGGTGCGACCGTCTTCGTCGACGGTGAGGTCGTCGGCGTGACGCCGTGGAGTGGAGAGCGATGGGTTGAGGGCTCCTACGAGGTGTTCGTCAGCGCCGACGGCAAGGCCCCACGTCAGTTCACAGGCGTCACGGCCGGCGACACGATCTCAACCGAACTTGCAAATACGAGTCTCATAACCGACATCACAGAGCCATCGTTTGACAACACATCGCTCAACGGGTCGACAGACGCGTCAACGACTGAGATCTCGGATGACACCGATTCTGAGTCGAACCTGGTGCTCACGAACACAGACCTGGCCACCGCGGCACTCGAAGATGATCTGCGCACCATCCCAGACGTTCAGTTGGTCGCGTCGCGATTCGAAGCGAGCGAGACGACCGTCAATATCGGTGACCCGGTGACGCTGACCGCCGGACAGTCGTACAGCCTCGTCGGGAACGTCACTCACTACCAGTGGTCCTTCGGCGACGGCGCGACAACGAGCCAGCGCTCGACATCAACGCAGACACACACCTACGCCAGTCCGGGGACGTACACTGTTGAGCTGACGGTCAAGGACGGAAATGGGAACACCGATACAGCGACGAAGACAGTCACAGTACAGGATACGGCCCCCCACGCTGCATTCGCCCCGAGCACGTTCCAGTCGCAGGCCGGCGAGTCAGTGTCGTTCGACGCTCGCGGGTCAACTGACGCCGAAGGGCCGATCAATTCGTATCATTGGTCGTTCGGCGACGGAGCGAGTGCGAACGGGCCGACGCAAACCCACACCTACGCGAGTGGTGGGAACTACACCGTTCGACTGACGGTCACCGACAGCGGTGGGAATACTGCCGTTCGCGAACAGACGGTCACAGTCACGACGCCAAACGCACGGCCGACAGCCGAATTCTCAGCTGACACTGGTCAAAACGGGACCGTATCGCTCGACGCGAGCGCGTCTGCCGACGACGGGACCATCACCCAGTATGTCTGGTTTATCGGGAACGAGACGGTCATAACGGGTGAGCGAGTGACCTACGACCCCGCTGAGACGGGGTCACGCGACGTCGAACTGCTCGTCGTCGACGATGCAGGTGCCACTGCGACGGCATCTGGGGCCATCGGTAACGCCGCCGACCCACCACAGACCGGGACGACGTCAACAGCGACTACGGCGGCGTCCACGGATACTGAGACGTCCCCTGCCGAACAGACGACCACGACGACTGCATCCTCGGCTGAAAGAGCGGATAACGGAGTTCTGAGTGCACTTGAGACGTTGCTGCGAGAACTCATCGATATGTTCGGGTAGCATGCCGACTCCAACGGGCGATTCGCAGCCCGAGCAACAGGCCCGTTTCGGGGGGTGGTTTTGCTCGACTAGCTCCCACGCCTAAAGCCGTCCCCGGACATCCCCGTGTTCTAGTGTCGAAACTTCGGTCTTCGCTGGATGAAACTGCATTCGAGATGACTGCACAGCAACCGCTGCAAAGAATCGGAGAACAGATGAAGTCATGGGGGGCGGGGGTCTCCACATTGTGCATCGTCGTCAGTTGGTCACAGATGTTCGTTCGTCTCCCGACCCCCATCACTTCATCTGTTTAGCTGCTTCTCATGGCTTCTCCCCTCCGATTTCCGATACTCACAGCCCATCCGAAGCGAAGAGTTCGTTCGTGATGTAGTCGCTGCTGAGTCTGTGGGCGTTCCGCAAGAACAGATGAAGTCGTGGGGGGAGAGAGCAGACCGTATTGAACGTCCACACCGAGGATTCGGAGACGCTACAGAACTCGTTCTGTCGATGTGAAGCAGTACGTACCCCCACGACTTCATCTGTTTCAGCACGCTTCAAGCTCTAACACGCCTGGAATCGACGCCTCAGTCTCGACAGGACGGGACGGCTCTGTTGAAAGCCCCTGGGCCTGACAGAATGTGCGTGCTGCAGACAGTAGGTGAGTCCAGCAAGCGAGATTGAGTTGATTGAGTGGGCATTTAGATATATTCGGGGAAATTACTTGTACCTACCCACACAATATGAGCGTATGTCCGAAGCAACGCTGGACGGTCGTGGACGCCTGACGCTCCCGAAAGAGATTCGAGAGCGGTATGGCGAACACTACCACATCGTCCAGCTTCACGACGGTATCAAGTTGATTCCAATCGAGGATGACCCGCTCGATGCCCTCCGATCTGAGTTCGCAGACGTCGAGAAGTCGGCGGACGAACTCCGGCAGGAAGCACGGAACGCAGCATTAGACGAGGCTGGACGCTGAATGTACGCGGAGACAGACTTCCTTTTAGCACTCATCAAGGACGAAGACTGGCTTGGTGACGCCGCAGAGGAAGTATACCGCGACCACCAGGACGAACTGTGGACGTCTCAGTTCACACTCATCGAACTCCTCATGGTTGCGTATCGTGAACAACGAGATACAGAGCGAGTCGTCACAAATGCCGCTGCTCTGTTGGAAGTCCGTGGTGACGTGGACACCGTTGTCACAGCTGCGACCTACGTCGAAGACCACGGGTTCACACCGTTCGACGCGCTTCACCTCGTCGAATCAGATGGTGATACCATCGTTTCGAGCGATGAGACGTACGAATCGTTTGCTCCACGGCTCGACCTGAAGACAGTCCAAGACGAGTGAGACGATGGCTGACGAAGCGACGACAGCCACGGGCTGGATCTCGTACGTTAGCGCTCGCTCGAACGCATGCGACCCCGACGCTGTCAGTCACGTGGACTCGTGAGTAGCAACCAAAGCTCCTGAAACGACGGATACTGAGCGTCTAGCGGCCGCGAGTGGAACGATACATTCGAACCGGTATCCCACCCGCGACACCACCCACCCCCACAACTTCATCTGCTATCGCCCTGCTCGACCGTGTTCACAGCCGAAGTCGACGCGAGCGGAACGCAGAGTCACACAAGTCGGCTTTTGCAGTCACGTCGCCTACACGAGACATGGATTGGAAGACGAAAGCGAAACTGGGAGTCGGCATCATCGGTGTGGGGCTGGCCGCCGCGACGGCTTGGACGGCCCTCGACCGCGTGAAAAACCGCGGGACTGAACGGGTCCCGTACAAGACGGTCGAGCGAATCGATGGCGTCGAACTCCGGCGATACCCGGAGACGATTCGCGTCCGGACCACCGCGTCCAACGGCCGAGAGGCGTTTTTCCGCCTGTTCAACTACATCGACGGCGCGAACGAAGGCGGCACGTCCGTCTCGATGACCGCCCCCGTCGAAACGGGTACGGACACGAGTGCCACCGGCGATGGGGCCACCAAGACGGGCGAGTCGATCTCGATGACCGCTCCTGTCGAGACAACTCGGGCAGACGGCGCGACGATGTCGTTTTTCCTCCCTGCAACGTACACGCCGGAGACCGCACCGGAGCCAACCAACGATGACGTAGAACTCGTCGTCGACCCGCCGCGGACGCTGGTCGTCCGCCGCTTTTCGTGGTGGGCTCCGCGCATCCGTGTCTCGCTGAACGAACGCACCCTCCGGAAGACGCTGGCGCACGCCGGCATCGAACCGACGGGTGAGCCTCGCCTCTTGCGCTACGACGCACCCTTCACGCCGCCGTGGCTCCGGACGAACGAAGTGGTCGTCGAGGTGGACACGGCGAGCGTTCGGCGGGCGCTGCGGTGAGCACACGAGATGGTCTGTGAGCGGACGTTTCGTGTGCTCAGATGGCCCACCGGCGTGAATACCGGGGCGACTGTCAGCGACCCAGGGTCGACGCCGTTAACTTACGACCGCCGTCCGTTCCCACGGCCGTTCCCACGCGAGCCGACACTACACGACCCCACAGCAACGTCATCGCTCTCGTCGCTCGTCACGCGGAATATCGCCGTCGTCCCGCTGATTTCGTGGCCGACGAAGACGAGCGGGTCGTCAATCGGGCTTTCTTCGGCGGTCGCGAAGTCCAGTCCCTCCGGGCCGAGGTCGCCGGCAGCGCCAGCGGGGGCGTCACCGTCTTCGATGGCCGCCTCGATGTCGACCGAGAAGTCCCGGTTGTTGACGTACTCGACGAACGTGGCACACTCGGGGTCGGTGATGTCGTAGACCATGACGCCGCCGATGCGTTCGAGACCGATGAACGCGTAGTACCGGTCGCCGACCTGCCCGATTGTGAGCCCCTCGGGCTCGGGGCCTTTGTTGTCGCTGCGGCCGTCAGGGTCGTGTTCGTTGTTGTCGTTGTTGAACTGGTCGCCGAACCGCTCGGCGGTGATGTCTTCGAAGTCGCTTCCGCTGTCGAACACCCGCGTGCCGTTCGTCGTGAAGATGCTGAACGACCGACCACCGAAGACGTACAGTTCCTCGTAGCGCCCGTCGCCGTCGACGTCGCCGAGCGTCGTCGTCACGCCTTTGGCCCCGAGGTGCTCGGGCTGCTGGAGTTCCTCGACGCTGTCGATGCCCTCGATCTCGTCGAAGTCGAACGCCTCGGGGTCGAGTCGGAGGTCCGAAACCTCCGCCTCCTCGCTGAACGAGTCGTAATCGCGGCTGTCACCCTCGTTGGCGGTCACGAGGTAGGTGTTGCCGTCGGGGTTGTACGCGCCGATCGCGTCCGGCTGGAGGATCCCGTTGATCGGCCAGTTCCGGATGTTGACCCCGCCGTCCTCGTTGCTCGCGTCGAGTTCGTGCCCGGCCAGACTGTAGTCCTTGAACCCCAGCGGCAGGAGATTCTTGATTTTCGCCGCGTCGATGTCGAGCTCCGCGATCGCGTTGTTCTCCTGCAGCGAGACCCACGCCGTCTTCGAGTCGTCGCTCACGGTCACGTACTCGGGCTCGAAGTCCTGCGACGCGCTCGCGTTCGGCCCGAAGATACGGATGCCCTGCTTTCGGAGCTGGTCTTCCTTTCCGTCGAAGGCGGTGAAGTCGGCGGTGCTGACCGTGGGTGCAGCCGCGCCGTCAGAGAGGTCCACGATGCTGACGGAACCGCGGGGGTCGTACGCGTAGTTGTCCGTCGGCTCGCCTTCGTTCGCGACGAGCACCCGCGTCCCGTCCGGGGTGAAGGTGACCTTGTCCGGCAGCGGACCGACCGGCGCGGTCCCCAGGCGTTCGAGCGTCGCGGGGTCGTAGAGCCCGACCTGCCCGGGGTCCTGGGCAATCTCTGCTTCGAGCGCGACAGCGACGACGTTGGCGGACGTCGCGACGCTGTTCGCGGAGCTCACGCCGTCGAGCTCGCTCGCGGCGTCGATCGCTCCAACCTTCTCGGGGGTAGTCGGCTCCGAGACGTCCAGCACGTCGACGCCGCCGAGATCAGCGTTGATCACGAACAGCCGCTGTGTGGGGGCGTGGTAGGCGATGATTTCGGCCCCACCCTCGTCGAAGAGCCCCGATTCGTACCGGCCGATCTGTTCCAGTGTGATGGTCTCGGTCCCCGAAAGCCCGCCCGAATCGGAGCCACTCGCCGCCTGGTCGTTACCCGCGACAGCCGTGCCTGCGAGAAGTCCGAGGACGGTTCCGCCCGTGAGACCCAAGACAGCTCGACGCCCGATATCGCTCGTCTGTTGTGATCGTTCCACAGTCGACAGCCCCCGTCGGACAGGTTAAGCACTTATAATATCTAACACGATTGCTATGTAGTGAACTGTTGACGACGGGTGTGCTGTTTACCGACGCCAAACCTACGAGACGACTCTGTTGAACCGATTCAATGTGTACAGTACGGGGGCCGCTCTTTCCACGTGTTCTCAGATGCTGTTGGAAACGCACATTCTCAGCAAACCTTGCCACAGCCCGACGCATCCGATTCGTGTGGAGAATCTAACACGATTGTGAACCGAAAGCGGACACGCCCAACGACCAGCCGTCCACGGCCGAGCCGACGCCACCGACCCGGCCGTTTCGATACACCCCTGCCGAAAATCGCGGTCAATTCTACACCCCTGGCAGCGTGGGTGAACCGGGACAGACGCGCTACACCCCCGACATTCAGGGGTGTACATGGACGCCGATTCTCCGCAAGGGTGTACTCGATTCGCGTCGATTCCTGACGCGTCCGGGGTGCCATCGACGCCGGCTGTGTAGCACTCGTCGACCCACCAGATTCCGGCTTGTACCCGTCTCACACCCGCTCAGAGACGCGTTTGCCGTCCACTGTCCTCCCGTGCAAATGCCGTCTCGACGGCCGATTGTCGTCGCTCAGGCAGGGTCGAAAATCGTCGATTTCTCGGTACACACGCTCGAAAGTGGGGTGTACCGCCCGATTTCGCGAGCGGGAATCGGGACCAAATTGGCGTCTACACGCGGCCGCGACATGCGTCGACGACAGGCCACACATACTCGTCTGTCGCCGTCTGCACGCTCGTTTCGGGCCGTTCGACCTGAAATGGGGGTTCGTCGATAGGGCCCGAATCTGGCTACGATTGCCGGCCGAATTGGAGTCGACGCGACGACGGCCACAGAGGACACGTTGTTGCGGGAGAATGTACGGGTGTGAACCGCCTCGGGGTCAAGCCCCGAGGCACTCGCCTTGTTTATCAGTAGACCCATCCCAACCACGGGAGTGGGTTTTTCCGACTCGGACTGCAGACGGGAAACATGGTTCCCGCCCAGTCGATACTCAAGGGACTCATCGGCCTGCTGTGTTTGTTGTTCCTGGTCGCCGGCCCGATCCTCCTGTACATCCTGGTCCGGAGCGAGGGACTGCTCGGAGATCCACCCGGCCGGGGACTACAGTAGTGCCCTCGACGAGACGGCGCTGACTTATTTCACCGCCCGAACCGACACACGAGTACGGAATGGTCGACACCCACGCACTCGCCGAGACGGGCAAACGCCTTGGGACGTACGCCCTCATCGCCGTCGTCCTCGGCGCGCCCTTCGGTCCGTTTTGGTACGTCGAGTCGACGCTGGGCCGGCAGGCCTCGCTCGCACACATCGTCGGCGCGCTCGTCGCCGGGACGCTCGTCCTCCTGTGTGGGCTCGTCGTCCTCGAACGCTACGCGGGAGTCCGTGCGAAAACCCTCGCGTCGTTCGACGGGTTCTTCCTCGGCCTCAACGCGGGAGTCCTGTACGGGAAGTGGCTCGGCTTCTGGGGGAACGCGTTGGCGTTTCCAGGACTCGCCGGCGCGCTCGTGTGGTCGCTCGGTGTTCTCGAAATTCACGACCGGATTCGGTGACGCGTTCGAAAGCGAGGCCAGCGAGGGCGACAACCGCCAGCCGCTCGCTGGAGGTACACTTACAGTTCGAAGGGTCGTTCCGAGAACATGACTCCTCACGGACGGGACTCACACCAGTTGCTGGACCAAGCGCCGCTGTTGGCTGCGACGCGCGATGGGCCGCTCGACCGGTCGACGCTCCAAGACGAACTCGATATCTCTCGTGCGACGGCTTACCGGTGGACGTCCGCGCTCACGGACGAGCAGTTGCTCGAACAGACGCCCGCGGGCTACCAGACGACGGGGGCGGGATGCGCCGTCGCCGACGCCGTCTCTCGATTCGAGCGCACCATCGCGGCGGTCGACCAGTTAGAACCCCTGCTCGCTCAGATTTCGGCTCCGGAGCTCACGCGCCACGTCCACTTGTTCGCCGACGCCGACCTCCACGTCGCCACGCCACAGCACCCGAACGCGCCCATCGAACCGTGGCTCGAACACTTCACGTCGTTCGACCGCTCGCGGAGTCTGGTCGTCGCCGGGTGTCCTCCGAAGATTACGGAACAAGGCATCGAACACGCCCAAAACGACGTGGACTTCGAGGCCATCTGCACGCCGCTGGCGCTCGAAGCGGACCGAAACGCCTCGAAGAACGCGTTCGACACCATCGCGTCGGCCGACGCGCCCGACCTGTACACCCACCCCGGACTGCCGTTCACGATGGGCATCATCGACGACGTGGTCATCGTCGGCGGCTTCGACGACGAGACGTCGCTGCCCGTCGCCTCCGTCACGACCGATGACCCCGAGGCCCGCGAGTGGGCCGTCGACCTCTATCGGCGCTACAAGCGCGATGCAGTCCCCCTTGATCTCGCCGAGATGAACGCCGAAACGCGGTGACCCTCCGGTCGACAGGTCTGTTTGCTGTTTGAATGGTGTCTCACGGCTTGAGACGCCATCTCAGGGAATGACTATAATCGTGACCTATCCGTCAAACGGAACATGAACGGGACAGGTTCGACCGACGCAACCGGGAACCGACAGCACGGACGACGCGACGACCGGGCCGCCGGTGAGTCGTCGCCGACGGACTCCTACGACGTCATCGTCGGCGGCTCGGGGATGGCGGCGTCTCTCACCGCGATGATTCTGGGGAAACGCGGCCTCGACGTGGTGATGCTCGAAGCCGGGTCGCATCCGCGGTTCGCCGTCGGCGAGGCGATGCTCCCGCAGAGTTCGATGTGGATGTGGATTCTCGGGGAGTACCACGGCATCCCGGAGATTCAGTACCTCAGCGACACGAACGACATCGTCGACAACGTCACGCCGTCGTGCGGCATCAAACACTCCATCGGCTTCGCGTACCACGACCCCGACCGCCCGGTCGCGGCGGACCACAGCCACCAGTTGATTCCGCCGAGCCTGCCGTTTTACAGCGAGAGCCACCTCCTGCGTTCGGAGGTCGACCACTATCTGGTCGAGGCCGCCCGGGGCTACGGCGTGGCATACCTCGACGAGACCGAAATCACCGGCGTGGATATCGGACAGGACGAGGTGTCGGTGGCGACCGACCGCGGTCGTATCGAGGCCGCCTTCTACGTCGACGGCACCGGAGGGAACTCCGTCCTCGCCGAAGAGATGGGGTATCGCGAGGACGCTCCGGCGTTGGAGACGGATTCGCGCGCCATCTTCACGCACGTCGAGGGACTCGCTCCGTTCGACGAGATACTCGACGAATCCGCCCGCCCCGGACAGTCTAACCGCCTCCACGACGGGACGCTCCATCACGTGTTCGACGGCGGCTGGATGTGGGTGATTCCCTTCGACAACTTCGAGCGCTCCGAGACGAACAAAGCGAGTATCGGGTTGGTACTCGACCGCACGCAGTACCCCACAGACGAGTCGGTCAGCGCCGAGCGGGAGGCTCGACGAATCATCGCCGACTTCCCCGATATCGAACGCCACCTCGCGTCGGCGACGACGGTGCGACCGTGGGTTCGGACCGGGAGACTCCAGCGGACCGCCAGTCAGTCCGCGGGGCACCGACACTACCTGACCAACAACACGTACGGCTTCGTCGACCCGCTCTACGCGGTCGGGCTCGTGAACACCCTCGAATCCGTCTTCGTGTCGACCAACCTGCTGTTGGACGCGTTCGAAGACGGCGAGTTCTCGGCGGCGCGCTTCGCGCCCATCGACGAGATGCACCGCCGTCAGCTCGCGACCAACGACCGAGTCATCAGCAACGCGTACAAGTCGATGGGCGACTTCCGGCTCTGGAACGCGTGGACCCAGATGTGGCTGGGGCAGGTCCTGTTCCACGACCTGTACATCCAGCGACACTGCTTTACCTACCTCGCGTCGGGACAGCCCGCCGAGTTCGACTCGCTTCTCGAAGAACCGACGCCGGGCGACGGCGCCCCGTTCGTCCCGCAGAAAGCCGAGATGCACCGACGGATGGGCGAGATACTGGACGCCTACCGGGCGGGCGATGCGAGCGTTGACGAGGCCGCCGGCTTACTGTTCGCGGAACTGCGGCGGGCGGACTGGCTCCCGAAGCACGTCTACGACTGGGGCGACGAGCGGGCGCGGCACGTCGACTTCTCGGACCCCGAACTGGTGGGGAAACTCATTCAGTGGGGGAAGACCGACTCCCCCGAACAGCTTCGAGCGGAACTGTTCGATTTCCCCGTTCCCGAGATGGCGTGACCCCATGAACACGGCTACAGCGGCACCGAGGACTGTGGCTCACTCGTCGTCGTCGGACCCGGGGAGCCGCCGAACGGCCTTCTCCCAGCTATCGCGGGCGGCCTGTCCGGGGTCGGCAAACGGGTCATAGGTGATGTCTTCCGTGCTTCCGAGCTGACGACCCCCGTCCTGACCGGCCGCGCGTCGCCACAGCGCGACCACCGACGCGAGGACGACCACGGCGAACAGTCCGCCCAAGAAGATGTTGACCGGGTACTCGAGTCTGGGCACGACGAACACGAGGGCCAATGCGAGCGCGGTCAACTGGAACGCAGACAGTAGATAGCTGAGCCACGTCCCAGAGAGTTCGAGCGTCCGGCTCATCTCTCGGGGACATCGACCCACTCCGGTAAAGACCTTCACTTGAATTGAGGCGCGAGGGAACTTGCTTAAGCTGCGATCGGAGCGACCGAAGGGAGAGAGACAGCGTTCACGAGCGCGGTGCCCTCGTGAGCGAACGAGACGTAGGCGTCTCGTTAAGCCGGACACTTGTGCAATCATCGAACGAAGTCCGCACGAGTTCGACGCACTCGTCGAGTGGCAAGGAGCCACCGCGCGCCGCCGCCGACATCCATGATGATTCCTCACGTCATGTCGGGGCCGAAATAAACATATGCGGCCGGGCGAGTGTACCTGCACGGATGCCGACGCGAGAGCACATCGACCAGAAACCCACGAGCGAGCAGCGAAGCGAACTCGCTGCGCAGGACACCCGCGACGACGACGACCGCGTGGCTACGACACCCAACGGCGCGTACACCGGCGGCTACGCGTATCACGAACTCGACGAAGACGGCGAACTGGTCTGTGGCGGCCACAGTGACGGTCGGTTCGTCGAGGTCACCCGCGCCGAGGCCAAGCGAACGGGCAAGACGCCCTGCGGGAAGTGCGAGTGGCTTCTGGAACTACAAACTGAGTCGTCGACTTCCGACTGAGGCCGTCAGTTTCTTTCGACCCGCGTGAACTGCCGCGGTCGCGTCCGCGACGTGAGAGTTATCGCAACCACGATTTAATCGAACAGCGATCGAGAGGTCGCATCGGGTGTGTCAAACTGAGGCGTTCGTACTGGTCTCCAGCGACCGCATGTTCATCTCGAAAACGTACCGTTGTCGGAGGGTGTGGGTGTGAAGACGGGGCAGCGCGCGTGCGTGTCCGGCCCGACGAGCGTTCGAACGGTTTTCAGCATGAAAGCGGCAACTATTCACCGGATTGTCAACTTCGACCGGGAGGTTAATCACAATCAACTGCAAACTACCCGAGTATGACCTACGAAAACCTGGATTCCGACCTTATCAACGCGCTGTTGAAAGACGGGCGACGTAGTCTCCGAAGCCTCGCCGAAGAACTCGACGTGTCGGTGACGACCGTCTCGAACCACCTGCGAGACCTCGAAGACGAGGGCATCATCGACGGCTACACGCCGCGTCTCGACTACGACGAACTCGGCTACGACGTGACCGCGGTCATGCACCTCAAAGTCGAGGGGAGCGCGCTCACGGACGTCACCGACCTGCTCGCAAACGAGCCGCAGATGGTCTCTGTGTACGAGGTCACCGGCGACTACGACGTCCTCGCGGTCGGCAAGTTCAGAAACACCGACGACATGAACCGCCAGATCAAGGCGCTGTTGAGCGAAGCGCCGATTCGCGAGTCGAACACGAGCGTCGTTCTCAACGCGGTCTCCGAAAACGAGCAGTTCGACCTCGACGCCGGCGACGCGTAAGGGTCAGTCTACGCGGAAGTCGAACCGCGCACCGCCCTCGGCTCCTTCCGAGACCGCCACCTCCCACCCGTGGGCGGCGGCGACCTGCGAGACGATGTTCAGCCCGAAGCCGGTGCCCTCGGGGGACGTGGTGTAGCCGGCTTCGAACACGGTGTCGCGGTCGTCCTCCGGGATGCCCGGGCCGTCGTCTTCGACGAAAAAACCGCGGTCGGTCTCGCCGACGGTGACGGTCACGTCGCCGTCGGCGGAGCCGTGTTCGACCGAGTTCCGGAACAGATTTTCGAGGAGTTGCTGCAGCTGGTCGCGGTCGGCGTCGACGACGGCGTCGGTCTCGATGACCAGCGTCGCGCCGTCGGTCACGACGTTCTGCCAGCACGCCCGCGCGAGGTCGGCCAGCCCGACCGGTTCGACCTCCATGGCGTCGTTGCCGTTGTGGGCGAGCACCAGGAGGTCGCTGATGAGGTCGTCCATGCGGTCCAGCGCGCGGTCGATAGCGTCGAGGTGGTCGCTGTCGCAGTCGTCTTGGAGCATCTCGAGGCGGCCCATGGCGACCTGCAGCGGGTTGCGGAGGTCGTGGCTCACGACGCTCGCAAAGCGGTCGAGGCGTTCGTTCTGTTCGACGAGTTCGGCCTCGCGTTCCTTCTGTTCGCTGATGTCGCGAATCATCGCGACGAACATCTGCTCGCCCTCGACGTTGAGTTGGATGAGGTGTATCTCGGTGGGGAACGTCGTGCCGTTCTGCCGTTCGAGTTCCCCCTCGAAGCGGTGTGGCTCGTTCGCCGGCAGCCCCGTCCAGAACGCCCTCGAGCGCTCCGGGTCGGACGCGGGGTCGAGGTCCCAGATGGTCTTGCCGACGAGGTCCGCCTCACGGTAGCCTAACTCCTCGCACATCCGCTGGTTCACGTCTTGGATGGTGCCGTCGTCGTCGTGTACGACGACGAGGTCCGGCGAGTGTTCGAACAGCGCTTCGAGTCGCGCGGTGTTCGACCGGAGGAGTCGCTCGTAGGTCTTCCGCGGCGTGATGTCGTCTTGGAAGCCGACGAAGAGGTCGACGCTCCCGTCGTCGAAGATGGGCGCGATGCGGACGCGGTTCCAGAACTCGGTGCCGTCCTTGCGGTAGTTCAGGAGCTCGGTCGTCACGGGTTCGCGCTCGTCGACCGCCGCTCGGAGTTCGGCGACGGCCGCCTCGTCCGTCTCTTCGCCCTGCAGAAACCGGCAGTTTCGCCCGAGGACTTCGTCACGACTGTATCCGGTGATGTCGGTGAACTCGTCGTTGACGTAGACGATGGGGTTGTCGGCTTGGTCGGGGTCCGTGAGGACGACGCCGATCGGGGCCTCGTCTATCGCCCGCTCCCGACGCGACAGTTTCGTTTCGAGTCTGTCGCGTTTCGAGACGCGCGACAGCGTCCAGACGAGCGACCCGTCGGCCGTGGACGTGAGCGTGTGCTCCACGTCGACGAGGCCGCCGTCCTTCCGCACGAGCGACGACTGTCCCGACCACTGTCCCTCGCGCGCTTCGGGGAGTACCGAATCGTAGACCGCCTGTACGTCGTCGTCGGGATAGAACGCCTCCCAGTGGCGACCGAGGAGTTCCGCGCGCTCGTAGCCGAACAGCTCAGTACAGGCTACGTTGGCGTACTCGATACCGCCGTCGTCGCCGAGGATACAGACGGCGTCGGTCGCGTTCTCGATGGCCGCCAGCCCCCGGTTGAGAGACTGCGAGGCTCGATACCGCTCGACGGCGTTCTCGACGCGGTTGGCGAGCAGTTGGTACCGACTCGTGTCGTCGCCCTTCCGGAGGTAGTCGGTCACGCCCGCCGAAATCGCCTCGCTGGCGACTTCCTCGCTGCCGTTCGCGGTGAAGAGAATAACTGGGAGCTCCGGATACTCGGCGCGGACGCTCGCCAGCACGTCGAGGCCGTCGAGGTCGGGCATGTCGTAGTCGCAGACGACGCAGTCGAACGTCGGGCCGTCGCGCCGAACCCGGTCGACCGCGACCCGCGGGTCCGTCTCGGTATGGACGGTGATGTGCTCGCACTCGCGTTCCAGCGCCGCCGCGACGAGCGCCGCGAACTCGGGGTCGGCATCGACGTGCAGGACGTCGATAGGCGACGACTCCGAGAGCGAACGCGGCGTGTCGCGAGGCGAGTCCATTCGTGGGACAACTGTGACCGCACCGCATCATAATGGTTGCTGCTCGCGGGACGACCGAACGGGGGACGGCCCCCTCAGTCGTCGAGGTCGTCGATGGTGTAGTACACCTTCACCTTGCCGGGGTTCCCGCGGTCGGAGTCGATGGGAACCGTGTTGGTCACCTGCTGTGGGTTGTCGCACGCGAGCGTGATATCGACCGGCTCGCTTCCCTCGTCCGGCGTCCCTGTGAACCAGTCTCTTGGCGGCTCTCGTTCCGTGATTTTCGTCACGATCGTCTTCGGTTCCGACCCACTTCGAGGAACTTTGAAGTTATCGATCGCCACGCCGATGTTTTTCGTGGACCCCGTTGGGAGCCTGAGCGACGTGTGTTCGGACTGCGCGCCGCGGATGTCGTGTTCGATCTCCAGTTCGAGCGCGCCTTCGCCCGGACCTTGCCCGCTGATGAACTCGACTTTCTCCGCGCGGACGACAACCTCACACAGGTCGCCGTGGTCGTCATCCGGCTCTCCGGCGATCGTTCCCATGTGGACCTGGACGTGATCGGGGTTTTCGAGGCTGATGGACTTGATGCCGCCGTAGATTCGGTAGCCATCGGATTTCCCCCAGACGGTTCCGTCTGCCGTACTCCCGGACACTTGGTCTGCCGGACCCGTGGTGACGGGCAGTCCGCCGAGCCTGCCGCCTACTTTTTCGATGTCGCCAGTCGCCTGAATCGTGTAGTCGGACTTTCCGGCACCGAGGCCTTCCAGCACGACGTAGTGCTTCGGGTTTGCCATGTCAACGCACCACAAAACCAATATCAACTCGTCATTGGTTAATTGTTATGAATGTTCAACGAGTTCACACAATTGGCGAGTTTGGTGTCCGGCGCGTTTCGGCCCGAATCGGAGCGCAGTCGGAGAGTCAGTGAGACGGTGGCCACGGTGTTTTCCGCGGACAGTAGTCGACAGAAAAGGGAACGCAGTACGGACCTCTCAACTCAGACAGAGGGAGCGAACGGCTTAGTTGGCGGCTGTACGCCTCGGTTTCGGGGTTCTGGTGCTGGGGTAGGGCCACCTCTCGTACTAAAACGTTCTGGCCGGTTTGTAAACAGTGCGCTTATAATTAGGACGCCATTTTCGAAACGTGATGACAGCCCCCGACGACTCCGAACGCAGCACGCCATCGCGGCTCGCCCGCGCCCTCTTCGCGAGCGGTCTCGCCGTCCTCGCGATTCGCAACCTGACCGACCTCGACGGCCGCATCGCCTACGCGGAGGCGAAGGGCGTCCCCGAGGCGGACCGACTCGTCCCCGCCGCGAGCGGCCTGCTCCTCGGCGGGAGTATCGGCATCGGTCTCTGGAAACTCCCCAAACTCGCCGCCGCGAGCGTCGCGGCGTTCTTCGCCGGCGTCACGCCGACGATGCACGACTTCTGGGCCGTCGACGACGACGCCCGCGACGAGGAACTCACCTCGTTCCTCCAGAACCTGACGCTGTTCGGCGCGGCGCTGGCGTTCTTCAAGCGCGCGTCGAACGAGTAACGGCAGTCCGGACGCAGCCGGTCGGTTTTTTTGGGTCACGTATCGACGGCATGCTCGTCGATCTGGTCGACTCCTCGCCAGAGCGCGTACAGATACCACAGCCCGACGACAGTCCACCCAACCGCGACGAGCGGAGAGCCATCGAACCACCAGTGCACTGCAAAGACGAACGCGGAGAGGGCGAGGACCTGGTACAGTCGGTAGTGAGCGGACACGGCTTCGAATAGCGACCACCGCGATTGTAGTTCTTATCGGGCGCACACCCCACCGTTTCCAGTATATCGGCGACGGCCACCGGCCACCGCGTCAGGACGAGTCCGCGCCGCCGCGGTCGAACGACTACCGACGGACCGACGCGCAACCTCTCGTTGGTTTGCGGTCACACGTTGAGTGCGTCGTCCTCCGCTTCGGACTCGCGTCTGAGCGTGTACAGGTTGAGTAGCCCGACGACGACCCACCCGCCCGCGATGAGTAGCGAACCATCGACTATCCAGTACACCGCAAAGACGAACGCGGCGAGGGCGAGGAACTGTTGGAGTCGGATGCGGCGGGACACGGTCCCACCCGACGCGTGCTGTGGTCGTAATTCTTGCTCACGCCGCGGACACCCCACCGTTTCCAGTATTATCGGCGACGGCCGACCACCGCGTCAGGACGAGCGCACATCGTCGACGTTGTCGTCACCGGCGGTGTCGGCGTCGCCGTCGCGGTCGGCTGCACGGTGGAAGCCGACGAGGAACTCGAGTGCGCCGTCGTCGTCCCGAATCGGGCGGATGTCGAGGTGGTTCCAGAACGGTTCGCCGTCGGCGTCGTAGCTGCGAACCTCGGTCGAAATCGGCTCGCCGGCGTCGATGGCCGCCTGAATCTCGGCGACCGTTTCGGGGTCCGTCTCGGGTCCGTAGAGGAACCGGTAGTTACGCCCCGTCACCGACTCGGCGTCGTGGCCCGTGAGCGTCTCGAACGCCTCGTTGTGAGAGATGATTGGGGTGTCGGCCTGCGAGGGGTCGATGACGACGATGCCGACGTCGAGGGCGTCGAGCACCCGGTTTTTCAGTTCGACCTCCGCGCGCAACGCGTCGACCTCGGTGAGTTCCTGGACGATACAGACGTGTCCCCCGTCGTCCATCCGCGTCAACACGAGTCGCTCGGGGACCAGCTCGCCGGCTTTGGTGACGCCGGTCGAAATGCCTCGCCACGACCCCTCGGCTTCGAGTTGCGGGAGGATTTCCTCGTGGAAGCGCCGCGCCTCGTCGTCCGGGTAGAGAACGTCCCAGTGTTCGCCGATGAGTTCGGCCCGGTCGCGGTCGTAGAGCGCGGCATATGCCTCGTTCAGGTACTGATAGACGCCGTCCTCGTCGATGATGCCGATGCCCTCCTCGGCCGACTCGATGGCGAGAAAGCCGCGTCGCATGTGCGTCTCGGCGCGGTGTTTCTCGACGAGGTTCGACACCTTGTTCGCCAGCACGGGATACTCCTCGGGGCCGCCCTTCTGGAGGTACTCGTCGACGCCGGCGGAGATGGCGCGACTCGCGATCTCCTCGCTTCCCTTCCCGGTAAAGAGGACGAAGGGAATCTCGATGCCCCGCTCGCGCGCCGCCGTGAGGAGTTCGAGCCCATCCATCACCGGCATGTCGTAGTCGCTCACGACGCAGTCGTACGCACCGTCAGTGAGTTCGTCGAGCGCCGACACCGGGTCGGTGTACGTCTCCGTCTCGACGTCGTCGAGTTCGCGTTCGAGAAAGGTCGCGGACAGCTCCACCATCGACTCGTTATCGTCGACCAACAGGACTCGCATCGCCCGTCGCTCGGTGCTGAATGGTGCGATGTCGCGGAGCGGAGACACGTCCATACGGTGGGTATCTTCCCTCAGAAGCATAAAAACAGCTACGCCGACAGTCGAGCGTGGCGACCGTGCGCCGCCGACCGTTCCGGTCTCTCAATGCCGGACTCACGCGAACGAGAATCTGTATAGAATATATATTACTAGATGATGTTGGCGGCAATAAATTATATGCCATGTGACGAAGTTGACATCCTCATATGGATGTGGTTAGAAACGTCCGAGAACTCACGGCGGTTCTCGAACAGTTTTCGGAGGCGACGGCAGAGATTCACGGGATAGAACTGGCCAGCGGGGACGAGCCGAGCGAAGACGGCACAGCGGCTTCGGTCACCGTCGAGTACGACCTCGCGTCAGCGTGCGCGGTCGACCCGGACCGACTCTCCGTGTCGTCGCCGGCGGCGTCGATTGCCGACGGCCGACTTCGACTCGAACTCGACGTGGCGCTCGCTCCCCCGGCGACCGAAGACGCCGGACAGGAGTCGGTATCGGCTGAACACGCCGGCACCGACGGCGACCCCGAGCCGGCGGACGCGCCGGTCGCCCGAGCCGACGGTTCCGGGGCGCGCGGCTCGACGGGTAGCGCCCCCGTCGCATCGGTCGTGTCGCCACCGACGATGGAGTTCGCGGTCCCGACGACGAGAGACGAGCCGTCGGAGGACGACCAACCCACACCGGTATCGACGGACGACCCCATCGGGGCGGAGACGGAGACGGACGCGAATACGGATACAGAGACGAGTCCGGACACGGAGGCGGACGCGGACACCGGTACGAAGACGGAGACGAGCGCGACCGCCGCGACAGACGCCGACTCGGTGCCCGCACACCACGACCCCGTTCGGCTTCGAGAGGCGTACGAGGCCTGCGAGACGTTCAAGGAGATGACCGACGCGCTCGGCGTCGACGTGACTCCCCAGACCGTCCGCAACCAGATGATTCAACGCGGGATTCACGAGCCGGAATCGTACGGTGCGTCGACCGAGCCGGCGGCTTCGACCGAGCCGGGCGACGAGCCACGGCAACCGGAGCCGAGCGTCTCTACCGAGGACAGCACGAGTGGGACTGACCAGTCTCCCCCGGTGGGGACTGAAGATACCGACGGCGCGGCGGTCGAACGTGACACGCCGGACGACGCCGGGACCGACGCGAACGACGAATCGACGTCGGTGTCGGAATCGAAGCCGGACCCGACGTCAGGGCCAAATCCGACGTCAGGGCCGGACCCGAAGTCGGAGTCGGAGTCTGACTCTGAGACGGACCCGGCCACGGACACGGACACGGAGCCGGTCGCGGCGGAGACCGACGAGACGAGTACGACGGCCGAGGACGCGTCCACCGCGACTGAGCTCCCGCCGCTTCCCGCGTCGGTGTCCTCGCTCGACTGCTCGACCGAAGACGTGTGTGCCGCCGTCGCGGGTGCGAAGACGCTGTACGAAGTCGAACGCCGTCTCGGCCTCGACCGCGCGGAGGTCCGCGAGCTACTGACCGCGCTCGACCTGCTCGACCTCGTCACCGGACGGATGGCGCGGCGCGACCAATCGGCGGCGAGTCCCGCGGACGTTCGAATGCGCGTGTGCGCCGCACTCGGCGGAGAGGGAGCATAACTCAACTCGTCACGATTCTCGACGCGTTCGTGGGTGGCCCGACGGATGTTGTGTTGCACGTCCCCGACAGCCGTGTCTGAGCGCTGACGAATCGATTCAGTGACGGATGCGTCTCGGTGGACAGTTAGCCGAAGGGTGGTGGGGTCCCCCGAGTGGGGGAGGATGGAACGAGAACGAGGGCAACGCCACCAGCATCAGATGATGACATTCCCGTTCTCGTACACGTTGTTTTGGTAGAGGATGATATAGATTCGGAAAGTAGGTACTAATTGGAAGTACCGATAGTATGCTGTGGGGGAAAGAGAGAACGGTCTTCGGTGGGTCGACCACCGAACCGAGGAGGTGGAAACCGTTCTCAACTGCTGCGGAATCGGCCAATGGACTTAAATATGGCTATCTCACCTACCACCGGTACGTGCTGCGATACGACCGCCGTTCTCTGGGTCGCCTCTGTTCGTGAACTCCCGGAACCCGACCCGACAACCACCCGACTGACGTACGAACCGCTCCGTATCGTATGAACCTCCCTATCGCAGTTCTGTCACCTATATAATACTCTTACCAGCGGTTATGACACCCGCCCCGGTGCGGACTGATGTGCCTCCGCACACACCATCACAGACAGTTCTCAGTCGTACTGTAACGGTGCTACTGGTGTTAGTACTCACGACCGCGACGTTCCCCGCCGGTGCGGCGGGCGTCGCGGCTGGGGAGGACGCGAGCGCACTCGATTCGACCGCTCAATCGGCGATGAACGCGTCCGCGCCGACGGCCGTGACCATCACCGAACTCCAATCGAACACGACCGGCGGCGACGCCTCCGCCTACGCGGGGCAGTTCGTCAGCGTCACCGGGACGGTGACGGCGACGAACGCCGACGGCTTCTTCCTGCAGAACGCCTCCGCGGCAGACGTTCGCCACAGCGGCGTCTACGTCTACGCGGGCGGGTCGTCGAACGCGACCCCCGGCGACGAGGTGCGCGTCGACGCGCCCGTCTCCGAGTACTACGGGATGACCCAACTCGACCTCGCGAACGACAGCGCCTCGCTGTCGACGACCGGCACCGGGTCGGTTCCCGAGGCGACCGCGCTCGCGACGGCGAACGTCTCCCGAGAGGCCTACGAGGGCGTTCTCGTCAGCGTGCGCGACGTCGAGGTCACGGAAACCCCCGGCCAGTACGGCGAGTGGGCCGTCACCGACGGCTCCGGGCCGGTCGCCATCGACGACGCGACGACCGGCGACGACACCACGCCCGGCGAGGTCGGCAGTACCGCCGATGCCGTCGAAGGGCCGGTGTTCTACAGCTTCGAGGAGTACAAGATTCAGCCCGCGTCGGTGACGAACCTGACCGCTCCCGCGGGCGACGACGGCGGTGACGGCGGCGACGCCGGCAACGACACCGCGGGCGCGAACGCGACGACGCTCACGCTCGTCGGCTTCAACGACATCGGCAAGGCGGCCGCCGGCTCCGGCGACGACAAACTCGGCCGGATGATTACGCTCATCAACCGCGAGCGCGCGAACGCCTCCGGTCCCGTCTTCGTGGCCGGCGGCGGCGACGAACTCAGCCCCCACGCCCTCCGCAACTACGACGGCCTGGAACACGGCTACGAGCCGCCGGTGACGGCGATGAACCTCATCGACCCCGACGCCGAGGTCGTCCAGAACCACGAACTCGACTACGACGAGGACGCGGGGACGAACGACTTCGCCGTCTTCGAGGCCATCGCCAACGAGTCGACCTACCCGTGGCTCCTCGCCAACGTCGTCGACGAGGAGACCGGCGAGAACCTCCCCGGGACGCAGAACTACACCGTCGTCGAGCGCGGCGGCGTGAAAGTCGGCTTCTTCGGCCTGACCGACGAGGCCATCAACGCCAAGACCGACGGCGTCATCGAGCGCAACGGCTACACCGTCGTCGACCCGACGACCGCCGCCCAGCGGACCGTCGACACGCTCCGAAACGAGGAGGACGTTGACGTGGTCGTCGCGCTGGCCCCGGTCGGCATCCCGGACTCGAAGGCCCTCGCGCGGAACGTCGACGGCATCGACGCGCTCGTCTCCGGCGACGACCAACAGCGCTACCCGCCGCAGACGACCAACGGCGTCCTCATCGGCGAGACCACCGGGAAGGCAAACGCCATCATGACGATGGAACTGACCGTCGACAACGGGAGCGTCACCGACGCCTCCGGCGAACTCGTCGACGTGACGACCGACATCCCGCGAAACGACTCGTGGCAGACGTACATCAACCCGCTCCGCGAGGACTATCTCAACACGAAGCTCGTGACGGCGGTCATGCCCGAGCACACGGGCGTCGGGTCCAGTTACACCGACGACTCCGCGACGGGTCACCTCGTCACCGACGGCGTCCGCGGTTACACCGGCGCAGACGTGGCCGTCACGAACGCCGGCGGCATCCGCGACACGCTCTATCCGAGCGAGTACGGCGCGGGCGAGGAGTTCAACATCACCCGCGGGATGGTCACGTCGACGCTCTCGTTCGGCAACCACATCGTCGTGGTCGAGGTGACCGGCGCGGAACTCCGCGAGGTCGTCAAGAGCCAGATCACGCCGCTGGAGATGGACAACCAGTACGGCACCCAGACCCAACAGCAGGTCAGCGGCGTCACCTTCGAGTGGGTGCCCCACACCGATAGCTCGTCGCCCGGCGAGGGCGACGCGACGATTCGCGACCTGACGGTGGACGGCGAACCCGTCAACGACTCGGCGACCTACACGCTCGCGACCAACTCCTACATCGCCGACGGCGGCAGCGGCTACCCGCTCGGCGACAAACCGCGCGTGTCGGTCTACAACGAGACGACGATGGCCGACGGGGTCATCGGCTACCTGCAGAACCGCTCGACCATCGTGGCCGCCGAAGTCGACACCGAGTCCGACGACCGGATGCGCCGAGTCGACGCGGCGGTCGACGCCGACGCGGTCGACGTGACGAACGACGACGGCCGGACGACGGTCACCATCGACGCGCCCTCGCGCGTGACCGGCGTGAGCGGAACCGCCGCCTTCGCCGACCGAAGCGGCGGCTACGTCGAGACGACGAACGTCACCTACGACGGCGCGAGCGGCACCGTCACGGTCACCGTGCCGACGAGCGACCTCGACGCCTTCGGGTCGTCGGTGACTGCGGCGGGGGCGGGCGTCGACCTCTACGTCGACTACACCGACAGCGCGTATTCGAGCCAGTACGAGAACTTCGATTCGGCGGTGCTGAACGCCGACCTCGACGGCGAGGCGACGACGCCCGACCCGACGCCTGAACCGGCCGACGGCGTCGCACTCTCGGTCGGCTCGGACGGCCAGTCGGTCCCCCTCGGCGACACCCGAACGTTCGACATCACCGCGAGCGACGCCGCCGACGGCGTCGGCGCGTACGAACTGACCCTCGCGGTCGGCGATTCGAGCGTCGCCCGCATCACGGGCGTCCAGTTCCCCGACGAACCCGGAACCTCGGCCGTCAACGTCAGCGGCGACGGCAGTGAGGTCCGCATCGAGGCCGCCGGTATCGACGCCGAGACTGACGCGAACGGCTCGCAGGTCCTCGCGACCGTGACGGTCGAAGGCGTCGCGCTCGGCGATTCGACGGCGCTCGAACTGACGCCCGCCGCGACCTACGACCCCGACGGCACGGCCTACGCGGTGTCGCACATCGACAACCGACCCGTCACTGTCGAACCCGGCGACCTCACCGGCAACGGCCGCGCGATGGCCGACCACGACGGCGACGGCACCTTCGAGGACGTAAACGGCGACGGCAGCGTGGACATCGTAGACGCGCAGGCGCTGTTCGTGAACCGCGACGCCGAGCCGGTCCAGTCGAGCATCCCCGCGTTCGACCTCAACGACGACGGTCGCGTCGACGTGGGCGACGTACAGCGGTTGTTCGCCTCCACGGATGCGTAAGACGAAGCTGCCCGACCGAGCCGCGCTCGCGGTGCTCGCGGCGCTCGTCTGTCTGAGCGCCGTTGCGCCGCCCGTGGTCGCCGCGACCGACACGACCGTCGGCTTCGACGCAGACGCGGCGACCGTCGAACCCGACTCGACGCGGACGTTCGATATCGTCGTCGACAGCGCCGACGCCGGCGTCGGCGCGTACAACCTGACGGTCGAACTCGACGACGCGTCGGTCGGTCGCATCACCGAGGTCGCAACGCCCGACGGCACCGACCCGCGGCTGCGGGACGTATCGTACGACGAGCGTCGCACGGCCGCGTCGATTGGCGTCATCGGCCTCGACACCGACGACGCTGGTTCGGTGGCCGTCGCGACCGTCACCGTCGAGACCGCCGACGCCACCGGCGACGGCGCGCTCGACGTGTCCGTGTCCGCCCTCGGCGACGAGGACGGGAACTCCTACACCGTCACCGATACGTCGGGACTCGACCTCTCGGTCTCGGAGTCGTCCGGCGGTGGCGGGAGTGGTGGTGGCGGGAGCGGTGGTGACGACGACCCGAACGACGGTGGTGACGACGGCGATGGTCCGGACTCCGGGTCGGACGGCGACTCCGACGCGGACGACGAGTCGGACGACGCGACCGACCAGCCCGCGACGACCGAGTCGGCGTCGCAGTCACCCGCGCCACCCGCGTCGACCACGAGTCCGACGGCGACTGACGGCGCTGAGACGACCCCGAAGGCGACCACGCAGTCTGCAACCGCGACCGAGACCACGACCGAGCGCCGGACCACGGCGACCGGCGTACCCGGTTTCGGCGTCGCTCCCGCGGTCGCAGCCATCGCAGCGTTCCTGTTCGGGTTCGGACGCCGGGCGCGACGCGAGGACTGAGCGAACGCGGGCTCTCAGGGTCCGTGTCGAATCTTTATCCGTGTGGGCGTCTAGCAGGGAGGTATGAACGGCCCGGACACCGCGGATGAAACGAGCTTCTATCTCGACTACGAGCTACAGGTCGACGCGACCCGCGACGCCGTAGCGAAGCTCGCTCGTGAGGTCCTCCAGTACGAGTGGGCCGACTACCTCCGCGCGTCGCCGCCGGAAGGCCCCCACACGTGGCACGCCCTCGACTCGGGGAAGCCGTGGGGCCGCGTCACGCCCACGGCGTGGGAGCGCGGTCGCGACCACGGCTACGACCTCCACTTCGAACACTACCCGACGCCGCGCGCCCTCCAGCGCGGACAGTTCCGACTCGAACTCCACCTCGAAGACGGTATCCACGGCGACGCCGACTTCTCGGGCGACTCGCCGTACGCGGCGCTCCGCGAGCGACTCGTCGCGGCGTTGGACGAGGTGCGTGAGGACCGCGACGACCTCCCAGCGGGCGAGTTCGGCACCGGGCGGACGCTCTGGCGCGTCGACTCGCACTTCCTCGCGGGCGACACCGTCGCCTACTACGAGGCGCTCCGCGAGACGCTGTCGGCGCACGACGCGTTCGTCGACGCCGTGGCGGCCGTCCTCGACGACGAACTACCCGAGCACGACCCGTTCGAGCGCGACTGACGCGCCGAGCGGGAGGCTCGACGACCGGGACGTGCTGACCGACGCGAGGCTCGACGAGTGGCGACGCCGACGACTCGGACGCGAGTCAAACGCTCTGTCGGGCCTCGACTCGGACTGCCTCGGCTCCTGTCTCGTCGGTACCGCTCCGACCAGTTCGAAGGAGAGTGGAATAGAAAGTGAACAATCAACCCGACAATACCACTATATAGCTACATTTCAATAGCGTATCTCCGAAACGTCGGAAGAATTATATCGCAAACCGTGCGTTAGTGAAACGATGGCACAAACACTCGAGGTCGCCCCGCACGTGATCACGGAGGGGTCGACCATCCGGCATTCGACGCTGTGTACGGAACAGACGGTGGTGGAAATCGAAGACGAGACCGTCCGGACGATGTACGACGACGAGGAGTTCGTCTACCCGCGCGAGCAGCTCGCGGTCGACCTCTCGGTCGGTCGGTTCGAAGTCGTCTCCTGACCCCGCCTTCGGGACGGCACGGGCCACCGTCTCGGCTTCCGTCGTCGCTCACGGCTCCCGCGAATCCATCCGGCCCGCTTCGGTCCCCGTTTTCGTCGTTCTACGCGACTCGCCCGTCGCCTCCCGCCTCGCGAGCGACTCCGCCGCAGCGCGTCTCGAAAATCCAGACGGTTCGACTGCCGACACTATTTTCACGGCCCACATGAATCTCCCGCCGTGTCCTCCGCAGACCCTCCGCGCTCGCCGGGAACGCTCGCCGTGAGCGCCAAAGAGACCGGCCAATCCCTGTACGAACGGGCGTACAACACGCTGCTGACGGGCGTGGCGATCATGATCCCCATCGTCATCACGCTCTACGTCCTCCGGGTCGGCATCGACTTCGTCAGAAACGCCCTCGAACCGTTCATCGACCTGCTCCGCTGGGCGGGCATCATCAGCCGCTTCGAGAGCGTCGAGTTCATCACGCTCCTCATCGACCTCGGTATCTACTCGTTCGTCGTCGACTTCTTCACCGAACTGGTCGCCCTGCTCGTCCTCTTCGCCATCGTCGCGGTCGTGGGGACCGTCGGCCGCAACCAGTACGGCGAGAAAATCATCGGCGTGTTCGACCTCGTCATCTCCTCGATTCCGGGTATCGGCACGGTGTACAAGAGCTTCCGCCGCATGGGCGACGTGGTGCTCGACGAGGGTGCCGACGAGTTCCAGGACGTGAAACTCGTCCAGTGTTTCGACGACGACGTGTACGTGCTCGGCTTCCAGACGGGCGGCTCCCCCGCGACCATCGAACAGTCGACCGGCCACACGGAGATGGTCTCGATGTTCCTCCCGCTCGCGCCCAACCCGGTCACCGGCGGCCTGCTCACCTACATCCCCGCCGACGACGTGTACGACATCGACATGACCGTCGAGGAGGGCGTCCGGAGCATCCTCACGAGCGGCGTCGCGACCGACGAGGATTCGGGCGCGCTCGGCGTGAACATGTCCGAACTCCGCGGCACGGAGCGGTTACAGGACATCCGCGAGTCGATGATTACGAGGGAGCGAAAGGAAAAGCGGGACTGACCGGGCGTCTCTCGCGGGACCGTTGGCGGGCGACTGTCCACCGCGGCGACCGCGTGTGTTGTCCCCGACGCCACCTTCCGTTCCGACGATAGACCGCTCGCCTCCCACCCCGAATCTGTCAGCGTATCTAATGTTTATATGTCTGCTCTGCGAAGTGTGGTGTGATAGCTTATGGCACCGCCACCACGGGTTCTCGTCTACGGACCACCGCCAGAGCGAGCTTGGCATCCGCGGGGCGACGTCGAAATCCGATACGTGACCGAGACCGCGCCCCTTCGCCGACTCGTCTCATCGAAAGATCCGACGGTCGTCGTCTGTCTCCACGCGCCGCCGTCCTATCGAGGGGGAGTCGCCGCGCGCGTCACTCGGAACGTGGACGATTCCCAACCGCTCGTCGTCACCGGCTGGGAGACTGCTCGTTCGCCCGCGCTCGAAACGGTCGATTCGGACCTCGTGAAAACGGTCGGACTCCCGGACGACGAACCGCTCCCGGAAGCGCTGTTCGACGTCGTCGACAAAGTCGGTGCCGGCCTCGACGCCCACGCGTGACGCGGGCTCATTCACCCCCTCGGCGACTGCCAAGCGGCGGAAGTGGCAACCCTCCGACTGACCGTAACAATTAGCATGGTTGATTCTTCTTGTCATATCGTGAACGTCGAGTAATCACGTGCTCGCACGGCGATTCACGGCAGTACGACGCGTGAGGGGCTGCTGCCGACCGCCGTTACCGACGGCTTCGCGCAATCCACGCCGTGCGTGATCCGTGATAGTTCGACGGACAACCTGACACCAACTATGAGTTCTTCGAACACGCCCGGTTCAACGCGAGTCGTCTGGACAGCGCCCAACCGTTTGGGGGATGCGACATGAAACTGAACGCGCGCCACGGCTACCTTCTGCTTCTGGTTTTCGCGCTCGCTGTCGCGCCAGGGGTGAGCGCCGCGGCCGGGTCGACGGACGTCGCACTCGAACCGACGGGTCAGACGGTTACGAACGGCGAGGCGGCGACGTTCGACGTGGTCGTGACGAACGCCTCGGGCGGCGTCGGCGCGGCCAATATCTCGTTCTCGGTCGCGAACGATACTGCGGCGATCACGCAGGTCGCGTTCAGTCACGAGGCGGCGGAGGTCAACACGACGTACGCGAGTGACAACAGCTCCGCGACACTCGCCGGCTACGGGCTCGATACGAACCAGACCGGCCAGGTAGTCGTCGCCACCGTCACGGTCGAAGGGAACGCGACGAGCACGGCCGAAACCATGGTCACGCCCGAGGTCAACGCGCTGGGCGACGAGGACGGTAACGACTACAGCATCGGCGATGAGCGGTCCGCACAACTCGAGATAACGACCTCCTCGTCTGGCGGCGGTGGCTCCGGTGACGATGGAGACGATAGCGATGGTGGCGGTGACTCCGGCGGCGGCGGCGACGGCGACACGGCGTCGACGACCGTCACCAACCTCTCAGTCGCGACGACCGACGTCGAAACCGGCGAGAGCGTCGAAGCCACGGCGACCGTCCTGAACGACGGGGACGTGACGACGAACGCGACGGTCAATCTCACGGTCGATGGGTCGATTGAGTCGACCAAGACCGTCACCGACCTCGAACCCGGCAACGAATCGACGGTCGTGTTCCTCCCGGCGTTCCAGCAGGCGGGGACGTACAACCTCTCTGTCGGGGGCGAATCGGCGACGATCACGGTCGCCGAGCCGACCACGACCTCCGACCCGGTGACGACCGATACGCCGACGGAGACGGAGAGCCAAGCGCCAGGGTTCGGCGTGTTGCCAGCGCTCGTCTCGCTGGTTGCGCTCATCGGTGCGGCGCGTCTGCGAGCTAACTAACACCTCGATTCAGTCGCGCTCTGCGTGACGGGTCGAGGCCCTGCGGCGCAACCGATTTTGACTGCGCCGGCGGTCATCGGCAGCTTCGAACTGCCGTGTGAGTGTCGTCTGACCGATGAGTCAGCGGAACCACACACACTTAATGTGAGCGCTCGCGAGTCTCGCGATAGAGAACACTAATGGGCTACCGTCGAGCGCTTTCGTTCAGTTGGGAGACGCGCGACACACTCGCCGTGCTCGTCATCGCCCTCACCGTCTCTTTTCTCGTCGGTGCCGCCATTCTCGGCGTCTCGCTCGGCCAGCAGACGACGACCATCTCCGACGAGTTCGGGACGAGCTATCACGTCGAGCGCGTTGACTCCCCGTCGAGCGTCGCGGACGCGAGCGGGTCCGACTCCGACGTCCGACTCGTCCTCGTTGGGGCGACCGTCGACGGGACGCCCGCGACGGTTGTCGGCGTCCCGCCGGGCGTCTCGGAACTCACCGTCCGGGGGCAAACAATCGACTTCCCCCGTCCGGACCCCGGAACGCTCGCCGTCGTCGGCGGACCGCCCGCCGGCGAGACCGTCTCGCTCGCAACGGACGAGACGGCGACGTCGGTCACGGTTACGGACCGCTCCGGCCATCAGGTCCTCCGAGACGGCTGGTATCTCACCCGCGCCGAGACGGTTTCAGCGTTCGAGGCGACCGAGGTAGTCACCATCGAACGGACGGACGGCGCACCGGCGACGCCGCTGTTGTCGGCGCTCCAGTTTTTCGTCCGCGGGACCGACCAACTGGTCCGCCTGCTCCAACTCGCGACGCTCGCGAGCGGCATTCTCGTCGGGGTGACGACGTACAGCGTCATCCGACTCACGGTCAAGGAGCGACGCCCGGATATCGCCGTGCTCCGTTCGACGGGCGCGACGCCGCGGCAAATCGTCGGCGTGTACACGCTCCGCGCCATCACGCTCGCGGCCGTTGGGCTGGCACTCGGATACAGCATCGGCGTCATCCTCGTCCGTGCGGTCCTGAACGCGGCGGTTTACGCCGGCCTCCCGACCTCCCTTGCGCTCGCACTTACGCCGCCGGTCATCCAACTGCTCGGACTGGCGACCGCCGTGCTGCTCGTCGCCGGCGTCGTCGCCGGCCTGACAGCGTCGTACCCAGAAGCGACGAAACCGCTGGACCGACTGTCGTCGTCGGGTCAGTCCGCCGACGACCAGTCGCGGTCGCCGCTCGCAGGACTCTTCGAGACGCGATTGCTCGGGTGGGAGGCGACCGTCCCCACCGTCGCAACGCTGAGCGTGTTCATGGGCGTGGTGCTGTTGCTGTCGGCCGTTATCGGCGCGGTCGGCCCGCTTTCGGGCGTCGGCCAACAGACGATTACGGAGCCGGACGCACCCCATCCCATCGCGAGTAACGTCCCGGAATCGTACGCGTCTGCGCTCCGCAGTCAGGGCGTCGCGGTCAGTCCGGAGATTCTCCTCTTCGAGGTGTACCGAAACACGCCGTTCGTCGCGCGGGGGGTGAACTACTCCGCGTACGAGTCGCTGGCGCACACGGCGCTGACGACGGGACGGGAACCGACCGGAGACGACGAGGCGCTCATCGGGGCGAGTCTCGCCGAGGCGACCGGCCTCGGTGTCGGCGACACGCTCGTTCTCGGAGGCAGCACGACGCCCGGCATCACGCGAATCGAAATCGTGGGCCGGTTTGCGGGCACCGGCGTCCAAGACGACCAACTCCTCGTGTCGCTGGACACGGCGCGCCACCTCACGACGACTGGGCGAGACGGGGTTCAGTTCATCAGAACCAGCGGCCTCGCCAGCGGAGACGCGAACGCGTCGACAATCGTGGTCACGGACGCGACGGTCACGCGCCGAGACGGGAGCTTCGGCGTCGCCGTCGAGGCCACGAATCTCGGGCTGAGCGACGCCTCCCGGCCCGTCTCTGTCACGCTCGGGGACGCGACTGCGAAGACCGCACTCTCGGTGCCCAGTCGCCGGTCGAAGACGACGTTCGTCGCGTTCGAGACGCCGCCCGCGGGGACCGTCTCCCTCTCCGTGGCCGACGTGACCAAGTCGGTGACGGTCGACGAGCGAGGCCGCGTCGTCGAGTCGCTCGGCGTGAGCGTTCCCGCGTCGATACCCGTCGGGGGCGCGCCGCGAATCAGCGTCTCGCGGGGCGGCGAGCCGGTCGCGAACGCGACGGTTTCGGTCGATGGCCAGCGCCGAACGACGGACGCGAGCGGGACGGCCCGTGTCCGGTTCAACGAGACGGGGACGTACGTCGTGTCCGCGCGTGCCGGCTCCCAACAGCGTAACACCACGGTGACCGTCTCCGAGGACGCGACTCGGCGGCCGGTCCAGACGCTTTCTCTCTCGCCGCAGACGCCGACGCTGTTCACGTCGCCGACGGTGACGGCACGCCTCACCAACCCGTGGACACAGCGACTGAACACGACCGTGACTATTCGGGGTCCGGGGACTGACGTCGAACGGGCCGTCTCGCTCGCACCGGGCGGGACTCGTCGCGTCTCGGTGAACCTCCCACAGCGCCCGGCCGGAGAGTACACCGTCTCGTCGCAGGTCGGCGCGAGCGAACCGGCCACGCTCACGTATCGCGTCCGCGGCGACGAGCGGTTGGCGACCGCGCTCGCGGGGAGCGGTCGCTACACGAGCGGCGGCGGCATCGCGCAGGCGATTCAGCTCGTCTTCGGGAACCTCGAAGTGCTCCTCGCCGCGGTCGTCGCGCTGGTGAGCCTCATGACCGTCGGGAGCACGACCGCCGCGTTCACGCGGAGCACCTACGGCGTTCGGAAGACCATCGGCGTGTACCGCGCGACCGGGGCGCGCCGGACCGACATCCTCCGGCTCGTCCTCTTCGACACGCTCAAAGTCGGACTCGTCGCTTCGGCCGCTGCCTTCGTCATCGCCACCGCGGCCGTGACGGCGCTTCTGTCGGTCGGCGAACTCCGCGTGTTCGGCGTGGCGCTCACGCCGGCGTTCTCGCCCGGCGTCATCGCCGGGATGGTGCTCGCGGGCCTCGGCCTCGCGGTCGCGAGCGCGTGTCTCGCGACGGGCTATCTGTTGCTGCAGGACCCCGCGGCACTCTTAGTGGATAGACATATACCGACGCCCGAGGGAGAGGGTAGTATCACCAATGAGTAACGGACGCCGCCGCGGATTCGTGATTCTCATCGCGGGTGTCGCCCTCGCGTTCGCCCTCCGTGCTCTCCCGCTTTATTGGAGCGGCCTTCCATCGACGCTCGACGGATTCGACTACGCGTGGTTAGCGAAGACGGCCACGGAGACGGGTTCGCTCCCGCTCACGCAGCGGGCGGACAACCTCGTGTTCAGCACGTACCTGAGCGTCGTGTCGCTGGTCACCGACGCCGTTCCCGTCCGTGCGATTCAGCCGCTCGCGACCGTCGTCGGCGGGGTTATCTGTTTCGTCGGCGGCGTCGTCGCTCGCCGCGTGCTCCGCGACAGCGGGTCGAGCGACGGGACCGCCACCGCGGTCGGCGCGGTGACGGCGACGCTCCTCGCCATTCAGGGGCTGTTCCTCCGTCGGACCACGGTTCCCGACGAGGAGATTCTCGGCATCCTCCTCGTGATTACGCTCGCGTTCTGTCTGCACCTCGCGTTGCGGAGTCGGTTCCGCCGCTGGTGGCTCGTCGTCGGGCTCTTGCTCGTCGTGTTCCCGATGACGCACACGTTTTCGACGTTCATCGCCGCGCTCGTCGTGACCGCGCTCGTCGTGCGCCACGTCTCCGTGCGGCTGTCGCTCCGCTCGGTGCTCGGTCCGGGCGTGCTCGCGGTCGCTTTCTGGGCGTACATGTTCTCGTACTACCGCTTCGCCGAGTCGTCGACGACGCTCAGCGTTCCGTACGTGAACCGAGTCATGGCCTATCCCGGGCTCTTCCTCGCGTGGCTCATCCTCCTTGCCATCGGCATCGTGTGGGTCCAACAGACGGGCCGGCGGGTCAAACAGGTCTCGTATCTCGCCGTCGTCGGGTCGTTTTTCGGCATCGTCGGGCTCAACGCCGTCTCGCCGATATTCCCGGGGACGACCCAGACGCCGCCGCTCATCTTGGGGCTCGTCGCGATTCTCGGCGTGTTCGCGGTGACCGCCGCCTTCGGACTCGAACTGTTCGAGTCGTACCGCGGCGGCGCGATACCGACGGCGATGTTCCTCGCGCCGGTCACCATCATCGGGTTCGGCCTCACCGCGTCGCTCACGCCCGAGTACTACGACACGGTCATGCGCGCGCAGACGTTCCTTCACATCCCGGCGGCGATGCTCGTCGGAGTTGTCCTCGTTCGCCTCCTTCAGGCCGCATCGGGGTCGACCGCCGGGCGCACGCTCCGCCTCGGGCTCGTCGCGCTCGTGCTCGTGTCGACAGTCGCGACCGCACCGCTCGCGTACCTCACGATGGACACGGCGACCGTCCCGTCGACGACCTACGAGTCCGAGTTCGACGGCGTCCGATTTGCCTCCACGCACACCGACTCGCCGTGGCTGAGCGACCACTCGCTGACGCGGGTCGGGGCGAACTACTTCAAGGCGCAGGTCGGCTACAGCGCCGTCGCGAACTGGCTCTCGGGTGGGCCGAGCCCGGACTGTCTCGTCATCTCACAGCGCTCGTGGACGACGACCGGTGCGCACCTCTTCCCGAACGCCCCGGAGACCGTCTCGGCGACCGCGTACGCCGAGTGGACCGCGACGCGGAACGTCGTCTACGCCAACACCGGGAACGACCCCGTGGTGGTGTCCCGGCCGGTCGGAAACGCGACGTGCGCGGCCGCGACGAACCGGACGGTCTGACCGAGCACCCATACACTATACATACGTGAAGCATGAAGGGAGCATATCGATGACGGGCCCCGTACTGCGTGGCGATTCGCTCACCGTCGAACGTGGTGACTCCACCATTCTCGCGGACGTCTCCATCACCGTCGAGCCTGACACCTCCCTCCTCATTCAAGGCCCGAGCGGTGCCGGGAAGACGACGCTGTTCAACGTCCTCGGACTGCTCAGTACCCCGACCAGTGGCTCGCTCTACGTCCACGGCGACGACACGAGCGCGCTCCCCGAGCGGAAACGCGCCGTGTTACGGCGGGACGCGATCGGATTCGTGTTCCAGGACTTCCAGCTCATCCCGGACCTGACCGCGTGGGATAACGCCGCGCTGCCGCAGGACCACACCCGAAGCCGAGACGAGGCGTGGCTCGACACGCTGTTCGACGCCCTCGACATCTTGGACCTCAAAGACCAGTATCCGGCGACGCTCAGCGGCGGGGAGAAACAGCGCGTCGCCATCGCCCGCTCCCTCGCGAACCGGCCGGACGTCGTCTTCGCCGACGAGCCGACGGGGCAACTCGACCCCGAAACCGCAGCGCGCGTCCTCGACCTCCTGTTCCGCGTCAAGGACCAGACGGACACCGCGCTCGTCGTGATCAGCCACGACCCCACGCTGTCCGACCAGTTCGAAGAGACGCACGTGCTGATAGACGGCTCGCTCCGCCGGAAACCGGACGAGTTCATCCGTCAATGAACCGCCTCGGATAACATGCGCTATGCGACAGCGCTCCTCTCGAGGTGGTCGCGCCGCGAGTGGCTGAGCATCGCGGTCGTCGCCGTCACGACGGCGTTTCTCCTCGGTTCCGCGCTGTTGTTGCTCACGGCGGCCACCTACACCGGCACCCTCAGTTCCGACCTCTCGAGTTCGGCGACGGTCACCTACGAACAGTCGTACGACGACGCCGTTGCGGCCGCGTCCGCCGACGAGGTCGTCATCGCGGTCACGACAGTTTCACTGCCGGACGGCGAGACGCGCCGAGTCGTCGGGGTACCGCCGGACGCGCCGCGAACGATTTCCGGTGCGTCGGTCTCGTGGCAAGCCGCGACGCTCCCGAGACCGCCGAAAGACGGTGTCTCGGCCCCGGTATCGACGGTCCAGCAGATAGAGCTGTCCGGCCCTGAAAATACCGTGTCGACGTCCGTCTCGCCGCACCGCGTCGACGAAACGCTGTTTCCCGACTCGTGGTACGTCGCGGACACCGATACCGTCCAGCAGTTGGGGACGAGCGGTGCCTTGGTGTTCGACACCGGGAGTTCGGGTGCGCCGTCGTCACCGACGACCGTCCCGCTCATCGCGGCGCTCCCGTTTCTGGCGGGCGGTATCACGCAGGTCGTCCGGACGCTCTCGGTCGCCGCGTTCGCCGGCGGGCTCTTGATTCTCGTCGTCGTGTACAACGTCACGAAGATGTCGATTCGGGACCGGACCCGTCTCATCGGCGTCGCCCGCGCGACCGGAGCGTCGCCGCAGCGCATCCTCTCGATTATCCTCGGGCGCGTGCTGTCGCTCACGTTCGTCGGGGTCGCGTTGGGATACGCGCTCGGCGTAATCGTGACCAACGGCGTCGTCAACGCCGCGACGTACGTGGGCCTCCCGGTGTCGATTCAGACGAACGTGACCGCGGATATCGCGTTTTCGCTCCTCGGCATCGCCGGGTTCCTCCTCGTGATGGGCCTCTTCGCCGGGGTCCTCGCGGCGCTTCCGGTCGTCCGCGGCGACCCGAAGTTCGACCAAACACACCGGGCCACCAGTCGATGGCCGCAGCCGATTCGCCGATTCCAAGCGGTCGCCTCGCCGACGCTCGTCGATTGGCGGGCGTTCACCCCGACGGCGGCGACGCTCGCCGTCTTCATGCTCATCATCCTACTGACGGGGTCGATTGGCGGCGCGCTCGCGCCGCTCGCCACAACGTCGAGCGGGACGGTCGTCGAGAGCGGTGCCGCACACCCCCTCAACAGCCGCATCGACGAGAACTACGCGACGGTCCTCCGCTCGTACGGTATCACGGCGAGCCCGGAGGTCATCTACGCGCAGACCCGAGGCCGGACGCCGTACCTCGTTCGCGGGGCGAACTACACCGCGTTCAGCTCGGTCACCGACGCGTCGTTAGTCGCGGGGACGGCCCCACAGCGCGCCGACGAGGCCGTCGTCGGGACCGACCTCGCGCGGACGCTCGGGCTCGAAGTCGGAGAGACGGTGACGCTCGGGGGGAGCGTCACGCCCGGCGTCAGACGTGTCACAATCGTCGGGACGTTCGCCGGAAGCGGCGTGACGAACGACCAGCTCGTCGTCCCGCTCGAAACGACACAGCCGCTGGCGACGGGCCCCGGAACGGTTCACCTGATTCGGACGAAGAACGCGTCTTCGAGGCTCACGTCCCTGCAGAACCGCTCGTCGGGACTGCTCGTGACGAGCCTCTCGGGACCGTCCGAGGTCCGGACGAACGCGACGTATCGCTTCGGCGCGACGGTCCGAAACCTCGGGTCCACCACCGCGAGTGAAACGGTTACGGTCCGCGTGGGAAACCGAACGCTCGAACGAGACGTGACGCTCGGGAGCGACGAATCGACGCGGCTGTCGTTCGAGACGAGCTTCGAGACCGCGGGGACGTACGAACTCGCGACCGACGGGGTCACCCGCTCGGTGACGGTGTACCGGCCGAACACGCTTCAGCTCCCGTCCGAGTACCCGACGCGCGCGCCGCCGGGGTCCACGCTCGTCGTGCCGGCGACGACGCCGAACGAGTCCGTGGTCTCCGGTGTGACCGTCACGCTCGACGGCCGGGGCGCGACGACGGACGCCCGCGGCGGCGTGCCCATCCGGGTTCCCGAAGAGCCGGGCACGTACACGCTCCGGCTCTCGAAAGACGGCTACGTCCCGGAAGAACACACGGTCACCGTGGAACGCGGCGCGCCGCAGCGACTCGGCGGGCGGTTGACGGTCTCGCCGTCCACCGGGTCGCGACTCACGAACCCGACGGTGACGGCGCGCGTCGCCAACCCGTGGGGTCGGTTCCTCGTCCGCAACCTCACCCTCGTCTCGCCGGGTGGGACCCAGACGCGGACCGTCGAACTGACCGCCGGAAACGTCTCGGAGATCGAACTGTCGGCGTCCGAGGTCGGACTCGGTGACGACCCGCCGCCGGGCACGTACGACCTCCGACTGGTCGTCGACGGGACGGTCATCTCGACGGCGACCTACCGCGTCACCGGCGACGAGCGCGTCGCGGCGACGCTCAGCAGTCGCGGCGAGTACACCGAGGGAACCGGTATCGGCCGGGCCATCGAGAACGTCTTCGGAAACGTGCAGTTGCTGTTCGTCGTGCTCGTCTCGCTCGCCGGGTTGAGCACCATCGGCGGCACGACCGCGACGTTCGCGCAGGCGGTGCACGCGAACCGTCGCGTCATCGGCATCTACCGCGCGACCGGCGCGAGCAGACGACGGATTCTCGCCTTGTTCGCGGCCGACGCCGTCCGTCTCGCGATTCCCGCGGCGGTCCTCTCGTTCGGCCTCGCGGCGGCGCTCTTGTGGGTGCTCGCGCGGGTCGACGTGCTCGTCGTCTTCGGGATTCGACTCGCCGTCCCGTTCACTCCCCTGTTGGTCGCCGCGTCCGCCCTCGGCGCGGTCTGTCTCGCGGTCTGCAGCGCTGTCATCGCGGCGACGCCGTTCGTTCGGTTCGACGTCGGCCGGTTGCTCCACCGCTGACTGTTCGACTCGCCATGGCAATGCACTTATTGCCGACGACTGTAGAGGCTGGCACATGCACTCGTCTCGTGCCCTCCTCTTGGCGCTCGTGTTGGTGTGTTCGGCGGTCGCCCCGTTGACGGCGGCACAGAGCGCCGACTACGACGTCGACATCGACGGCGACCTCGATATCCCCGACCGAACGATTTCGACCCAGTGGGGAGACCAGACCATCGAAGCCATCGGCAGCGCGTCGGAAGACGGCTACCTCTCCGTTTCGACCGACGGGCCGTCCGGTGATTCGTACTCCATCCGTGTCGTCGACAGTCAGCAACGGTTCTACGACAACAAACCCATCGACGGCGGCGGCTCCGCCTCGGAGACGTTCTCGCTCGATGGATACAGTCCCGGTACGTACGCAGTCGCGCTCACGAACGGAACTGAGACTGTCTACGCGGTCGAACCGTTCGTCATCAACGGGTTCGACGTCGAGCAGACCGCGACAGACCGCGTCGAGGTGGACGACGAACTCCTCGTGGAAGTGAACCTCTCCAAAGTCAGCAACGACGTCGAATCGCCGCCGGCCGGCGTCGAGGTCGTTCTCGGGAACGAGTCGACATCTGTCCGCACGACCGCGACCCAACAGACGGGGTTGAACTACACGGCGACGGTCGATGTCGCGTCGCTCTCGACTGGCGACTATCGGCTCTATTCGGCCACCCAGACCGGCGACGAAGTGTTCGGTGAACCCGAACTCGTCGCGGTGAGCGGAACCCAGTCTGTGAGCGTCGTTGAGGAAGGGTCGCTCCAAGACTCGGACTCGACGGACGGGCCCGACCAGACGACGACCACGGAGACGACCGAGACCACAACGTCGACCCCAACCAACGAGTCCACCACAGCCAATACGACCGCGGGAGCCTCCGGAGGGAGTTCGGCGGAGACGACTGACGCGCCGACGCCCACGAGCGATGCGGATGACGAGAATGACGCGGACGATGCGGACGACGCGGACGATGCCGTCCAGTCGTCTTCGACGGCGGGGTCCACCGATTCGACCGGAACGGAGACCTCGATGCAGACCGCAGAGCCTTCGACGACGATGCAACCGACGACCGAAACCACGACTGAGACCGCCGTTCCCCTCTGGGGCTCGGTCGGAATTGCGCTGGTCTGCATCGTCAGCCTCGTCGGTGTCAGTCTTCTCCGTCGCCGCTCGTAATCGAGACGGCCGACTGTTCTCCTCGCGTATTTCTCTATTCGACGGACTGGCCCGTAGTGGTCGCGGGCCGCGTCGCGTCCCATCGCACGCGGAGCGAATCGTGCCTCTCACACGGCCCGGTGGATGGACGAGAACTCCGATTCGGTCGCTGTTTCAGTATAACGAGTCAGCGTCAGGACCCACGCCAAGCGTACCACAACCGTAGCTGACACCCTGCGTTAGGTTCTGTCGGAGCCCGAGAATTTGAATTTGATACGTACGGCGTGACACAGACGGAGGATAAGTTCATCATGTCCTCAACATTCTACGGTCAATTTGTCAGAACTGGCTCATCGGATTGAATGATCTCATCTTCGATGAATTTAGCCCAGAAGCGTTCCCACGAGATTACTTACAATTGCTTCAACAATCATTCGAGGAGAAAAACGAAACACGAGGTTCGTCAGTACGATCAATAACTGCCAAAACCTCATGACATCCTTTGTCTTGTTCATCAAGTGTGAGAGAACTCCACGATGTTTGAGCGTCAAGTCTTACGTGAATTGCGAACGTTGCAGAACCTTCTGGCCACTCGTCCTTGATGACTCTGCTGTCAACCTTCGTGATATCTGTCTGCTGATTTGCCGCTTGTTTCAATTCAAATGAAGACCAATACACGATCTCGTCATTACGCTCAATAAGTAAGTGAGCTGTATGTTGTTCCGGCCGTTGATTGAAAATCTCCACCTGACTGAGGCTGGTACTTGATTGTTCGAAGAAAGAAGTGCACCCGGCAAGACTCGTAGTGAGAGCTGCACCACCCAGTTGGAGGACTTTTCTCCGAGGGACACCTTGCATCATCTCAGAACACTAACAAAGCCTTCAAAAACGTTCTGTTCACACATTGGGTTGAGAAATTTCACACGCGGTTGCTTATTCGATAACCTGAATTACAATTCAACCTTGCAAGACTTGCGCCCTGTATTCACCACGGACGCAACAAACTAGCAGTACGGATTTCAACAACGCCGTGCGTGCTCTCTGTTTCGGAAGCGAGTCGTCCGCACAGGTCGAGCGAAAAAAGAACCGAGAACGGTGACGCGAGTTATTCGCGTCGCACCGCGATGAGCGCGATTGCGACGAGCGCAATCAGCGCGGCGGTGACGCCGAAGCCGGGAATGACCGAATCAGTCGTCGTCGGCTCTCCGGTCGTCGTCTCGTCGTCGAAGCCGGAGGTTCCGTCGTCCGTTGTGGTGTCGTCACCATCGTCGTCCGTTGTGGTGTCGTCACCACCGTCGTCTGCCGTCGTCGTCACGGCCTGCGTCGACGTCACGGCGAAGTACGAGAAGCCGGGCGTATCGACTTCCAGTACGACCCGTCCGTCGCCCTCGCTCACGACGCGCGTGTCGAGGGTCTCCCACTCACCGCTTTCGTCGTTGTAGCGTTCAACTGCGAGGTCCTGCGCCGTGATACCGAGTTCGTCGAGCCGGTCTTGTCTCACGCTCAGCGTGATAGTCGACGCTGAATCGCGGAGAGACCCTGGAACATCGATTTGGACGAAGCTGAGAGCAGGGCTCGACGGCTGACCAACTGTTTCTGGAAGACTCGCGCGTTCACGGATGACCACTTCACCAATTGCTTGGCTTCCAAACGCTATATCAACGTTCGTTACCATTGAGCCGTCCGGGAGCGATGCGCTGATCTGTGAATCGTAGAAGAGCCAGACACTATCGTAGGTTCCACGGTCTGGAGCGCTTCCACCATCGCTGCTGTCACCACCGCCACCACCACTCGACGGTGCTTCGGTAGTTGGCGTCGATGGAGTTGGCGTCGATGGAGTTGGCGTCGATGGAGTTGGCGTCGATGGAGTTGGCGTCGGCGTGCTACCGTCGACGTTGTTCACGTCAACGGTCGTCGTGTCGCCGCTGTGCGACAGGAGGTTCCCTCTCGTGTCCGTGATCGATTCGACGGTGACGTCGATGGACGCGGAGGTATCGCTCCCGACGGACTGGGCAGTCACCGTCAGGTCGGCCAGCGAGATGTTCCCGGTCGACCCGGAGGTCTCGCCCGTATACCCGACGACGGTGAGTTTTCCGTTGCCCTGGTCAGTCGTCTCAACGTTGAACCGGGAGTTCCCGCTGACCGAGACGTCGACCAGGCTGTCGTCGTAGCTGATGTTCAGTTCGTACGACCCGATGCCGTCCGCGTCTTCGACGTTGTACGCAGTAAGCGTCGCCGTCGAGTCCGCGGTGCTTTCGTCGAGAGACGCAACGGTATCGACGGAGACCGTCTTGGCAGTCGCGGCACCGACGCCGCCGACGCCGACTGCACTGACGAGCATGGCGGCGCACATCGCTACTGCGAGTAGCTGTTTCGTGTTCATGAGTTATGCACCTCCGATGGTGTAGTCGGCATCGCGGTTGTTCTCGCTGTACTGCTGGACGAGCATCGCGTCAATCCCGTTCACCTGACCGTCGCCGTTGACGTCACCGTAGGCGGCGTCAGATCCGCTCGAGGCGGCCTGTGCGATTGTGGACGCGTCGTCCTCGTCGACGTTGTCGTCGAGGTCCGCGTTCCCGAGCTCATAGCCTTCGAACTCGACGGTGACTTGCGTCCCGACGTCAGTCTCGTTGAGGCGGACCCGTGTCTCACCGTCGACCGTCGTCTGGTCGACGAGGTTCGCGTCCGTCGTCGCGACGCCGTTCCCGCGGAGCGGCTTGTCGACCGGCGGCGCGATATCGTAGACGACCGTGCCGTCGGTCTTCGAGATGGTCACCGACACCGTCGTGTTGACGGGCGTCTCCGCGTTCCCGTCCGATTCCGAGGTCGAGTTACCGACGGGTGTCGGTTCCTCGCCGACGTACGCGACCGGCTGGATGCTGTTGTCGCCGTCGACGAAGGTGACAGACGCCGTCTCGGAGATACCGACTCCGACGGTGAACTCAGGGGCGTTCGGAAGGCTCGCACTGACGGTGTGGTCGCCTTCGAGCACCCGCTCGCTGACCGAGGCAGCCTGGTTCAGTCCGTCGATGACGACGGCAGCGCCACTCACGGCGTTTTCGTCGTTGTCGATGACGCTTGCGTTGACCGTCCCGACGCCGCTCACGACGAGCTGTTCGGTCGTCCGAACGTTGTTGTTCTGCTCGTTGTACATCGAGCGTACGTCAGCGGTCAGCGACGTCGTCCCCGCCGACGAGACGGTCACGTTGAAGTGGTAGGTCCGGGACTCGCGGGGCGGCACCTCTTCGCCCGTGATAAACAGGGCATCTCCGGTGCTGATAGTACTTCCCCTGACGTCTGCATCCCGTAGATCAGTCGTGTCGTTCACATAGACTGCGTCTTCGGCACCGTCCGGTAATGCGACCGGGCTGCTAATCGGAACCTCCACAATCGGGCTGGGGAGTGTGGTATCGTTGTTGTTCGTAACCGTTACTGCAATCGTCTGGTTGCCGTTCGTGCTGAGGTCGTCCGGCGCGTCGATTTCGACGCTGAACGGGTCCGCAGCGGACACAACACCCGGACCGACACCGAACGATATCGATGCCACGACCAGGAGGGCAGCCAGTGTCATTGAGAGTTTTCGTGTCATCGTTCTCCTCAGTTGGTGTCCTCGTACTCTTGTTCGTTGACGAGCTGTTCGGACTCGGCACCGACAACGACTCGATTCGAGTGCGCGATTGTCAGGTTGATAGAACCGGTCTGACGAAGCGTTTCGAGTTCGTCAGTGGTGAAGGTCACCGTCGCGGTCGGTGTGTTACTGTCGACGCTGACCGTTTTCGTGACGGTCGAGTTGATTTCGACCGTCACCGTCTGCGCACCAGCGTTCCGCTGGTCCGCTGTGGTGAGGGCGTCGATCGCGACGCCGGTCGCACGCGTGTTACCGAAGGAGCCGCCCTGCTGGTAGATACCAACGAGGTAGCTGACACCGTCGGACACGGTTCCGTTGCTCACCGTGTAGCCTTCCGCGGCGTTCAACGCGATGATCGCGTTGCCCGTCGCGCGGGCCTTCTCACCGGTGTTGCTCCAGTACGGCGAGTTCCGGTACCCAGCCCAGGAACCGTCTTCCTGCTGGTTCGCCACGAGCCACTGGACACCGTTGTCGAGGGCCATCGACACGTTACCCGAACTCAGCTCGCTGTTGACCTGCTTCCGGAGGGTGTCGCTGTCGTTGACCGCTGCGAGCGCCTGCACCGCGTAGGCGGTTGCCTGCGCTTCTTCCGAACTGTCTTCCCAGCTTCCGTCGCTGTTCTGCTGTTCGATGAGGTAGACCGCGGCGTCGACGCTGAACTCGTCTGCGGCCGTCTGTGCGGTCGCGTTGAGGTCGTCGCGAGCGCGGTCGATTGCGACCGTCGTGTAGGCGGTCGCGGAGGTTGTGTCACGGAGGAAGTACCCGCTCGGGCGGACCTCGCCGTCGTTTCGCTGCTTGTCTGCCAGCCAGAGCACCGCACCGCTCTGGTTGATGTTCTTGAGGCTGGCGTCCACGTCCGTGCGGTTGCTCTGCACCACGTCGTCGGAGACAGCGCTCGCGCCCTGCAGGGCGTAGATGGTGTAGAACAGGTCACCGCGCGGGTTGTTGCCGTACATACTCCACGCGCCGTTGTCGTGCTGGGAGATATTGAAGTACGTACCGGGCGTGGGCTCGTCGGCGAGCTTGCTGATACCCGCGCTGATCGTGCTGTTCGCACGGTCGCGGTCGTAGTTGCTCGGGATGTCGCCATCGCGGTAGTACTGGTCGGTCCGGAGCGCGGACATCATCTGGGTCGTCGTCTGTTCGACACACCAGTAGGGGTAGGAGAACAGGTATTCGAGACCCTGTAGCGTCCGTCCGTCTGTCCCGGACTGCACAGTCACGTTGAGGCTGTGCTCGTAGGTCGTCGCGTTCGAGATGTTGAGTGCGAGCGACTTCGTACCCGCTGTAGTTGTGGATGTCGCGTTCGTCGTCGTGTAGCGAACCTTCGGCACCGTGACGTTGGTCGTTGCGGACGCCGTGTCGCTCTGGCCGAACGCTTCGACGGTGACATCTAGCTGCGCGTCGTCGATGTCGGCGGTCGTGTTGCCGCGGACCTTCCACGCAACCGAACCGCCTTTTGCCGACGACCGGACCTGCTTCTCAGCGCTCTGTCCATCTGCGAGAGTGAGCCCCACGGGAAGCTCGACCGTTGCGTTGACGTCCGACGGGTAGTTCGCGTTGAACTCCGCGAGGACAGTGACAGTCGAGTTGTTCACGACCGTCGAGGGCACCGAGACGTCCTCGTCATCGATGCTCAGCTTGTACGGCTTCACTCTGACGTCCTTCGTCGACTCGTTGTTATCGAATGGGACACCGTCGGAGACGCTCGCGGTCACGACTTTGTCGCCACCCGTCGCGAAGCTGTGGGTGACGCGCGTCGTGTTCGGCTGTTGGACGCCGAGGTTCGCGATGGTGATGTTCTCGGTTGTCCCGTCGTCGTAGTCGACGGTCACGTTGAACTCACCGGTCGGTGCGGTACCGTTGTTCTTCGTGAACACGACGAGCGTCGCCTTCTGGCTCTGGAGCACCGTGCTCTGTCCCTGGATGCGGACTGCCGGGTCGGCGTAGACCACACGCGTGGAGTTGACGACCTGGTTGTTCGTCTCGTCCGTCTCGGGAATCTCGTTCGCCGGATCGACCGTCGCGGTCACCCGCGCGTTACCCTGTGCGAGGGTTCCGAGGAGTTCTTCGCTGGCGAACTCCGTCAGGTCGTAGGTGAGCGTCGTCTCGTTGTTCGGCGCGTCGGTGCTGTCGGAGAGGTTGCCGGTGTACTTCGTGTACGTCTCCGTGGCACCGTTGGCGGCCTCGACAGTCAGGTTGACCGTCGCGTTCGAGACGTTGACGAGTCCGTCGTTCGAGACGGTCACGGAGGCGTTCACGCCGTCGTTGAACCGCTGTCGCTGTTCGACGTCGAGTTCGGGCGAGAGGTCAGCACCCTCCGCGAGGCGGAAGGTGAGGTTCGCACCGCTCGTGTCGACCGTGAGGTTCTGCCAGTACGTCCGGTTGACGAACCGGTCGTTCTCGGGCGGCGTGACGCGGACTTCCATGTCGCCGCGGACCTCGATGCCGGTCTCGTCGCCTTCACCGGCCGGGAAGAGTCCCTCGGCGTTGGACTTGTACGCGACACCCGAGCGGGTGCCGTCGTTGTTGTGGTGGACCGCAATCGTCGCGTTCTCCACAGGGTCACCGTCTTGGTCGACGACGGTGACGTTCAGCAGACCCGCTTCGGGGAGCGTCGTGTTCCCGACGTTCAGAACCCGCTCGGTTCCTTTCGTCGTGTGGAGCGAGTAGATGTCGGGCGACCCGTCGCGCGGGTGGTCGCCGCTCCAACCGCTCGCTTCGTCCTGCACGTACGCGATCGTCTGTGAGGTTCCGTTGACGACCGGCACGAGGAACCGACCGTTCTCGTCGGTGAACGCCTGTCCGACGGACCACGACTCGTTGCCGGGGTTCGTGCGGCTCGTGTAGACGAGGTCGTCCACGGCGGCGCTCCCGTCGGGCATCTTGACGTAGCCCTTCGCGAGCGGACCGCCGGTGACGCGCGCGTTGACCTCGTTGTTCGTCTCGCTCGCCTCGGCGATTTCGTCAGCCGGGTCCGCGACGACGCGAACGGAGTAGTTCCGCGCGTCCACGCGTGCGAGCGTCGTGTTGATAGCGACCGACTCGCCCGCAGCGAGGTCGACCGACTGACTGGTGAGTTCTTCCCAGTCCCCACCGCCGTCGGCTTTCGCTTCGACGATCACGTCGACGCCCGTCGCCTCGACGTTACCGCGGTTTTCGACCGTCGCGTTGACGGGCACGATACCTTTCGTCACGTTCGTTTCGACCGAGAGCGTCGGCGTGATGTCCGGTGCTTTCACGGTGACCGTCTCGGGCGAGAGGTCGCCGATGCGGACCGTGTGCTCGCCGAGGGCGAGGTCGGTGACGGTGAACGAGACCGTCTTCGATTCGCCGCCGTCGAGGGTCACGGCCTTCGTCTGCGTGATTTCGTCGTCGACCGAGAGCGTCGCGGTGAACGTGTCCGACACGTCGCCGGTGTTCGTGACCGTCGCGCTCACGTTGACCGCGTCCTCGAGTCCGATTTCGGTCGCGTTGACCTGCAGGTTCGAGTAGTCGAGGTTCGCCGGCTTGTCGACAGTCACGGTCTGGGCGGGAAGCCCGTCGATCGCGATCTGGTACGTGCCGGGACCGAGGTCCCTCTCGAAGGTGACCGTCGTGGACTCGTCGGGCGCGAGCGTCCCGTTCATCCACTCGACGGTCTGTCCGTCGATGACGAGCGACGCGTTGTACTCGCCAGCGCCGGTGCCGTTGTTGCGAATGTCGGCACTCACGACCGTCGTCTCACCCGGTGAAATCTGACTCGGGACCGTGAGGTTCGAGTAGACGATATCCGGAACGCCGCTGACCTCGATGGCCGTCGGCGTCGCGTCGTTGACCGTCACATCGTACGTGCCCGGCGTGTCGAAGCTCAGTTCGAACTGCTCAACGACGGTCTCGCCTTCGTTGACGAACACCGTCTTCGACTCGACGGTCTGGCCGTCACGCTTGAGGTCGACCGTGAAGTTCCCACCGAAGTAGTCGGTGTTCTCGATGGTCGCGTTGACCGTCACCGTCTCGTCCGTCGTCACCGACGTCGACGAGACGTTGTAGTCGGTGAGTTCGATTTCTGGCGTGATGACGTACAGGTCGACGCTCGACGAGATGTACGCGGTTCCGTTAGACGGGTCTTTCGTGGCCGTCGCGGTTCCCGACTCGACGGGCGTGAACGTCACCTGACCGTTCGAATCGGTCGTGAACGTCTTGCCGTTGTAGGTCACGTTCGCACCAGCGACGCGGTCGCCGGTGTCTGCCCGAGTCACGTTGAGCGTGACGCTGTCGCCCTGCTGGATTTCGACCGCGCTCGGCTCGATGTTGAGCTGGACGCCGTCGACGAGTTCGACGCTCGCTTTGTTGCTCAGCGTCGCCGTCCCGTTCTGTGCGGTCGCGAAGTGAATGACCGAGTACTCGCCGGGCGTGAAGTTCTCCGTCGTGCGGAGCGTGACCGTTTCCTGCGGTCCGCCGACGGTCCCGTTGATACTCGTGTAGATGACCGTGTCGTCGGTCTGGGTCACGCTGTCTTCACCGGCTAACCGCGAGAGCAGCGAGACGATGTTCGTGTTCCCGTTGTATCGGCTCGCGGGAAGCGTGCTCCCGGCGAAGTTCGTTCCGGGCTTCACGTCGGTCGCCCCTTCGATTCGGTCGATGGACGACTGAATCTCCTCGATTTCGCTCCCGTTGAGCTGAATCGTCTGCTGTTGGTCGCCGAGGACCGTCTCGTTCAGCAGAATCGTCGTGTGCGAAACCTCGTCCGATTCCAGATTCGACGCGTCGACGTCGACGTCAACGTCGTTGCCGACCGCGGCAACCTCCGGCGGCGTCACCGTCGACCGACCGTCCTGGACGAGGAAGTGGTCGAAGCCGACGACCGTCACGTTCCCGTCCGCGGTGAGGTTACCGGGCGACGAGCCCTGCACCAGTCCCGGGTCGGTGCTGTTCTCGACGAGAACCGTCGCGAAGATGTACTGCCCGGATTCGTCGGGGGTGAATTTGAAGTTCTGCTCTCCGTTCCCCCCCGTGAACTCGCGAACGATTTCCGCGTTTGTGTCCTTACTCGTGGTGAGCAGTTTGCCGATATCGCTGATACCACTCGGTTGCTTCGCGCCCTCCTTCAGGCGGACAGCGACCAGTTGGACTTTCTCCCCGTCGACCACGCTGCTCTTTCCGGCTTTCCCCGGATTGAAGGTCGCGGTGATCTCCGTCTTGTTGAAGACGTAGATTCGATTCTTGTCCAGGCTTGTTTCCTGGTCGCCCGTATCGACGAAAATGTTCGTGTTCCGTATTGTATGGCTGATGTACGGGACGTCGTCGAGTGTGACAAACTCACTCGACGCTGCTGGATTATTTGGCCGAAGTGTCAGCAGCGAATACTGCCACACGGAGACGTTCTCTCCGGCGTCTATTTTCAACTCGTCACTCACCGCGGGTGTCGTTGCTCCGTCGATCGGAGCGGAACCCCCTCCGCTGAGTGAGGCCGATGCGTCTGCTGAGGCGAGGGTGCTCGCGCTAACGGGCCCTACCACCATCGATAGAACCACAACCCCCGTCAGAACCAAACTCAAGAGTTTAGTCCTGTTGCTGGTCGTAGGCCTCATGGTATGTTCATCTGATAGGAGCGATAAAATACTTCTGTATCACCCATGGATTTATTCAGAATCATAGTCCTGAATAATACCGTCCGGCTGTATTGACACTCATTCAAACCGACAACAGTCAGACCGTTTCGGAGCCGTGGTCAGATTAAAGAAGGCGGGTAGTCTTGTGAGTAGCATATGCGAAGGCGCCGGTTCCTTACTGCGTTCTCTGCGATGGTCGTCGGAACTGCCGGCTGTGCACAGGAGTCCGAGACGGAGGCGTCGACCCAGTCGACGACGACGCTCCCGACGAAGACGCCCTCCCCGTTCGTCGAGCAGGCGGACGAGTTTCGGTCGTTCCTCCAACAAGAGGAGATCTCCATCGTCGAACTCCTCCCGCAACCGCCGGCGAACGCAGTGGAACTCACGTACGTCTCGAACGAAGACCAGTACGAGGAAGTCGGCGGGGAAATCGGCACGATCGCCGGCGGCTTCTTCAATCGGGTCGCAAACGGCTGGGAGGCCGAGCGCCTGAACGCAATCGTCATGGACAGCCCCGAGTCTCGCTTCGGAACGTGGCACGCGAAGTCGTCGTGGTTCGCCGACTACCAAGACGGTGAGATCTCTGCGAACGAACTCTCGCTCAAAGTGCTGGACACACTCTCGCGCGCGGAAGACGCGTAGTAACTGGTTCTGGCGGGTTCGTCTCACGCCTGGATCGCCGAGGTCGCGGACACGGCAGTCGGTGAGACCGACCGCTTTTAGTGGATCCTTGTCACACCCATAGCCGATGCCCTCCGATACGGACTGGCGATCTCTCGTCCCGCGCTCGGTTCGCACCGCTCCCGCGGATCTGCTCGCGGTCGTGGTGGCGGTCGTCCTCACCTGCGGTGCGGTCACCGTCCCCGGCGTCCGCGACACCCCGCTTCGGGTCGTGCTCGGCCTCCCGTTCGTGCTTTTCGTCCCCGGCTACGCGGTTATCGCCGCGCTGTTCCCGGAGTCGGGACCGTCGGTCGCCGCGAACGGAGACGCCGACACGGGTGACTGGACGGGAATCGACGGTATCGAGCGGGTTGCGCTCTCGTTCGGGACGAGCATCGCCCTCGTCTCGGCGCTCGGACTGCTCCTCAACTTCACGCCGTGGGGACTTCGACTCGTTCCGGTTGTCGTCTCCATCGGACTCCTCACGGTCGCGGCCGTGGTCGTCGCGTCGCGTCGTCGGGCGGCCCTCCCCGAGAGCGAACGGTTCGGCGTCACGGTCCGGTCCAGTCTTCCCGACGGCCAGGCCCTCTTCTCGTCCGATTCGCGGACTGACGCGGCGTTCGCCGTCGTATTGATACTCTGCCTCGCGGTCGCCGTCGGAGTGGGCGGATACGTGGTCGCCGCCCCCGGTTCCGGGGAGTCGTTCTCCGAGGTGTACGTGCTGACGGAGAACCAGTCTGGGCAACTCACCGCGGAGGACTACCCGACGGAACTCACTGCGGGGGAGCCGACGCCGTTCACGATTGCCGTGGGTAACCACGAGGGGACGCAAACCGACTACGTCGTCGTCTCGCAACTCCAGCGCGTTCGGGTCGCCAACAACACCACGACGGTCCTCGAACGCGAGTCACTCACGCGGTATCGACCGTCGGTCGAAGCCGACTCGACGTGGCGGACCGAGCACGCGGTCACGCCGCCGATGACCGGCGACCGGCTCCGACTCACCTACCTCCTGTACGAGGGAACGGCACCCGCGGAGCCGACGGCTGAAAACGCCTATCAGTCGGTCCACCTCTGGGTGAACGTGACCGATCCGAGTTCCGAATCGTCCTGACCGACTCCGCTAGTTTTCTCGGATTTTTGCGAACAGCGCCTGCACGTCCACGACGTTGACGCGACCGTTTCCGGAGAAGTCGAACGCCTCCGGAGTACCTTCGACCGCTTCGGCGTTGCGGTTGGCGAACAGCGCCTGCGCGTCCGCGAGCGTCACGTTTCCGTCTCCGTTGACGTCCTCGTAGCGCCCGTCGCCGTCGGGGTCGGTCGGCGGCGCTGTTTCGGTCGTCACGGAGGGGGGTAGCTCGGCCGTTTCGTTGACCGCGCTCCGCGTGTCGAGCATTCCCGCGCCGACGGTCGGCGCTGTCTGCGGGAGCGGTCGCGCCGTCGACTGGAGTACCCGCGTCACGTCGGCGCGAGTCGCGTTCGGGTTCGCGTCGAGAAGGAGCGCGACCGTGCCGCTCACGTGCGGGGCCGCCATCGACGTCCCGTCGCGCGTGACGTACGGTTCGGCCTCGTCGGTCTGTGACGTCGAGTACGCGGACGTGACGTTCTCACCGGGGGCGATGAGGTCGATGCCGGGTCGCCGGTCAGCCCCGAACCCGACCGGGCCGCGGCTCGAAAACGAGGTCACGTCGGACGCTGTCTGCCGTGACGCACCGACGGTAATCGCCCCCGCCGAAGCGCCGGGGGTCGCCACGGAGCGATTCCCGAGCAACCCGGCGTTGCCGGCCGAGATAACCGCGACCGTGTCCGTCGTCGTCACGAGCGAGTCGACGTACCGAGAGAACTGGTCGCTCCCGTTCGACGGGTAGTACGCCGTCGTTCGGTACCGATACGACACCGACTCGGGGTGGTCGTTCTCGACGTCGAGCGACCAGTTCCCGGGGGTTTCGATTGCGGTCCCGTTCCGGGGTGTGAATCTCTGGTACGCGATTTGTGCCGGCACGCGCCCGTCGGCGAACCACCACCCCGCGTCGGCGCCTCTGAGCGGGGTTTCGCCCGCGGGGTCTCGAAGCGTCACCGAGAGGTTCCGCATGACCTCGGCGCGTCGCTCGTCGCTCTGTATCTGCTCGCCGCCGACCCGCGTCGGTTCGACGAGCACGTAGACGTACGCCGGTTTGAACCCGTCGTACTTCGCGTTGGTCTGGTACACGCCGGAGCCGTTCGCGTAGAGTTCGATGTCCGCGGTTCCGGTCTCGTTCGGCTGGACCCCCCGTTCCCCGCGGTACTCGAGCGGGAACGGACTAGCACCGAGACTCGCGGAGACCACGTCCGCGTGGTTCTCGGCGCTCCACTCCATCGCCGCCATCACGTCCGACATACTGCCCTGTCCGTCGGCGTTGAGGGCGCGCGCGCCGAACAGTTGCGCTCCGGGTGCGACACCGACTGCTTTCTTGGCGTCCGCCCGCCCGGCGACCGTCCCCGCGACGTGCGTGCCGTGGCCCCACGGGTCGAACGGCTCCGACGAGTCGCCGACGAAGTCCTGCCACCGAACGACCTGCCCGCGGAGCGCCGGGTGGCTGTCGTCGATGCCGCTGTCGATGACGCTGACGTTCGCGCCCGAACCGGTGATTCCGCGCGCCTGTACGTCGTCGGCACCGACCGATTTAACGCTCCACGACTCGGTTCCGCTCGTCGCGCGCTGAACGCTGTCCGGTCGGACCGTCTCGCCGTACGCGGACAGCGAGTCCAGATACGCGGCGACGCTCGGCGCGACCGACCCCGTCGCGTAAATCGGCCTGTCGTAGTGAATCGCGGACACGTTCGGCATCCCGCCGAGCGTCCGCACGACAGCGGGCGTCGCCTCGACGGCGAGCGCGTTTCGAGTCCAGAACGGTTTCACGTCCGCAACGGTCCCGTTCGCCCGCCGCGCGTCGAGGAATTCGCGCACGTCGGACTGCGTCCGGTTGGTCGTCGCTCTGATTTGTGCGCGCGCCGTCGTGTCGTTGCGACCGCCCCCGTCGCGTGACTCGCGCGACTGGTCGTCGAAGACGAGGATTACCGGGACGAGTTCGTCCGACTCCGCGCGCGATAGTCGGTACGCCGCGACGCCAGAGAGAACGTCGCTCCCGGTCGTTCCGTTGTCGGATGCGGTCGTGTTATTCGCGGGGTCGGTGACGGTCGCCGCGGTCGTACTGCGTTCGGGTCCTCCTGAGTCGACGTCAGTTGTGGGGAGCGTCGCTTCCGAAACCGGCGCGAGCGCCGCGCTCAGGAGGAGACAGAAAACGATGCCGACGACGACGGCCCGTGTCCCTCGTTGTGTTCGAATCATCTCTTCGAGAGTCGTCTGGGTGGGAACACGGCTGTGACGGCGAGCATCTTACTCGATAGGTAGTGTTCATCCCGGCTACAAGCCTAAAACATCCATCGGTCGTACCGACTCGTCGACCGACTAGTGTAACAGGCATATTCACATTACACTACGTGCCGACGGCTGCACCCCAGCGTCCCGCTCACCGCCGGTCCCGGAACAGAAAAGTAGTCCGACTCTCAACACGTCGATACCGAATTCGAATGTCGACTCGACAGGCTCTCGTCGTCCCGCTCGGACTGCTTGTGCTCGTCAGCTCCAGCCTCGCCGTCGCCCCCGTGGGGGTGGCGGCAGCGCAGGACGACGTTTCGGTCGTCGTGACGCCGGCGTCCCAAGAGACGGACGTCGGGTCGACGACGACCTACGACCTCGTGGTCCGCGGCCTCGACGGCGGCGGGGTTGGCGCGGTCGACGTGACCGTCCGCGTCAACGGTTCGATTGCGTCCGTCGCTAACGCGTCGTTCGTTCCCGACCCCGGCCTGAACGAGGTCACGTACGACGACGGGCGTTCGCGAGTTCGCCTCTACGGCGCGCTCATCGACACGTCGCAGTCGGGGTCCGTCACTATTGCGACCGTCACCGTCGAAGGCAGCGCGAACGGGACGTCCCCAATCGGCGTGAACGTGACCGACGTCGGGAGCGAAGCGGGTGTCAGCTACCGAATCGACGCCGTCGAGAACGGGAGTCTCGCCGTCGGCGAGGTGAGTTCGAACGCCACGACGACCGCGGACGCAGATACGGCCGATGACAGTTCGTCGTCGCAAGACGGCGGCGGCGGTTCCGATGCCGACTCGGACGCTACTGGTGGCGAGTTGACCGTCTCGGCGATGGGTGGTTCCGGGACGGACGCGAACAACACGAGTTCGCCCGCGACGTCGTCGTCATCGACGGCGAGCGCAACGACGGACGGACAGGCCGAGACCGCACGAGCCACCACCGAGCGCTCGACGGACTCGACTGAGACGGCCGTTCCCGGCCCGTCGATACTCCTCACCGCCTGCTCGCTCCTCGCCGCCGTGCTGTGTTTCTGGGTGAGAACCCGCTCCGATTGACTGGCGAGCGCGGTGTCGCTCGCGACGCGCGTCACCGACGGTCGCACCTCACACCGCCCGCGTCCTGACCGGGCCCCACAAGCGATAGTTTAGTTATCCCGCCCCGTCCACGACCGTACATGGCAACGGCACGACGCGAGCGGTTCATCCGCGCCCAGCTCGCCTGGATGCTCGGCGCGACCCTCGTCTTGGTCCTCCTCGACTCGCTTTCGTACGAGCTGGTCTTCGTCGTGTCTCTCATCGGTTTCCTCGTCGTCGTCGAACTCACCGCGCCGGTCGCGGTGACGCCCGCGTGGCGGCGACGGCTCCTGTGGCTCATCGGCGGCGGCCTCGTCGCCTTCGGCTACATCGTGGTCAGACGCATCCTCGACATCCTCCCGCCGGGGGTGTTCTGAGTGCGCGTCGGCTCCCGCGAGGTCGGCTACCCGCATCTCTTGGCCGCGGCGCTCCTCGTCACGATGCTCCTCGGCGTCGGCGTCGGCGCGAGCACCTCGTCGTCCACCTACGGCGCGTTCAACGCCGCGTGGGACGGCGGCTCCGGCATCCGCGGGGTCGCATCGGACGCGGGTGCCGAGACCGAAGTCGTCTACAACACCACCGAGTACGGCGAGGTCGACCCCGCGGGAACCGTCGCGTTCGTCATCTCGCCGGAGCGGGGCTACACCGACGCCGAGGCCGACCGCATCGAGGCGTTCGTCCGGGCCGGCGGGACCGTCGTCGTCGCCGACGACTTCAGGCCCCACGGCAACGACCTGCTCGGCCGACTGGGCGCGTCGGCGCGCATCAATCAGACGCCGCTCCGCGACGACCGCCACCAGTACAAATCCGGCGCGCTCCCGGTGGCGACGCGCGTCGCCGCGGACCCGCTGACCCGCGACGTGACGCAACTCACGCTGAACCACCCGGCGACGGTGACCGAAAACGAAAGCACCGTCCTCGTCCGCTCGTCGAACTTCTCGTATCTCGACCGCGACGACGACGGCGAACTCGACGAGAGCGAGACGCTCCGTTCGCACCCCGTCGTGACCACGGAGCGCCTCGGCGCGGGCGACGTGGTCGTCGTGAGCGACCCGAGCGTCTTCATCAACGCGATGCTCGAACGGCCGGACAACCGGGCGTTCGCCGAGGCGCTCGTCGCCGACCGGCCGACCGTCGTGTTGGACTTCTCGCACGCTGAGGAGCGCCCGCCGCTGCAGGTCGCGCTCCGGGCGCTCCGGGGCTCCGGCGGACTCCAACTCCTGTTCGGCGGCTTCGTCGTCGGCGCGGTCGCGCTCGTCGCCCGCCGCGGCCGGCGCTCGTAGTCTGTCGCCGCGACCGCGGTCGTCCGGCGCTGTCGGCCTACTCGTCTGGCCCGCTCGCTCGCTGGGGCACCGAGACCGCAGTTATATGTGGTCGCCGTCCTGAGTGTCTCGTATATGAGTGCTCCCGAAGAGGTCTACGAGGCCATCCTGGACGAGACGTCGCAACTCCTCGTCGGGAACGAAGACGCGATAGAGGCGCTCACCATCGCGTTGCTGACGAACGGTCACGTCCTCCTCGAAGGGGTTCCTGGCGTGGCCAAGACGACCATCGCCAACCTGTTCGCCCACGCCGCGAACCTCGACTACCAGCGGATTCAGATGACGCCCGACGTGCTACCGGCGGACATCACGGGCACCCACATCTACCGCGAGAACCTCGGCGAGTTCGAACTCCAGCGGGGGCCGGTCTTCTCGAACGTCGTCCTCGCCGACGAGATAAACCGGGCGACGCCGAAGACGCAGTCCGCGCTCCTCGAAGCGATGGAAGAGGGACAGGTGACCATCGAGGGCGAGACGCTCAAACTTCCCTATCCGTTCATGGTCGTCGCCACGCAGAACCCCATCGAGTACGAGGGGACGTTCAACCTCCCGGAGGCCCAGCGCGACCGCTTCCAGTTCAAGGTCGTCGTCGAAATCCCGGAGCGGGCCGACGAGCGGGAGATTCTCGAACGCTTCGACCGCTCGCCGTCGCTCAAGCCCTCGGACATCTCGAACGTCATCGACGACGCCGACATCGGGGAGGCCCGACAGGTCGTCACGGACGTGCACGTCGACGACAAGGTGTTCGACTACATCCTCGACCTCGTCGGCGCGACGCGGACGCACGCCGCGGTCGACTTCGGCGCGTCGCCCCGCGCGTCGCTTGCGTTCCTCCGGGCCGGCAAGGCCGCCGCGGCGATTCGCGGCCGCGACTACGTGATTCCGGACGACGTGAAGCGGCTCGCGTCCATCATCATGTCGCACCGCCTCGTCCTCGGGACCGAGGCGGACATCAGCGGACGCGACCCGCGGGAGGTCGTCGAGGAGGTCGTCGACACCGTTCCGACGCCCGAAGTCGACCTCAACGAGTCGGCGACGCCCTCCGTCGCCGGCGACGACGACTGAGGACGGTCGGCTACCGCTCGTCGGCTTCTGTTTCTGTTTCCGCTTCTGCTTCTTCGCTCTCACCCTCGACCTCCGACGCCGCGCCCGCGGACGACTCGATTTCCTCGTCGTCTTCAACGTCCCACCGGCAGGTGACGGCGAAGTCCATCTCCTCGCCGGCGGCGACCTCGGCGACGACCGGCGCGCCGAGGCCGCGGGCGACGGCGACGGCGACGAACGACGCGACGGGCGTGTCGAACGTCTCGGCCGATCCGAACCGGCAGTCCTCCACGCGGACCGTCAGGCGACCGTCGTCGGCGTCAGCCTCGGCGGTCGCGGTCTCGGCGAGTTCGAACAGTTCCACGAGGGCGTCGGTCGCCTGTCGGGCGAGCGTCTCGGGGTCGCCGCCGAGCGGGCCGTCGAGGCTCCGCTCGAACTCGTCGAACAGGCCGCCGCCGCTGGGGTTGAACGCGACGCCGCGCGCCAGTTCGTCGTCGCTGACGACGAAGGTGTCGCGGAGCGCCTCGGCGTCGGGAAGCGCGTAGCCGCGGTGCTCCGGGACGAACAGCCGAACGGCGTCGCGGTCGGCGTCGGGGACGTAGACCATCGTGTCCTGCAGGCCGAGTTCGTCGACGACGGCGGCGTGGTTGCTCGCGTGCGCGCCGAACACGGACGAGCCGATGCCGACGGGGATGAACCGCTCGGGGCTGAGATACCGCGTCACCGCGGCGGCGAACAGCCCGATAGCGCCGAGGACGACGAGCGTCTCCCGGACGGGCGGAAAGACCGCACCGCCGAGGAGGCCGGCGACGCCCAGCGCGGCCAGCGCGGTCGCGGTCTGTCGGTACCGACCCCTTCGAAGCGCCTCGTAGCGCTGTCTGAGTCGGGCGTTCTCGCGCCGGAGGTCGGCGACTTCGGCGCGGTCTGGGGTCGCCTCGTCGGTGTCGCCCCGGCCGGCGTCGCCGTCGCCTCGGCTCGCGGCCGAAACGACGGCGCGGGTCTCGCCGTTTGCCAACTCACGGTCGGGCCGGCCCGCGCTCATCGCTCCGCCCCCGCGTCCGGCGCGCTCACGAGGCCGAGCGCGACGCGCTCGTAGCGGTGAAGCCCGTAGGCGACCGCCGCCGCGAGGACGACGGCGACCAGCGCGGCCTGCCACGCCCACCGGAACGACGTCCAGAGCGCCCACGCCACCCCGAGCGCGAGGACGTACCCCGCCGCCAGCCGAGCGAGTCGCGACCGGTTCGGCGGCCACGCGCACGCCGCGCTCGCGAGGAGCGGGAACGCCGCGAGCTGCGCGCCACCGAGCGCGACGAGGCTCGCGTCTCCGAAGAGCGAGACGGCGGTCAGTTGGGCGACGACGAACGCGAGCGGTCCCGTCGTCGCCGCCGCGACGGCGAGGACGAGGACGCCGGCGGCGACGCCCCACAGCCCGCTCGTCAGCCCCGCCACGAGCGTGACACAGAGGACGCCGACCACGTCCATCGGGGTGAGTTCGTTCGCGTCCAACACGGTTCGAATCGTCCGTTCGCTCTGGTTCACAGGTGTCTCCATCGATGTTCACTCCGCTGTGGTGGCGCGGTCCGCAGCCAGGTTCATCGCGCTCTTCGGGGCGACTTCGTAGGCGGTGACGTTCGGGAGCCGTTCGAGGCGCTTTCGGAACTCCTCGAAGGCGACGACCCCGGCGGTGTCGCCCGCGCCCCCGGCGGCGTCGTCGAAGAACGTCGTCGGCGTGAGGAAGACGCTCGTCTGGCTGCTCCGCTTGGACGCGACGACGACCGCCTCGTAGGTCTCGACTCTCGCCGAGTCGTCGGTGATGAGCACGAGGTGGTCCTGCCGGTCGGACCGCGAGCACGCGGACTTCACCGCGTCGAAAATCGGTCGGTCGCTGACCCGCGAGACGTAGCTCTCGCCGTCGCTGAGGTACGGGCGGAGCGTCGACGCGAACGCCGAGTCGTCGCCGTCGAGGAGGCGACTCCGCTTGCGGGCGTCTTCGGGGGCGACCGGCCGAGACGTGCCGACCGGACGACGCGAACGCCGAGTCGGCTCTATCGAGAGCAGCCGCCGCCGAATCGTCTGGTAGGCGTTCGAGGACGACGAGGGGCCGAACTCCCACGTCGTCCCGGCGTCGCCGACGAACTGCGCCGAGACGGGGTCGCCGTGGGAGTCGGCGGCGTCGATGAGGCCGAGCGCGACCTCGCGAGCGTACGAGAGCATCGTTCGCCCGGTCGGACCGCGGTTCATGTTCGAACCGCAGTCGACCACGAGCGACAGCAGGTAGTCGGACTCGGACTCGAACTCGCGGATGTACGGGTGGTCCATGCGCGCGGTGGTCTTCCAGTCGATCTGCGACAGCGTGTCGCCGGGGAGGTACTGCCGCGTCTCGTGGGGGACGAGCCCCGGCCCGGTCTGGTCGCTGGAGTGGTCGCCGAAGGACGCGCCGACCAGTTCGCCGCCGCGACCGACGTGGATGCCGTCGGGGGCCGGCGATTCGACCAGACAGCGGGCGTCGGCGTCGAGCGTCAGCGTCTCGGTGAAGAAGCCGGCGTGGTCCTCGATGTCGACTTCGACCTCGTCGAACGCGATTCGCCCGGCGACGGGGAACTCGATACTGCACGTGACCGACCCGGCGGTCTCGCCGGGGTCGAACGCGACCGTCCGGCGCGCGCGCTCCGGCGCGTTCACGCTCGGCGGCGCGACGAGTTCGACCTCGACTGGCGCGTCGACGGCCTCGGACAGCGACGCCGTCAGCGTCACCGCGGCGCGGTCGTCGACGTACACCGACGTCGGCTCGACCGAGACGCTCGCCGAGAGGTCGCGGTCGACCGAGCGCATCGTCCCGACGGCGTCGACCTGCGCGACGACGAGCCACGCGGCGAGACCGCAGGCTGCGAAAAGCGGCGTCGGCTCGTCGAGGACGACCGCGTAGACGGCGAGGAAGCAGGCGACGCCTGCGAGCGCGGCCCACCGACGGGTCGGAAGCATCGTGGGTTCGATTCGTGCCGCCCAAGTTGAATGTTTGTGTTGGCGCGCGCGACGGTCGGCCGCGCGGACCCCGCCGACCCGCGGCGTGCTCGGTGCGTCGGTCAGGCGTTAAACCCTCCGTTAACACGGCGCAGTCTGCGACTCCCGGGGCTCCTGCTCCCGCCGGGAGTCAGCCGAATGCCAAAACCCATTATGTCCCCCCGTCTGGCTACGGATAGTGCGTGGTGAATCGGGCCGCCCGGTGCGGTTGCTCTGGACGATGTTGGTCGTCGGCTGTCTCGTCGCGACAGCGCCGGTAGCGGCGGTCTCTGTGGGAGCGGTCGCCGACGCGTCCGCCGCGAGCGCGGACGCGCCGGCGTCTCTCGGGGGAGCCGACCGAGTCTCGGCGCTCGGGCCGGCCCCGGGTCCGCTGCAGCAGACCGCGAACGCGACGAACAACAGCACCGGCGTCATCCACGAGAACCCCGACGAGGTCGACGATGAGAACGAACTCGACCGATTGCTGTCGTACCTCTCGGGCGAACTCAACGGCGACATCGGCGCGAGCACCCTGCGGCTCAGTCAGGGCGAGTACGCCGCCGCGAAGGCGGCGCTCGTCGACGACTACGACGACTCGCTCGGCAAGTACGTCGACGTCGAGGGCGAGGTCGGCGGCGACGGCGCGGGCGAGGAGTACCGGACCGTCAGCGAGACCCAGTGGGGGTACGTCGACACCGTCAGCGAGTTCCGCGAGACGCGCCGCGAGTACGAGGCGGCGAGGCGGGCCGGAAACGACGAACGAGCCCGCGAGCTCGCCCGTAACCTGACGCGCCTCGCCGAGAACGGCGAGGCGCAGTCTGACCGGCTGTTGGCGGCGTTCGACGTCATCTCGAACCAGACGGACGGCGACTTAGCCGAGAGCAGCGCCCAACTCGCGGCGGTGCAGGCGAACATCTCCGAACAGCGCGACGAAATCGTCTCCCGCGAGTTCGTCGCCACTCGCCTCGCCGTCGGCGACTACGACCGGAACATCTCCTTTACCGACCCGCTCGTGCTCTCCGGGTCGCTCGTCACCGACAACGGCACGCCGGTCGAGACGGGGAGCGCCCGCTTCGCGGTCGGCGGGCAGACGGTCCAGTCGGCGGTCGACCCCGACGGCTCGTTCGAACTGACCTACCGGCCGACGCGGATTCCGGTCAGCACCGAGTCGCTGACGGTCCGCTACCTCCCGGACGACGCGTCGATGTATCAGGCGACAGAGCGGGTCGTTCCCGTCGCCGTCTCGCGGGTGAACGCGACCGCGAGGCTGTCCGAGCCGTCCGCGTCGGCCTACGGCTACGCCGACGCCGTCTCGGTTCGCGCGACGGTCCGGGTGAACGGGACGCCGGTGTCGAACTACCCGGTCTCGGCGAGCTTCGCCGGGTCGTCGGCGACCGCGCCGGCGACGAACGCGAGCGGCGCGTCGGCCGTCTCGGCGACCGTCCCCGCGACCGCGACGGGAACGGCGTCGATTCGCGTCGCCCCCGGCGGCGACGGCAGGGCGGTCACGTTCGCCCCGGCGACGGTCGCGGTCCCGCTCGAAACCGAGGGAACGGCGCTCGGCGTGACCGCCCGCGAGACCGCGAACGAGACGGTCGTCGTCGACGGCCGACTCGAAACCGACGAGGGCGAGGCCGTGAGCGGCCAGTCGGTCGCGGTCAGCGTCGACGGGCGCGAGGTCGCCGCGGCGACGACCGGCGCGTCGGGCGCGTACCGGGCCGCGGTCGACCTCCCGAGCGATGCGAGCGTCGAGAACGCGACCGTCTCGGTCGCCTTCGACGGCGAGGGGACGAACCTCGAACCGTCCGACGCGACGGCGAGCATCCGGCTCTCGAACGCCCCCGACGGGGACGGGGCCGGAAACGGCGCGTCCGGCGGGCTCCCGTTCGACCCGCTCGACCTCGCGTGGGTCGTCGCCGGGACCGCGGTCGTCGGCCTCGTCGCCGCCGTGCTCCTTCGCCGGAACGACGCCGACGACGCCGACGACGCCGCGGCGGCGACGGTCGCCGAGTCGGCCGCGACAGAGAGCAACGAACCGGCCGAGCCGGAGCCGGCGGTGACCGAGGCTTCGGCGCTGGATTCGGCGGCCAACGCGCTCGACGAGGGCCGACCCAACGACGCGGTCGTCGTGGCCTACGCGGGCGTCCGCCGGGCGCTCGGGGCCGCCGCCGGCATCGACGACGCCGCGACCCACTGGGAGTTCTGCGACCGGTGTGTCGACGCCGGCGTTGCGCCCGCGGAGGCGCTCGAATCGCTCACCGCGGGCTACGAGCGCGCGGCCTACAGCGGACTCTCGGTGAGCGACGCGGACGCCGCCGAGCTGGTCGAGACGGCCCGCTCTGTCGTCGCCCCGGACGAGACCGGCGTGCCCGAGTCGTCCGATTCGGGCGACGCTGCGGACGCGTCGGAGCCGGTCGGCCCGGTCGAGTAGTGCGGCGGCGACCCCCGACGGCTGACAAATGATTTTTGTGCTCGTGTTTCCCACTTCGGGTAGATGTCGCAGCGCCAAGACTGGCGGTTGTTCCTCCCCGAGCCCCTCCGCACCCTCCCCGCCGACCTCGCGGTCGTCGTCGCGGGGGTCGCGCTCACGCTCGTCGCGACGCTCACGCCCGGGCTGGAGGGAACACCGCTGCGAGTCGTCGTCGGCCTGCCGTTCGTGCTTTTCATCCCCGGCTACGCCCTCATCGCGGCGCTGTTCCCCGAGCGCGGCCCGCCGATAGACGCCCACGAGGACCACGACCGGATGGCGGGTATCGACGGTATCGAGCGGGTCGCGCTCTCGTTCGGGACGAGCATCGCGGTCGTTCCCCTGCTCGGGCTCGTCCTCAACTTCACCCCGTGGGGAATTCGCCTCGTGCCCATCCTCGTCGCCGTGAGCGGCTTCACGCTCGTCGCGACGACGTTCGCGGCGGCCCGGCGGTCGGCGCTTCCCGAAGAAGAACGGCTGGTGGTCCCGTACGAGCGCTGGTTCGCCGCTGTGCGCGGCGAGCTATTCAACCCGGCGTCGCAGACCGACGCGATGCTGAACGTCGTCCTCGTGGTGAGCGTGGTCCTCGCGACCGCCAGCGTCGGCTACGCGGTGGCGGTGCCGAAAGACGGCGAGTCGTTCACCGAACTGTACCTCCTGACCGAAGACGGAAACGACGAACTCACCGCCGACAACTACCCGGAAGAACTCGTCCGCGGCGAGCCGGCGTCGCTCGTCCTCGGCGTCGGCAACCAGGAACACCGGACGGTGAACTACACTGTCGTCGCGGTGCTCCAGCGCGTCGAGGTGTCGAACAACTCGACGACCGTACTGGAATCGGAGCGGCTCCGGACGTTCACGCCCCGGCTCGAACACAACGAGACGTGGCACGAGCCACACGAGGTTCGCCCGACGATGACGGGCGAGCGCCTACGGCTGACGTACCTCCTCTACGAGGGCGCGCCGCCGGCGTCGCCGACCGTGGACAACGCCTACCGCGAGGTCCACCTCTGGGTGACAGTTCGCGAGGCGTGACGTCGGGCCCCGACCGCCGTCGGGCGACGCAGTATGATTCGTCGATATCTCTCAGTTATCGCCCGAATCCTGTGAGAAATCCGGCGTCTATCGTGTAAATCGTTTGTGTTCTAGTTTTATCACCTCTGATAATTCATAAGTAACGTTTAGGGCACTGCACGCTAAGGTCCTGGTAGCGAGGTCACAATGCCAGATTCTGGAAGTACGGTTTCCCGCCGCGGCGGCCGAGGTCCGAAGATAGAGCGTATCGCGGACCGATACGGTCTCGATGGCCTCGGTGACGACCTCGTCGACGCGTGGCTCGGCGAGGGTCGCGAGCGACGGAGCCTCCGTGAACTCGAAGGCGACGTGAACAAGCGACTCATCCGGGCCGCGCTGGACCAGGCCGGCGCGCACGTCCTCGACGGGGAGGCGGAGAACTTCTACCGACTCCTGACCAGCGACGACGTGACCGCGGGGAGCCGCACCGACGCGCGGAACACGCTCCGCGAGCGCGGCGTCGACATCGAACAGTTGGAGTCGGACATCATCTCCTACCAGTCGGTGTATAACTACCTTAAGCGACACCGAAACGTCGAACGTGAAGACGACGAAGACGGGCAGAGCGCGACCGAGTCGGGACTCGCGACGATTCGGAAGCTCCGGTCCCGACTTCGGACGGTGACTATCGATGTTATCGACCGTTTAGTGAAGGCCGAAGCGGTCTTCATCGGCACCTACGAGGTCGAAGTAGACATCCGCGTCACCTGCACAGACTGTGACACTCGAATGACCCCGACGACGCTCCTCAACTCCGGGCACTGCGACTGCGGACACGAGAGTGACGAGTAGCGGTTCGGGCTCACCAACACACCACATCCGAAACATGAACGATTCAGAGGCACTTCAGACGGCGACTGTCCGTATACGAAACATTGGTGGTATCGACGAACGAACCGTCGGGCTCGAACCCGGCGTCACCGTTCTGACCGGGCGCAACGCGACGAACCGAACGTCATTCCTGCGCGCGATTATGGGCGCGTTCGGGAGCGACGCGGCCAGTCTCAAGGGCGACGCCGACGAGGGGTCGGTCGAACTCGAACTCGACGGCCGGACCTACACCCGCGTCTTCTCCCGCGAGAACGGCGGTGTCACGACCGACGGCACGCCGTACCTCCAGGATACGACGACCGCGGACCGCTTTGCGTTCCTCCTCGGGTCGAACGAGGCGCGCCGGGCCGTCGTCGCGGAGCGCGACCTCCGCGACGTCATCATGGCTCCGGTCGACACCGACGCCATCGAGGCCGAAATCGAGCGCCTCCAGACCCGACGAACGCAGGTGGAAACGCAACTCGACTCGCTCGACTCGCTCGAGGCCGACCGCCGGTCGCTCGAAGCGAAGCACGACGACCTCGAAGCCGAAATCGAGAACCTCGAAGCCGAGCGCGACGACCTCGAAGCCGAAATCGAGGCCGAAGACCGGACGGTCGAGGCGCAACGCGAGAACCAGGCCGCGTTAGACGAGGTGCTTTCCGACCTGCAGTCGGCGCGGTCGGACCTCGAAACGGTCCGCTTCCGCCTCCAGAGCGAGCGCGAGAGCGTCGAATCGCTCCGCGAGGAGCGCTCCGAACTCCAGTCGGAACTCGATTCGTTCGAGGCCGACGAGGTCGACCGCGGCGAGGCGAACGAGCGTATCGAGTCGATTCGGTCGCGCATCGAGTCGCTCAACTCGACGATTTCGGAGCTTCAGACCGTCGTCCAGTACACGGAGGACGTGCTCGAAGGCAAGGCCGACCTCGTCGAGGACTCGCTGGGCGCGGTCGGCGGCGGCTCGGTGACGGACCAACTCGTCTCCTCGGAGACGATTACGTGCTGGACCTGCGGAACCGAGGTCGACCGCGACCAGATTCGGGGGACGACCGACCGCCTCCGCGAGGTCAGAGACGAACAGCGCGAGGAACGCGCCGAACTCCGCCGCGAACTCGACGAACTCGAACGCTCGATGCGGGCGGCGGAACAGGCCCAGCGCGACCGCCGGAAGCTCCGGGATAAGCTCCAGCGCCTCGAAGACGAACTCGACCGCCGGACCGGACAGATCGACTCGCTGACCGACCAGCGCGAGGAGCTCGCCGAACGGGTCGAAGCGCTCGAAGCCGACGCGTCGGACCTCCGCGGGCAGGCCGAAGGCGACCTCATCGAACTCCACAAGGAGCTCAACGAGATCGAGTTCACGCTCGACCGGACGCGCGACGACCTCGCGTCGGTCCACGACGACCTCGACGCGCTCGACGACCGGTTCGACGAGCGCGAGGAACTCGAACGCGAACGCGAGCAGGTGACCGAGGAACTCGAGGATGCGCGAACCCGAATTCGGTCGCTGACGACCGCGGCCGTCGAGGCGTTCAACGAGGAGATGGAGACGGTCCTCGACCTCCTCGGCTACGACAACATCGAGCGCGTCTGGCTGGAGCAGGTCGAACGCCGGGTCCGAGAGGGCCGCCGCAAGGTCGAAAAGACCCAGTTCGAACTCCACATCGTCCGCGCGTCCGACTCCGGGGCGGTGTACGAGGACTCCATCGACCACCTCAGCGAGAGCGAGCGCGAGGTCGTCGGCCTCGTGTTCGCCCTCGCGGGCTACCTCGTCCACGAGGTGTACGAGGAGGTCCCGTTCATGCTGCTCGACTCTGTCGAGGCCATCGACGCCGAGCGCATCGCCGCGCTGGTCGACCACTTCCAGCAGTATCCGACGTTCCTCGTCGCGGCCCTCCTCCCCGAGGACGCGCAGGCCCTCGACGAGTCGTACCGGCGCGTCACGTGGGGGACCGACGTGGCACCCGCGGCCTGACCGGACCGGTCCGCACGGTGTCGGGACGACGGCGCGTGGTCACGTTTCCGTCTGTTCTGTTCACGTCTGCTCCGTTTCTGTCTGCTCCGATTCCGTCCGCTCCGCTCCCGTCTGTTCTGTTCTCTACCTCTTTTTCCCCTCTCGAATTGACTCGACGTTCCGATAACTCGCCTCTCCCACTGCTGTTTAGCGGTCAATTCTCGCCCAGAGTATTGCACCATCTAAACACTATCAGTGCGACATACCGTTAGTACGCAAGAAATATAACACGTCAAACCAACGTATCTGACGGACGATACTGGGGGGACGAAACCATCATCACATCTGACACGAAGCTACGAGACGAGTTCGAACCGACACGGGTTTGGTACGACTGCGAGCGTACCGAGCCGGTCTCTGAGGCGGTGGCCGCGGCCGTGAACCAACACACGCGCCGCGACCCGACGGAGCTACCGCCGCTCACAGAGCACGTAGACACCGACGCCCTCGACGCCCTGTTCGGCCGCGACACGCCCGGTGCCCCGCGCGTGACGGGTGCGTCGCTCGAGTTCAACTACGCCGACTTCGTCGTCACCGTCGAGTCCGTCGGTCGTATCGAAGTCCGCGACGCGGGACGGTAATCGGCCGGGCCGTTCGGCACCGACTGGGGATGGTTCGACCGTTGCCGAACGGACCGCGCCGCCCGCGCCGCCCCGACGCGATTGATGTGGTATTGAAGCCGTTTGGAACGTCACTCCGAGGGAGATGTTTCGACGTTTCATCTATTTAATTGGTTGAGATTTTTCACACGATATACTTGTAGTTTATTTGCATCACTGACTCCGATAACGGGAGTCCGACCTTCAGGTCCCGTCCGCGACGTACCTTTTTGTCTCGTGGACGCCGACAAGGGGTATGGAACTCGAATTGCGCTTCTTCGCGACGTTTCGGGAGGTGGTGGGCCAGAAGTCCATCTACTGGCGGGTCGACGACGACGCGACCGTCGGGGACGTCCTCGAGTCGCTGGAAGCGGAGTACGACGGCCTCGCCGGCCGACTCATCGAAGACGGCGAGGTCAAGCCGCACGTGAACGTGCTGAAAAACGGGCGCGAGGTGGTCCACCTCGAGGGGATGGCCACGGCGCTCGACGACGGGGACGCCGTGAGCGTCTTCCCACCGGTCGCGGGGGGCTGACGTGGCGCGCCGACAGCGAGCGTTCCGCGGTATCTCGCCCCGACTCGCGATTCAGTACCTCGAAGGGCTCGGCGGCGAGGCCGACGGCGACGGCCGCGTGGTCGGTCCCGACTGGACCGTCGACATCGAGACCGAGGAGGTCACGATAACGAGCAGTATCCAACTCACCGAGGTGCAACTCGCGTTCGAGGGCGACGAGGAGACGCTCGACGACCTCGTCGAGCGGTTCGCCCGCAAGGCGATGCGCGCGGGGGGATGACCGTGGGAGCCGACGGCGACCGGCGGCCGGGGCGCGAACGACTCAGCGAGCGCCTCGCGCCGGACGGCGAGGACGGCTCGCCCCGGGGCGGTGCCATCGACGGCACGGCCATCATGCTCGCGGCCGCGAAGGCGAGCGTCCCCGCCAGCAGCCTCCCGCTGTTGCTCGACCGAGCGCAGGCGTACCTCGACGGTCGGGCGAGCGAGTACGCACAGGGGTTCGAATGCGTCCACGAGGACGACGAGACGGCGGTGTTTCTCGTCCCGCTGGGCCACTGGGACACGAAGGGGCTCGACCTCGAGTTCTCGCACCGCGAGGTCGACGCGGTCCGCCGGGCGCACGCCGAACACCTCCGGCGCGTCGGCGCGGACGCCGACCGCCGCGACGAGTTCGAGACGGCGCTCGAAATCCGCGAGGTCGCCGTCGTCAGGCGGTAGACCGAAGAGCCGGCAAACCGCCCGACGATAGACGGCTATTTCGGGGGCGGCGACCTGCTACCGACAGATGCCAACCGTTTCCTCCGACCTCCTCGACGGCGTCCGGGCCGCGGGGCCGCTCCAACTCGGTATCGCGCCGTTCGGCCTCGTCGCCGGCGTCGCGGCCGTCGAACAGGGGCTTTCGGTCGCGCACGCCCTCGGCTTCTCCAGTCTCGTCTTCGCCGGCGCGTCGCAGCTCGCGATGATAGAACTCCTCGGCGCGGACGCGCCGCTGGCCATCGTCGTCGGCACGGCCGTCGTCATCAACCTCCGGACGATGATGTACTCGGCCTCTATCGCGCCCTACTTCCGCGACCTGACCGCCCGGGCGAAGGCGCTCGCGTCGTACCTCCTGACCGACCAGGCCTACGCGGTCTCTATCGCCCGCTACGGCCGCGACGGCGAGACCGACCGCTTCGCGTACTACGTCGGCGCGGGCGCGTCGCTGTGGCTCGTCTGGCAGGTGACGACCGTCGCCGGCGCGCTCCTCGGCTCCGGCCTCCCGCCGGAGTGGGGCTTCGACTTCGCCGCGCCGCTGGTCTTTCTCGCCCTGCTCGTCCCCACGCTGAAGGACCGCGCGTCCGGCGCGTCGTGTCTGGTCGGCGGCCTCGTCGCCACCGGCGTCGTCGTCGCGGGCGTCCCCTTCCACCTCGACATCATCGTCGCGGCCGTCGTCGGCGTCCTCGCCGGCCTCGGCGTCGAATCCCTCGGAGGCGACGCCTGAATGCCGACCGGCTACGACTCGGCGACCGTCTGGCTCGTCATCGCCCTCGCGGGCGTCCTCACGTTCGCCATCCGCGGCTCCTTCATCTACCTGTTCGGCCGCATCGACGACGTGCCGCCGACGGTCGAATCGGCGCTGGAGTACGTCCCCGCGGCGGTGTTCGCGGCGCTCGTCTTCCCCGCGCTCCTCGCCCCGTCCGGCGACCTCGCGGTCTCCGTCGGCAACGACAAACTCGTCGCCGGCGCGATGGCCGCGCTCGCCGCGTGGTACACCGAACGCGTGCTCGCCACCATCCTCGTCGGCATGGGCGCGCTCTGGGTCCTCCGGTTCGTCGTCTGAGCCGCCGTCAGCCTCGCTCGTCTGACCTGGCGCCTCCCCCAAGATACTCGTTTCGCGGGCGACCACGGTCGCACGCATGCCCTCCCCACCTCCGCGTCTCTACTCGCTCCCCCGCGACGAGGGTCGCGCCCTTCTCCCGACCGGGTTCGCCGCCGGCGTCGCCGCGTTCGTCGTCGGCACGCTCGCGGTCGCCGGCTGGCTCGCCCTCACCACCGGCGGCTCGTTTTCCACGCTCGACGCCGCGACCGAGATGACCGCCGGGAATCCCGTCCCGTCCGCGTTCGTCCCCGTCTGGACGTTCGGCGTCGTCTTCGGCGGCCTCGGCGGGGCGGTGGCGTCGCTCTCCCCGTTCCGATAGTCGGTGTTGGCTCCCAGAAGATATTCACCGCCCTGACGACGTGGAACACCCATGTCCCGGCGGCTCGTCGTCTCGGCCTTCGCGCTCCTCGTCGCCGTCTCGCTCGTCGGCGCGCCGGTGACGATGGCCGACTGGTCGGAGCAGGTGTCCCTCTCGGCGTCGAAAATCGACGCGTCGCAGGTCCGAGACGAGACGCCCGTGCTTCGGTACGACGAACTCGACGCCGACGCGAAAGACGCGGTTCGGCGGGCCATCGAGTCACCAGACGGGTCGCACGTCGTCTACGGCGACGAGGACTGGCCGGACCGCTTTTTCTACAGCGACTACGCGGCCCCGGGACAGGGGTTGTACGCCGTCGTCTACGAGGGCGACTACTACCGGCTCTACACCTTCGCCGCCGGCGGATTCCCGGTGATTTACTGGGTGTACGAACTCCCGTTCGTCGCCTACGGCCTCGCGCTCGGACGCGTCGGGGCGCGAGCGTACCGCGGGGAGGGCTCGGTTCGGCTCGCCGCCGGCGCGGCGGTCGTCGGTGCCGCGTTCCACCTCGCCGGGCCAGTCTTCGACTTCCCGGTCGTCTCGCCGACGGCATTCATCGGACTCGGCGTCGTCGCCGCCGCGGCGCTCGTCGGGAGACTCGTCGCTACTGCGGTTCGCAATCGGTCGAAAAATGCGTGAGTCGGGTGGGTATCGGCCGCGACCGGGTCGGACCGGGTGGTCGTTCCAGTCGGCGGCTCAGTCGTCGGCGGGCGCGGGCGAGTCGCCGCGGGAGACGCCCGTGCCGGGGCCGATGTCGATGCCGAGTTCGTCGAGGCGCTCGTCGGGGACGACGCCGTCGACCCACTGGCGGCGGGCGTAGTACTCGTCTTTCATCTCGTCGAGCTCGCACAGTTGGCCCTCGGACGCGCCCTGTCCGGGCATCGCCTCGTCGCCCTCGACGAAGCGTCCCGGCAGCGAGTCGTCGGCGCCGTCGAAGCCGACGAGGTTGTTGTAGTACCGCTCTAACGTGTAGATGCGGTCGCCGGTTTCGAGCAGTTCCTCTTCGGTCACGTCGCGGCCGGTCATGCCGTTGTACTGCAGGACGTACTCCTCGATGCCCTCCGCGAACGCGTTGAACTTGCAGATGTCGAACGAGTCCGAGATGGCGTGCATGTCCTGGAACAGCGCCACGAGTTCGCCCTTCCCGCGCCACTCGTGGGGGTCGTGTTTCTCCGGGATGCCGAGAATCTCGGCGGACGGCGTGTAGCCGCGGAGGTGGCACGCGCCGCGGTTCGAGGTGGCGTAGCCGATGCCCATGCCTTTCATGCAGCGGGGGTCGTACGCCGGGATGGTCTGGCCCTTGACGGCAAGCGAGTTGTCGTGGGCGTCGAAGCGCTCGGCGAGGCCGTTCGCGCCCTCGGCGAGCGCGTCGGCGAGGTCGCCCTCGCGGTTCGCGACCTCGGTGATGAGGTCGATCATGCGCTCGGTGTCGCCCCAGTCGAGCTGTTCGCTCAGTCCGTCGAGCTTGCCCTGCTCGGACATCTCCATCGCCATCGCCATCATGTTGCCCATCTCGATGGTGTCGACGCCCATGTCGTTACACCGGTCGATCATGACGGCGATTTCGTCGCGCTCGGTGTGTCCGGAGTTCGGGCCCAGCGCGTAGGCGGACTCGTACTCGTAGGACTCGCCGCGGACGTTCATCTCCTCGCCTTTGTGCATCACCGACACCTCGACTTCCTTCTTACAGGCGACGGGACAGGAGTGACAGGTCGGCTCGTCGACGAGGATGTTCTCGCGGACGTTCTCGCCGGAGACGCGCTCGGAGTCGATGTCGACGCCCTCGGCGTCTCGCATCGCCGCGGTCGAGGTGTACTTCCCGTTTTTCGTCGGGAGGCCGTCGAGTTCCTCGCCCGCGTTCATCAGGACGTTCGTCCCGTACAGCGACAGGCCGCCCTCGTTGGGCGCGGTGACCTCGGACTCGCGGATGAGTTGCATCGCCTGCTGGTAGCCCTGCTTGAACGTGTCGGCGTCGGCGGGCTTCGGCATCCGGGTGCCGGACTTCACGACGATTGCCTTGAGGTTCTTCGAACCCATGACCGCGCCCGTGCCGCCGCGGCCGGACGCGCGGTCGTCCTCGTTGACGATGCAGCCGTACTTGACCTCGTTTTCGCCGCCGGGGCCGATGGCCATTATCGAGAGGTTCTTGCCGAGGCTCCCATCGACTTCGGCTTCGAGTTCGGAGATAGTGTCGTGGACGCCCCAGCCCCAGATTTCACGGGCGTCGCGAAGTGTCACTTCACCGTCTTCGACGATGGCGTAGCTCGGGTGCTCGGCTTTCCCTTCGAACAGCAGACCGTCGAAGCCGGACCACTTGAGTCGCGCGCCGCTCCAGCCGCCGTGGTGCGAGTCGGTGACGGTCCCCGTGAGCGGGGATTTCGTCACGACCGCGATGCGACCGCTCATCACCGTCTGCGTGCCGGTGAGCGGGCCGGTCATGAACGCGAGGAGGTTGTCCGGTCCGAGCGGGTCCACGTCCGGTCCCTGGTCGAAGACGTACTTCACGCCGAGGCCGCGGGCCCCGATGTACTTCCGCGCGTCCTCGTCGTCGATTCCCTCGTACGCGATGTCGCCGGATGACAGGTCCACCCGAGCGACCCTGTCGTGATAACCACTGAGTTCAGTCATTGTAATCCTCGTTGATTATATACGGCCGCTGTCGGGTTAGTGATTCCCACCTCTATGTAACCGTTCGGGGTTACCCCGTCGCGAGCCGACACGGAACCGTCAGGGGATTGCGGCAATCCGTGCGACTTATCCCGGTTGCGGGCCGGCGACCCGCAACGAGACGGTTCCGGTGGCGTCGACGACGACGCTCGCGGGGCCGCGCGGCGGGCACGACCACCACGTTCCCGACACCGCCGCCCCGGTTTCGAGGCTCGCCGACACGGCGTTCGCTCCGGAGGTCGTCACGGGGACGAGTTCCCGGACTTCGCCGGGGTCGAGGGCGAGCACGCGGTCGAACGACTCGTCGCCGCTCGCGGCGTCGACCCGGAGCGAGAGTCGGTGGGGTTCGTCGTCACGGTTGGCGATTGTGAGCGTCGTGTTCGCCGGCCCACAGCCCGTCGCTCCGCTCGACACGTCGACGTACTTCGTCGGCTCGTCGGGCACCGGCCACTCCGTCTCGACGCGTCGCTCGTCGGTCTCGACGGCGACGCGGTAGTCCCCGCTTCGGTACGTCACCGGAATCGACAGCCGCGCCCCCGACGGGACGCGGTACGCCTGGTCGACGAGCGCCGTGTCGCCGAGGTCGATGCGAAGCCGCGCGGTCGTCTCGGGGCCGGGGTTCTCCACGACGACGCCCGCGGGTGCGTACCATCGCGAGGAGCCGTCGCCGACGAGCGGGAGGTCGATTCTCGGCCCGTCGTCGGGGGTCGCCGCCGCGAGCGAGCACTCTCCCCGGGCGTCGCACGAGACGGTCCGCCAGAACTCCGCTCCCCCCCGTCCGAGGACGACCTCCAGCCCTTCGAACGCCGCGTCGACGGTCCACGTCGAGCGGGCCCGCAGGCCGGTGTCCGTCTCGACGAGCACCGCCGTCTCCCCGGACGGGACCGCGACCGACAGCCCAGCCCGCTCGCCGGGCAACAGGTCGCGGTTCTCGAAGAACACGTCGCGGTCGCCGCGAACGCCGACGACGGTCGTGAACACCGGGTTCGGCGTCGGGTTCCAGAGCGTCAGCGACCGCTCCACGCGCGCTTCGGTCGTCGGCGTCTCGGTCGGCGCGTCCGTCCCCTCCTCGGGGGTCGGCGTCTCCGTCTCGCCCTCGGGCGTCCCGCACCCGGCGAGTCCGGCGAGGCCGCCCGCGAGAAGCGAGAGGAGCGTGCGGCGCTCCATGGGCCACCTACGTGCGCGACGCATATGAACGTCTGTCGCTGCGGTGCCGCGTTCGGCCGCGGCGGCACGGTCGCACCCCCGACCTCCAAAACAGCTATTTCGTCGGCGGTCAGTCGTTTCCACGAACCAGATGGGACTCGACAGCTTTCTCGGTGCGATTGACGCCGCGAGTCGGTCGCTTTCGGTGGTCAATCGCTCGGCTCCCGACCCCGTCCAGCGGATGCTCGAAACCACGTTCGCCGACCAGCCGGTCGGCGTCGACGAACTATCCGACGACGCGCACGGCGACGACGTGGTCGTGCTCACCGAGCAGACGTCCGAGGGGCGGACGGTCGTCGCGACCTCGCCGCTGGAGGACGTGATGAACACCGTCCTCCTCGTGAACTCCGACCTCTACAAGACGGGGCAGACGAAGCTCGACGAGTTCGAACTCCCGTCGGTGCTCACGCGGCTCGACGACGTGCCCTTCTCCCTCCGCGGCTACCCCGAATCGGACAAGGAGAAACTGCTGCTCGTGGCGCTTTCGCGGTACATCGAGCGCCACGCGTGGCGCGCCGGCGACGGGAGACTCCGGTCGTCGTTCCAGCGGCTCTCCCGAATCGAAGACGAGCGCGGGACGCGGGCGGTCTACCAGAAGGTCGCCGCGACGGACGTGCAGACCCACGTCTACGGGATTCCGGACTGGACGCCACCGTTCAACTCCGAGCTCATGAGCCACGGGGGCTACACCGAGGACTTCTGCGACTCGTGGTTCGTGGTCTACACGCCGCCAGACGGCGGATTGGACGGAGCGACCGGAACCGGCGGTGCGGCCGACGGGGAGAAGGCGGGTGACGAGCGGGGCATCGACGGCGTGACCCCGGGCCACCCCGTCGCTCTCCTCGCGCTCGAGACCGAACCGAAGCGCTGGGAGGGCTACTGGACGTTCCGACCGTCGCTCGTCGCCGACATCGACCGGTACATCTCGCGGAACATGTGAGGGTCGGCGGCCGCCGCCGCCCGCCGCCGAAGCCAGACGAAGCCGCTTTACGCGCCCGTCCGATACGGGTATCCAATGAGTAAGCCGAGCCCCGAGGTCTACGAGCGGGGACGCGGGATGGACGCGCACAACAAGGTGATGCGCGACATCCGTTCGCGGAAGCAGAAGACCTACGACCCCCACGAGCCCACCCGGGTGTGGATAGACGAGGACAACACGCCCGACGGCGTCTACGACTCGCTGACGATTATCCTCAACACCGGCGGCTGCCGGTGGGCGCGCGCCGGCGGCTGTACCATGTGCGGCTACGTCGCCGAGTCCGTCGAGGGCGGCACCGTCGCCCACGAGGCGCTGATGGACCAGATTCAGGTCTGTCTCGACCACGAGGCCGAAGAGATGGACGACGGCGAGAAAGCGGGCCTCATCAAGATTTACACCTCCGGCTCGTTCCTCGACGAGCGCGAGGTGCCCGCCGAGACCCGCGACGCCATCGCCGAGACGTTCGCCGACCGCGACCGCATGGTCGTCGAGTCGCTCCCAGACTTCGTCACGGGCGAGAAGCTCGCGGACTTCACCGACCGCGGCCTCGAAACCGACGTGGCAGTCGGTCTCGAAACCGCCACCGACCGCGTCCGCCACGACTGCGTGAACAAGTACTTCGACTTCGCCGACTTCGAGGACGCCTGCGAGGAGGCCGCCGCGGCCGGCGGCGGCGTCAAGGCGTACCTCCTGATGAAGCCGCCGTTCCTCTCGGAACCCGAGGCGCTCGACGACATGAAGTCGTCCATCCGCCGGTGTGCGGCGGTCGACAACTGCCACACCGTCTCGATGAACCCGACGAACGTCCAGCGCTACACGATGGTCGACGAGCTGTTCTTCAACGGCGGCTACCGCCCGCCGTGGCTCTGGTCGGTCGCCGACGCGCTCCGAGAGACGGCCGACGTGGACGCCATCGTCGTCTCCGACCCCGTCGGCGGCGGCCAAGAGCGCGGTGCGCACAACTGCGGCGACTGCGACGAACTCGTGTTCAAGGCGGTCAAGGACTTCAACCTCCGGCAGGACCCGACCGTCTTCGACCAGGTGTCCTGCGACTGCGAGGCGACGTGGGAGTTCGTCCTCGACAACGAGACGAGCTACAACATGCCGCTGGTCAAGTAGGTCGGCGCGTTCCGTCGCACACTTGGGCTCACGCTGCACCGCCGGTCTCACGCCGCTCGCGCGGGCGAACGACCCCGTCCCGGACCGGGTCGTCACCCGCCGACACCTCCGACCGTTCGTCCAGTATCCCGGCTCGTTTTCTCCCATTCGACCGCGTTAGGGGGCGCTATGCGAAAGTAACTGCCTCCTAACCGTCAGATAGGATATTCGTATCAAAGAGGGTGTGAGTCGTTGTCATATTCGGTGGTTCGGACGTGTCCATCCGAACCGCCCGCCATCATGACGAAACACACGTACAAGACCGTCTACTACGCGGATGGGTGGTTCGAGATTCGCGAAGAGGAGAACGCCGAGGCGTGGATCGCCACGGACGCTCCCTGCGCTCTCGCCCCATAGCACGCGGTACGCGGGTCGGAAACCTCGACACTCCAACATCGCTCATCGTGTACGCCGCCACGTTCGCCAACCGACCCCGTATCGCCCGCCACCGCGGCGGACGGTCCTTTTATACTATCCCTCGAAGCCCGCCAGCACGCCCCGACCGTCGGTGTTGCCGAGTTGCGGCAGCGACGCCCGCTCGGGGTGCGGCATCAGCACCGCGACGGACTCGCTGTCGCCGAGGACGCCCGCGACGTTCCCGAGCGAGCCGTTGGGGTTCGCCTCGTCGGTGACGTTTCCGTCCTCGTCGCAGTAGCGGAAGAGAATCCGGTCGTCGGCTTCGAGCTCCTCGTAGCGCTCCGCGTCGAGTTCGAAGCGTCCCTCGCCGTGGGCGATGGGGAGTTCGATGACCTCGCCTTCCTCGTACGCCGCGGTCCAGCGGGTGTCCGCGTTCTCGACGCGGAGGTAGACGTGTTCGCACTGGAAGCGGGCGCTCGCGTTCGTCGTGAACGCGCCGGGGGTGAGCCCGGACTCGCAACCGATCTGCGCGCCGTTGCAGACGCCGAGGACGGGGACGCCCTCCGCGGCCGCCTCGCGGACCGACTTCATGATGGGCGAGCGGGCGGCCATCGCGCCGCCGCGCAGGTAGTCGCCGTACGAGAAGCCGCCGGGGAGGACGATGCCCGTCGTCTCCTCGGGGAGGGGGTCTTCGTGCCAGACGCGCTCGGCCTCGAAGCCGAGGTCCGAAAGCGCGCGCACGGCGTCGCGGTCGCAGTTCGAACCGCCGAACTGCACGACTGCGATCATCTCAGGCCTCGACGACCGCGACCTCGTAGTCGTGGATGGTCGGGTTCGCCAGCAAGCGTTCTGCCATCTCGTCGGCGCGGGCCTCGGCCTCGTCGGCGTCGGCCGCGTCGAGGTCGACTTCGTACCGTTCGGTAAAGCGCAGCGCGTCGAGTTCGAACCCGAGTCGTTCCAGCGCGCGCTTCGTGGTCTCCGCCTCGGGGTCGAGCACGCCACGCTTGAGGCGCACCGTTACCGTCGCGGTGTAGGTGGTCATCAGGTGGCGATGCGTGGTGATGTGCAAAAACGGTTTTGGGTCGTGTTTGTTATACACGAATGTGACTACAAACGCGAGGGCCGGCGGCTACGGGGCCGGAGAGCGTTCTACGCCGTGTACTTCGAGTCCCTCGTCGATGGTGAGCGTAAGTGTCTCGTCTTCGACCTCGAAGTCGATGGCGGCGCGCAACGGGTCGTCCGCGAGGACGGAGAGCGTGGGTTTGTCGTGCCACGCGGTTCCCCAGAGGAACGGTTGAGAGAGGTCCACGCCGTGGTCGTAGTAGAACGAGACGACTGCGGGGTGGTCGAGGTACGCCATGCCGATGCCGGTGACGATTTTCTCGCGACAGCGCGCACAGCCGTAGACCGCTTGGGGCTCCTCGAAGACGTCGTCGGTCCGGGGGTCGTCCGCTCCTACCGAGAGGTGCGGTTCCATCCGGCCCTGACAACTCATGCAGAAGCCGCGTCGCGCCTGCGCGAGTAGCGACCCGACGTACCGGTCTGCGACTTCGGGGAGGTCGGCGTCGTCGTAGCCCTCCAGCACTCCCGGCGGGATACCGGCGTCAAGAAACGTCCTGTCGCAGTCGGTGCACCTGACGGTGACGCGTTCGTCGACGTAGGTCGCCTCGACCCGTCCGTCGCACGTCGAACAGCGATGGTCGACCGGAATCGCGCCGATGTCGTCGCCGCGGGTGTACGCGCCGGCGAGGATGGCACCGACGACGGCCCACCCGGCGAGGCGAATCTCGTACCCCTCCTCGGACTTCTTGACGAACCGGCCGGTGAGTTTGCCGAGGTGGTAGTTGAACCGGCCGCTGTCGGCGACGCCAACGCGGTCGCGCAACTCGGAGAAACTGAGCGGCTCGCGCGGCGAGGCGGCGAGCGCCCGGACGATTGCGAGTCGCGTCTCGTCGGCGAGAAGCGAGAAAGCGTCCTCGGCGTCGCCGTCGGGGTCGGCGGCGAGGGTGAAGTCGGAACCGGGCATGCCCGGCGGTACGGCGCCGGCCGAGATAACTGAGTCGTCCGCGGCGGGCGTGTCAGGTTCGATACTCCGGTATATTCGACGTATGGATGAGAAATAATTATCCTGTAACAAAGTAAATAATAATTACATACATGATATATGATAATAATTTTTATGCCGTCGATGAGACGCTATCCCACGCATGGCAATCGAGTTCGCACAGAGTCCGCTCTTGACCTTCGTCGTCGGACTCGCGTTGGTCGTGTTGCTACTGGTCGTCTTGGACCTCCCGGCGTTCGTCGGCTTGGCGATAGCCGCGTTCGCGGTCGGCCTCGTCAACGCGGCGTTCGTCCCCGACTTCGCGCTCGCCGATGCGGCGACGAGAACGGCGACGGCGTTCGGCAACGGGATGGCCGGCATCGGGATTCCCATCCTGATGGCCGCCATCATCGGGAAGTCGATGCTCGAAAGCGGCTCCGCCCAGCGCATCGTCCGCTCCTTCCAGTCGCTCGTCGGGAGAGAAAACAGCGACATCGCGCTGTGGGGGAGCAGTACGGTGCTCGCCATCCCCGTGTTCTTCGACAGCGTGTTCTACCTCATGGCCCCCCTCGCGCGGTCGATGCGGGCGCGGATGGGCGACAACTACGCGCTGTATCTCGTCGTCGTCGGGGCCGGCGCGGCGACGGCCCACGTGTTCATCCCGCCGACGCCCGGCCCGCTCGCGGTCGCCAGCGAAATCGGGGCCGACATCGGCACCACGATGCTCATCGGCGTCACCGTCGCCGTCCCGTCGGCCACCATGGGTGGCCTCGTCTACGGCCGCTGGATTAACCGTCATCTCGACATCCCTCTCCGCGACGCGATGGGAACGACCACGGACGAACTGCAGGAGCGCGCCCAGCGCGACGTGTCGTCGCTTCCGAGCTTCCTCGAGGCCACCGCTCCCATCGTCATCGCCGTCGCGCTCGTCGGCTCGCTCACCGTCGTCAACGCCCTCGAAGGCGTGACGGTGGCCGAACCGCTCCGGCCGTTCGTCGGGTTCGTCGTCGACAACCGCCCGTTCGTCGCGTTCATCGGCGATAAGAACGTCGCGCTCACGGTCGCCGCGCTCGCCGCGGCGTACACGTACTACCGCTGGTCCGACCTCTCGCGGTCCGAGTGGGAAGACGAACTCACCGAGGCGCTGAAAAGCGGCGGCAACATCGCGGCTATCACCTCGATGGGCGGCGCGTTCGGCGCGCTCCTCGCGGCCTCCGGAATCGGCTCGTACCTCGCCAACGGGCTCGAAGGCTTCGGCATCCCCCTTCTCGTGACCGCGTGGCTCATCGCCGCCATCGTCCGCATCGCGCAGGGCTCTGCGACCGCGGCGATGCTCACGGCCGCCGGCATCATGGCCCCGCTCACCGGTCAACTTCCGGTCCACACCGCGTATCTGGTGATGGTCATCGGCGCGGGCGGCAACATCTGCTCGTGGTACAACGACTCCGGCTTCTGGCTCGTCAAGGAAATCGGCGGCCTCACGCAGATGGAGACGCTGAAGACGTGGACCGCGCTGACGACGATTATCTCCGTGACCGGGCTCGTCGTCGTCCTCGTCGTCTCGTCGGTGCTCCCGCTGGTGTAGGCGACCTCACGCTCGCCGGCTTTTCCTTTTTGCGGGTGATTCACGGTCGTTCCGGAGGGATTCGCTTGCGGAGAACGACAGCGGTTTACCGTTCGCCGACGCAGGACGCTATATGTTCAGCTTCGAACAGCTGGAGGTGACGGTATGACTCGCGAACTCACCGAAATCACGGTCATCGGAGGAGACAAGACCGGACTCATCGCGAACGTGACCACCCTGCTGTTCGAGCGCGGAATCAACGTCGAGGACTTAGACCAGGCGGTCCGCGAGGGAATCTTCCGGATGACCCTCCACGCCGACACCGCGGAGATGACCTGCTCCCGCGACGAACTCCGGGAGGCGCTTTCCGACCTCGGCGACGACCTCGGCGTCGACGTGCAGGTCCGGTTCCCCTCGGACCGCGAGACCCGCGAAATCGCCGTCCTCGTGACGAAGGAGTCCCACTGCCTCGAGGCGCTGTTCGAGGCGTGGGCGAACGACGACCTCGGCGCGGAGATTTCGGTCGTCATCGGCAACCACGACACGCTCGAACCGCTGGCGAGCCACTACGACGTGCCCTTCCACGACATCGGCGACCAGAAGGGCACCGCCAACGAAGAGCGCATGCTCGACCTCCTCGAACAGTACGACGTGGACCTCATCGTCCTCGCGCGCTACATGCGCATCCTCGGCCCGAACGTCGTCTTCCGCTACGAGGACCGCATCATCAACATCCATCCGTCGCTCCTCCCGTCGTTCCCCGGCGCGGCGGCCTACCGGCAGGCGAAAGAGGAGGGCGTCCGCATCGCGGGTGTCACCGCCCACTACGTGACGACCGACCTCGACCAGGGTCCCATCATCGCCCAGCGCGCCTTCGACGTGCCCGACGACGCCACCATCGAGGAGATAAAAGAGCGCGGCCAGCCGCTGGAGGCCGACGCGCTCCTCGAAGCCGTGAAGCTCCACCTCAACAACGATATCTCGGTCCACCGCGGGCGCACCAGCCTCCGCGAGAGCGCCGACCCCGAGCGCTACCAACTCGGCCTCACCCGCGAGGCGCAGGCGTCGAACCCCGACCGCCCGGTCGACGGCATCATCGACGCCCTCGGCGAGCGCGAGGCGCTCGCGCCCGAACCGTCCGAGGACTGAGGCACCGCTGAGCGGGCCGCCCACCAAACCTAAAACCTATTTCTCCGGCGACACGACTCGGAGCCGTGCCCGTCTCCCTCCGCTATCGCGTCGCCCTCGGCTGCTACGCGCTGTGGCTCGTGGCGACCGTCCTCCTCATCGCTCATCAACTCGGACTCATCCCGCTGCTTCCCGGTGTCGAACCGGGCGTCGTGACCGGCGCAACGGTGTTCGTCGCGCTCGGCGTCGTCCAACTCCTCCGCCGCGGCTGGCGGTTCCTCGTCGGCGATAGCGGCGGACAGTGAGAAGGAAACGGCACAGAACAGACGAAAAACGGCGTTGCTCGCTCGGCGACCGATTACAGGTCCCGAACGCGCGCCACGGCGTCCTCGATGGCCGGCGCGTCGAACCAGTCGTGGTCGACGTAGGCGTTGGTGCCGGCGCAGTAGAGGTCCGCCAGCGCCTCGACGATGTCGGCGGGGAGGTGCTCGGGCTCGACCGCGCAGTTCCCGCGCCAGTTCGGCTCGCCCGTCTCGATGGCCTCGGCCTTCGCATCCTTGACGGCCTCGACCCACTCGGGCTGGACGCGCTTGTAGTACTGCCGGACGACCTCCTTCGAGACCTGCTGGCCGCCGTAGGAAAACCGGTTTTCGTCGAAGGTGCCGACCACGTCGCCGACCTTGACGGTGCCGTCGTGGTACAGACACTCGATTTTGCCGTCCTCGTGGTTGAAGCCGGCCTTCTCGGCGCGCTCTGTCAGCACGTGGTTCACGGCGAGCGCGAGCCCTTCGAGGCGGTCGAGGTCGACTTTCCCGGCGATGTCGTCGGCCTCCTCGCGGGAGAGATACCGGTCCTGTTCTTCGTACTTCGTGGAGAACTCCACGACCGGCTCGGGGAGGGAGACGGCCTCGTCGGGCCACTCGTCGGCGTCAAGACCGTAGTCGGCGGGCTCGCCGCGCCGCCGGAGGCTCGACCCCACCGGGACGGTGTTGCGGAAGACGATTTCCAGCGGGATGAGGTAGTTGTCGCCGGCGGCCTCGTGGTAGGCGTCGTAGTCGTACGCGCCGTCCTCGTGGGGGAGGTCGGGCACCTGCGTGAGTTCGATGGCCATCTCCGTCGGCGGCGACTCGCACTCGCCGAGCTCCTTGACCTCGCCGTCTTCGACGACGCCGAGGTAGTGGGTCGGGACGTGGTTCACGTCGAGCAGTTCGAAGTTGTACGCGCCCATGAGACAGAGGCTCGCGCCCTTGTTCGGGACGTGGTCGGGCATCTCGCCCCAGTCGAACACCGAGTAGCGGTCCGAGAAGACGAAGCGGCCCCGCCCGAGGTCGGTCGCCGTCGGCTCCTCCTCGACGCGGAAGTCCTTCACGCTGGTCATGGTCGTCCTCTGGACTCATCCCACTAAGAAGCTTCCACTTCCGTGCGTATCTCGGTCGGAGACGTGTCGAATATATGCACGAACGCGCCCACCGAACGAATCGTATCGCTTTTTCGCGGCTGTGCCCTCCGTTCGGCTATGGACGCTGCCCTCGAATCAGACGCCGCGTGGGTCGCCCGGCGACTCCGCGAGGCCGACACCGCCGTCGCCTTCACCGGCGCGGGGATGAGCACGGCCTCGGGGATTCCCGACTTCCGCGGCGACGACGGCATCTGGGAGACCGAGTTCGACCCGGCGTCGTTCCACCGCGACCGCTTCGTCAACGACCCCGCGGGGTTCTGGCGGGACCGCGTCCGCCTCCAAGAGCGCATGTTTCCCGACGGCGTCGAGCCGAACCCAGGTCACGACGCGCTTTCGGCCCTCGAATCGCGGGGCGTCCTCGACGCGGTCGTGACCCAGAACACCGACGGTCTCCACCGCGATGCCGGCTCGGACCGCGTCGTGGAACTCCACGGGAACGCCGCGGAGGTCGTCTGCGAGGACTGCGGCGCGCGAACCGACGCCGACCCGGCCTTCGAGGCGGTCCGCGCCGGCGACGCGCCGCCGACGTGCGACGACTGCGGCGGCCTGCTCAAGCCCGGCGTCGTCCTGTTCGGCGAGCGCCTCCCCCGCGTCGCCTACAGCGAGGCGAACCGTCTCGCCGGCGACGCCGACGTGTTCCTGTCGCTCGGGTCGTCGCTGACGGTCCACCCCGCGGCTGGCCTCGCCGGCCGGGCCGCCGAGGGCGGCTCGCTGGTCGTCGTCAACTTCGACGCGACGCAGTACGACGACCGCGCCGACCGGGTCGTCCGCGGGGACCTCGCGGCGTTCCTCCCCGAAGTCGAAAAACGAGTCGAACGAGTCTGAACGCGACCGCGTTGCCGCCCCGTCAGGAGTCGAACGGCTCGTCGTCGCGGTGGTTGTCGACGTTCTCCGTCTCGGCCGCTTCCTGTTCTCGCATCTCGTCTTCGGCGTCCGGTTCCTCGGACTCGTCCGGTCGCTCGGCGTCGACCTCCTCGGACTCCTCTGGCGACGACGCGCCGGCGTCGCCGCCGCCGTCGACCGTGACGCCGTGGCCGTCGTCGTCTTCGACGCTCGGTTCGCGGTCGGTCACGTCCGCTTCGGTGTCGTCGGACATCGGGCCGCTAGCTCACGTCGCCCGCGGCAAATAGGTGGTGGCCGAGTGCACGAGCGCCCGGCCACACCCACCAATCAATTGATACTCCCTCCCCGTCATGTCGATGCATGACTCGGTCTCCCTCGCCGGGGGCTCCGGCGGGGACGGCACCGTCCGTTCTCTTCGTCGCCCCCGACCGCACTCGGGCGGACGCCGTCGCGGCCGCGCTCGACCGCCACGACGTGTCCGTCACCGTCGAGTTCGACCTCGGTACCGCGCTCGACCGCATCGACGACCGGACGGTCGACTGCCTCTTGGTCCCGCGGCAGTTCGGTCAACACACCGCCGCCGACGTCGTCGCGCTCGTCCGCGACCGCCATCCCGAAGTTCCGGTCGTCCTCCTCGGCCCCGACAAGGCGGGCGATGACGGTGACGGTGGCGATGCCGACCCGCTCGCGGCCGACGCCGCAGTGTATCGGTTTTCGGACGACGTCGACTCCATCTCCTACGACCGCCTCGCCAACCGCGTCCGGGCGGCGGTCGCCCGCTACCGAAGCTCGCAGGCCCAGCGCACCGAACGCGACATCGTCTCCCGGCTCGAACGCCGCATTCAGCGCACCGAGCGGAAGATAACGTCGCTGCACGGCGTCGCCATGCGGCTCGCGTCGGCCTCCGACGCCGACGACATCTACGAGGAGACCGTCGAGGCGGCGGAGCGCATCCTGAACCTCGACATCTGTTTCGCCTTCGAGGCCGAGGCGGACCGGTTCGTCCCGAGGGCGCAGTCGTCGACGCCGACCGACCGCGAACTCCGGCCGGTCCCGAAGGACGCGGGCGCGATGGGCGAGACGTTCCGCACCGGCGAGTCCCACCGCGCGGTCGACATGGAACTCCACGCGTTCGGCCGCCCCGAATTCGGTGACTACCGCTCGGGGCTCAGCGTCGCCATCGGCTCGTTCGGCGTGTTTCAGGCGGTCTCCGAGCAGACCGGCGCGTTCGACGAAATCGACCTCGAACTCGCGGAGCTCCTCGTCGCCCACACGAACGCGGCGCTCCAGCGGCTCAACTTCGAGCGCCGGCTTCGGGTCGAACGCGACCAGTACGCCGCCCTGTTCGAGAACAGCGCCGACTGCATCATCGACTCGGAGTTCGTCGACGGCGAGTCCGTCATCCGCGCGGTGAACCCGGCGTTCGAGGCGACGTTCGGCTACGACGAATCCGAGGTCGTCGGCCGCGCCATCGACGACGTGGTCGCACCGGACGACCGCCGCGAGGAGGCCGCGAAGCTCACCGAGATGGTCCGCGCCGGCGACTTCGTCCAGACGGAGGTGCGCAGGCGGACCGCCGACGGCGAGAAGGACTTCCTCCTGCGGTCGGTTCCGGTCGGCGAGAACACCATCTACGCGGTCTACACGGACATCACGGCGCGCCGGGACGTCGAACGCGAGGTCGAAGCCCAGAACCGTCGGCTCGACGAGTTCACGAGCGTCGTCTCCCACGACCTCCGCAACCCGCTTTCGGTCGCCACGGGCCACCTCGACATCGCCCGCGAGGAAGTCGACAACGACCACCTCGCGGCGGTGGCGCGGGCGCACGACCGGATGAACGCGCTCACCGAGGAACTGCTCGTCCTCGCGCGGCAGGGAACCGACGCGTTCGCCACGACGTCCGTGTCCCTCGCCGAGACCGCAGAGCGGTGCTGGGAGAACGTCGAAACCGGGGACGCGACGCTCGTCGTCGCGTCCGACCGGACCGTCGTCGCCGACGCGGGCCGGCTTCACCAACTGTTCGAGAACCTGATGCGGAACTCTGTAGAACACGGTTCCACGGGCAGTCGGATTCCATCCGACGACGCTGTAGAACATGGTTCTACAGGCAACCGGACTGTGTCCGGTGACGCCGTCGAGCACGGCCCCCAGAGCGAGACCGGCTCTACCGACGGCGGCGACGACGCCGAAGACGCCGCCAACGCCGAAGACGCCGTTGACGACGGGGACCGCCTCACCGTCACCGTCGGCGCGCTCGACGACGGCTTCTACGTCGAGGACGACGGCGCCGGCGTCCCGCCCGAACTCCGCTCGCGCATCTTCGACAGCGGCTTTTCGACCGGCACCGCCGGCATCGGCTTCGGACTGACAATCGTCTCGAACGTCGCCGACGCCCACGGCTGGACGGTCTCGGTCGGAGAGAGCGACGCGGGCGGCGCTCGCTTCGAGTTCACCGGCGTGGAATCCGAGCCCTGAAGCCGGGTCGAAGGGGCGTGGACGTGTTCAGGCGAACTCCTCGTGGAGGTACGCGCCGAGGTAGCCGCCGAGCGCGCCGAGGCCGACGGTGTAGACGAGGAGCAGTGCGAGGCCGAACAGCGCGACGATGACGATGCCGAGGATGCCGAGGCCGAATCCCAACTCGAACGGGGTGACCCCGATAGCGAAGATGCCGAAGAAGCCGAGGACGACGACGCCGAGGACCACGCCGACGAGACTCACGAACAGCCCGGAGACCGCGCCGGATTTCACGCCGAGTTCGCGGTCGCTTCCGGTCAGGTAGCCGGAGATTGCGCCGCCGAGGACGGTCGACCCCGGAAGCGGCGAGAGGACGATGCTGGCGACCGCGCCGACGAGCGCCGAAAACAGCAGGCTCTCGCGGTCGTCGCCGAGGGACGAGTCGGTCGTCGAAGACGGGGAGTGTTCCATGCCCGACACAACACGGCGGGGCGGCCTAACGCTTTCTCTGCCGCGGCGTCCCGCGGTCGGAGTTCCGGTACCGCCCCGTTTTTAGGACCGTGGCGCGTTTCAAACGAGCATGACCGGTGCCGCCCACGACGACTTCGGGTTCGACCACGTCCCGGAGACAGACCAGTCGTTCGAGAACGCCTTGGCGAAGGCGAGAGCGGGCGAGCGCCTCACGGTCGACGACGGCGTCGAACTCATCACGACGGGCACCGACCGCGAGGGAATCGACGCCGCGCGCAAGGAACTCGTGCTCGAAGCCGCCGACCGGCGGCGCGCCGAGATGGTCGGCGACGACGTGACGTTCGTCGCCAACCTCAACAACAACGTGACGACGGCCTGCAACACCGGCTGTCTGTTCTGTAACTTCAAGAACACCGCCCACCTGTTCGAGTCCGACTCCGACGCCGACCACGGCGGCTTCACGAAGACGCCCGCCGAGTCCCGCGACATCGTCGCCGACGCGGTCGAGATGGGCATCTACGAGGTCACGTCCGTCTCCGGGCTCCACCCCGCGCTCGTCTTAGACGAGGAACACCGCGAGATTCTCGAATCCTACGACAACCCCGCCAGCGAGGTGAACTACAAGCCGCCCGAGGCGTACGACACCGACCCCGCGAGCTACGCCGAACAGCTCTCGGCGATGTCGGTCGACGGCGCGCACGTCCACTCGATGACGCCCGAGGAGGCCCACCACGCCAAGCGCGGAACCGACTGGAGCTACGAGGAGGTCTACCGCCGCCTCGCCGACGCCGGCCTCGACAGCGCGCCCGGCACCGCCGCGGAGATTCTCGTCCCCGAAGTGCGCGAGGTCATCTGCCCCGGCAAAATCGGGACCGACGAGTGGGTCGCCGGGATGGAGGGCGCGATGGAAGCCGGCCTCGACGTGACGGCGACCATCATGTACGGCCACGTCGAGACCGAGAAACACCGCGTGCTCCACCTCGACGTGATTCGGGACCTCCAAGACCGCTACGGCGGCATCACCGAGTTCGTCCCGCTGTCGTTCATCCACCAGAACACGCCGCTGTACGACCGCGGCCTCGTGACCGGCGGCGCGTCCGACGACGAGGACGAACTGCTGGTCGCCGTCTCGCGGCTCTACCTCGACAACGTCGACCACATCCAGTCGTCGTGGGTGAAGTTCGGGAACGCGAAGTCGCTGAAGCTCCTCAACTGCGGCGCTGACGACCTCATGGGCACGATTCTCTCCGAGGAGATAACGAAGCGCGCCGGCGGCGGCTTCGGCGAGTTCCGCTCGTTCGACGACTACGTCGACATGATAACCGCCATCGGCCGCCGGCCGGTCGAGCGCTCGACCGACTACCGGACTCGCCGGCCCATCGACCCCGACGACGGCCCGCACGGCCCGATGCTCGGCCCCCGCGCGGACGGGACGCCCCTGCTCGACGGCCGCCGCGACCCGGCGACCGCCGACGACTGAGATGATGGCGACCACCCACGCGGCCGTGGGGCTGACCCTCGCGGCCCCGCTCGTCTTGGTCGCTCCCGAACTCGCGACCGCGGCGGCCGTCGGCGCGCTCGCCGGCGGCGTCTTCCCCGACGTGGACCTCTTCGTCGGCGTCCACCGCAAGACCCTGCACTTCCCCGTCTACTACAGCGTCGCCGCCGCCGTTTTCGGCGCTGTCGCCGTCGCCTCGCCCTCGACGGTCACCGTCGGGGTCGCCTTGTTCTTCCTCTCGGCGGGGCTCCACTCCGCGTCCGACTGGCTCGGCGCGGGCGACGAACTCCGGCCGTGGGACCGCACCTCCGACCGCGCGGTGTACGTCCACCCGGCGCGGCGGTGGCTCCGGCCCCGCTACCTCGTCCGCTACGACGGCGCGCCGGAGGACCTCGCGTTGACGCTCCTGTTTTCGGTCCCCGGCTTCCTCGCCTTCTCCGGCGGCGTCCGGGTCGCCGTCGCGGTCGGCGTCGCCGTCGCGCTGTTCTACACCAGCTTCAGAAAGCGGATGCCCGAGTGGTTCGGCATCTGAGGCGCAGGCTCCGAGGTGGTGACCGCGCTCGGGGGCGCTCGTTCGGACCACGAAACTCATACGTCTCGGTCGCCGAGTAGGCGAAGCGATGACGACTCGACGACGCCGACCGGCGCGGGGGGTGTTCGCCCCGTGATGGCCCCGACGCACGTGGCGATGAGCCTCGCGCTCGCCGCCGCCGTCGTGTTCGTCGCTCCCGCGGCCGCGCCGCTCGTCGTCGCGGCGGCGCTCGTCGGCGGCGTCTTCCCCGACCTCGACATGGTCGTCGGCGTCCACCGCAGGACGCTCCACCAGGTCGAGGCGTTCGTCGTCGGCTCGGTCGGGTTCGGCGCGGTTGCGCTCCTGACGGGCGACCCGCTGGCCGCGGCCGCGGCGACGGGGTTCGTCGCGGCGGCGCTCCACTGCGCGGCCGACTACCTCGGCGGCAGCAGCGAGGCTCGCCCGTGGGAGGCGCGGACCGACCGCGGCGTCTACGTCCGCAGTCTCGGCGGCTGGGTCGAACCCCGCCGACTCGCGGCTTACGACGGCTCGCCCGGCGACCTCGCGCTCGCCGCGGCGCTCTCGGTTCCGGGGTTCCTGACGCTCGGCGACGGCCCGCGGGGGATTCTCCTCGCCAGCCTCGCCGTCGGCGTCGGTTACGCGCTCGTCAGAAAACGCGTGCCGCAGCTCTCGGGCTGCGCGCCCGCCGTGACCGCCGCGCTCGTCGCGCTCTACTCAGTTCTCGTTCGCCGTCGGTAGAAAACTACACCAGACCGGCCGACGGCCGCGTCGCTCTCACCGCGGAATCGACAGCGGCCCGTCGCCGCGAGCGACGTTCCGGAACCGTCGCCCGTGGACGTCGTCGGCGCTGAGCCGGTCGGTAATCGGCTCGCGGAGCCACTCGCGGTCCGGCGCGGTTCCGCGCGCGCCGTCGGGCGTTCCGTCCCGGTCGCGGACGCTATCGCCGTCGGGGAGGAACCGCTCGTAGACGGGCAGTCGCTCGCGGAGCGGGACGCCCGCCTCGTCGGCGATGTCGACGAGTTCCCGCAGCGCCGGCCACTCGTAGTCGGGGTTGACGTAGTCGTCCGTGACCGGCGAGACGCCGCCGAGGTCGTCGACGCCGCAGGGGACGAGGTCGGCCGCCGCCGAGAGGTTCGGCGGGACCTGCACCGACACCTCCTCGGGGAGCGCGACCCGCGCCATCGCGACGACCCGGCGCATCGTGTCGAGCGACGGGCGCTCGTAGTCCGACCGCTCGTTGGGGACGACGTTCTGGACGATGACCTCCTGAACGTGGCCGTAGCGCTCGTGGAGCGCGCGGATGGCGAGCAGGCTCTCGGCGCGGTCGCGCCACGTCTCGCCGATGCCGACGAGGATGCCCGTCGTGAAGGGGACGCCCACTTCGCCCGCGGCGCGGATGGTGTTGAGCCGCTGCCCCGGCGTCTTCCGCCGGTTGCCCGAGTGGGCGGCCACGTCGGCGGTCGTCTCCAGCATCACGCCCATGCTGGCGTTCAGGGGCGCGAGGTCGGCGAACTCCTCGCGGGTCAGGTCGCCGGGGTTCGAGTGCGGCAACAGGCCCTCGTCGAGGGCGACCTCGCAGGCCGCCGCGAGATAGTCGAGGATGTCGTCGTAGCCCCACTCGTCGAGCTGGCGGTGAATCTCCGTGTAGCGCTCGTCGGGGGCGTCGCCGAAGGTAAACAGCGCCTCCGTACAGCCCGCGTCAGCGCCCGTGCGAACCGTCTCGCGGACCTCGTCGAGGGACATGAGCGTCGCCTCGCCGGGCACGTCGTAGTAGGTGCAGTAGGTGCAGGTGTACCGGCAGGCGGTCGTCAGCGGGATGAACACGTTCCGCGAGAACGAAAGCGCCGCCGGCGCGTCGGCGTCGTCGGGGGTGACGGCGAGCAGTCGCTCCACGTCGGCGTCGTCGATAGTCAGGTCGACTCCGTACTCGTCGGCACCCGCGAACATATCTCCCGGTGCGTGACGAGCCACTAAAAGCGTGTCACTCGCGGCCGATACGGCGGCGATTGGAGTCGCACGGAGAGACGGTAAAACGGAAGTCGAGCTCGGGGCCGGATAGTTGGTGCCAGACACGTCTCCGGCCCGTCCGAGGCGCCGTCAGGCGCTCGCCCCGATTTGGTTGCGAGTGTGACTCGCGTCGTCGTCGCGACGTTCGGACTCCACTTCGACTCCCACGTCGTCTTCGCGACGCGGAAGCGCGCGGCGCACGTTGCCTCAGTTCCCGCCGGGCAGACGGACAACCGCGCCAGTCAATGTTTATCGTGGACCGTTAAGGTCTTATCGGCGCTCGCGGACGGCCTCGACTCTGCCCGACCCGCCTTCGAGTCGGACGCCGGCGTCGACCAGCCACTCGCGGGCGCGCCCCTCGCCGTGGACGAGCACCTCGACGAGGTCGGTCGGCTCGTCTACGTCGACGGCGAGTCGCATCGAATCCACCTCCGCGAACGAACAGCCGGCGTCGCGGGCGATTCGCCGGTGGTCGAGGATGGACGCGCCGTGGTAGTCGACGGAGAAGTCGGGATGGCGGACGACGAGCGCGTTCGTTCCGCCGCCGAGGCCGGGCGCGGCGACCACGTCGGCGTCGGTCTCGAACAGCCGCGCGAGCGCGGCGGGCGTCGCGAGCGCGAGGTCGGCCATGACGACCGCGACCGGGTCGTCGCCGCCGAGTTCGTCGCCGACGACCTCGGTGAGCGGCCGGTCGTCGACAGTGACGGGTGCATCGACCGAAACGGGCGCGTCAGCGACGACTGTCGGGTCGCCGTCGGCCGCGCGAACGGCGTCGAGCACGTCGCGAAGCATCGCGACGGCGAACTCGCGTCGCTCGTCGGCGTCGAAAAACGAGGCGAGTCGGGTCTTCGGCGTTCGTCCCCCGAAGGGAACGACGACTCGCACTGAGAATCAGCCCAGTTTGTCGTAGGTCGTCTGCTGGGACCGCCAGTAGAGGAATCCACCGGCGATGAGCGCGACGACGAGCAGGCCGCCCGCGGCGTAGATGAGCAGTTGGGTCGTCTGACTCGACTGCTGTGCCTGGTTCGCGCTGGTCTCGGCCTCGTTGGCGAGGTTCGTCGCGAGGTTGAACTCTTCGCCGTTGAACGCTTCGACAGCGTTGTTGAACGTCTGCTGGGCTTGTTGCGTGTTGGCCCCACTCGCACTCTGAATCGCGGCCTGCGCACTATCGAGTTCGGTGCGAGCGGCGGCGCTTTCTTCGGTGTAGTGGTGGGCGGTCCACGTGTCGATATCGTTACTGGAGCCACCTTCGCGGGTCTGGTCGAGCGAGATGAGCGTGAACGTCTGCGCGGGGTCGTAGGAGTACGCCTCGACCTCGGGGACGGTCCCCGTCACGGAGATTTCCACTTCGCTCGTTCCGTCGCCAGCGGCGACTTGTGCGCCGCTGAAGTTCTGCCCGTCGAAGGACTGCTGGTCGACTTTCGCACCCGTCTGGTCGTAGTACGTGACGGTCCACGTCACGTCTTCCAGGTCGGTCTCGCCCGCGAGCGTCCACGATTCGAGTTGCGGGTTCCTGTACAGTTCATCGAGGGTGGCCGTCGCGGTCACCTGTGAACCGACCTGCGCCTCGTTGGGAACGTTCTCGGACGCGACGCTCACCGCCCCCACCGGGCCCGCGAGGGCCGACAGGAGCACGACGAGCGCGAGCGCCAGCTTAGAAAAGCGACTCCAGTTCGTCTTCGTCATCGTTTATGAGGTTCTCCAGATTCGAATCGCTCTCTTGGCGGATCTCTTCGATGTTATCCTGCGCTTCGATGGCGACCTGCTGCAGTTCCTTGATGCGCGGGACGTTCGTCACGCCCGACAGGAGGATGACACTCGCCACCTTCCCCGCGCCCGGAATCGGGTAGTCGCCGCCGCGAACTTCCATGGAACCGGTCTGCTCCTCGATCCACTTCCGCCCGCGCTCTATGCCTTTCCGGTTCAGATGCTCCGGCGGACCAGCGAGTACGAGCAGCGCGCGCTCCGCGCCTTCGATCTCACACGGGAGCGTGAGTCGACCGAGCGCGGCCTTGCGAACGAGGCTCGTGATTCGGTTGGTCGTGTGTGCGGTGTCGAGGTTGTCGTCGGGCTCGTCGCCGCCCGTCAGCCGGGACAGGAGGCCGCCGCCCTTGTTCTTCCGCGGTTCAACGCCCTCGGAGGCGTAGCCGACGGTCGAGACGCCGCCGCCGGCGAGCGTGTTGATAATCTCCGACGAGTCGACGACGGACTCCGCGACCTCCTGTCCGTCCTGGACTTCGCCGGCCCCGAAGAGCACGCCGAATCGGTTGACGATCTCCTCGTTGATCTCGTCGTACCCCCCCTGTACCGACTCGCCGGTCTTCCGCCAGGCGTCGTTGTCGAACACGAGGAGGTTGTCGACCTCGCGGACGAACGTCTGGAAGGAGCGCGCGGCGTTGAGCGTGTAGATGCCACCCTCGTCGGACCCCGGCAGGATACCGATACCGTAGACGGGTTCGGTGTAGATGCGCTTGAGGTGTTTCGCGAGGACCGGCGCGCCGCCGGAGCCGGTGCCGCCACCGAGCCCGGACACGACGAGGAAGGCGTCGACTTCGTGGACAGGGATGCTGTCGATGGCACCCTGCACCTCGTCGATGTCCTCCTCGGCGATTTCGGCACCGAGTTCGTTGTCCGCACCGACGCCGTGTCCCTTCACGCGGGACTGGCCGATGAGGACGCGCTGGTCCTTCGGTATGTTCTTCAGTCCGAGCAAGTCAGCTTTCGCGGAGTTCACCGCGACCGCAGCGCGGACGATTCCGGCGTTGCGTTCCCGGTCGTACTCGACGAACTTGTCGACTACTTTTCCCCCGGCTTGCCCGAATCCGATCATTGCGAGCTTCATAGGTTCGGTCCCCTCGCCATTGCGTGAATTGCAGTACGAACGCAGACATAAGCGTTGTGATGGGGAAGTGTATATCCATCGTCAGATTATCGGCGAAAAACGGCGACACGAAACCGGTGTTAATCGGACATTATCCCGTAAGAACGGCTAATACCGGCGAAATGGGCCGGAGTTCACAACCGATTAACTCCCGCCAAACGTCGGACGGCCGTCAGTTTCGCTCGGCGAGGTACGCGCCGAGCGTCTTCATCGACGAGGTGTCGACGCCGAAGACGCCCACGTCGTTCTGGTCGGTCGTGTTGTCGAACTGGAGCGAGCGGTACTGGTCTTTCCCCATCGGGAAGCCGGGGACCGCTCCGAGGACGGTCAGGCCGACGCCCGCGAGACCCATCGGCAGCGGGACGATGGTGATGGACTTGTTCTCGGCGTCGTACACCATCTCCGTGATTTCGCGGAGCGTGAGCTTTTCGGGGCCGCCGATGCGGTAGGTCTCGCCGACGCGGTCGTCGTCCTCGACACCGTCGGCGAGCATCGGGACGAGGTCGCCGACCCAGATGGGCTGGAAGCGCGTCTTCCCGTTGCCCGGAAGCGGGTACAGCGGGACGCCGGGGGCGAACATCCCCTTGAGCCGCTTCGTGAAGGAGACGAACTCGCCGCCGTCGCCGAAGACGACCGACGGGCGGAAGATGACCCAGTCGAGCCCCGACGATTTGACCGCCTGCTCGGCTTTCCCCTTCGAGCGGATGTAGGCGGTGTCGCCGTCGGTGTCGGCCCCGAGCGCGCTCATCTGGACGAGCCGGGACACGTCGTTGGCCTCCGCGGCCTTCACGACGTTTTCGGTCCCCTGCCAGTGGACGATGTCGTGCATCCGGTTGCCGCCCTTCGGCTCGAACAGCGGCGAGAGCGCGACGAGGTTCACGACCGCGTCTTTCCCCTCGAACGCGCCCGCGATGGAGTCGTAGTCCGTCACGTCTCCCATCGCCTTCTCGACGCCGTCGGGGAGGTCCTCGCTGTTCGGACTCCGCGACATCGCGGTCACGCTGTGTCCCCGCGACTGCAGTTCGCGGCAGAGATGGCTCCCGATGAATCCGCTTCCGCCGACGACAAGGACTTTCATGGCGTAATATTCGGCGGAATGAGGGTAAAGCTAACGGGGGATAGAGGTCGATTTCGCCGGGGAACGCTCCGATGGGAACGGCGCTCCCCGAACGGGCGTGTTCGACGCTCCGACCCGCGGCGACGGTTTCCGCGCGGACCCGCTCAGAAGAGAACCGAGGGCGCGACCGAGCCGTCGGTGCGCTTTACCATCCGACCGATTCGGTCGTAGACCACTATCTCCGCGGTCGCCTCGGGACACTCGTCGGGCGCGTCGCTCGGGTGGTCGACCTCGGACTGTTTCGTCGCGAACGACGTGTCAGTCGGGGGGACGCTCTCGTCGAAGCGGACGACGCTGTACGGTTTCTCTCTCGGTAGGAGGTCGTTCCACCACTCTCGGGTGGCTGTCACTGTCTCACGTATCGGTTTGCGTTGACATTATCGTTGCGGCGGCGCGCTTCGGCGCGCTTTTTCCGGAGCGCCGAGTTGGTAGGGTATGCTCGTCACGCTCGAAGGGCTCGACGGGAGCGGGAAGACGACCGTCTGGGAGGCGCTTCACGACGCGTACCCCGACGCCGTCTTCACGCGCGAGCCCACGTCGGACTCGTGGTACGGAGAGGCCGTCAACCGCGCTATCGCCGACGACGACGCCGACCCGCTCGCCACGCTGTTCCTCTTTACCGCCGACCACGCGGACCACCTCTCGCGGGTCGTCCGTCCGGCCCTCGCCGACGGCGACCTCGTCATCTCCGACCGTTACTCCGACTCGCGGTACGCCTATCAGGCCGCCTCGCTCCGCGACAGCGACCTCAGACGCCCGATGGAGTACATCAGGGGCATCCACACGGCGTTCACTCGGCCGCCGGACAAGACCATCTACCTCGACGTGGACCCCGAGACGGCCGCCGCGCGCAGCGGCGCGACGAACAAGTTCGAACAGGCGGCGTACCTCGCGGACGTGCGCGCCAACTACGAGCGCCTCATCGAGGCCGAACCGGAGCGGTTCGTCCGCGTCGACGCGACGCGGTCGCCCGAGGACGTGCTCGACGCCGTCGAGGCGGCGCTCGAAGAGATTCTCGCGGAGAACTAGTCACCGACCGACCCACGCCTCACCGCGAGTTCGGGAGGTTCTCGTACTCCTCCGGCGGCGGGACGTAGAGCGTGTCGATGGTGAATCCGAGCGCGAGCGGCATCCCTATCATCACGCCGAGCGCGGCCGTGGGGCTGCCGAGGTCAACGCCGATGCCGAACACGCCGGAGAACACCAGCGTCGAGACGAACAGCACGAGCGGGATGAGAAACACGGCGTACAGGATGTAGCCCCACTGCGTCTTCAGTCGAAGGCGGAAAAAGCGGGTCATGACCGCCGCGATGAGCGTGTGGAGGGCGATGACCGCGCCCATGAGCACGAGGTTGACCACCGAGACCATAGCCGACCTACGGAGGCGGTGGTCTTTGGCCTGTCGCTCTCGGTGACCCGCTCGTCCCGCGCCGCCGTCGGTCGAACCGCCCGCCTCGGCCGCCCCGCGGACGGGTGATGTTTATCACGAAGGACCGTGACTCACCGCCATGCACCGACTCATCGCAGAGCGCGGGCTGGACGACACGGGTTTCACCGCAGACGACGCCCGCGCCGCCCTCCGCGACATGATTCGAGCGCGACGGTTCGACGAGCGTGCACTCGCCCTCCAGCGACGCGGATGGATGAGCGGCTACCCGCCGTTCCGCGGACAGGAAGCCTCCCAAATCGGGGCCGCCCACGCCATGCGCGACGACGACGTGTTGCTGCCCACCTATCGGTCGAACGCCCTCCAACTCGCCCGCGGCGTGCCGCCGAGCGACATCCTCCTCTTTCGGCGCGGTCACGCCGAGTACGACTCGGACCACGACGTGCCGGTGTTCCCGCAGGCGGTCCCCATCGGGAGCCAGATTCCCCACGCCGCCGGCGTCGGCATGGCCGCGAACTACCGCGGCGACGACTACGGGGCGCTGGTCTGCTTCGGCGACGGCGCGACCTCCGAGGGCGACTTCCACGAGGGGCTGAACTTCGCCGGCGTCTTCGACGCGCCGGTCGTCTTCTTCTGCGAGAACAACGGCTGGGCGATTTCGCTCCCCCGCGAGCGCCAGACAGCGAGCGAGTCCATCGCGGCGAAGGCCGACGCCTACGGGATGGACGGCATGCAGGTCGACGGCAACGACCCCCTCGCGGTCAGGGAGGCCGTCGAGCGCGGCTTCGAGAAGGCCCGCGCCGGCGAGCCGGTGCTCATCGAGAGCCTCACCTACCGACAGGGACCGCACACGACCGCCGACGACCCCTCGCGCTACCGCGACGACGACCCGGAACTCCCCGAGTGGCGGACGCGCGACCCCCTCGACCGCTTCGAGTCGTTCTGCCGCGAGCAGGGCCTCGTCGACGACGCGGCGCTCGACGCCATGCGCGACGATGCCGACGAGGAACTGCGCGGGGCCGTCGAGCGCGCCGAGGCGACGCCCGAACCGGGGACCGACGAGCTGTTCGACAACGTCTACGAGGAACTGCCGCCGGAGCTCGCCCGCCAGCGCGAGGAACACGTCGCGTTCGTCGAGCGCAACGGACCGTTCGACATCGAGCGCTGAGCGCGCGGTCCCTCAGTCGTCCAGCGAGATGTACGTCTTCGTGTCGGCGACGCCCTCTAAGCTCTGGACGCGGCTCGACGCCGTCTTCAGCACCTCGTAGACCGCGTCGGTGTCGACCTCGGCGATGATGTCGTACGCGCCCGCGACGATGTGCGCCTCCGTCACCGTCTCGAAGTCGCGGATGGGACCGAGAAGCTGTTCCGACTCGCCGGCTCCGGTCTTCACCATGATGAACGCGTGAACCATGCGTGAGATATTCTACCACGGTCGTCAAAAGCCTTGCTTCGACCGAGCGCGGCCCCTTCGGTCGAATCGGGGGAAGGTTATTTGCCTCCGCCGACATACCGTCTTATCATGCGGTTCGTTATCATTGGTGCTGGACGGGTTGGGCTGCGCACCGCTCGCGTCCTCCGCGAGGAGGGTCACGACATCGTCCTGGTGGAGTTGGACCGCGACCGGGTCAAGCGGGCCCGCGAAGCGGACTTCGAGGTGGTCGAAGGCGACGGCTCCCGCGAGGAGGTGCTCGTCGACGCCGGTATCGAGGCGGCCGACGCCCTCGGCGCGCTCACCGCCGACCTCAACGTGAACTTCGCGGCGTGCATGATCGGCAAGCACTTCGGCTGTCGGACGGTGCTCCGGGTCGACGAGGACTACCGCGAGGAGGTGTACCAGAAGTACGCGAAGGAAGTGGACGAAATCGTCTACCCCGAGCGCCTCGGCGCTATCGGCGCGAAGAACGCGCTCCTCGGCGGGTCCATCCGCGCCATCGCGGACATCGCCCAACACCTGCAGGTCATCCTCGTGACGGTGACGGAGGAGTCGCCGATGAACGGCTACAGTATCGAGGAGGTTGCGCTTCCGGCGAACGCCCGCGTCCTCGCGTTCGGGAAGAAAGACGGCCCGATGGGCATCCCGCTTTCCGACGATTCGCTGGAGACGGGTGACCGCGTGGCCGTCCTCGCGGACTTCGACGTGCTCAACGACGTGCGACAACTGCTCGTCGGCGACGAGGTCGTCACCGCGGCGGGAGGTGCGTGACGATGGTCTACGCGTACATCATGGTCAAGGCCGCGCCCGTCTCCGACGGTATCGACCAGCTGAAACAGGAGCTGTTGGCCGTCTCGGACGGCATCGTCAGCGCCCACATCGTCGCCGGCGACGTGGACTTCATCGTGAAAGTCGAGGTGGACACCCCCGCCGACGTGAAGGACATCGCCGGCGGCATCCAGTCGGTTCCGGGCATCGAGGACACCCAGACGTACATCGCGATGGACTGAGTCGGCGCGTACTCCGCGCGCCCTCGAACGACTCGTTCCTCAGAAGCCCGCGCCGGCGGCGTCTCGCGCGTTCTGGATGAGGCTCGTCACCGGTTCCCCGTAGTCGTAGCCGGGGATGATGCCCTCGACGAACGTGCCCTCGACGTAGTCGATGACCGCGCCGGCGTCGTCGACGCCGCGGCGCTCGTTGACGTCGGCGAAACTCGCCCGGACGACCGCCTCGTCGCCCGCCCGCGTCACGTCGGGGTCGAGGTCGTGGTCGCCGGCGACGACGCCGTTCACGTCTTCGAGGCGGAGTTCGAAGGTGTCGTACCAGCCGTCTTCGACGACGGGTGCCACGTCGTCGGCGACCGCCGAGAGCATCGGGACGCGGACCTCCACGCCGAACTCGACGTGGCCGCTCTCCTGCGCCGCGACGCTGACGGTGCCGTCGAACGGCGTCGTCACGGACTCGAAGGTGCGGTCGTCGACCCGCTCGAACGACCCGTGGTCGCCGAACGCGCGGCGGACCCGACCGGGGATGTCGTCTTCGCTCATGCCCGGACGAAGGTCCCGACGGGAGAAAAGCCCGTTGCGTCGCGAGCGCCCTCGAATCGCCCGCCAGCGCCGGATTTGGGCGAATGGCGGCACGTTTAAGTATCTCGCCGCACTCCATTCAGGTGACGCTTCGCTTTGGAGGGCCGAAGCGTCAGCGGGGACCAATCTAGGGCGGCATTTGCCGCGCGGGCCGCTCCCGTGCGGCTGCCTATCCCTTTCTCACGAAACTCACATCGAAGAGCCGACGGCTCGCGTTCGCGCGCTCGAATCGAACAACCGAATCGAGTGATATCCGTCCCAGTAAAGACCCGCCAGCGACGCGGCCGCGTCAGTTCTCGTTCGGTCCGTCGCGGGTAGATTCGAGTTCTCTCGACTCGGCTCCGTCTCCGCTCGACTCGGCTCCGCCCGAGCCGTCGGTCGCGCGGTCGGTCGTCGTCGGTGCCGAAATCGGCTCGGACCTCGTCTCGTCCGCCGCCGCGGTCGCATCGCCCTCGACTCCGGATTCTACGTCGTCGACGTCGCCGTCTCGCTCCGCTTTTTCGCGTACTTCGAACCGGTCCGCGAGCGCCCGCAGTTCGTCGGTCGTCGACGAAAGCTCCTGCATCTTCCCGGCGACGGTGACCATCGCGTCGTTCTGTTCGTGGGCCGCGCCGGCCACGTCGGCCGCCTCGGTCCGCGTCTCGTCGGCGATTTCGGCCGCCTCGTCCGCGAGGCGCGCGACCGACTGCGCGGCCGACGCCTGCGAGGCGGTCGCCTCGTCGATGGCGGCGACGCCGTGGTCGACTTCCTCCAGTCGGTCGACCGCCTCGTCGATGGCGGTGACGCCGGTTTCGACCGTCTCGGAGCCCCGCGAGACGCGCTCTCGGGCGGCCGTGACCGCATCGACCGTCTCGTCGGCGGTCTCCTCGACGGACTCGATTGACGACGCGATTTCGGTCGTCGCGTCGGCGGTCTCGCCGGCGAGTGCCTTCACGCTGTCCGCGACGACGGCGAAGCCCGCGCCCGCCTCGCCGGCGCGGGCGGCCTCGATGGAGGCGTTGAGCGCGAGCAGGTTCGTCTGGTCGGCGATGTCCTCGATGAGGTCGACCACCTCGCCGATGTCGGCCACCTCGTCGCGGAGGGCTTCGACGCCCTCGGCCGCGGCCGCGACGCGTGCGTCGATGTTCGCCATCTCGTCGTGGACGGCGGCGCTCGCGTCCCGGCCCGCCTCGCCGCGGTCCGCGGCGTCACCCGCGAGGTCCGCGAGTTCGTCGGCGGAGGCGGCGACCTCCTCGACCGTCGCCGAGAGGTCCTGCATCTCCGAGGAGACCTCCGTGGGGAGCGACGCCTGCTCGGCCGCGCCCTCGGAGATGTCGGCGGTCGCCAGCTCGACTCGTTCGGAGGCGGCGCTGACCTCCTCGGTGCCGGCGGTGACGCGCTCGCCCGCCGCGTCGACCGTCGCCGCGAACGACGCGACCTGTCCGATGGTCGATTCGAGGTCGGCGAGCATCGCGTCGATGCCGTCGCCGACGGCCGCCATCGCCTCGTCGTCCGGTTCGACCGACGTGCGAACCGTCAGGTCGCCCGTCGCCGCGGCGTCCATCGTCTCGCGGTAGTCGTCGGCGGCGCTGGCGAGGTCGCGTCGGGCGTCTTCGGCGGCTTCGATGCGCTCGCGCAGACCGTCGCGCATCTCGGCGAACGCGTTCGTCAGCGCCCCGAACTCGTCGACTCTGCGGGTTTCGAGGTCAACGTCGAGGTCGCCGCCGGCGAGCGCCGCCGCCTTGGTTCGCAGTCGCCGGAGCGACAGCACCGTGTTGCGACCGATGACGACGCCGACCAGCGCGAGGCCGGCGAGGCCCACGCCGATGAGGACGGCGACGTCGCGCTCGACGACCTGCGCGACCGCGTAGGCGTTGCGCTGCGGCGCTTCCACGAGAACCGCCCAGTTCGTTCCCGAAACGGGCGCGTAGGCGACGACTTCGTCGCCCGCGTCGCCATCGCCCTCGCGCTCGATGACGCCGGTCTCGCCGCCGAGTGCGGCGTCGAGCGCCGGCGTCGCCGCGCCCGCACGGTACGTCGTGAGGACGTTCTTGCCGTACTTGTCGAAGGCGATGACACCTCCTTCAGTCACCACGCGAGTCTGCGACCCCTCGACCGGTTCGCTCAGCAGTTCGGCGTGTTTCGTCGCATCGACGACGACCATCACCGCTCCGTCTCGACCCTCCACGGGACTGAGGAAGGCGAGGCGCTCGCTCCCGGCGTAGCGGTAGACCTCGGAGACGGCGACCGCGTCGGGGTCGTACATCGTCAGCGACCCGGTCGTCCACGACAGGCCGAGGTCCGACACCTCCTTGGCCTCTATTACGCCGTTGGTGCTGCGGACGATGTCGCGGTTCGACGGCTTCACGTAGTGGATGGCCATCACCTCGTCGGGGAGCGTGTCCTTCTCGCGTTCGAGCGTCTCGTCGATGGTGTCGGGGCCGCCCGTCTGGACGGTCTCGTACTCCGAGAGCATCCGGGTGGTCCGGGCGTAGCCGTCCATCCAACTCGACAGCCCCTCGGCCTCCAACGTGGCGACCATCTCGAGGTCGCTGTGGGTGTCGGCTCTGACCTCGGTTCCGACCGCGTCCGAGACGTACAGGCCGAAGCCGCCCATCACCGCGGCCACGAGGAGAATAACGAACAGAAACTTCCGGAGGTAGCTCCGCCTGAGCACCGCCGGAACCAGCGTGGCGAGCTTCATGCCACTTGGTAGCAAGAGAGCGACGTAAAGCGTTGTCCCGCTAGATATCAGGAATGATATTGGCGGGGAAAGCGGAGTCCTCGACTCTCACGGAATTACGAGTTCCGAGAATCGGCTACAGTTCGCTCACGGTGACGCCGAACGCGAGGGCGGCGGCTCCGGTTGCGCCACCGCCCGCGGCGAGCGGCGTCGGCAGGGCGGACACGACGCCGACGACGGCCCCGACGAGGATGAAGACGGCCATCCCGAAGAGCGCGGCGTCGAATCGCGTGACGAGGAGTCCGGGTAACACGGTCTAATTACATGTCATTAGCCGAACTGTCAAAATGTTTGTGGGTGCGGCCCTACTCGCCTCGCTCACTGACGGCCGGGTCGTCGGAGCCGTCCGCGTCGGCGACTTCGCGGGCACCGGGTTCCGCGTCACGGGCTCGGTCCGGTTCCGATTCCTCCCGCGCTTCGGGTTCGGCCTCGGTCTCGCCTTCGACGAGGTCCGCTTCGAGGAACGCCAGGGACCGGTCGCGCTCGCCCCGGACCGAGCTATCGCGCAGTCCGAGTGAGATGGCGGTGTCGAAACAGCGGACGGCTTCCTCGTGGAGGCCGCGCTCGGCGAGGAAGAAGCCGCGGTTGTACCACGCCTGCGGGAGTCGCGGGTCGAGTTCGACGGCGCGCTCGGCGCGGTCGAGCGGCCCCGACGAGTCACCGAGTTCCCACAGCGCGTACGCGAGGTTCGTCTCCGCGGCCGCGGCGTGTTCGCCGTCGTCGTCGATGCGAAGCGCCTCGCGGTACGCGCCGATTGCCTCGTCGTACTCGCCGAGTTGCGCGTGGGCGACGCCCTTGTTCACCCACGCCTCGCACGCCGTCGGCGAGTCCTCGTCGGCGTAGGCGACCGCCCGACTGAAACTGTCGACTGCCTGTTCGTACTCCTCGATGGCGGCGTAGGCCAGTCCGACCTCGACGAGCGCCGCCGCGTCGACCGCCTCGGGGTCGATTTCCGCCTCGTCCACCAGCTCGGCGAGGGCGTGGTCGTCCGCGGGGTCGACGAGCCTCCCGTTCACCCGATACGTCGGCGGGTCGAGGTCGAACCCTTCGTAGGGGTCGCCGAACCCCTGTCCATCCGAGTAGCGGTGTCTACGCGTCGAAGCCATTCCTACACGTTGGCGGGGAACCGACATAACGTGGTCGGCGGTTGTGGCGTTTGCCCACCGACTCGCCCGCCAATCCGCACGTCACTCATATCCTCTACTGGGTGCTATCTGGTAGCACTACGCTATGTCCTCGCGGGTCGTACCTCACGACGGCGTCGGCGCGCGGTCGGGCGGGTCGCCGTGGTGACGCCGGGTGGGTACGCATGTCGACACGAACGGCCACAGAGGAGAACCGCACCCTGATTCGAACCGAGTTCGACCGGGCGTGGAACCGCGACGAACTCGACGCGCTCGACGAACTGTACGCCGACACCGTCTGCATCGCCACGACGCGAAGCGGGTCCGACGAGGCGCTCGTCGCGCGCGAAGACATCAAGGAACTGCACGGCGAGTGGGACGGCGCGTTCCCGGACGCGACGACCGAAATCAACGCGATGGTCGCCGAGGGCGACGCGGTGATGGTCTGGTGGACGCTCCGGGGCACGCACCTCGGGGCGTTCCGCGGCATCGAGCCGACCGGCTCGCAGGTCGAGGTCGACGGGTTCAGCTACCGCCGCATCGACGAGGGAACCATCGTCGAAGTGAAAGACGCCGCGAGCATGGCGACGCTGTTCTCGCAACTCGGCGTCGAACTACCGGCGTGAGAGCACCGTCGGGACCGTCACCGACGCAGATTTTTGCTACTCGTGCGACCGAATCCACGACGTCTCGTCGACGGTCGGCGAGAGCAGTAGACGGCGGGAGCTGAGGAGTGAGGGCAGTAGACGGCGGGAGCTGAGGAACCAGAGTGGTGGACGCGATGCAGGTTCTGAGAGGCGTGTGTGGGAGACGACTGGACGAGAGTTGAATCGAGCCGAGACGGTCGTCCTCGCTCCGCTCGCTCGCTGCGACTCGTCGGGTTCGAATTCGTCCGGACGCATCGCTCCGCCCACTATCGTTCGCAGAAGCGAGTGCGGGGGACGAGATTGTGAACCGTGCCGAGACGGTCTCCCTCGCTGTCGCTCGGGTGCTGCGACTCGTCGGGTTCAAATCTCTCTGGCCGCACTTGACACTCGTCACGTAGTTCCTCGGTACAAGTGCGGGGGACGAGATTTGAACTCGCGAACCCCTACGGGAGCGGATCTTAAGTCCGCCGCTTTTGGCCTAGCTCAGCCACCCCCGCGCACTCTCCCGTTCTCCGAGGGGGTGAAAAGTGCTTTCGCTTTACCAGTCGACCGAGAGGGTTCCGTCGCCGTGGGGGTTCGGCGATAGCTCCTCGTCTGTTCGGCGGTCGATGACGTGGATGACGCCGCGGCCCTTCTTCGCCGGGCAGACCTCCGCCGCCTCGATGTTCTCGTCGAGGTCGTCCTCACCGACGAAGTACGACTTAGCGCGGGCGAGACCGGTTTCGAGGTCCATCTCCCAGTTGTCGGCGACCTCCGCGCACCGGCCGGCCCCGAAGCACTTGTTCGCCTCGAAGATTATCTTGTAGGGCTTTTCGTCGACCGGCGGGGCGTTCTCGTCGGTTCCGAAGTCGCTCGGCTTCGGACGCTCGGACTCCTCGCTCATCGTCGGCCCTTGCCGCGCGGTGGTCTTTGCGCTGTCGGTCGCGCGGCGGGAGAAACCAACCCGAACCTCGGTGTGCGCCCGGTGATTCTTTCGCTATCGAGCCCTACTATCGGACGATGCGGCAGTCCCGTCGCTCGCGCTTCGGCGACCTGATTCGCGCCGCCAGTCCCAGCGACCGCCGCCGATTTCTCGCCGACCTCTGGACCGCCCGCGGGTGGGAGACGACCGTCGAAGACCGCCTCGTCGTCGCCCGCCGCGTCGACCGAATCGACCGAATCGCGGTCGCCGCTCGGTCTCGACGTCTCTTGTCGCCGCCGGTCCCGGACGAGACGACAGTCGTCGTCGCGCTCGGCGACCCCGAGCGGACCCGACGCGTGGCCCCTGACGACGCCCGCGTCCTCTCGGTCGACGACCTCTACGAACTCGTCCGATACGGCCTCCTCGGCGGCCGCGGCGACGAAGTCGTCGCCGACCATTTCGGCGTCCGCCTCGCCGACCTGCCGGCCGACGGTGGGGGCGGGGGTGCAGGGGGCACCGAGGGCGCAGGCGGCGCGCGGACCGGGCCATTCGCGTCCCTGCTTCCTCCCGCGCTCTCGTCGCTCCCGGTCGTGCCGCTTCTCTTCGTCGCGCTCCTTCTCGCTGCGGTCGCCGTGACCGCCGGGCCGGGCGGCGTACCGGTGCTCGGCGAGGCGCTCGGCGGCCAACAGCCGTCGGTTCCGACGCCGGCAGCGACGACGTCCGAGCCGACGCCGACGCCCGAACCGCGGACAGTCGCCCCCGGCGTGACCACCGCGGGCGTCGAGAACGCGACGCTCCTCGCGGCGGCCCACCGAAGGGCCGCGGCGAACCGGTCGTACCGGTGGACCCTCCGATACCGCGAGTCCATCGCCGGCGACGAGACGGGCCGCGAGGTGGAGGTCGTTCACGTCGAGGCCCCGCACGTCTACGTTTCTGAGGTCCAGCGCGCCGGGCGACTCAGGGCGTTCCCGCGCCCGACCGCCTCGGAGGACGCGTACGCCGACGGGACCACGCGCTACGCCCGCCGCCCCGCCGAGCCGGACGGCGTCGCCGCCCGCGTCCTCGACCCCGACGTGCGCGACGGTCCGGGGCGACAGGCCTCGCGCGCCGCCCGCTACCTCGAGTGGTACCTCTCGGCGGACGAGACGACGGTGACGCGCGTAGAGAGTGTGACGAACGCGACTGTCGAAGACGGGACCCCGCTGTACCGAATCGAGGGCCGCGACACCGACTTCCCGCGGTCACGCGACTATCGGGTCGAAGCGATCGTCGAAGAAGGCGGGTTCGTCCGCTCGATGCGCGTCACATACGAGACCCGCGACGGCCTCGGCGTCGAGGTCTGGTTCGCGTACGACGCGGTCGGCGAGACGACGGTGACGCGACCGGCGTGGCTCGACCGCGCCGACGGTTCGAACGGCGGTCGGACCGTCGTCCCAGCGAACGCGAGCGGGTAGCGTCCGTCGCGCTCGGTCGCGTGTCCGTCGCGCTCGGTCTCGGTGTTCGCGGCGCTTACTGCTCGACGTCGACCGATTCGAGGACCACGTCGGACACCGGCTTGTCGTTGCGGTCGGTCGGGACCGAGCCGATGTCCTCGACGACGTCCATGCCGTCGGTGACCTTTCCGAAGACGGCGTGCTTGCCGTCGAGGTGGGGCTGGGCGTCGAGCGTGATGAAGAACTGCGAGCCGTTCGTGTTGGGGCCGCGGTTCGCCATCGAGAGCACGCCGGGGCCGTCGTGGCTGAGGTCCGAGTGGAACTCGTCGTCGAAGGTGTAGCCGGGGCCGCCGCGGCCGGTCCCCGTCGGGTCGCCGCCCTGAATCATGAAGTTCGAGATGATGCGGTGAAAGAGGATGTCCTCGTAGAGGGGTTCGCCCTCCATCGTCTCGTCCGTCTCGGGGTGGACCCACGTCTTCTCGCCCGTCGCGAGGCCGACGAAGTTCTCGACCGTGTTCGGGACCTTGTCCTCGAAGAGTTCGACCGTGATGTCGCCCTTGTTCGTGTGGAGCGTGGCCGTTGGGTTGTCGCTCATACTCGACCCGTCGGGCGGGCGAGTGAAAACCGTGCCGCCTCGGGGTCGGCCGCGGCGCTGACACGACTCCGTCCGGCCCGCGTCTTCCGGTCGGTACCGCGGACTGTCACACCGACAGACGTTTCTCTCCCCCGCGACCGAGTGGTGTGAGATGACATCACAATTCGACGGAGGGCGGTCGGAATGAACGCCCGCTCGACCCTCGAACGGCTGTCGGAACTCGCCAACACCTACTTCGTCGGCCTCGTGCTCCTCGCGTCGGCCGCCGCGTTGGTCCAGCCGGACCTGTTCACGTGGATTGCGCCCTACATTTCGCCGCTTCTCGGGCTCATCATGCTCGGGATGGGGCTGACCCTGCAGCCCGTCGACTTCCGCCGACTCGCGGAGCGCCCGCGAGACGTGGCCATCGGCGCGCTCGCCCAGTGGCTCATCATGCCGACCGCCGCCTACGCGCTCACGGTGGTCCTATCGCTCCCGCCGGAGCTCGCGGTCGGCGTCATCCTCGTCGGCGCGGCCCCCGGCGGCACCGCCTCGAACGTCATGGCCTACCTCGGCAAGGGCGACGTGGCGCTCTCGGTCGCCATCACGACCGTCACCACGCTGGCCGCGCCGCTCGTCATGCCCGCGTGGGTCGTCGCGCTCGCCGGCGAACAGCTCCAGGTCGGCTTCATGGACCTGTTTCTCAACATCGTCCAAATCGTCTTCATCCCGGTCGTCCTCGGCTTCGCGCTCCGCGTCGCGCTCGACCGCAACGCGCCCGAGGTCGCCGAGGTCGGCCTCGACGTGTTCCCGCTCGTCTCGGTCCTGAGCATCGTCGCCATCGTCGCGGCCGTCGTCGGCCTCAACGTCGACACCATCCTCGGCGCGGGCGCGGCCGCCATCGGGGCCGTCGTCCTCCACAACGCCATCGGCCTCGGCACCGGCTACGGCACCGGCCGCCTCGCCGGCATGTCCGAGGACCGCGTCAGAACGACGACGTTCGAGGTTGGCCTCCAGAACAGCGGGCTCGCCGCGGCCCTCGCCCTGTCGTTCTTCTCACCCGCCGCCGCCCTCCCGCCGGCGCTGTTCAGTGTCTGGCACAACATCACCGGCCCGCTCCTCGCGAGCTACTTCTCCCGAAACGCGAGCGAACCGTCGGGTGGAACGCCAGCAGACGACTGAAACGCCCGAAAAACCCTCGTCATTCGCTATTACCCGTCAGTCGGGAATCTGCGCTGGGTTAATGTATTGCGGAGAACAAGCACTACTGCATGGTGCGAAACGTCGGCACGCTCGACCGAACTGTTCGCCTCGCGCTCGGCGCACTCCTCGTCGCTGGCGGCGTCGGAAGCTACGCGGGGCTGTTCTCGCTCGGGTTCGGACCGGTGCCCGCGGCGCTCGGGGCCGTGTTCGTCGCGGCCGTCGGCGTCATCCTGCTCGTGACCGGGTTTCGCCGGACGTGTCCGCTGTATCTGCCGTTCGGCATCGACACCTCGGACGACCGGAACTGACGCCCGGCATCGCCCCGCACCGCCCGCCTTTCTCGCTCCCCTAACTACAAGACACCCCACCGCGATGCGTCGGATATGCACACCGCGGAGACCGTGACGCTCACTCGCCTCCCCTCCGGCGTCCCGGTACAGACGACGGTTCACACCTACGAGCCAGCCGACGGGACAGACGGCCCGACGCTCTACGTGCAGGCCGCCCAGCACGGGCGCGAAATCAACGGCACCGAAGTGCTCCGCCGACTGCACGGCCGCCTCGAACGCGCGGAGCTTTCGGGCCGCGTCGTCGCCGTCCCCGTCGCCGACCCGCTGACGTTCGACCGCGTCTCCTACGTCACGCCCGAGGTGCTCGACTCCGTCAACTCCAACATGAACCGCGTCTGGCCGGGCGACCCCGACGGCTCGCTCCACCAGCGCATGGCCGCGAAGCTCTGGGAGTACATCGGCGACGCCGACGCCATCGTCGACCTCCACACCGGGAGCCCGGACATGCTCACCCACACCGTCTACCTCCGGGGCGACGAGGCCTCTCGCGACCTCGCGCGGGCGTTCGGCGTCGCCATCCTCCTCGCGGAGGCCGCGGGCGACGAGGCCGACGACGAGTGGACCGAACGGAGCTTCGACGGCAAGCTCCGCGTCGCGGCCACGAACGCGGGCATCCCCTCTATCACGCCGGAACTCGCCCACAACAAACAGCTCGTCGAGCCGGCCATCGTCGCCGGCGTCGAGGGCGTCCTCAACGTCTGCCGCGACATGGGCATCCTCTCGGGCGCGGTCGAGCCGTGGGACGGCCGCACCTACCGCAACCACCTCGGCCGCGTGCAAGCCGACGCCTCGGGGCTGTTCGTCGCCCGCGAGGACGTCGAACTCGCCCGCGAGGTCCGCCCCGGCGACCACCTCGGCTGGGTGTACGACCCGACCACCTACGAGGTGCTCCAGGAGGTCGAAGCCGAGCGCGCGGGTCTCGTCTACTCCATCGCCCGCGAGGCGACCGTCACGGCCGGCGAGACGCTCGTCGGCATCGCGCTCCCGCTGGACGCCGACGAGGGAGACGCCGAGGATGGCGACCCCTTCGACGAGGCCGACGGCGACCTCGACATATAGGGCAGAAGACACTTATCTACACTCGACGGTCGGGTTCGTATGGACCGCCGCGCCGCGCTCTCGCTCCTCTCGATTCTCCTCGTCGTCGCCGCGGGAACCGTCTTCGTTCTCGATAGCGAGGCTCGGCGGCGGGCGATTGCGGCGGAAGAAACGCGCCTCGGGACCGAGCTGGCGTCCAGCGAGTGCGTCACGACGTACGGCACGTCGGCGACCGTCAGCGACGAATCGGCGTCGGTCGTCGGTCGGAGCCTCGACGGCTGGACGGTTCGCGTCTCGCACCCGTACTGGTACAGCACGAACCGGTCACACGGCGACACGTCGTCAGAATCGGTCTACGTCGTGGGGCCGGATTCGGTTCGGTACGCGGGCGGCGAACCGGTCGGGCCGGCGTGTTGAAGCGAACGCCTTCGAGTCGGCTGCGACTGCGAGTTCAGAACTCGCGCAGGTCTTCGAGCACGGCTTCCGCGTCGCCGGAGGCGATGGCGTCGCGGGCCATGTCGAGCCCCTCGTCGATGGTTTCGGCGTCCTCGCGGGCGTAGATGCGGAGCGCCGCGTTGAGGGCGACGGCGTCGGCGAAGCGGTCCTCGCGGTCGCCGGCGAGCACGGCTTCGGTGATTTCGGCGGAGTCGCCGGCCACGTCGTCCTCGTCGACGCCGAGGTCGTCGTACTCGAAGTCCATGCCGTACTCGGCGGTCTCGATGTCGAAGTCGTCGAAGGTGGCCTCGCCGTCGTCGCCGGCGGTCCACTCGGCGACCTTCGTGTAGCCGGGGCGGATGTCGTCGTAGCCCTCCATGCCCTGGAACATGAGCACGCGGTCGAGGTCGTGGTGCTCGCTCGCCTCGAAGGTGTTGACCATCTTCTTGGCGAACGCGAGGTGGTAGAACGAGCCGAGGTGAACCGAGGCGTTCGCGGGGTTGGCGATGGTCTCGATGGTGTTGACGAACGTCCGGACGCCCATGTTGTCGCGGCGCTCCCAGAGGGCGTGGATGGCGGGGTTAAATCGCGGCTGGTAGTAGAAGCCGAAGCCGGTGTCGTCGACCATGTCGGCGGACTCGTCGGGGTCGAGCTCCGTGCGGACGCCGAGTTCGTCGAGGACGTGCTTGTAGGCGTCCTGCTTCTGGGTCGGGACGCGGTCGCCGGAGTGGACGACGACGGGCGTGCCGGCCGCGGCGGCGACGACGCCGGCGGCGACGCCGAGGATGGCGGTCTTGCCCTTGCCGTCGTAGTTCGCGCCGCAGTCGACCGGGTCGGCGTCGGGTTCGGCGTACTCGACGTGTTCGGCCATCACGTCGGCGTAGGCGGCGAGTTCCTCCGCGTTGTTGTGCTTCCAGCGGTTGGCGAGCCAGAACGCGCCGAGCGTCGTGTGGTCCGGTTCGCCGGCGAGGATGCGGCGCATCGCCTCGGACGCCTGCTCGCGACTCATGTCCTCGGCGGACTTCGTGCCCGTGCCGACGACTTCCGTCATCAGACGCTTCAGCGGCCATTCCCCGAACTCGCTGTCGACTACTGCCATGCGCCTGTGTTCGGGCGAGCGGTCAAAAAACGTCCCGTTCGGTCCCGCCGGCCGGGACCGACGACGCCGTCCGAAAGCGATAGGCTTCCCGACTCCTAACGCCGGGTAATGAGCGCGTTGTCGGACGATTGGCGGGACGGCATCGACGAGGTCGATGCGGCGCTTATCGACGAATACCAAAGCGGCTTCCCGGTCGAACAGCGGCCGTTCCGCGTCGTCGCCGCGGAGTTAGGCATCGACGAGGACGACGCCCTCGACCGCGTCCGTCGGCTCCGCGAAGACGGTATCTTCCGGCGATTCGGCCCGGTGCTCAATCCGCCCGTCATCGGCAGTTCGACGCTCGCGGCCGTCTCGGCCCCCGAGGAACGCTTCGAGGAGGTCGCCGAACTCATCAACGGCTACCGCCAAGTCAACCACAACTACCGCCGCGCCCACGAGTGGAACATGTGGTTCGTCGTCACCGCCGGTTCCCGCGAGACGCGCGACTGCATCCTCGCCGAAATCGAGGAGCGGACCGGCTGCGAGGTCCTGAACCTCCCGATGCTCACCGACTACTACATCGACCTCGAGTTCCCCATCGTCAACGACGACCGCTTCGCCCGCGAGAGCCTCGGCGAGACCGACGTGAGCGCCACCCGCATCTCCGAGGACGCGACCGGCGACCTCTCGTCGCTCGAAGCCCGCCTGCTCGTGGAGATTCAGGGCGGCTTCCCGCTGTCGAAGACGCCCTACCGCGACGTCGCCGACGCCCTCGACGCCGAGGTCGACGACGTGCTCGTCGCCGTCGAGCGCCTGCTCGCCGACGGCTGTATCAAGCGCATCGGCTGCGTCGTCAACCACATCGTCACGGGCTTTCGGAACAACTGCATGGTCGTCTGGAACGTCCCCGACGACGAACTCGACGCCCGCGGCGAGGCCGTCGGGAGCCTCCCGTACGTCACGCTCTGTTACCACCGCCCGCGCCGCCCCGAACAGGGCTGGGAGTACAACCTCTTTACCATGATTCACGGCCGGGACGCCGACGCCGTCGACGAGAAGATAGACGAACTGGCCGACGACCACCTGCCGTTCGACCACGAGCGACTCTACTCGACGGCGAAGCTGAAACAGACCGGCGCGCAGTACGAGGAGCTCGTGGGCTCCGACGACTGAGGACAGGACAGACCAAAACCGAACAAAACTCGCTTTTCGACGTCCGCGCCGTCGTCCGCGGTACTGCCCGCTACCGCGAGAGCGGCGACAGCCGGTAGAGCATCCGCGCGGCCTGCGCGACGCCGGTCTTCGCCAGCGACCCGCTCTTGAGCGCGCCGAGTTTCGCGTAGTAGCCGGACTTGAACGCGCCCTTCTTGGCGAGGAGTGCGCTCCCGAGCGCCCCGCGTTTGGCGTAGTACGCGGACTTCCGGCCGGCCGCGCCGGCGTAGTGTTGCGTGCTCGTCGGAATCGGCGTCCGCCGGCCCTGCACCTCGGTCGAGCCGCTTCGGATGGCGTCTAAGATGTCGTCGCCGCTGAGGGAAGCCCGCGACACGTCGGGGATGTCGATTTCCGTGTAGGCGCGGCCGACGTACCCGACCTTGTGGGCGTCGCTCCCGGCGACGCCGGGGTACTGGCGCTTCGCGGCGAACCGGCGGGCGCGGCGGTTCTTGTACCCCGTGAAGAGCCACGAGTTGTACGTCTCGATGGCGTCGAAGGCGTCGCCGCCCGCGGCGTCGTGATACCGGCCGAGCCGACGGCGACCGATACCGTGTCGGCTCCGCTGGAAGGGGTGCGGGACGATGGCGACGCCGCCGCGCTCGCGCACCCAGCGGGCCGTCTCGTCCAACGGGCGACGCCGCGGCGGAAGCTCCTCCACGCCGAGCGCGAGGAGGTGGCCGTCGGCCGTCGAGACTTCCACGCCGGGGATGCCGACGAGGCCGTACATCGGCGCGAGTTGCGCCGCTCGGAGCGACTCGTCGATGACGTCGTGGTCGGTGACGACGACGGCGTCCAACCCGATTTCGGCGGCCTGCTCCAAGATGAGCTCCACCGGGTCGTGCGCGTCGTACGAGCCTTCCGAGTGCACGTGGGGGTCGATGCGGACGGTCAGCGCGGACACGACTCCTCGTTAGGCCTCGGCGACGAAAAAGACACGCCCGAATCGTGCTAGCTCGCGGCACGGCGGTTCATCGGTCGGTGAATCCCGAATTCACTCGAAATCGGCGGTGAGAGGACCTCGGATGCGGAGTTTCCGGGAACACATCACGTCGCCGACGTAAATTCGCTTCAGCGAATCTTTAGGAATTATCGTGTCGAACGTGTGCACATGGCATCCGAAGACCGCTTTCGCCCCGCCGTCGACCTCGCGGACCTCCGCGAGTCCGGCCGCGAACTGGTCGCGCTGGACGGTCGCTCTATCGCCCTCTTCGACCACGAGGGGTCCGTCAGAGCCGTCGACAATGCTTGCCCGCACATGGGTTTCCCGCTCGCTCGCGGCTCCGTGGACGAGGGCGTGCTGACCTGTCACTGGCACCACGCCCGGTTCGAACTCTCCTGCGGCGACACCTTCGACCCGTGGGCCGACGACGTGCGGACCTACCCCGTGGAGGTGCGCGACGGGACGGTTTACGTCGACCCGAACCCCGACCCGGACGAACCGCCGGCGGTCCGCTGGTCGAACCGACTGGAAGACGGCCTCGAACAGAACCTCCGACTGGTCGTCGCGAAGTCCGTCATCGGCCTCCTCGACGCCGACGTCGAGCCGACGGAGCCGCTTTCGACCGGCGTCCGGTTCGGCTGTCGCTACCGGCGCGACGGCTGGGGGTCGGGTCTCACTATCCTGACCGCGATGGCGAACGTCCTCCCCGACCTCGACCCCGACGACCGAAAGCGCGCGCTCTATCAGGGACTCGTCCACGTCGCGGGCGACGCCTCCGGCGAACCGCCGCAGTTCGAACAGGACGCCCTCGGCGCGACCGACACCGACTTCGACCGCCTGCGGTCGTGGTTCCGCGAGAACGTCGAGGTCCGCGACCCCGACGGGGCGGAGCGCGTCCTCCGGACCGCAATCGCGGCCGGCCGCGACGACGCCGAACTCGCCGGCATGGTCGCCGCCGCGGCCACCGACCACCGATACCTCGACACGGGGCACGTCCTCGACTTCGTCAACAAGGCCTGCGAGGCGCTCGACCACGTCGGCTGGGACCGCGCCGACGAGGTCCTCCCGAGCCTCGTTCGCGGACTCGCCCGCGCCGACCGGGCCGAGGAGTCCGCCGAGTGGCGTCGCCCAATCGACCTCGCGGGAACGCTCGACGACGTGTTCGACGACCTCGACGACCACGCCGACGCCGGCGCGGGCGAGACGTGGTCCCGACCGGACGGCCTGCTCGACACCCTCCTCGGCGACGACCCGCACGCCGTCGTCGACGCGCTGACCGAGGCGATTCGAGGCGGCGCGACGCCCGCCCAACTCGCCGATGTCGTCGCCTTCGCCGCCGGCACGCGGGTCGCGCGCTTCTCGACCACCAACGAGTTCGGCGACTGGAACACGGTCCACCACACGTTCACCTACGCCAACGCGGTCCACCGGCTCGCCGAGCGGACGGGCGCGAGAGAACTCTACCGCGGCGCGTTCGACGCCGCCGTCAACGTCTACCTCGACCGGTTCCTGAACACGCCCCCGGCCCCGCTTCCCGACCCGACGCCCGACGCCGACCCGGCGGAAGCACTCGAAACGCTGTCCGCGGCCTTCGACGCCGAGGGGCGGGTGAACGACGCCGGACGGGCGACCGCGGGGTTCCTCGACGGCGGCGGCGACCCGGCGAGGCTCCGCCGCGAACTCGGGGGCGCGCTGCTCCGCGAGGACGCCGGCTTCCACACCTACCAGGCGCTCGAAGCCGGGTTCAGGCAGGCGGCGACGCGGCCGCCCGAGGAGGCGCGGACGCTCCTCGTCGGCGTCGCGCGCTACCTCGCGGCGCACTCGCCGACGCGCCGGGAGCGAGAACAGACGTTCGGCATCGCCGCGCGGCTCCAGCGCGGCGAGTCGGTGTACGGCGAAGACGTCGACATCTGAGGCCGCGTCGGGGTCGTCGCGTCGACCTCTGACGTCGTCGGCGAGGTCGTCGCAGCCGGCTCTTTTCGACTACTGCTCGGCGATTCGCTCGCCCGCGTCGACGCCGCTCCAGAGGGCGGCGTGGACCCGGCCCTCGCCGACCGTCCAGTCGCCGGCGAAGTAGAGGCCGTGGGGCTCCCCGCGGCGGAGTATCTCGCGGTCGGCGACGCCGTCGGGGAGGGCGTACCGCCAGCCCTGGTCGTCCACCCAGTCGGGGTCGCGCAGGCGCTCGTCGTCGAGGAGTTCGGCGACCATCCCGGCGACCTCGTCGGCCGCGTCGTCGAGGGGGTCGTCGTAGTGCGCCTCGGACCACTCGGGGCTCGGTTGGACGACGAGCAGGCTCTCGCCGTCGGGGACGTGGCCCTCCTTGCACTCCTCGCGGGCGACCCAGCCGACGGGATGGGTCTTGTCGGGGTTGACGAGGGCGTACCACGGCTCCTCGCGCTCGAAGGGGTAGTGGAGGACGACGGTTCGAACCGTCCGGTACTCGACGCTCCCGATGGCCTCGCGGAGCGCGACCATGCACTGGTCGCCCCAGCCCATCTCGGTCAGAATCGCGGCCGTCTGCGGGGCCGGCGGCGTCAGCAGCACCGAGTCGAACGGGCCGTGGCGCGTCCCCGACTCGTCGACGACGGACCAGTAGCCGCTGTCGGGGTTGTGGTCGATGGCGGCGACGCGCGTCTCGCGCTCGACGGTCGCCTCCGTCTCCGCGAGCAGGCGCTTCGCCAGTTGGGTGATGCCCTCGGTCCACGTCCACTTGTGTTGGTCCCGGTGGTCGCCCTCCGAGATGACGCCGTCGCCGTCGAACGTCCAGACCGGCTCGTCGATGTTGACCAACCCGTCCGCGCCCAGTCCGCGGACGAGCTGCGCCGTTCGGCGGTCGTAGTCTTTCACGTAGTTCGCGCCGTGGTCGTACCGACAGCCCTGTCGGCGGCGCGTCGCGGCGCGACCGCACACCCCGCGGCTCTTCTCGAGAATCGTGACGTTCGCGTTCGCGTCGCGGAGCGCGTAGGCCGCGCCAGCCCCAGCGGCCCCGGCTCCGACGATGCACACGTCGCGAGTCATCTCGCCACCCCGCGTGTGAGTCCAGCCAGCATTGGTCAGACGTGAGGCTTCGAGGCGCTAAAAGACTCGCAACGCGGCGGGATTGGGGACCGTGTTCGCGCTCGCGGCCGCGGCCGGAGGCGAAAACGATTCACGTCGCGCCGCCGGAGTCCGGGTATGTACGACTCGGTCATCTTCGACCACGACGGCGTGTTGACCACGCTCGTCGAACTCTCGCCCCTCCGCGACGCGACGTGGGACGCCTTCGCCGAACTCGGCGTCACCGACCCCGACCCGGACCACGTCGAGCAGGTGGTCATCCACGTCTCTCCCGAGGACGTGCGCGCCGCCGCCGAGCCCTACGACCTCGACCCCGAGACGCTGTTCCGCGTCCGCGACGAACGCCAGTCGGCCGCCCAACGGCGGGCCATCGCCGACGGCCGGAAAGTCCCCTACGACGACTTCGACGCGCTCCGCCGCATCGACGCGCCGATGGGCATCGTCTCCAGCAACCAGCAGGCCACCATCGACTTCGTCGTCGACCACCTCGACGCCGCGGACCTGTTCGGCACCGCCTACGGCCGCGAGCCCTCGATGACGAGCCTCCACCGCAAGAAGCCCGAACCCTACTACCTCGAACGCGCCATGGCCGACCTCGGCGTCGACTCGCCGCTGTTCGTCGGCGACAGCGACAGCGACATCGCCGCCGCGGAGGCCGCGGGCGTCGACTCCGCGTTCATCCGCCGGGGCCACCGCGCCGACCACACGCCGACGCCCGACCCGACCCACGAAATCGCCGGCCTCGACGACCTGCTCGAACTCGACGGCGTACCCGTCGTCGGCGACGCGTCCGCCGCGTCTGGTCCCGCGGCCGACGGCGGCCGCGAGGGCGGTGAGTCGTCTCGATGACCCGGTCGCTCCCCCGCATCGGTCTCGGGACGATGGGCCTCGACACGCCCGACGAGGCCGCCGCCGTGACGACGGCGCTGGAGCTTGGTTATCGCCACGTCGACACCGCACAGATTTACGGCAACGAGGCGGTCGTCGGCGACGCGCTCGCGGCCGCCGACGTGCCCCGCGAGGACGTGACGCTCGCCACCAAGGTCTGGGCGGACAGCCTCGCGCCCGCCGACGTTCGCCGGACGACCCGCGAGAGCCTCGACCGGCTCGGCGTCGACGACGTCGACCTCCTGTACGTCCACCGCCCCATCGACACCTACGACCCCGAGGCGACGCTTGCGGCCTTCGACGAACTCGTCGACGACGGCCTCGTCCGCGGCGTCGGCGTGAGCAACTTCACCGTCGCCGAGGTGGACGAGGCGCTCGACCTGCTCGACGCGCCGCTCGTCGCCCACCAGACGGAGTACCACCCGCTGTTTCAGCGCCCCGAACTCCTCGACCACGCCGAGGAACGCGGTTACGACGTGGTCGCGTACTCGCCGCTTTCGGGGGGCCGCGTCCGCGACGTGGACGAGGTCGTCGCGGTCGCGGAGAAACACGACGCGACGCCCGAGGCGGTGAGCCTCGCGTGGCTGGCCGAAAAGGGGCTGTGTCCCATCCCGAAAGCGTCCAGCGAGCGCCACCTCCGGGCGAACCTCGACGCCGTCTCGCTGGAACTCGACGCGGCCGACGTGGCGGCCATCGACAGTATCGAATCTGAAGTCGAACTGTTCCCCGAGTGACGAGTCGTCCGCCGGCGCCGTCTCGAAGTCTCAATTTCGATACTAGTCCCGGAACGATTATAATAAGACGGGCGAGTGTCCGACCATGCGGATTCCGAGTGGGGTAAGCGGGTTCGACGAGCTCATCCAGGGTGGCTTCCTCCCGCGCCGACTGTACGTACTGAGCGGACCGCCGGGGAGCGGGAAGACGACGTTCACGGCGCAGTTCATGGCCGAGGGGCTTCGTAACGGCGAGAAGTGCATGTACATCACCATGCACGAGACCGAAGACGAGCTGATAAACGACATGTCGAGTTTCGACTTCGGCTTCGAGACGCTGGCCAGTTCCGAGGGCTTTCGCTTCATCAACCTCGTGAGCCCGAAGGGGAAACACATCCTCAACCAGTTCTCCCAGACCGGGGGGTCGTCGAGCGTCCAGAGCCTCACCGACAAAATCGTCGCGTTCGTCAACTCCCGGCAGGTCGACCGCCTCGTCATCGACTCGACGATGTTGCTCCGGCTGTTTTTCGCCAACGGCTCCGAGGAGATGACGCGGTTTCTGACGGCGCTCAAGCAGGGCGACGCCACGACGCTTCTCATCTCCGAGATGACCGACCCCTCGTCGTACTCCGACGAGCACTTCCTCGCTCACGGCGTGGTGTTCTTCCACAACTATCTGGAGGCGACGGGGATGACGCGCGGCATTCAGGTCATCAAGATGCGCGGGACGAACATCGACTGCGACATCCGGTCGCTCGACTTCACCGACAACGGACTGGTCGTCGACCCCCGGTCGAAGGTCGACCTCTGAGGTAACCACAACAATGTACGAACGGGTCTTCGGAACGGACTGGCGGACGATTTCGGACGAGGAGGCCATCCGCCGGATGTACGCCCTCGGCGTCTCCAGCGCGCTCGGTCACCCGAACCGCGGCGAGTTCGAGCGCATCCGCCGGCAGGCCGGCACGGCCTACGGCCGGAGCGTCCTCCAACTCGCCTTCGAGGAGGGGAAACAGCGGGTCGCCCGCAACGAGTCGGAGTACGACTCGAAACAGGACGTCTGGGAGGCGCTCGTCGACGAGGAGACATCGCCCTCCACGGCGGGGCGCGCCGACGTGACGATGCAGAAGCCGACGGACAAACAGGGCATTCCCAAAGCCGTCGGCCGAGCGTCCGTCCTCGACGGCGGCGGCGACGACTTCTCTCGGATTCGGCTGCCGGAGTTCCTCCGACGCGGGTAGCCGACCGACCTCCGACCCGGGTAGCCGACGAGCCTTTGGGCGTTCGAACCCTCTTTCGACGTATGAGCGATAGCGAATTCAGCCTCTCGGAGTCAGAGTGGCGCGAGCGACTCTCGGAGGACGCCTACCGCGTCCTCCGCGAGCAGGGGACCGAGCCGCGGTTCTCCGGCGAGCACGTCGACCGGAGCGACGACGGCGTCTACCGCTGTGCCGGCTGTGGGACCGAGCTGTTCGACTCGGAGACGAAGTACGACTCGAACTGCGGGTGGCCGAGCTTCTACGCCGCCGAGGACTCGAACATCGAGCTTCGACGCGACCTGAGCCACGGGATGGACCGCACCGAGGTCGTCTGTTCGACCTGCGGCGGCCACCTCGGCCACGTCTTCGACGACGGCCCGGAGCCGACCGGCAAGCGCTTCTGTATCAACTCGGTCGCGCTCGATTTCGAGTCGGACGAGGAGTAAGACTCGGCGTTCGGAGACCGGACCGACGCACTCGCCGCCGCCCTCACGCCGCCCTCACGCCGACCGCCGATGTGCGTCTGTCGGGGTCTGTTCTCTGTTTTCCTCGTCGCCCGGGGACAGAAGAGCCGGTTCCGAACCAGACCACGGCTTCGCGGTGCATCCGCCCGAGGTTAGGCTCGACTTAGGCCGAAAACCGCCCGACCGTCGGGTGCGAGCCGACGGTGCCCGCGCCACGTCGAGAATCGCGGTATCACGGCGGTAGGGCGGGTCTAACGCTCGTCTCCTGCGAGTAGCCGACACGTACCAAATTAGGATGGCGACGTACGAGAGGTATGTCTCGCAGCTACCCGGTTCGCCGCCATCCGACTCGGCGGAGTCCCCCGTTCACGCCCTACGCCCTCGTCGTCGCCGGCCTCGTAACGTTCTGTATCGCCGTCCTCGCCCCCGTCGCCGACCTCTCGGCGGGCATGTCGGTGATGAACGTCGCCGCCAGCGGGACGACCCCGACGCTCGACGGCGGCACGCTCGTCCTCAGCGGCGGCCTGCTTCTCATCAGCGCCGCCTCGACGTTCTTCGGCGTCCTCCTGTTGCTCCTGCGACTCTGAATCGAGGGGGCCGGGCCGGAAACGCGACGAGAATCGGGGATTGACCGACCCCGGCGAGAATCGGGGACAGACGCGAGACACGGGACCACGGAACCCGCTTTACGGTTGCGACGCACTCGCTCGCCCGGCGCGGGCGGATTACCGCCGCTCGATGGGGGTGGCGAGCACGGGAATCTTCGACTGGACGACGACCGACCGCGAGACGCTTCCGAGGATGTTGTCCTCGAAGCGCGCGTGGGTGCCCATCGAGATGAGCGCCGCGTCTATCTCCTCGGCGAACGCGAGAATCTCCTCGGCCGGGTCGCCGCGGCGGAGTTCCGTGGCGGCGTCGACGCCGTACTCGGCCATCGTCTCGGCGGCCTCGGCGAGCGCGGCTTCGCCCTGCGACCTGAGTTCCTCGTACACCTCGTCGACGCGCTCGTCGGCGAGCGTCAGGAAGGCGCGTTCGTCGACGACGTAGAGCAGGGAGACGGCGGCGTCGCGCTCTGCGGCGAGTTCCGCGGCGTCTTCGACGACCGGCTGCATCGAATCGCTCCCGTCTATCGGCACGAGGATTGTGTCGTACATCAACTGGGAGTTAGGCGGGGACAGTATCACCCTCTTCGCCAGTTCCCGCGCGATGGGAACTACGCGGGACGAGGGACGGACCTCGCGGGGAGACGCGGCTCCCGGAAACGGAAGCGGTGCGGGCGGCTACTCGTCACCGGTCGCGTCGTCGGCGTCGGTCTCGTTTTCGGTGCGCGCGTCACTCTCCGGTTCGGGGTCGCTTTCCGACGCCAGTCGCTCGGCGTACCGCTCGGCCCGCCGTTTCCAGTCGGTAACCCGTCGGGCCGACACGTCCGCGGCGGCGGCGAGTTCCTCGTCAGACGCCTCGCGGAGCGCCGACACGGTGTCGATGCCCGCCGCCCGGAGCCGAGTCGCGTACGCCTCGCCGATGCCGCGGATGTTCCGCGGGTCCTCGGGGTCCCGCGCTTCCTCGTCGGCGGCTTCGGCACCCACGCCGCCCGCCGAGACGACCGTCGCCAACTGTTCGGTCATCGCGTCCACGCGACCGTCGAGGCCGTCCACTCGACCTTCGACCTCGTCGATGCGCGCCGCGAGGTCTTCGTGGGTGTGTTCGTTCTTCCCGTCGGCGACGGCGCTCACGCCCGCGACGTCCGGGTCGACGCCGGCTTCGGCGATGGTCGGGTCGGCGTCGTCGTCGCGGTCGGCCGTCTCGCTGTCTCCGGTGTCGTGTCCGTCGCCGTCGGCTTCGGCTTCCCCTTCACCCTCGTCGTCTCCGGACGCGTCGTCCGCGTCGTCGGTGTCGTCGTCTCGGTCTCCGACGCCACCTTCGGCGAGCGAGTCGCCCGGCTCCACGTCGTCGGGGAGGACGTACACCAGCGCGTCCGCCGGCACGTAGCCGACGACCTGTTTTCGCTTCTTGTCGGCCGTGAGGACGACCCCGCCGGAGTCGAGCGCCTTGTAGCCGCCGCACTCGAAGCTCGTCCCGTCAGTGAGATATACCTTCATAATCGATTATTCGCTTTGCGGCGGGATGAGTGTTGTCGCCCCGCAGTCGGGGGTTTATCACCGCTCGCAGCGCCTCACGACGCATGGACGTGTTCGTCATCGGCGGAACCGGACTGCTCGGCACGGGAATCGTTCGGCGACTCGTCGCCGCCGGCCACGACGTGACCAGCCTCCAGCGGGGCGAGACCGACGACGACCTCCCGTCGGGCGTCGAACGGGTCGCCGGCGACCGCGACGACCCGTCGGTGCTCCGCGGCGCGATTCGGGACGCGAGCCCCGAGGTCGTCGTCGACATGGCGTGTTTCGACGCCGAGACCGCCCGCGGGGCAATCGAAATCTGCCGAAGCGTCGTCGACCGCTACGTCTTCTGCAGCACCATCGACGTGTATCACCGGCCGCCGCCGAAGAATCCCGTCACCGAATCGAGCCCGCGGAACCCGCCGGTCAGCGACTACGCGGCCGGGAAAATCGCCGCCGAAGACGCGTTCTTCGACGCGCACGACCCCGACGGGTTCGAGGTGGTCGTCCTCCGCCCGTGGAACACCTACGGCGAGGGCGGGACGCTCGTCCACACGCTCGGCACGGACTCGTCGTACATCGACCGAATCCGTGAGGGGAAGCCGGTCATCGTCCACGGCGACGGCACCTCGCTGTGGGGGCCGTGTCACCGCGACGACGTGGCGCGGGCGTTCGTCGGCGCGGTCGAGCGTCCGGGCGTCGGCGGCCGCGCCTACAACGTCACGAGCGAGGAGACGATGACGTGGAACCAGTACCACGAGCGCGTCGCGGCCGCGCTCGACGCGCCCGAACCCGACCTCGTCCACGTCCCGACCGAGGTGCTCCGCGCGGTCGCGCCCGACCGGACGCGGATGCTCCGGGACCACTTCCGGTACAGCACCGTCTTCGACAACAGCCGGGCGCAGGCCGACCTCGGATTCCGCTACACGGTCGCGTTCGAGGACGGTGTCCGCGAGGTGGTGTCGTGGCTGGACGACCACGATGAGGTCGAGCCCTGGGACGCCGACCCGCTCTCGGACGACCTCGCGGCCGCGTGGCGGGATTCGACCGACGCGTTCGTCGCGGGGTTCGAGTCTGGCGAGTAGGCCCGTCGGTCGTCGCGGTGGCAAGCCGAGAACGGGGGAGGCCATCGCTCCCGCGTCGTAGGAACGAGCGTCGCCTTTTCACCGATTCCGCCCCGATATGTGGATATGCTCCGAGCTCTGCTGGCGGCGTTCGGTCTGGTTGAACTGCTCGTTCCGGACAAACTAATCGCCGTGTTGACGCGCCTCGCCTACGAGGACGGCGGCGAGATGACGGTGAAGCCGTGGGTGGTGACGGCGGCGCGAGTAGAGGGAGCGGTGTTCCTCCTCGTCGCGCTGTTCGGCCTCCGCGGTCGGTGCGGCGGTGAGGCCGGTGAGAGCGGCGAGGCCGGCGAAGACGAATAACTGCGTCTCGCGGGCGTCGCCGACGTCGGTGAACCGGCCCGCGAAAGAAGCGACCGCGGCGAGAGAATATGAGACTGTGCGCGGAAATCGGTCGCCGAGCGACTCGTGTTCCGCCGCGTCGGTGCGACGCGTGCGTCCGGCTCAGGCGAGTCGCGCGAACGCGAGCGACCCGCTCGTGTTCTTGATATAGACGCGGACGGTCTGTCCTTCCTGCGCGCCGGGCACGAAGATGGTGTACTTCCCGCGCTGGGCGACGCCGTCGCCCTTGCGGCCGGTCCCGGTGATTTCGACCTCGTAGGTGCGACCCTCTTCGACGGCCTCGCGCTGGCGCTTGTTGCTCACGCTGGAGCGCTTCTGGACCGGGCGGAACGCACCACAGGCCTCACAGCGAAGCATGTCGACGCCGTCCTCGGTGACGAGGCGGGTGTCCGGCAGGCCACACTCCGAGCAGATGACGTACTCCTCGACGTAGCCGTCGATGGCCTCCTCGAAGTCGTTGATGGAGAACGACCCGCTGTAGCGGGCGCGGTCGCCTTCCAGCTGACCGCTCGTCCCGAGCGTGCGCTGGATGGCGCTGTGGAGGTGTGCGGGCGTCCGCGAGAGCGCGTCCGCGATCTCCCCGAGGTTGGTGAGGCGGGTGAACGCGCCGTCGGTCTCGCCGGACGGGTCCGGCACTTTGAGGCGTTCCTGTTCGACGTTTCGTTCCGGTAGGACGTTGAGCGCTCGGTCGAGCGCAGTCTGATACTCCATAGGGGTTCGAGTGTCTGGCGACGTATAGCCGTTCCGTGACCGTCCTCCCCGCGGCACCGACGCGTCGGCGTTCGTTTCACCTCCTTCGACGGCGGAACCGAGCGCCACGCCTTCGCCGCTGGCTCTCCAACGCTCCTCCATGGGCTACACGTGGCAGTACTACGACCTCGTACTCCTCGGCATCCTCGGGAGCCTCGTCGCCGGCGTCGTCGCCGGCCGACTCACCTCGATGGAGCCGCAGACGACGCTCGTCGGCTTCAGCGCCCTCGCGGCCGTCGTGATGGCGCACGGCCTGTTCGTCAACGGTCCCGTGGACGAGCCGGGCGACCTCACGGACGAGGTCGAGGCGCTGAACTGAGCCGAGCGACCTGACGACCGTCGGTCGTCCGCTCACACCTCGTCGTCTCGCCGCGCGCCTCCTTACTCGCCGTCGACGACGCTGTTCGTGAGCGTTCCGACGCCCTCGTACCAGATTTCCACGTCGTCGCCGGCCTCGACCAGTCCGGGGTTCGCCGGGCTGCCGAACGAGATCACGTCGCCCGGCTGGAAGGTGTAGCGCTCCGAGAGGAACGAGACGACCTCGGCGGGCGAAAAGAGCATCCGCTCGGTGTTCGCTTCCTGCCGGAGTTCACCGCCGACGTGGGTCGTCATGTCGATGTTCGCGGGCTCCACGTCGGTCTCTATCCACGGGCCGAGCGGCCCGGAGCCGTCGAAGGCCTTCCGGGCGGTCCGGCCGGGCTGGTCGAGCGCGTCGAGGTCGTTGAGAATCGTGTAGCCGCGGACCACGTCGGACACGTCTTCCTCGGCCACGTCCGAGCACTCGCGGTCGATGACGGCCGCCAGTTCGCCGGCGTAGGTCAGTTCGTCGGTCCAGTCGGGGTACTCGATGTCCGCGCCGGGGTCGAGCACCGACACCGGCGGCTTGATGAACCAGTCCGGCTGGTCGGGAATATCGTAGTCCATCTGGTCGACCGTCGCCGCGTAGTTCCGACCCACGCAGTAGAGCGCGGTCGGCTCGCAGGGCGCGAGCAACTCGGCGTCGACGCCGACTTCGTACTCCTCGCCGTCGGCCGTTACGACGCCGTCGTCGTACCGACCCGACACCACTCCGTCGTCGGTTCGAATCCGTGCCAATCGCATCGCTCTCCCGTCGGTCGGCCACTCACTTCAAGCGACGTGTCTCCGCAAGTGAACGGAGACGGGAACGGCCACGAATGCGCCGCCGACGCACCTCAGTCGGACGCGGACTCCCGGTTCATCCGGGGCATCGACCGGTTCTCGCGGTCGACGAGGTTGTGGATGCGCTCGGTGCGCGTCGATTCGAACTGGCGCTGACACCGGGCGACGCCCGCCGCGGGGTCGGTGCGGTCGGCGTTGGGGCGTGTCTCGCCCTCGGTGGTCGGGTCGCGGTCTGTTCGCAGGGTCGGTTCGTAGGTCGGGGTGGCGTTTGTGCTCACGATTTTGGATGGTTCGGGTCGGTCGGACGGCTGTGCGGCGACGAGAAGAGTTAGCGAAGTACGCGTACGACCGACATTGTTGTACCCGGCAGTACAGACCAATCTGTAATAAATATTCATGTTCGAACAGCGGCGGCGGTTCGACCCGCGGTTGTGACCGCGTCGCGGCCGCGTTCGTTCACCCGCGAGTCGTACTCACTCTCGCGAGTCGTACTCCTGATAGATGACGTGGCCGCAGGACTTGCAGTGGGAGGCGTCGGCGTCGTGGTAGGCCAGCCCGCAGTTCTGGCAGGTGACGTTGACCTTGTCGCGGTGGCCCCACTCCTTGACGATTTTGCTCGCCTGCCACGGGATGAGGATGACGCCCGCGAGGATGGCGGCGACCGTCACCCACCGCCCCGCCTCGGTCACCGGGACGATGTCGCCGAAGCCGACCGTCGAGAGCGCGACGACGATGAAGTAAAACGCGTCGCCGAACGTCCCGATGCCGGGGTTCACTCGGTGTTCGAACGAGTAGAACATCCCCGCGGCGACGAAGAAGATGGTGAGCACCGTCAACAGCAGTTTCATCACGCGGAGCGTGCCGACCGAGACGGTGCCGAAGAAGAACTCCTCGTCGCGCGTGAAGCGGTAGAACCGGAGGACGCGGACCACGCGAATCGCCCGCAGGAAGCCGATGTTGGCGGCGACCGACGAGATGGGAAGCGCGAGCACCGCCAGCGTCGGCAAGATAGCCAGCAGGTCGACGAACGAGTAGACGTTGAACAGTTCGGCGGTCCGGTCCCGCGCGCCGTAGAGCCGGAGGAGGTACTCCGCGAGGAACACGAGAGAGACGGCGGCCTCGACGGACCAGAGCGTCGACTGGACCGACGCCGAAAGCGGGTAGGTCTCTACGACGAACACCCCGACGAAAAGCAGGTTGAGTGCGAGGAGCGCGATGTCGATGGCCTTGCCGACCGCGGTCCGGTGGTCGAGAAGATAGAATCTGACCACGTCTCGCGGCGTCTCGCGACGCGACCCCCGCGCGTGACCGTCCATGGCTCGTCTTCGGCGGTGAGATACTTATACCGTTGCTCGCGGGATACTCCGCTCGTTTTCGATTTTGAAACTATATACTCTGAAAATCGATATCGCCGAAGACATCCGGACGAGTCTCTCACCCATCGCTCGAATCGGGCTAGTGCTATCGAAGCAACAACGGGAAAAAGCAGATATAGGGCGTTTATTCTCGCGTCTCGTCTCCGGTTATGCTCGACTTCGGCCGGCGATTTGGGTGTTCTATCCATGTGGATATTTGCTCAATTATATCTATATAGTAGACGAATTTATCACAGATGAAACGAAACTCCCGCTCGATGGGAGAACGCTGGTCACGCCTTCGGGACGCGCTTCCCGACGGCCTATCAGACAGACTCGGCGACCGATTCCCGCGGCCGTCCGTCTCGGCGGCGGTCCCGCGGGCGATTCGCCGCACCTACGCCCGGAAGTTCTTCGCCGCCGTCCTCGTCGCCATGGTGGTGATGGCGGGCGCCGGCGCAGTCACCTACACGCAGGTCCACGACACGCTCGACGCGCAGGTCGAACAACAGCTCACGGCGACCGCGGACCTGCAGGCCGACGGGCTCGAATCGTGGCTCGCCAGCAAGCGTCTCCAGACCCGCACCACGTCTTCGACGTGGCAGTTCCAACTCGGCAACTCGCAGGCGGCCAGTAGCTATCTCTTTCAGCGGAGCGGCGAACTCGGTCAGTCCGACGTGACGGCCATCCACTACGTCGACTACGCAACCGGCGAAATCAAAGAGAGCACCGCCAGTTCGCTGGAGGGCGAGTCGGCCGCCGCGGTCGGCCTCCCGTGGGACGACCTCGAACGGAATGTCAACCCCGAGCCAGAGCGGGTGTACGTCTCCTCGTCGACCTTCCGGTCGCCGGTCGACGACGAGGTGTCGTTCGTCCTCGCGAGCAAGCCACCGGAGAACGCCGAGTCGGTCGTCCTCGTCACCGTCAGCCTCCCGGCCCGGCTCGCGGCGACCGAGCAGACGATGGCCGGAAGCGAGAGCACGCTCTACGGCGCGGACGGGACGACCATCGTCACGACGGCCGAAAACGGGAGTGTTGCACCCCCCGACGACGGCCTGCTTGCGAACGGGGATGCGGCCACCTTCCGAACCTCCGGCGGGGACGTCGTCGCGTACACCGAACTCGACGGCGTGGACTGGACGCTCTCGACGGCGGTCCCTGCCGCCAGCGCCTACGGCGTCCGCGACCGCGTCGGCGGCGGCCTCCTCGCGACGATACTCGTCGCGCTCGGCTCGCTGGGTGCCGTGGCGGTCGTCGTCGGCCGGCGAACCACGCGGACGCTCGACGAACTGACCGCGCGCGCCGAGGAGATGTCGGACGGCGACCTCGACGTGGACCTCGAAACCGACCGCATCGACGAGTTCGGAACGCTGTACGACTCCTTCGACGAGATGCGTGCGTCCCTGCGAACGAGTCTGAACGAGGCAGAGACCCTCAACGACCACCTCGAAGCGAAGGCGGAGGAGTACCGCGTAGTCATGGAGCGCTGTGCCGACGGCGACGTCGCCTGCCGGATGGACCCCGACTCCGAGAGCGCCGCGATGGGCGACATCGCGCGGGCGTACAACCGGACGATGGACGAACTCGGGGCGGTCATCGCCGACGCGCAGACCTTCAGCCGGGCGGTGGCGGAGTCGAGCGCGGCGACGAGCACGGGCGTCGCCGAGGTGAACGACGCCGGCGAGGCGGTCGCCGAGTCGATGACCGACATCCTCGACGACGCGGTCCGACAGGACGAACACCTCGACGACGTGGCCGAGCGCGTCAACGACTTCTCGGCGACGATTCAGCAGGTGAGCGCCTCGGCCGCGTCGGTCGCCGACAACGCCGAGGCCGCCGTCTCCCGCGGCGAACGCGGCCGCGACGCGGCCGACGAGGCGATTTTGGAGCTCCGTGCTATCGAGACGGCGACCGACCGCACGGTCGAGCAGGTCGAGGAACTGGCGTCCGCCGTCACCGACATCGAGGACGTGGTCGCGTTCATCGACGGACTCGCCTCGCAGACGCACATCCTCGCGCTCAACGCCTCCATCGAGGCGGCTCACGCGGGCGAGGCGGGTGACGGCTTCGCCGTCGTCGCCGACGAGGTGAAGGGACTCGCCGAGGAGACGCAGGAGGCGACCGGGCGAATCGGCGCCTCAATCGACCGCGTGCGCGAGCAGGCCGAGGCGACAGCCGCGGACATCAGACAGACGCGGATGCGGGTCGGTGAGGGCTCCGAGACCATCGAGGAGGCCGTCGAGGCCATCGACACCATCGTTGACGACGCGACCGACACCTCGGAGGGAGTTCGGGAGATTCGCCGCGCGACCGACCGGCAGGCCGAGGCGACGACCGAGGTCGCCGCCATGGTCGAAGACGTGTCCGCCATCAGCGACCGGACCAGCGCCGGCGCACGCGAGGCCGCGGCGGCGACCGAAGAACAGACGGCGGCGCTCGCATCGGTCGCGGAGCGGGTGGACAGACTCGCCGAGCGCGCCGGTGACCTCCAGGTCGCGCTCGACTGCTTCGACGTTGCGGACGACGGGGCGGCCCCAGCCGCGGAGGCGCTCCCGAGCGCGACGGAAGCGCGGGTCGATGGCGGCGACTCGGCGGCGACCGCCTCAGAGGACGATAGCGCCCTCGGGGAGTAGCTCACGCTCGGTTCGCCGCGCCTCCTCGCCCTCCTCGACGAGCGTCGGCTCGTCGACCGGCTCGGAAAACCGGTTCGGGTCCGGTTCGACCCGTTTGAGCATCGACGAGAACACCGGTCCCTTGCGGCCGCCTGCCGAGGTGATGCCACCGTACTTCCGCTCCTCGAACGTGGACTCGTCGGGACTGGGGAACTCCTCGCGAATTATCTGTGCGGTGTCTCTGATGTACTCGGCGGCCTCCTTCTGCGAGTAGAGGCTCTCGTTGTAGTAGCGCTCGGCGTACTCGTCGTCGAGTTCCTCGGTGGAGTGCTCCGGCGACTCGTAGAGGACGGACTCCGTGGTCGTGTGGCCGCTGGCGAAGCGGATGTTGACCGTAAAGCAGTCGGGATACCGCAGGATGATGGGGAAAAACAGCATGTCGGTGACGGTGATTCGCTGTTGCATCCGCCAGAGTCCCTCGAAGTAGTAGGCCGTGAGCGCACCGACGCGGTCGTCTCGCTCCCCGCGGTTGTACGCCATCGCTATCTCCTCGTAGTCGTCGCCGGCGATGTGGCGACAGCGCCGCTTGTAACTCTTCGCAATGCCTTCGAGTTGCGTCTCGTAGGCTTCGAGCAGGGGGATGTCGGGGTCGGCGAGCATGTCCGCCTTCCGCTCTTGGGCGTCAGCGATGTTCATCATGTTCTCGTGGAACAGCCGCTCGGCGTCCTCGTCCGGCAAGGGCGTTCTAACCGCCTGCCGGTACAGTACCCGCGTATCCCCGTTGAATGTGACCCGCTGCTCGCTCATCTCGTGAAGATGTAATGCGGCGAGAAGAAATGAATTCGTTGGTAATCCGGACGGTTTCCCGACAGTCGTGAGACATGAAATATAAACCGCCTATTGAAACCGGAACCAGTTACTATCTGTTCGATGCGTATCAGTCGTCGGTTGACGTGCGACCGTCCGCGGCGACCGACTCGTCCGCCGCGTCGAAAAGCGGGCTCTGGTCGCCCGGCGCGAGCGTGTTGAGCACGAGCGCCGTCAGCGCGGTCACGATGACGGGCTGGCTGAAGAACGTCGCGGCGGCCTGCGGGAGCCCCGAAAGCGCGTCGGGCCGCGTGGCGACGCCCAGACCGAGGCCGAGCGAGGCGGCGACGACGACCATGTTTCGCCGGTTGAGGTTCGTGTGGAGGAAGACGAGACGGACGCCGCTGGCGGCGACCATCCCGGCCATGAGCAGGACCGCGCCGCCGAAGACGGCGCTCGGGATGGTCGCGACCGCCGCGCCGACCTTCGGGCTGAGCCCGAGAATGGCGAGGGCGACGCCCGCGATGCCGACGACGTACCGGCTCATCACGCCGGTGAAGTTGACGATGCCCACGTTCTGCGAGAACGAGGTGACCGGGAACGCGCCGAACACCGACGCGATAGAGCTCATGAAGCCGTCGGTGAACAGGCCGCCGCGGAACTCCTCGTCGGTCGGGTTGCGGCCCTCGGCGGCGGTGATGCCGGACATGTCGCCGACGGTCTCCATCGCGGAGACGAGAAACAGGAACGCGAAGGTGACGATGGGAACCGGTTCGAAGCTGACGCCGAACGCGCCGGGGCGGGGAATCGCGAACCACGCCGCGTCGGCGATGGGAGAGAAGTCGACCACGCCGAGCGGGACGGCGACGGCGTAACCGACGGCGATACCGACGAGCGTGCTCAGGAGTCGCGTGATGCCGTCGGTAAAGAGGTTGAGCGCGATAGCGACGCCGAGGACGAGCGCCGCGAGACCGATGTTGTGCGCCGCGCCGTAGTCGGCGGCGCCGACCCCGCCGGCGGCGTAGTCCATGCCGACCGGGACGAGGTAGAGCCCGATGATGACGACGACGAGCCCCGTCACCAGCGGCGGGAAGAACGGTTTGATGCGGTCGAACTGCCAGCCGATGAGCCCCTCGACGAGGAAGCCGGTGACGAGAATCGCGCCGAACACCGCGCTCAGGCCGTAGTCGACGCCGATAGTCGTCGCCGCGCCGACGAAGGTGAAGCTCGTCCCCATCACGATGGGGAGCCGCGAGCCGACCGGCCCGACGGCGTACGCCTGTACCACGGTCGCGAGCCCCGAAAACAGGAGCACCATCTGGACCACGTAGGCCGTGTCGGCGACGCCGAGGCCGACCGCGCCCGCGACGATGAACGCCACGGCGGTCGCCGGGACGATCATCACCGAGACGTGCTGTATCCCGAGGAGAATCGACTCCAGCAACGGCGGCCGGTCGTCGATTTCGTATTCGAGGCCGAGTTCACCGCTGTCGTCTGCCATCTGTACTCGCCACGAGCGACCCCCGTTCAATAATAGTTTCGCGTTCGAGCGTATTTCACGGATTCTGACACACCATATTAGCCATGTTCGTGCATACTTTTCGAACGGGAGCGGAGAGCGGGCATCGTCCGCGCGCCCGACCGTGAGCGTTGCCCGTTCAGTGAATCTCGACGCCGTGCTCGTCGACGCTGATGTCGATGAGGCTCGTCGCCTCGTAGTCGGTGTCGTCGAGGGCGGTTTCGCCGACCTTCCGGATGGCGACGACGATGTCGGAGATGTCCGCGCCGATGTCGTCGAGCGCGCCGCAGATGGCCGCGAGCGTCCCGCCGGTCGAAAGCAGGTCGTCCACGACGAGCACGCGGTCCCCGTCTTCGATGTCGTTGATGAACATCTCCGACTCGGAGTAACCGGTCGTCTGGTGGAGCGCGACCTCGCCGTCGAGGCCGTACTCGCGCTTGCGGATGACGACGAGCGGGATGTCCGTCTGGAGGGACAGCGCGGTGGCGATGTGGATGCCCATCGCCTCGGGCGCGACGATTTTGTCCACGTCGAGGTCGGCGGCACGGGTGATGCCGACGACGACCTCGCGCAGGAGCTGGGGGTCGAGCATCGGCACGCCGTTGCTGATGGGGTGGACGAGGTAGGAGTAGCCGTCCTTGTCGATGATGGGCGCTTCGTGTAGGGACTCCTCGAGTCGCTGCATGGGGTCCGTTTCACGAATCGACCCAAAAGTGGTTCGCTCTCCGGGAGCGCCTCGTGCCCGCCCCCCGCGAGCGATTCGACCCACAAAAGTTTCAATTGGTTGTTATGATTCGTGTAGTAATGACAACACTACCGGTTGTCGTCCCCGCGTACGAAGAGCCCGCGAACCTCCAGCGATGTCTCTCGGCGCTCGACGGTCAGCCCGCAGAGGTGGTCGTCGTCGCCGCCGGTTCGGACCACACCGACGAGGTGGCTCGTGACCACCCCGCCTGCGATATGGTCGTCCGCGACGACGGGCGCGGCCCCGGTGCCGCGCGCAACCTCGGCGTCGACGCCGCCTCCGGCGAAGTCGTCCTCTTTACCGACGCCGACACGGTCGTTCCCGCCGCGTGGGTCCGCGCGCACCGCCGACACTACGACGACCCGAACGTCGTCGGCGTCGGCGGCCCCGCGCGCCCCCTCGAGGACTCCCTCCGGCACCGCGTCCTGTTCAAACTCCTCTCGGACTACTGGTACCGCGTCTCGTGGCCCGTGGGGTTCGTCCAACAGCCGACGTTCAACTGCAGTTACCGCCGCGACGTGTTCGAGACCCACGGCGGCTTCGACGAGACGCTCCCGTTCATGGAGGACACCGAACTCTCCTTGCGGCTGAAGGACCGCGGTGAGGTCGTCTACGACCCGGAGACCGAGGTCGCGACCTCCGCCCGCCGCGAGCGCGACGAGGGGTACCTGTCACTGTTCCTGACGTATGCCCGCGCGTACGTCAGCCACTACGTCCGCGACCGGCGAGTTCGCGGTCGCTACTTCGACTCACAATAACCCCGGTCAAGCCGCCCGGACTCGACGGTCTCCTCCACCGTCGGACCTTCTGAGAAGTGGCCTCGGCACTCATAGGGCTCCGCATCACCGAGTGCCTAGTTCGGTTCGGAACGGTGCCGTCGTCATCGGCCACCTCGCTCTCGCCCCGCAACCGAGTAATCACCATCGGTCTCACCCGACCACCGACCCGCTCACGCCTTCTCCAACACGGACACGTCGATACGGGGGTACTGCACGCCACCCGAAATCGAGCCCTCGCCGGCGACGACGCCCCAGAGCCGGACGCGCTCGTCGGCGAGCAGTCGAAAGCCGATGTCGTCCTCGAAGAAGCGCCCCGCGGGCCATCGAGCGACCACGTCGCCGCTCGGTCGCCCCCGGTCGTCCTCGACGGCGACGAGCGCCAGTCGGACCCCGTCGCGCTCCAACGTCTCCTCGACGCGGCCGGTGTACGTGACGGCAGTCCCCGCGTACGACTCCGGGTTCCGCCGGAGGTCGGCGTACGGAATCGCCGTCGCGTTCGCCGGCGTAGATACCGTAGCCGTTCGGTTCGGGAGAGTCGATTCCTCCGAGAGCGGTTGAGGCGTCGGAATCGACCACTCGACGGTCGGGAGCGCCACGTCGGGGAGGCGGTCGTCGACCCACGCCGCGCGGCGGGCGACCGCGGCGCGGAGCTTCGGCGAGCGCTGGACGAAATCGGAGACCTGCTCGACGGCGAGGTACGTGACGAGGCCGCCGGCGACGTAGGCACCTGCCCTTTTGAGCGCCTCGCGACGGGTGATTCGCCCGGCGTCGTCGTTCTCGGACTCGTCGCGCTCGGCTTCTGTGCCGTCGTCGCCATCGCCTCCGCGGCCTTCGATTCGCTCGCCCAGCCAGTTCGTCGCCGGCCGCTCCTCTCGGGCGGCGAGGTCGCGGACGAACGATTCGACGCCGGTCTCGCGGATTTCGACGGCGAGCGCCGGCGCGTCGAGAACGACGAGCCCTCGGCGGTGGGCGTCGGGGGCGACGCGGCCGCCTCCGACCGCCGCCACGTAGGGTTCGATGCCGGCGCGCTCGCACCGCCGGACGAACGCGCTCGTCTTGTCCGCGGTGACGGTTCCGGAGGTCGTAATCCAGATTCGGAGTTCGCGCGTCGCGCCCTCGGGCGTCTCCCCGGCGGCTTCGACGTGCACGTCCGGGCCGCGGAACCGGACGCGCGTCTCGTAGCCCCGCGCCTCCCAGACGCGCTCGAAGACGGCGGCGAGTTCGACGTCGGTGCGGGCCGAAACGACCGACGTGAGCGGGGGCGCTGTCATTGTGTCCGAGGTACCGGGCGGGGCTGTTAGGTGTTTGCGCCCGGTTCTCGGCGCTGAGAACGCGCGGCCTCGGGGGCGGGAACGAACGCCGCGTCAGCCGAGGTACCGAACGGCGGCGTCGGCGACGATGTCGGCCACTTGGACCACGTCGTCGGTGAAGACGAACTCGCCGGCGGCGTGGATGTTCTCGCCGTCGGGACCGATGATGACCGTCGGGAGGTCGGCGCGGTCGCCGAGGTAGTTGAAGTCGCCGACGCTGGAGAAGTAGCCGTAGGCGGGGTCGGTGTCGGCGACGGCGCGGGTCGAGTCCGCGAGCGCGCCCACGAGCGGGTGGTCCTCGTCGGTCACGTAGGGGCCGTATCGGATGCCTTCGTCGGGGGCTTCGCGGAATCCCACGTCGACCTCGCTCTCCAAGCCGAGTTCCTCGACGGCGCGCTCGGCGTCGTCGCGGGCGTCTTCGAGGGTCTCGCCGACGACGACGTGACGGTCGACCATGAGGCGAGCGCGCTCGGGGACGGAAAGCGTCTGGCTTCCGCCCTCGATTTTCAGCGGGCAGGTCGACCCCGAGCCGAGTTTCGGGTGGTCGCCCACGTCGAGGTCGTCGAGCGCGGCCGCGAGTCTGCCGGCCTCGACGACCGCGTTGACGCCGGTGTCCGGTTTCGACCCGTGTGCGGCCTGCCCGCGCACTTCGATGTCGTAGAAGTAGCGGCCGCGCGCGCCGAGCAGGAGCGCCGGGTTCTCGATGTCCTCCTGTGCGAGAATCGGGCCGGGTTCGGTGACGATGGCTGCGTCGCAGTCGTCGACGACGCCGTCTCGGATGAGTCGGTCGGTGCCGAGTCCGTAGGGGCCCTCCTCGTCCACGACGGCCGTGAGGAGCACGTCCCCCGCGAGGTCGGCGTCGGCGAGCGCGTCGAAGGCGACCATGACGGCCGCGAGGCCACCTTTCATGTCGCACGCGCCCTGTCCGTACAGTTTCCCGTCCTCGATGCGGCCCGAACACGGGTCTTCGTCCCAGTCTTCGACCAGTTTCACGGTGTCCACGTGGGCGTTCAACAGGAGCGTCGGCGCGTCCGGGTCAGAGCCCGCCAGCCGGGCGACGACGTTGTCGCCCTCGTACTCCGTGATGTCCGGTTCGCTCACGTGGTGGTACTCGGGGTCGTGCCCGCGGGCGTCCAACCAGTCGTAGACGAACTCGCTTATCTCGGCCTCCTCGAAGTACGGACTCGGAATCCGCACGAGCGCTTGCAAGAGGTCGATGGTCTCGTCGGGGTCGACGCGAGGGGCGGAGTCGAGGCCGAAGTCGGAGTCGTCCGAGCGGTCACCGCGCGGTGTCGCGTCGTCAGTCATCGCTCACTCCGCGAACCGAGGGGTTGTACTCGTCGGAGGGCACGCCGGGGAGCGTCCCAAGGATGGCCTCGACGTCGTGGTCCTTCTGTTGGCCGCGGTACCAGTAGACGCCGAAGACGACGAGGCCGACGGCGACCCACGGGACGTAAATCGACAGCGAACCCTTGTACGCCTCGGTCAGGAGCCCGACCGCGCCGAGCGACCCGACGAGTCCCGTCACCGTGAGCAGCGACGGGCGCGAAAAGCCCGCCTCCGAGCGGAGGTCGGTGCGGCTGTAGAGCACGTACAGCACCGTTATCGACACCGCGGCGTAGGCGATGAGGTAGCTGAACGTCGCGATGGCGATGGCCTGACTGAGGCCCGTACTCCAGAAGGTGAGGCCGGCGGCGACGACGTAGAGCGTCAACAGCGACCAGTGGGGCGTCCCGAAGCGGTCGGAGACCGCCGAGAACTTCTTGGGGAACACCTCGTCCCACGCCCACGAGTAGGGCATCTTGATGCCCGCGGCCATGACCGCGTGGACCGACGACGCCGTCGCGAGCAGGCCGCCGACGCCGACGATGGCCGTGCCGATGTCGCCGAGGAACACTTCGGCGGCCGTCGACAGCGGTCGCGCCGAGTTCGCGAGGACCGTGTAGTCGCCGACGACGCCGTAGATGACGGCGGCGGTCAGCACGTACAGGAAGATGAGGATGGCCGTCCCGCCGGCCATCGCCAACGGGAGGTTCCGCGAGGGATTCTTCACCTCCGCGCCCATCTGCCCGGCGACGGCGATACCGATGTAGGCGTAGAACAGCGGGACCGCGGCGGCGACGAAGCCGTCGAAGCCGCCGGTGAAAAACGGCTGATAGTTCGCGGCGTCGACGTTCAGCAGGCCGGGGCCGACGAGCACGAGTATCGACAGGATGAGGAAGCCGAAGATGGCGTTCTGCGAGACGCTGTAGCTCTTTGACCCGACGAGGTTGACCAGAAACAGAGCCGTCAACAGGCCGAACCCGGCCAGCGTCGGGTCGACCGAGGGGTAAAACACCTGTAAGTAGCTCCCGAAGCCGATGGCGAGGACCGCGTCGGCGGCCATGTAGCCGAGCCACTTCGACCACGTCACCACGAACCCGGGGAGGCGGCTGTCGAACGTCCGGGAGACGTAGGCGTACGACCCCGCCGCGCCGGGGAAGATGGTCGCCATCCAGCCGTAGTTGAGCGCGATACTCATCGCGAGCAGCCCCGAGAGGACGACGACGAGGATGACGCTCGGCCCCGTCGTGGAACTCGCCGTGCCGAGGGTGACGAACAGCCCCGCGCCGAGGGTGCCCGCCACCACGGTACTCACCGCGCCGAACAGTCCGATGTCCCGCGAGAGGCTCCGCCCGTCGTTCACGTCTACCGATGACATACTGTCACATGGTTCGATTATCGGGTAAAGTACCCCTCCCTCTCATGAGTGGGGTGAGCGCCGACCCGCCGGATTTCGTCCCCGAGAACCCGAAGAACGGGGTCAGTAGTCGCCGAGCAGTTTCGATTCGGCTTTCCGGAGGTGTTCGAGGAGCGTCGCCTTCGAGATGTCCAACTCGGCCGCCAGCGACGCGGCGCTCACCTCGCGGGGCCACGTGTAGTAGTCGCGGCGGCGGGCCAGTTCGTACACCTCGCGCTGGCGCTCGGAGAGCGCGTCGGTCCGGAACATGCCGCCGCCGTCTTCGGGGGCGGTGATGAGTTCCACGTCGATGTCGGCGTTTCGCTCCGCTCGTATCTCCGCTAGCCGCTCGTGGACGGTCTGTCGCGTCTCGTGGACGAGCACGGTCCAGCGCTCGCGGCCGCCCTGCATCCGAACCGGCTCGTCGGGGATGAACCCCCGGGAGACGAGGGCGTCGTTGATGGAGTTCCTGAGGTCGTAGCGAACGACGATGCCGCGGGCCGCGCTCCCCGGGACCCCGACGTCGCCGTCGTGCTCGTCGGTCTCCCACACCGACTCGGTCAGGGGGGACGCGCGGACGGCCGCGAGCAGTTCGTCGACCTCCTCGGCCGTGTCGGCGTAGGCGGTGAAACGCCCGTTGGCGAGGCCGTCTATCTCGTGGACGCCGTGGCCGAGCAGGCCGCCGCTCGTCTCCGTCGTCACCTGTAGCGTCCAGCAGTCCGGGTGCCAGATGTCGAGGCAGACGCGAACGCCCTGTGCACCCTCTCGTGCCATTCGTTGGCATGGAAGGGAGCTCGCCGGGCAAAAAAGTATCCCACCTGACGCGATGTGACGCGACGGCCGGTGGTGTGGACTGCCGCGGCCGTCAGCGGGCCTCGCGGCGTTACTCGATTCGCTCGCGCGCCGCGGCGACGAGCAGCGGGAGCATGATGGTCGCGTCGCCGAGGACCGTCGTGTTGCGGGCGTCCTTCTCCAGTTTGCCCCACGAGCGCGCCTCGTCGAGCGTCGCGCCCGAGAGACCGCCGGTCGCGGACGGGTCCATCGTGATTTGGACGCCGTAGTCGTACGCGCCGGGGGTGACGAGCATCGTCTGGAGCGTGAAGTTCTTCGGGACGCCGCCGCCGACGAGGAGACAGCCTGCCGTGTCGGCGTCGTACGCGAGGTCAGTCAGCGGCGTCATGTCGGCCAGCGCGTCCAGCGAGAACGACGAGGTCTGCGAGTACATCCACGCCTGCAGGCCGAGGACGGAGTCCTGTACCGCGGGGCAGTAGATGGGCACGTCGGCCTCGTAGGCCGCGGCGGCGACGCCGGCGTCTTCCTCGATTCCCTCGCGGTCGTTGACCTCGCTGTTGGCGCGGCCGAGTTCGCGGCAGAGGTCCGCGATGCTGACGGCCCCCTCTTCCTCCAGCGCCGGGAACACCTCGCTTCGGAGGTGCGACTCGAACAGCGCGAAGTGTTCTTGCGGGAGGTAGACGTTGTAGATGCGGTCGACCTCCTCGTCGCGGAGCGTCTCGTCGTGTTCGCGTTCGGTCTTCTCGCCGTGGTTCTGAGACCCATGATGGTGTTTTCCGCCGACGGCCTCGATGGCGTCGTGGGTGAGGTTCGCGCCCGTCGTCACGAGGGCGTCCACGTAGCCGTCGCGGATGAGGTCGGAGACGACCTTTCGCATCCCGGTCGGGACCATCGCGCCGGCCAGCGACATGAACACCGTGCAGTCGTCGTCGGCCAGCATCTCGGCGTAGATGTCGGCGGCCTCGTGCACGTCGGCCGCGCCGATGCCCGCGTGGCCGTACTGCTCGACCAGCTCGCCGACGGTCATCCCCCCGCGGACCTCGGCGTGGCCCAGCGGGTCGTGTTGGAACTCCTCGCGGTCCGGCATCTCGTAGCCGTCATCGTCGTGGTCGCTCATGCGAGGGAGTGCGTCGGCCGAGCGTTTGAACGCCCCGGTCCGACGGGACCGTGCGATGGGGTGTCGGGCGCTCGGTCGCGCCTACAGCCCGGTCGGGTGGCTGACGTACTCGGTCTCCAGCCCCCACTCGTCGGCGAGGTCCCGCAGGCTCCGAACCCCGAACGTCTCGGTCGCGTAGTGCCCCGCGAGGAACACCGAGATGCCGGCCTCGCGCGCCTCGTGGTACACCTTCTGTTTGCCCTCGCCGGTGACGAGCGCGTCGACGCCGCGGTCGATGGCCTCGTCCAGCCAGTCGACGCCGGAGCCGGTGACGATAGCGACCGACGAAAGCTCGTCGGGGCCGAAGTCGAGGGCGGTCGTGCCCGCGCTCCCGTCCAGTTCGTCGAGCGCCGCCCGGACCTCGTCGGTCGTCTTCGGCGACGCGAGCTCCCCGGCTTGCCCGATGTGAATCGGTCCGAGCGACCCGAACGGCTCGGTGTCTGTTAGGCCGAGGTGGCCGGCGACGCCGGCGGCGTTGCCGACTTCCTGGTGGCCGTCCAGCGGGAGGTGCGAGACGTAGAGCGCGAGGTCGCCGCGAATCAGCGGCTCGATGCGGTCGAAGTCGCGGCCGGTCACCCGGTCGAGACCGCCCCAGACGAGGCCGTGGTGGACGACGAGGAGGTCCGCGTCGGCGTCGAGCGCGGCGTCGATGGTCGCTTCCGCGGCGTCGACCGCGAAGGCGACCTTCTCGACCGATTTCTCCTCGGGGCCGACCTGCAGGCCGTTGGCGCTGGCGTCCACGTCGGCGAAGTCGTCGGTCGCGAGCGTCTCGTCGAGTCGGGCGACGATGTCGGAGAGCTGCATACCGGGGAGTCGTGACTCGGGGACTTGTAAGGAACGGGGTTCGCCGCGGGGTCGGTTACTCGTCTGCCCGCTCGGCGGCGTGCGAGAAGACGAACTCCCGGAGGAGCTTCGCCGCCAGCGACGCGGCCTGTCCGTCGTCGCGGTCGTTGACCTCGACCACGTCGAAGCCGTCGGCGCGGGGCGCGACCGCCCGCACCGCGTCTCGCATCTCCCGGGAGGTGAGCCCGAACGGCTCTTTGGTGCCCGTGCCGGGTGCGAACGCCGGGTCGGCGGCGTCGATGTCGACGCTCAGGTAGACCGACTGGTCGTCGTCGAAGTCGGGCTCCCAGTCGGGGACTGCCTCGGGTTCGACCACGGTCACGTCGCCGGCCTCGGCGCGCTTCCACTCGCCGGGCGAGCCGGTTCGCGCGCCGAGAATCACGGCCTCGTCGACGCCGAGTTCGTCGAGGACGCGACGGGTGACGGTGGCGTGGCTCCACTCGTTGCCGTCGTACTCGCGCCGGAGGTCGAGATGGGCGTCGAGACAGACGAACACGTCGGGTTCGACGCCGGTGACGCCGGCGGCGGTGACGGTGTGCTCGCCGCCGAGGACGATTGGGACGGCGTCGTCCCAGACGGCGTCGCGGACGCTCCCGGCGAGCCATTCGACGTACTCAGGTGCGTCGTCCCACGCGCGGACGTCGCCCGCGTCGTGGACGCGTAAGTCAGTGAAAAACTGGTCGGTGCGCCGGTCGTAGTCGTCGAACGACTCGGCGAACCGACGGATTCGATTCGGTCCGAAACGGGTTCCGGGTTGGAAGGACGTGGAGATGTCGAGCGGAGCGCCGAGAAGGACGTAGTCGGCGACCTCGCGGTCTGCGATTGCTCCGGGGAACATCTCTGTGACCCCCGTTTAGACGATTTTTCGCTGGCCTTCGTACTCGAGGTACTCGATCTCGTCTTCGGGGTTGAGGTCTTCTTCCTCGGGGATGCGCATCGTGAACGTCTGGTAGGTCTCGAGGTCCATGATCTGGGCGTCCTCGCCGGTGACGGAGACGACCTGACCCTGCTTCCGCTCGATGATGGGGACCCACACCTTCGCGTCGACAGGCTGGGAGAGCGAGCGCTTCTTGCTGTCGAAGACGCCGCGGGCTTCGACGCGCGCCTTCGCGCTGCCGTGCTTACCGGGCTTTGCGGTACTGTAGGCGTTGATTTTGCACGGCTTTTCTTCCATCATGACGTAGCTCCCTTCTTGGAGCTCGCGCACCTGCTTCTGCTCTTTCGCCATGTCTCTCCGTTATCGGATGGAGGGTATAAACGGTTTGGAACCGTCCTCGCACGCGACTCCTTGCCGTGGAAATCGCGGGCGGAGACCCCGATCGGTCAGGCATCTTCGACCGGGTCGACCTCGGCCATCTCGGGGTCGAACCACGTCCCTGCGGCGTCGCGTCTGGCGAGGCTCCCGAGCGCCCCGGAGGCGACGTTCGGGAGCGAGAGCGCCAGCATGATGGCGGTCGTCAGCTCGCCCGCCGTCTCGAACATCGGGATGAGGTACTGGAACGGAAAGAGAATCGGCGTCCGTTCGAGGAAGGTGAGAAGCACGGAGACCGGCATGAGCAGACAGCCCCAGACGACGCCGGCCATGAGGCCGTGCCAACCGCCGTCGGCGGGGTCGGTGCCGACGACGTAGCCGGCGAGCGCGCTCCCCGTGACCCCACCGACGAGGGTGAACTGGCCCGTCATCGCGTAGACGAGCGATTCGGTGCACGCGGCGAGACACACCCCCACGAACACCGGTCGCCACTCCGTCATGAGCGAGAGTGTATCGGCGGGAGCCGATAAAATTACGCGCCCGGTTCTCAGTTTTGATTACTCTCTGCGGCGCTCTTTGAGGTTCTGCCGGGTGAACTGCGGCGTCGCCCGGAGCCCTTTCCGCGAGCGGAACGACTTCCACAGGAGCAGGGCGACGACGCCCGTCGGCGCGCCCGCCGCGCCGACCGCGACGAGGTTCTCCGGGTTCAGCGCGTAGATGATGACCGTCGAGACGAAGCCGAACGACAGGAAGATGCCGTAGATGAGCCGCTTGGCCAGCTTGTCGAGGATGCCGCGGTTGTCCTCCAGCCGGACGTTGAGCGTCAGGTTGTCGCGGTCGGCCCGGTCGAGGACGCGTTCGAGCTTGGGCGGCACGCGGAACAGCGACTGGGCGGTCTTCTGGCCCTGCTGGCCGACGCCCTCGATGATTTTCTGGACGCTCTCTTCCCGGTAGCCTTCCTCCGTCAGGTAGTCGGTCGCCACCGAGATGAAGTCGAACTCGGGGTCGAGCGTGACGCAGACCCCCTCGACGACGCCGGCGACCCGGAGCACGAGCGCGAGGTTCCGCGGGAGCCGAAGCGGGAACTCGTAGATGGTCGATTCGACCTGTTCGAGGATCTGGTTGACCCGGTACTGCTCGATGTCGTCGCCGCGGGCGTCGGCGATGGCGAGTTCCATCACGTCGCCCATCACCTGCCGGTCGACGTTCGGGCTGAGCGTCCCCATCTCGATGAGCGTGTCGAGGATGCCGTCGACGTCCTGGTTGGCGACGGCGATGTAGAACTCCACGATCTTGTCCTGGATGAACGGGTCGACCTCGCCGTGCATCCCGAAGTCGTAGAAGATGATGCGGCCGTCGTCGGTCACGGAGAGGTTCCCCGGGTGGGGGTCGGCGTGGAAGACGCCGTCCTCGACGATCATCTGGAGGTAGATTCGCTGGAGGTTCGTCGCCAGTTCGGTCCGGTCGACGCCGAGGTCGTCCAGCGCCTCGATGTTGTTTATCTTGGTCCCGGGGAGGTACTCCATCGTGAGCACTCGGTCGTCGGAGCGCTCGGGTATCGGTTCGGGGATGACGAGCGTGTCGTCGTCCGCGAAGTTCTCCTGAATCTCGACGAGCGTCTCGGCCTCCTCGTCGTAGTCCATCTCCTCGCGGATGGTCTTGGCGAACTCGTCGGCGAGGTTCTCCAGCGAGAACGCTCGCCCCTCGCCGATAAAGCGCATGAGAAGCGGCATCGACCACCGAATCACCCGGAGGTCGGCCTCGACGAGGTCCTCGATGCCGGGCCGGCGGACCTTGACGGCGACCTTTTCGCCTTCGTACTCGGCGACGTACACCTGCCCGAGGCTCGCGCCGCTTATCGGCTCGGTGTCGAACGCGTCGAACGCCTCCTCGACGGGGCCGAGTTCCGCTTCGAGGACGGCCTTCGACTCGTCCCACGGCGCGGCCGGCACGTCGTCCTGGAGGCTCCCGAGCACCTCGATGTACTCCGGGGGGAGGATGTCGGGGCGCGTCGACAGCAGTTGGCCGAGCTTGATGAACGTCGGCCCGAGCGTCAGTAGCGACTCCAAGAGGACGTCGGCGCGCTTGATACGCATCTCGGTCGTGACGCGTCGACCGCCGCCGAACAGGAGGTATTTCCGCTTGTCACGGGTGTACGCGACGATGAGCGGGAAGAACTGGTACAGGACGACGAGGAACCGCCAATAGGCGCGGAGGTTGACCAGCGTGACCACCGCCTCGTCAGGCGTCTTCGTCGCCGGTGGTAATGGGGATGGTCCGCTCGGAGGCGGCCTCGCGCTTGGGGAGCCGGATTTCCAGCGTCCCGCGTTCCATCGACGCCTCGGCCTCGTCGGCCACGGCGTCAGGCGGAAGGGGGACTTCGGCGTCGAGGAACAGCGGGCGTTCCTCGCGGACGTAGTCGAACTCGGCTGGAAGTCGTTTGTCGCGTCGCGCTTCGACGACCAATCTGCCCTTCTCGACTCGGAGCTCCGCCGTCTCGGCGGTCACGCCCGGGAGGTCGAGGACCAAGAGGTAGGACGTCTCGGACTCCAACAGGTCGGCGAACACCGCGTCCGGGAGGTCGGACAGCGCGTCGCGCAGTGCTGACATGAACGTTCATAGGGAGTCGGGGTCGAAAAACCCGGCGGTCTCGCGCGAGCGCGCGAGCGCGAAGACGCAACGGTGCGGCTCGGGAATCGCCCGCCGACGCGTTCGAGGCCGACGCTTTTTGCCCCCCGAACCGAAGGGCCGGTATGAACCACGACGACCGACGCACGGCCGGGTTCAAGCAACGAACGCGGCTGTCGGACGCCCGCGAGTCGCTCCTCGCGGCGGCGACGCCGCACGACCGAACCGTGCGCCGACCGCTCGCCGAGGCCGACGGCCGGGCGCTCGCGGAAGACGCGGTCGCTCCCACCGACGTGCCCGGCTACGACCGCGCCGCCATGGACGGCTACGCCGTCCGCGCGTCGGACACCTTCGGCGCGAGCGGCCGCTCGCCGAACGTCCTCCGAATCGTCGACGGCCCGGTCGAGCCGGGGACGGCCGCCCGCGTCCACACCGGCAGCGACGTGCCCGACGGGGCCGACGCCGTCGTGATGGTCGAACACACCGAACGGCTCGGCGACGAACTCGAAGTGTTCGACGCGCTCGCGGAGGGCGAGAACGTCGGCGAGCGCGGCGAGGACGTGCGCGAGGGAACGCCGCTGTTCGAGGCCGGCCACGAGCTTCGCCCGTCGGACATCGGCCTGCTTCGCTCCGTCGGCGTCGAGGAGGTGACGGTGTTCGAACGCCCCCGCGTCGCGGTCGTCCCGACCGGCGAGGAACTCGTCGAGGCCGACCCCGGTCCCGGCGAGGTCATCGAGACCAACGGCCTGACCGTCTCCCGACTGGTCGAGCGCTGGGGCGGCGAGGCGAGCTACCGGGACATCGTCGTCGACGACGCCGACCTGCTCCGCGAGGCCGTCGAATCGGACCTCGACCACGACGTGGTCGTCACCACCGGCGGGTCGTCGGTCGGCGAGCGCGACCTCATCCCCGAGGTCGTCGACGACATCGGCGAGGTGCTGGTCCACGGCGTCGCGCTCAAACCCGGCCACCCGGTCGCGGTCGGCGTCGTCGAGGACACGCCGGTCGTCATGCTGCCCGGCTACCCGGTCGCCTGCGTCGTCAACGCCTTCCAGTTCCTCCGGCCGGTGCTGAAGCGCGTCGGGTCGCTCCCCGAGCGTCCCCTGCCAACGCAGGAGGCGACGCTCACCAGAAAAATCCCGAGTTCGCCCGGGACGCGGACGTTCGCCCGCGTCCGACTCGACACGTCGGGCGACGAACCGACCGCCGAGCCGACCCGGACGAGCGGGTCGGGCATCCTCTCCAGCGTCGCGCTCGCGGACGGCTGGGTCGTCGTCCCCGAGGAGATTGAGGGCTACGACGAGGGCGACACGGTCGCCGTCGAGGGCTGGGAGTGGTCCGCATGAGAAAGCAGTTCCGCGACCTCGCCTCCCCGGAGGAAGCGCGCGAGGCCATCGCGTCGCTCCACCTGACGCCCGACGCCGAGACGGTGGCGCTCGAAGACGCCCGCGGCCGCGTCCTCGCCGAGCGAATCGACGCTGAACTCGACGTACCCGGCTTCGACCGCGCGAGCATGGACGGCTACGCGGTCCGCGCCCGCGACACCTTCGGCGCGGACGAGGCCGACCCGGTCGAACTCGACCTCGCCGGGGCGGTCCACGCCGGCAGCGAACCGGACGTGGCGGTCGACCCCGGAACCGCCGTCGAAATCTCCACCGGCGCGGTGATGCCGCCGGGCGCGGACGCCGTCGTCATCGTGGAGCGAACCGACGAGCGAGACGGCTCGCTCGTCGTCTACTCGGCGGTCGCACCCGGTGACAGCGTGATGCCCGCCGGGACCGACATCGCCGCCGGCGCTCGCGCCCTCGGCCCCGGAACGCGCCTGACCCCCCGCGAAATCGGCCTGCTGTCGGCGCTCGGCGTCGACGAGGTGCCGGTCCGCGGGAAGCCCACCGTTGGCATCGTCTCGACCGGCGACGAGCTCGTCCGACCGGGCGACGAACTCCGCCCGGAGGCGGGCGAAATCTACGACGTGAACTCCTACACCATCGCCGCGGGGGTCGAAGAGGCCGGCGGCGTGCCGAAGCTCTACCCCCACGCGGGCGACGACTACGGGGAGTTGGAGCGCCTGCTCCGACGGGCGGCCGACGAGTGCGACCTCGTGCTCTCGTCCGGGTCCACGTCAGCGAGCGCGGTCGACGTCATCTACCGCGTCGTCGAAGAACGCGGCGAACTCCTGCTGCACGGCGTCTCCGTCAAGCCCGGGAAACCCATGCTCGTCGGCACGCTCGGCGAGGGAAGCGCCTACGTTGGCCTGCCCGGCTACCCGGTCTCCGCGCTCACCATCTTCCGGACGTTCGTCGCGCCGGCAATCCGCGACGCCGCCGGCCTCCCGGAGCCCCGGACCGCGACGGTCGAGGGGACGATGGCCACCCGCGAGCGGTACGCCGAGGGCCGGACACGGCTCATGCCGGTCGGACTGGTCGCTGACGGCGACGGCGAGACGCTCGTCTACCCCGTCGACAAGGGCTCGGGCGCGACGACGAGCCTCGTCGAGGCCGACGGCGTCGTCGAAGTCGCCGCCGACGTGGAGTACCTCGCCGAGGGCGAGTCGGTGACGGTCCACCTGTTCTCGCCCGACGTCCGCGCGCCGGAACTGCTCGGCGTCGGCGAGGACGACCCCGCGCTCTCGCGCCTGCTCGACCGCGTGTCGTCGCCGCGGTACCTCCCGTTCGGCTCCCGCGAGGGCCTGCGACGGCTCAGGGACGACATCGCCGACGTGGCCGTCGTCGCGGGCGACCGGGGCGACGCAGTCGAGGAAATCGACGCGGTCGAACTCGGCTCGTGGACGCGCGAGTGGGGCCTCGTCGTCCCCGACGGCAACCCCGACGGGGTATCCGGACTCGCGGACCTCGTAGACGACGACCTCCGGTTCGTCAACCGCGATTCGAACTCCGGACTGCGGACCGACCTCGGGAACGCCGTCGCCGCCCTCGCCGACGAGCGCGGGACGACCAGACACGAACTCGTCGAGGCCATCGAGGGGTTCGACCGCGGGACGAAAGCGTTCGAGAGTCCGGCGCGAGCGGTCGCCGCTGGCCGCGCCGACGCCGGTCTCGGCCTCCGCGCGACCGCCGACTCGCTCGGGCTTGATTTCGTCTCGCTCGGAAAACAGCGGGTCGCCGTCCTCGCGAACCCCGCCCGGACCGAGAAACCCGGCGTCGCTTCGCTTCGCGGCGTGCTCGCGGCGAGCGGCGATTTACTTGCCGACCTCGCAGGGTTCGAGAGGACCTAAGCGCCGCCGTAACCCTTTAGAAAGCGGCCGTGACCCGTTTAGATATTCGTCTCCCGCTGAAGTATAAAATAAGTAGAACGTTTTTATCCGCGTAGCGTGTACAACTGGTATATGAACAGCCCTCTGAAGGTCCTTCACGTCGACGACGACCCCGAGATGCTCGCCCTCTCGGAAGCCGCGTTCCGCCAACTCGACGCCGTCTCTCTTCTGACCGCCGAGTCGGCGACCGAGGCGCTCGGCGTCATCTCGGCCGAGTCGGTCGACTGCGTCGTGAGCGACTCCCTCGTGCTCCCGAACGGGGTGCCACTCGTCAAAGCCGTTCGGCAAGAACACGCCGATATCCCCATCCTCCTGTTCACGGCGAAGTCGTGGCCCGAGGTCGCCGACGTCGCCTCGACCGCCGGCGTCACCGAGTACGTCCAGAAAGCAGGCCCCGGCGACCTCGCGACGGTCCTCCAGCGGGTCCGGAGCCTCGTCGACGACGACAGCGTCGACTCCGCGCTCGCGGTCGGTGCCTCCGCGGTCACGCAGGCGCTCGAAGAACACGCCGACGCGGCCGCCGAGGCCACGTTCAGCCTCGACGACAACTGGGAACTCGTCGGGCAGTGGCTCGGCGACGAGGAACTCGGCATCGTCGTCGTCGAGGCCGTCGAGTCCTACGGCGGGCTCTCGGCCATCGAGACCCCGCTGTACGAGTACATCGACACCGACGCGCTCGAAGAACTGCTCCGGCCCGTCGTCGAGGCCGAAGAGCGTCCCGGCATCGAAGTCCGGTTCCCCTACGAGGACATTCAGGTCGCCGTCACGAGCACCGGCGACATCTTCGCCCGGCCGACGCCCGAGCAGACGCTGTCCTGAGCGCACCCCTCCGAGCGTCGATTTCTCTTTTCTTCTCTCTGGACTGTCGCGACCGTCGAATCACCGCTTCGGACGGAACCCGCCCGTTCAGCCGGACCGAACGAGGTCGTCGAAGCTCTCGACGCGGTACTCGCCGAGCACGCAGCGCCCGCGGTGTTCGGGTCCGTGTCGCTCGACGTGGATGCCGTCCAAGCCGGCGTTCCACGCGGCCCCGATGTCGCTTTCGCCGTCGCCGGCGAGGACGCCCGCGGTGCCGCCGTCGGTCAGGACTCGGTCGTCGAGTCCCAGTTCGCCGATAGCGCGTCGCACCGGCGCGGCGTCGGGTTTCCACCCCGTCTCCTCGGTACAGCAGACGACGGCGTCGAACCAGTCGCGCACGTCGAGGTGGTCCAACACGGGGTCGGTCAGGAACTGCTGGCAGTGCGTGACGATGCCGACCGGTCGGCCGGCGGCGTGAATCTCTTCGATGAGGCGCTCGGCGTCGTCGTGGAGGTACGTCACTTCTGCTCGCTTTGCGGGGTCTTCCTCGCGGTGGAACGCGGGCCAGAACTCGGCGGGGTCGATGCCCCACTCGCGGAGCATCGGGTCGCGCGCGCCGCCGAGACCGTGCCAGATGGTCTCGGCTTCGCGGTCCGTGAACTGACGACCCAGTCGGTCGCCGACCCGGTCGAACACGTCACGCGTGTACGACCACTCGGCGTCGACGAGGGTCCCATCGAGGTCGAACAGCCAGAAATCGTAGTCATCGGCGACCATTCGGACAACAGAGTACGTCAGGCGTGGATAAATGTCTTGCCCCGCGTCACGAACCGTCGGATTCGACGCGAATCGCGCTCCCGAAGTACTTGTGGAGCACCTCGCGGACCGACTCGGCGTTGAACGCGCCGAGGTCCGCGGCGACGGCCTCGCGGAAGGCGTCCAGCGACGCCTCGTCGGCCCGGAGTTCCGCGAACTCGCAGGAGACGACGGGCACGTCGAGCCACGACGACGCGAGGTCGCGGGCATGGCGCTCGTCGTTCACCGCTCCCCGCCAGAGCGCGTCGCGGAACAGCAGCCAGCCCTCCTCACCGGGCGGCGGGGGCGTGACGCGGACCGTCGTCTCGAACTCCCGCGGGTCGGTCTCGACGCCCCCCGGCCGAATCGAGGCGGAAGCGGACCCTGAAGACGTAGGTGAGCGTCGCGGTCCCCTCGTCGCTCACAGCTCGTCGTCGAACAGGTCGGCGAGCCGGAGGTCCTTGTCGGTGATGCCGCCCTCCTCGTGGCTCGTGAGGCGGACTTCGACCTCTTGGTACCGAATCGTTATCTCGGGGTGGTGGAACTCCTCTTCTGCGACCTCGCCCACGCTGGCGGCGAACGCCACGCCGTCGAGGTAGTCGTCGAACTCGTAGACGCGGACGATTTCGTCGCCGTCGCGTTCCCAGTCCGACCCGAGCTGTGCGTCGATTTCGTCGTCCGAGAGCAGCTCTGCCATGCCGAACCCGTCGGGTGGCATCCCGATAAGGATTCTGCCGGATTGTCAGGTCGCGTCCGCGCGGACGACGAACCGCGGCCCGGTCAGGAGCCGCCGCCCACCGCGGTCGCGAGCGACTCGCCCCGTGACCGCGACCTCGTCGCCGCGGGCGACGACGCCGCACTCGCCGTCGCCGCCGAACACCACGTGTCCGTCCGGCGGGACGCGGACCCGAATCTCGCCGGTGGCATCCCGGAGGACGAACGGGCGCGTCGCGCGGCCGACGACCGTGCGCCCGCCCCCGCCTCGCCGGTCGCCGTCTGTGTTCTCGCGGTCAACCCACCGCTCCACGGCCGGCCCGTCGCCCGCGATTCCCGCGACTGTCCCGACGACGGTCGCCCGAGCGACACCGTCGAGGTCGCGAATCCGCCGTTTCGGGGTCGCATCGACGAGGCGGCGACGCGCTCGCGCTCGGAGGCGGTTCACGAGGCGGTGGCCGAGCGCCGTGGGCGCGCGGCCGGCGGCTTCTCGGGTGGCGGCGTCGGTACGGGAACGGCGCACGAAGCCCGTCGCTGACGGTCTGGGCGGTGACATCGTCGCGGAGTGGCTCCGCGTTCGGATAAGAAAGTTCGCCGGTCGGCCGCGTCGGCGGCCCGTCAGTCGTCCGAGAGCTGTTCGAGGACGCGCCGGGGCACCTCGCCTTCGAGCGCCTCGCGGTCGAGGTCCTCCGGCGGCTCGCCGGAGAACTCGATGGACGGCCCGGACGGCTCGGCGGGGTCTGACCCTCCGAGGTCGTCGAAGCCGGGGTCGAACAGCCGCATGGCCGTCTGGATGGTCGTCCAGTCGTCGTCGCCGGCGGCGTCGCGGAGGCTCTTGGTCGGCGCGGCGAGGATTTGGCCGATGAGCGCGTCCGCGAGCGACTCGACCGTCTCGCGCTGCTCGTCGGTGAGGTCGCCCTGCGCTTCGAGCTTCGACAGCGCCGTCGACACCTCGCGGCGCTTGACGTGCTCTGCGGCCTCGTACATCGAACTGATGGCCTCGTCGGCGCGTTTCCGCTTGTAGGCGGCGAGCAGGCGGTCGAACTCGTCGTCTATCATCGCCTCGACCTCGCGGGCGGCGCGCTCGCGGCGCTCCGCGGTCCGGTCGGTCACCGTCTCCAAATCGTCGATGTCGCGGACGCGAACGCCGTCGAGGTCGGCGGCGGCGGGGTCGACGTCCCGCGGCTGGGCGATGTCGATGAGCATCGTCTCGGAGCCGTCCGCCAGCTCCGCCGGCGTGACGACGTACTCGGGGCTGCTCGTGGCCGTGATGACGAGGTCGGCGTCGCGGAGGCGACCGCGGAGGTCGCCCAGTCCGGCGGCCTTCGAGACGCCCGGGACCTCGCGGGCGAGGTGGCGGGCGTTCGCGACCGTCCGGTTCGCGACGACGAGGTCGCCCACGTCGACCGACGCGAGCGCCTTCGTCGCGAGCGTCCCCATCTCTCCGGCCCCGACGACGAGGGCGTCGACCTCGCCGATGGGGGCGTCGAGTTCGGCCCGGGCGAGCCTGACGGCGGCGCTCCCGAGCGAGACGGCACCCTCGTTGATGGCCGTCTCCTCGCGGGCGCGTTCGCCGACGTGGACGGCCTTCATGAGCGCGTCTTCCAGCATCGGGCCGATGGCGTCCTGCTCGCGGGCGGCCTCGATACCGGCTTTGACCTGTCCGAGAATCTGGTCCTCGCCGAGGACGAGGGATTCGAGCCCCGACGCCACCCGCATGAGGTGGCGCAGGGTCTCTTCGTGGTCCATGTAGCGGACGCTCCCGTCTCGGACGTCGGGAGCGAAGTCGTCGAGCGCGCGGCGGCCGTCGGTCGCGTCGTCCGTGACGACGTACGCCTCGGCGCGGTTACACGTCTGAAGCGAAAAGGCCTCTGAGACGCCGTCGCGGGCGAGGAGTCGCTCGACGACCGTCTGAACGTCGTCGCTCGAAGCGGCTTCTATCTCGCGAACGCTGGCCCGGTCGTGGGCGACGCTCACACCGGAGATGACGCCCGAATCTCTCATGAATCACCTCGCTGTGTGTCTCGTATCACGCGCGCTGCCTCTTGGCGGGAGTTTGCATCGCCGGTACGTAAAGCCTTCCAAACCGACGGGTCTCGCACGACCGCTCGAATCGCATCACGGCGCTCGGCCGGCGACCGGTCGGACGCCTTGAGTTCCGCGCGGAGTTCCGCGGTCAGCGCGGCCATCTCGCCCGCTCCCTCCAACTCGGCTTCGACGCGCTCTCGGAGGTGCTTCGAGAGGGCGGGGCTCGCGCCGCCGGTCGTGATGGCGACCGACACGTCGCCGTCCTCGACGGTCGCCGGGACGACCACGCTCCCCGCGTCGCGCTCGCCGCTCCGGTCGGCTCGATTGACCAGTGCGCCGGCGTCTCGGGCCGCCGCGACGACGGCGTCGTTCACCGCGTCGTCGTTGGTCGCCGCGACGACGAGCGCCGGGGCGAACCGCTCGACCCAGTCGGGAACCTCGTCGGGCGCGGGGGCCGCCCGAACGCGCTCCGCGTCGCCGAAGTCGCGGTCGGCGAACTCGGGACTGACGACGACGGTCCGCGCCTCGCGGGCGAACCGACGGGCCTTCCGCGCGCCGACGGGTCCCCCGCCGAAGACGACGACCGTCTCGTCGGAGAGGTCGTGGACAAGCGGAATCATCTCACTCCGTGTTCGCCTCGGCTCGTTCGTCCAGCCTGATTCCCGTCTTCTTCAGGATGCGCGTCGAGAACAGGGTGTCCCAGTCGTCGTCGCCCACGTCCCAGTAGTCGCTCATGACCTCGCGCACCTGTTCGATGCGGGCCTCGCTCTCCGCCTCGGAGCGGCCGTGGGTCATCGCGAAGAAGTTGTACGGCCAGACGCCCTCGTGTCGCGGCCGGCGGTAACAGTGGGTGACGAAGTCCAGCGAGGCGATTTCGGGGCCGACCTCCGCCACGAGGTCGTCGGGGACGTTCCAGACGGTCATCCCGTTTTCCGAGTAGCCGAGCGCGTAGTGGTTCGGGATGACGCCGACGCGGCGGACCTTCCCCTCGAGATTGAACCGCTTGATCGTCTCGACCACCCACGACGGCTCCTGCCCGACGGCCTCGGCCACGTCGGCGTAGGGCGTCTCGGTAATCGGCAGGCCGCCCTGAATCTCCATGACGAGGTCGCGCTCGTCGGGCGTCAGGGTGCGCGCGTCCGTCGGCTCCACGTCGGGACCGAGGTGCGAGAGGTCGAGGTCGCCGTCTGAGACGGGGCCGTCGAGGAGGAACTTCGCGCCCACGTGGAACTCGTGGCGCTTGGGCATGTTGTACGTCGCTTGGCCCGTCTCGTCCTCGATGTCGCCGAGCACCTCGTCCACCCGCGACGCCTCGGCGACCGAGACGACGAACCACATGTTGAGGTGGGGGTGCTCGCGCTCGTAGTTGTGCGCGACCTCGCGGTGGGCGTTCACCTGCTCGGCCACCTCGTCGAACCGCTCCGGCGGCGCGTGCATGGCGACGAGCGTCGCCGTGCCGCCGATTTCCTCGGCGTTGACGAGCGCGCCGAACCGCGAGAGGACGCCTTCCTCGTCGAGCGTCCGCACCCGCTCGCAGAGGTCGGTCGCCGTCACGTCCACGCCGCGCTCGCGCAGCGCGGCCGCCGCGGGCTCGAAGGGACGTTCGACGACGGGGAAGCCGCCCTGGAAGGCGTTGACGATGGCGCGGTCGAGACGAGAGAGGTCCGCGTCCGCCTGTATCATGCGCGTCACTCGGGATGCGAGGCGGATAAACGCCTCGCTTGTTCTCACTGCGATGAACCGAAGCGAACGCCCGGCGAGCCGCCGGTGAACGGCCGACGCGGGCGGAGCGAGCTCCCTCGCTCACGAAGTAAAAGAGGCGTCTCGTCGTCGGGTCGCCGCCGCGCTCAGGGGACCGGCGTGACGCGGTCGACGTCGTCGAGCGCTTCGAGGCCCTCGACGATGGCGTCGTGGTCGGCGATGGCCTCGTAGTAGAACACGAGGTCGAACGTCCCGTCGCGGACGAGCTGTTGGCACTCCCAGACGAACTCGTCGTCCCCGACGGAGAGCCCCTGGAACTGGTTGGACGAGAAGTCGGTGTCGTCGTTGCCGGCGTAAATCCACGCGTCGCCCTTCCCCGCGTGCTCGGCGATTATCTCGTTGATTTCGACGGTCAGCTCCTGCATCTCCAGGTCCTCGCGGCTGGTGAGGTCGGTGTGGACGATGGCCCCGACGAGTTCGATATCGCCGGGTTCGAGCAGCGCGAGGGTCCGCTGGTAGAGGTCCTCGTCGATGGTCTCGCTCATATCCGAGTCTTCTCGGGGAGGTACAAACGGATGGCGATTCGTCGCCCGTCGTGACGACCCGTCATTCTGTGGCGACCTCCCGACCTCGGGACACCGTGCGACGGTGTAACCCACAAGACACATAGCCTCGGAATGCAACCGACGGTACATGTTCGGGTGGGTCCAACGCGGCTTTCGGCGCGCCTACGAGCGGGTGCTCGACCGGGAGATAGACGACGGGCCGACCCACGTCGCCATCATCCAGGACGGCAACCGCCGGTACGCCCGGAAGAACGGCGACGACGCCCCCGACGGCCACAGAGCGGGCGCGCAGACGACCGAGGACGTGCTGACGTGGTGCGAGGAACTCGGAATCGAGGAACTGACGCTCTACACGTTCTCGACCGAGAACTTCGACCGCCCGGAACACGAGCGCCAGCCGCTCTTCGACCTCATCGAGGACAAGCTCTACGAGTTCGCCGACGCCGACCGCGTCCACGAGCGCGAGGTCGCCGTGCGCGCCATCGGCGAGGTCGAGATGCTCCCCGGTCGCGTCCGCGACGCCGTCGAGTACGCGGAGACTCGGACCGCCGACTACGACGGGTTCACGCTCAACATCGCCCTCGCGTACGGCGGCCGAGCCGAACTCCTCGGGGCCGCCCGCGACGTCTGTCGCGCGGTCGACCGCGGCGACCTCTCGCCCGACGAGGTGGACGTGCCGGCGGTCGACCGCCGCCTGTCCAGAAAGCCCGTCCGCGACGTGGACCTCATCATCCGTCCCGGCGGCGACGAGCGCACCTCGAACTTCCTGCCGTGGCACGCGAACGGCAACGAGGCCGCCGTCTACTTCTGTGCGCCCTACTGGCCTGAGTTCTCGAAAGTCGACTTCCTGCGCGGCATCCGAACCTACGAGTCCAGAGAGCAGTCGTGGCAGCGCACCCGGACCGAGCGCGCCGTCACGCTCGTCCGGGCCGTCGCGGAAGTGGAGTTAGAGGACGCCCGCACCGTCGCCGGTCGCCTCCGCGAGCAACTCCCCTCGTCGGGGGCCGACGAGGTGTCCGCCGAGTTGGCGAAGCGGACCGACGAGACGGCCGACTGAGGACGACTCCTGCTGTTTTGCGGTTATTCGCCGCCCTGCGCAGCCCCGGCGTCGACGACGCGACCGTAGAACAGAATCGCGTCCGTCGGCCGGTCGCGGATGCAGAACAGGAACGGCCGGTCGAACCGGAGTTCGCCCCAGCTCGGCGGCAATGAACTTTCGACAACCACGCCCGTCGCCGCCGCGGCCTCCGTCCCCTCCTCGTCCACGGAGACGAACGATTTGTGGAACACCTCGTCGATGGCGAGGGTCGCCCCGTCGCCCTCGGCCATTCCACCGAAGTCGGCATCCGAGCCGAACGCAGCGGGCATCCCGAGATTCGACAGCGCCTCGGAGAGTTGGACCTCCGTCTCGAACTCGAACCGCGGGAGCACGACGTCACCGATTCGCTCTCGCATCTCCTCGAAGACGCCGAACAGTCGACTCGCGTTCAGATTCCGCTCGTACGACTCGAATTCGCCTTCGTCGGGAAGCAGTAGCACCATCGACACCTCCCGACCGAGGTACGGGAGTTCGACGGCCTGCGCGCTCGGGAGGTCGGCGTAGTTCGCCTTGAGTTCCTGCCGCATGAGCGGCACGGTCGATTCGCCCCCGTCCAGCGCGGTGAACGTCCCGTCTTCGGTGTCCTCGGGGTCGAACGTGCGCGCCCACTGCGCCATGAAGTAGATAGCGTTGGTGAGGACGAGCGCCGTGTCGGACGTGACGGAGCCTGCGGGAAGCAGGTTCTCGATTCGGCCCTCCGTCCGGTCGGCGACCCACTCGTTGATTCGCTCCCGCTCGCCGTCCGGGTCGCCGGCGAAGTCGGCCCGTCGGAGTCCGGCCCCGTAGTTCGAGTCGAGTCGGTCGAGGTAGTCCGCCGAGAACGCGTACCCCTCGCGGCCCCACAGCGCGTTCGCCACGGCCAGTCGGAAGGCGTCGGCTTCGCCGCCGTCGACCGGGTTCCGAGTCGTCTCCCGCTCTTCGAGCGCCGCCCGTAGGTCCGCGAACGCCGGGTGAACGTCCTCCCCGAGCGTGTAGTGGAGCGTCGCTTCCATCTGTTCGCGGGTCGCCCCGCGAGCGCCCGCGTAGGTCATCGCCAGCGCGACGGAGATGCTGTACGGCGAGAGGAACTGGTTGCCGCCCTGTTCGGACGCGACCTGTCTGTGCAGGTCGAGGGCGAACTCGGCGTTGCCGGCCGCGAGCGCGGCGAGCCGCTCGTCGTCCACGCTCGGTTCGCCGGTCGGCGGTTCGTCGCTCGGCCCCTCCGTCGGCGTGTCTGTCGTCGCGGTCGCGGTGTCCGTCGTCTCGCTTGCGGTCTCGGTCTCCGCGGACGACTGACCGTCGCCCGTACAGCCGGCAATCGTCGCGGCGGCGAGCGCCCCCGACAACGCCAGCATCTCGCGGCGGTTCATGTCGGAACGTTCAGCGGTCTAACAATATGTCTTCTGTAAGCACAAACGGCGGCTTGAGAGACGAGGGTGCGTCACCTCGCCGGGCGAACCCGCCGCCGGTACGTCCGCCAGCAGAACCATCCCAGAAACGCGGCGCTCTGTCCGAGCACGACGGCGACGAACTCGGCTTCGTACCGAGGCCCTAACAGCAGCACTGCCCCGCCGTAGGCGACGGTCGGAACCCACGAGCGCCAGCCCTCGTAGCGCGATTCGAGGAACAGCCACGGCGGGACGACGGCGACGCCGACGAGCGCCCACGGCCAGTCCGGCGGGGCGGGCTGATTGAGCCAGAGAACGAGTAACAGCGAGAGCGCGAGGAGGACGTGCCCGTCTTCGAGCCACTCGCTGGCCGGCGGTGGCGGCGGGAGGAGGTCTGTTCTGTTGGGTGAGTTGGAGGGCATCTGTTCGGCAACTGAGAGTCGGGAACGTGCTCCTCGACTGCGCTTGTGGACCGTAGTAACGCCGCGAGAGCGGCAGTTCTTACGGGTATCAAAACATGTTGAGGTATCAAACTTTACTATCGGTAGTCTTCTTGGTGGCAAGCGATGGATTTGCTCCTCGTCGCCGCACCCTCACTCCCCGACGGGGTCGCGAAGACGCTCGATGTGTACCCGCCACTCGTCCTGCTCGGAACCTTCTTCAGCTATACGGGAATGTTTCTCATTCTGAGCGACGACGTGGACGACTTTCTCGGCCTGTGGATGTTCACTACGCTGGTCTATCCCGGCGTCCTCGTCTGGTACGTCGACCGAATCGACGTGACGAGCGACTTCGCGTTCGGCTACTCGTTGCGGGAGTCGACGGTGGCGTTCCCGCTTTTGTTCATGGGCCTCGCGTTCTACCTCTTCACGGTCGCGTTCGCCGACCGGTATCTGGGGAAGACATGATGCAGATATCGTTCCTCTTCGAGTACGTCCCCGAGTGGCTGTCGATAGCGCTGCTGGCTGTCGGTTCGACGTTCGTGACGTGGGGTCTCCCGTTCGTCGACGCCGACGACGAGTTGAGCGTCGAAACCGGACAGGACGTCCTCGGTGTGATACTGTTAGGTATCGGTGTCGGCGTCACGGTTTGGGGAACGCGTTCGATCTCTGTCTTCGCTCCGATTGCCGTCGTCGTCGTCCTGCTGACGGGCTTCCTTGAGGGGCTGGCGGCGATTAGTATATACAAGAAGCTCGTCGACCTGGTTCTGCGGCGTTCAGCCCCGTCTGGCGGGTCGTTCAGACGGAAGCTCTTCGGTGGACTCCTCGCGTTCTTCCTGGTCGTACTTTCCGGGTGGGCCCTCGTCGCGGCGGTCGTATGGGGTCCCATCGAACTCGGCGTTGGCGAGTCGGTTCGCCTCTACTGGACGGTCGTCACGGTCATCGTGACCGTCATCGGCATGTCGACCAAGTTCTGGAGCACGAAAGAGCGGTCCCCGACGCCGATACTGTTCGGGGGCGTCTTCCTCATCACTGGCGCGGAAATCGTCAACCTCCGGTTCACGACCGAACTCACGCTGTACGTCGGCACGGTCGTCGCCTACACGCTCGGGTTCTGGTTCGGCGTCGCGCTGTTGATTCGAGGCGCACAGCGAATCTCTCGGGAACGAACTACCGGGCGCCGGTCGTGGGACTAACGGCGTTCGCTCTCCGAGAAAGCGGACCGGCGGGATTCGCCCTACCGGCCGAATCTCCGCTGACGGTCCTGGTAGTCCCGCAACGCCCGCAGGTAATCGCGCTTCCTGAAGTCCCGCCAGTTCACGTCGGTGAAGTAGAGTTCCGCGTACACGGACTGCCAAATCATGAAGTCCGACAGGCGCTCAGCCCCCGTCTTGACCACGAAGTCCGGCTCGTCGGGGAACACGAGGCGCTGTTCGATGTCCGCGGCGTCGATGTCGTCGGGGTCGAGCGCGCCCTCGTCGACCTCCTCGGCCAGCGACTGGACCACCGATGCGAACTCTCGTTTCCCGCCGAGGCCGATGCTGACCTGCACGGGGGCGTCGGCGCGCTCGGTGTCGCCGGGTTCGCGGACCTCCACTCGCTGGGGAACGTCGAGGTCGCGGAGCTCGCGGGCGAGCGTCGGGACGACCGCCTCGTCGAGGACGCTCACGGAGATGGTGACGCGGTCGCTTCCGAACTCGAACGCCCAGCCGACGAACGCTTCGAGCGTCTCGTACGCGCCCTGTTCCAGCAGGTCGCGCTCGGTGATGACGAGCGCCACGTGCTCGGGGGCGTCGGCGTCGTCGAGGCGGAATCGGAGGGCGAGGTAGGAGTCGTACAGTCCCACGGGAGTCGTTCTCGCGGCGATTCTCCTAACCCTTCGGGTTCGGCGTCGGTCCGCTCGCCCCGGGAGGTTGGCATCGACCGCGGACTCGCGGTGGTGCGGTCGTCGGTGATGTCGGGAGGGTTAAGTGCGCGTCGGGGATACCGAATGGTGTGACTTCCACGGTACGGCGAGCGGGCGGATTCGCGGTCGTCGGGACGTTGGCCCTCGCGGCCCCGAGTCTCGGCGCGGCCGCGTTCGCGCCCTTCGCCGCAGTCGCGCTCCTGGCGGCCTTCGTCGTCGACGACGGCCCCCTCTTCGAGCTGTTCGCGCGGCCCGGCGACCGGCAGGACGGCCGGCTCAACGGGCTCGCCGGGTTCGCACTGGCCGCGACCGGCCTCGCCCTCTTGGCGACGGTCCCGCGCGTCACGATGCCGCTTTCGGTGTTCGCCGCCGCGGTGTTGACACTCGCCTACGGCAACCTCGGCGCGCGACTGGTGGATTCGAGAACGTCCGACGAGTCGCTTCGCGCGGCGGGCTTCGTCGCGGCCGCGGTCCTCGCCGGCACCGCGGGACAGGCGGCAATCGCGTCGCTGACGGGTGACGCGATGCTTCTCGCCCGGTTCACCCTCCTCGCGGCCGTCGGCGGCCTCGTCGGCGCGGTGCTCCGGACGGCCCTCTACGAGCGCGACGACCCGCTCGTCATGCTCTCTATCGGCCTCGTCCTCTGGGGCGTCGAGGTGCTCGCGGGGCCGGTGTCGCCGACGCAGACCGGCGTGGCGCTCGCCCTCACGGTCGCGCTCGGCTACGCGGCCTACGCCCTCGGGACGGCCTCCGTCGCCGGCATGATTACCGGCGTCCTCCTGCTCCTCTTCGCGGTCGTCTTCGGCGGTTTCGGCTGGGCGCTCGTGCTCGTCTCCTTCTTCGGCGTCGGTGCGCTCGCCACTAAGTTCCGGTACGACAGCAAGGCCGAACGCGGTGTCGCCGAGGACAACGACGGCGCTCGCGGCACCGGCAACGTCCTCGGCAACTCGGGCGTCTCGCTCGTCGCCGTCGTCGGCTACGCCGCGGCGCAAACGCTCGGCTACCCGTTCGTCACCGACCTGCTCGTCCTCGCGTTCGCCGGGTCGGCCGCCGCCGCGATGAGCGACACGCTCTCCAGCGAAATCGGCGGGCTGTTCGACCAGCCGCGGCTCATCACCTCGCTCAAGCCCGTTCCCGCCGGGACCGACGGCGCGGTCACGTGGCAAGGCGAAGTCGCCGGCGCGCTGGGCGCGGCCTTCGTGGCCGGCGTGAGCGTGCTGGTGCTTCCCCTGCCGGCGCAGACGGCCGCCATCGCCGTTCTCGCCGGCGGGCTCGTCGGAATGACGGTCGACAGTCTGCTCGGTGCGACGGTCGAGGGAGCCGGCCTCGGCAACCAGGCGGTCAACTTCCTCGCCACGTTCGCCGGCGCGCTGGGCGCGGTCCTCGTCTGGATTCCGCTGTGACGGGGGTGACGCGGCCGTGACGGGCGTTCGCCCCTCCCGCGACACCGACGTGCCGGCCGTCGAATCGCTCCAACGACTCGTCTCGCACCCCTCGCCCGACCTCTTGGACGCGTGGCCCGCCGTCGGGACGCTTCTCGTCGCCGTCGACGCCGACGACCGGCCGGTCGGCTACCTCCTCGCCGTCGGCGCGCATCTGACCGAACTCGCGGTTTCCCCCGACCACCGGCGCGAGGGGCGCGCCACCGCGCTCGTCGAAGCGTACCAAGACTCCCGCCCGGCGTCAGACGCGCCGCTCACGTTGCTGGTCCATCCGGAGAACGACGGCGCGCGTGCCTGTTACGAGGCGCTCGGATTCCGCCGGGACGCCCGCGTTCCGGACGCGTTCGACGGCGACGACGGGCTACGGCTCGTCCTCGATTGACCGTCGGCGTCTCGGCCGGCGTCTCGGCCGGTATCGGGCCGCGTTCCGTCCTCAGTCGAGGAGCTGGTCCGCGGTTCTGACGCGGACGCTGACGGGCTTTTTGACGTACTCGCCGGCCGAGCGCGCCACGACGTGTCCGACGCCGCGCTGGGCCGCGATGTCGACGAGTTTCTGGCTCGCCTCGCCGTCGACGACGACGAGCGCCGGGGCGGGGTCGGCGTACTCGACGGCGTCGTACACCTTCTCGACCGCGACCTCGTCGTCGATGCCGAGGTCGTCGTCCAGGAGCCGGGCCATGCCGCTCTCGTCGGCGATGACCTCGCGCACGTGGTCGGCGAGCGAGGGCCGCTGGTCGGTCGATTCGACCGCCTCGGCGACGGCTTCGACCTCGGACTCGGTGAGCACTCCGCCGTTTGCGTCGGCGTCGGCGTCGGTGCTCGCGGTTTCGGTGGGCTTTCCGACCGTGACGGTACCGCCGGTGCCGGCCTCGGCGGGTGCCTCGCTGACCGCGTCGGCGGGTCCGTTCGCGTGGCCGTCCGCGGGTGGAGTCGACGACGCGTCAGTCGTCGGCGACTCCGTGCGAGGGTCCGTCCGAACGTCTCCCGTCCCGTTGGCGGCGGCGACGGCGGCCCGGAAGTCACCGTCGCCGTCCTCCGGAAGCGACGAGAGCGGGACCTTGTTCCTGAGGGCGCGGACGACCGACGCGCGGTCGAGGTCCTCGACCGACCGGCCGTCGGGCGCGAAGGCGACGTAGTCCACGTCGCCGACCTGCGAGAGCTCGCGCAGGATGAGTTCGCCGCCGCGGTCGCCGTCGAGGAACGCCGTGACGGTCCGCTCTTGGGTCAGTCCCGCGACCGCGTCGGGGACGTTCGTCCCCTCGACGGCGACGGCGTTTTTGATGCCGTAGCGGAGGAGCGTGAGCACGTCGGCGCGACCCTCGACGACGATGATGGCGTCCGAGTCGGCGACGCGGGGGCCGGCCGGGAGGCCCTTGTACTCGGTGATGTCCTCGACGCGGACGCTCTCTTTGACCGCTTCGAGGATTTCGGTCGAGCTCATCACGGTGTCGTCGAACGACTCCGAGAGGAGCTCCTTGGCGCGCTCGACGACCATCCGTCGCTTGGCCTCGCGCACGTCCTCGATGTTCGTGACCTCGATGACGGCCTGACAGGGACCGACGCGGGTCAGCGTCTCCAGCGAGGCCGCGAGGATGGCCGTCTCGACCTTGTCGAGGCTGCTGGCGATGGTCATCTGGCCGAACGAGTGGCCGTTTTCCGAGTCTATCTGTACGTCTATCCGACCGACCTTGGAGGACTGTTGGAGGTCGCGGAGGTCGAGTTCGTCGCCGAGGAGGCCCTCGGTCTGGCCGAAGACGGCCCCGACGACGTCGCTCCGTTCGACGACCCCGTCGGCGGAGATGGAAGCGTGAATGAGATATTTTGCAGTGTCGTCCATTGGTGAAGTCACCCCGTTGGGGGTGGTGATGTGATGATTGTGATGATGTCATGGGCCGGACCCACGAACGTCATTATATAAGTTGCGCCCGAGGGAAATATCTATCGTGGCCGACGATTCGAACGCTCGCGGGCCGTCCGACTCGGACACCGTGTCCCGCGAAACGCCGGCGAATCGTCGCTCTCCCGCCGTTTCGACCGACCACGTAATTTGTCACGCTTCCTCGTCGGTTCGGTGCGCGCCGACGAACTCGCCCGCGTCCCGGCAGAACGCCGCCGGGTCCTCGGGGAAGTCGTGTTCGGCGACGGCCCACTCGACGAACCCCTCGCGCGCGGCCGCGAGACAGCGGTCGATGTCGAGTTCTCCCTCGCCGAGCGAGACGGGTCGGCCGCCGCGCTCCGCGTCGGCGTCGCGGACGACGTCCTTCAGGTGGACGACCGGGGTCCGGTCGGCGTAGCGGTCGAGGTACGCGACGGGGTCGTAGCCGGCGGCGAGAATCCACGCGAGGTCGAGTTCGAAACCGACGCCGGACTCCTCGGCCAATCGGTCGAGCGCGGGTTCGCCCTCGACCGCGGCGAGTTCGTGGTCGTGGTTGTGGTAGAGCAGTCTGACGCCCCGCTCGTCGCACTTCGCGGTCAGGTCGTCCAGCCGGTGTGCGGTCTCGTCCACCGCGTCGGCGTCGGCGAACGCCTCCGGCGGGAGATACGGAACCACGAGCGTCTCGACGCCGAGCGCGCCGTACCGCTCGCAGACCGCGTCGAGGTCGGCTTCGAGGTCCTCGATGGGGACGTGGGCCGCGGGGACGCCCAGTCCGGTCTCGTCGAGGGCCGCGCGGACCGCCGCCGCGTCGTCGACGCCCGCGAACTCCACGCCGTCGAAGCCGGCGTCCGCGGCGCGTCGGACGAGCGCCGACGTCGGTTCGTCGAGCTCGCGAAGCGAGTACAGCTGAATACCGAAGTCCATGTGTCTCCGGTCGCACGCGCCGCTGGAAACTGTTCCGGCGGCCGATTCGCCCGCGGACGACCCCGCCTTCCGCGTCGCCTCTGTCGCGTACGCGTCCGTGGGTGGTTCTCGTCGTTCGACCGCCTCTGTTGAAGAAAATAGTTCTTCAATGAGGGGCAACGTAGGTCGATAGAGTAAGATTTACGCCTCGTTGTCGATTATCGTTCCTACGAATGACGCGAGTGCGCATCGACTACCGCTGGGTTGCCGTCTTCGCAATCCTCGTGACGTTCGCCGTTCCGTGGTTCCTCTGGGGCGACAGCAGGGTCTTCGCCGGCCTGCCGCTGTGGCTCTGGTGGCACATCGGCTGGATGGGGCTGACCGCAGTCGTCTTCCACCTGTTCGCCCGGACGGCGTGGGACCGCGGCATCGTCGGGGAGGGTCGCTGATGGTCTCGGCGCTCGGTATCCAACTCGGCGTCGTGGGCGCGTACCTCGTGGTCGCGCTCGCGGTCGGTTTACTCGCCTACCGCCTGACCAGCCGCGACGCCGAGGACTACTACCTCGCCGGTCGCTCCATCGGGACCGTCGTCCTCCTGTTTACGACGTTCGCGACGCTCCTGTCGGCGTTTACGTTCTTCGGCGGCCCCGACCTCGCCTACCGCGCCGGCCCCGAGTGGATTCTCGTGATGGGCGTCATGGACGGCGTGCTGTTCGCCATCCTCTGGTACGTCGTCGGCTACAAACAGTGGCTCGTCGGCCGCGCCCACGGCTACGTCACCCTCGGCGAGATGCTCGGCGACCGCTTCGGCTCGACCCGCCTGCGCGCCGTCGTCGCCGGTATCAGCCTGTTTTGGCTGTTCCCGTACGTGATGCTCCAGCAGATGGGCGCGGGCGAGGCCATCGTCGGCCTGACGAACGGGATGGTCCCGTACTGGGCCGGCGCGGCCGGTATCACGGTGTTCATGATCGCCTACGTCGTCATCGCGGGGCTCCGCGGCGTCGCGTGGACCGACACCCTCCAGGGGCTGTTCATGCTCGGCGTCGTCTGGCTCGCGGTCGGCTGGGTCGCCACCGCGGCCGGCGGCCCCACGGCGCTCTCGAACGCCCTCGCGACGAACAACCCCGAGTTCCTCTCGCTCGGCGGCGGCGTCTACTCGCCGCAGTTCATCATCTCGTCGGCCGTCACCATCGCCTTCGGCGTGGCGATGTTCCCGCAGATAAACCAGCGCTTCTTCGTCGCCAAGTCGAGCGCCGTCCTCAAGCGCTCGTTCGCCCTGTGGCCCGTCCTCGTCGTTCTGCTGTTCGTGCCCGCGTTCATCCTCGGCACGTGGGCCGCCGGCCTCGGCATCTCCGTGCCCGAGGGCGCGAACGTCCTCCCCGTGCTCCTCAACGAGTACACGCCGGTGTGGTTCGCCGCGCTCGTCATCGCCGGCGCGATGGCCGCGATGATGTCGTCGTCCGACTCGATGCTCCTCTCCGGGTCGTCGTACTTCACCCGCGACCTCTACCGCCCCTTCGTCAACCCCGACGCGAGCGAGGCCCGCGAGGCGTGGCTCGCCCGCATCGGCGTCGCCCTGTTCGCCACGCTCACCTTCGTCGCCAGCCTGTTCCGGCCCGGCACGCTCGTCTCGGTCGGCGACACCGCCTTCGGCGGGTTCGCCCAGATGGCCCTGCCGGTCATCGTCGCGCTCTACTGGGCGAGGACGACCCGAACGGGCATGTTCGCCGGCGTCCTCGGCTCGCAGGCGTTCTACCTCGCCCACGTGTTCGTCCCCGCGATAGAGGTCGGGTCGATGACGCTGTTCGGCGCGACCTACCTCACGTGGGACTACGCCCTCTGGGGGATGGCGCTGTCCGCGGTCCTGACCGTCGGCGTCTCCGCGATGACCGCCGCCGCGCCCGAGGAGAACCAGTCCCGCTTCACCGACGGCCTCCGGGCCGACTGACCCGTCGGCGCTGTCTCTCCCGTCGGTTTCGTCACCGCAACGAAGCTTAACCCCCTGCGGGTGTAACCTACGGTCCATGCCCGAAGAAGTGCTCTTCAAATCCGAGAACCGACAGGCGCGAGCGGAAATCGCGTCGTATCTCCGAACCGTCGCCGACAAGCTCGACGCGGGCGAGCCGATTACGCTGAAGTCCGGCGACCAGACCGTCACGATGGAGCCGCCCGCGTCGCCGACGTTCGAGGTGAAAGCCGAGCGCGAGGGCCCCGCGGGCGGCCCCTACGAACTGAGCATCGAGTTCGAACTGGAGTGGGACGAGGGCGCGGACGACGGAGCCGACGCCGGCGGCCTCGAAATCGAGTGAGACGGACGCGCCGGTCGTGCCCCGATTCGAGCGTGGCCGGCGCGGCGAATCGCCCCGAACGCCCAACACAGTTACTCTTTTGACATTCCCACGAGTCGTCGGTGACTCATGCAGATTCGACCGCTCCGGGCCGACGAGGTGGACGCGCTGGTTGACGACCTGTGGCTCCCGTTCGCCGAGGAGATGGGTGACATCGACGACCACGACGCGCTGGCCGAGGACGCGGACGTGCGGGCCGAGGCGCTCGACTACCGGACTGAGCAGGCGGAAGCCGAGAACACTCGAATGTTCGTCGCCGTCGCGGCCGCGGGCGCGGAATCGGACTCCGCCGAGCGGTCGCTCCGGGGCTACGTCACGGTCGCCGACGCCGACTCCCCGCCGGTGTTCGCCCGCGGGTCGGTCGCCAAGGTGAAAGAGCTCTACGTCGCACCCGAAGCGCGGGGCGAGGGCGTCGGCACGGAACTCCTCGAACGGGCCCACGAGTGGGGCCGCGACCGCGGGTGCGAGCGGGCCGCGCTGAGCGTCCACGCCGACAACGACGCCGCCCGGTCGTGTTACGAGTCGATGGGGTACGAGACGCGGTACCTGAAACTCGACCGCCCGCTCTGAGGCCGGGGACGACGGCGGCTTCGCGGATGGCGACGAGGGCCGTCACCCGTCGTTTCGAGGGTCGTGTTCGCCCCCCGAACCCGAACCCTCAAAGCCGCTGAATCCAATTGACGCGCATGAACGAGTCGGGCCACCAAGTGCTCATGGAGCAGGACGTGCTCCGCCGCCGCCTCGACGACGGCGACCTCCCCGACTGGGCGAGACAGCACTACGAGACGTTCCGCGAGACGATGCTCGGCGACCGCGACGGCGCGCCGTTCCCGTGTTACTTCGGCATCGAGTCCGAGCGCAACGGCGACGCCCTCTACACCTTCGTGGATTCGATGACCGACAAAGACGCGCTGTTGGCGCTCCGCGACACCCTCCTCGAATACCTCGACGTGTACCCGGACTACTCCGAGGCGTGCTCGCTCGTCGCGTTCTTCAAGCCGCCGGCGGAAGACCTCACCGAGGCCGACTACCACGAACACCTCTGGCACGTCCTCCAGTTCCTCCACGTCAACGACCCCGAGCCGTGGCCGGCGGACATCCCGACCGACCCCGACGACCCGACGTGGGAGTTCTCCTTCGGCGGCGAACCGATGTTCCCGACGACCCGCGCGCCGTTCTACGACGAGCGTGTCAGCCGCTACTGCCCGTGGGGCCTCGAAATCACGTTCCAGCCGCGCGCGCTGTTCGACGGCATCACCGCCGACACCGAGCCCGGCCAGAAGGCCCGCGAGGTCATTCAGGGCCGCATCGAGGAGTACGACGGGGTCTGCCCCCACGCCGACCTCGGCGACTGGGGCGTCGAGGGCGACCGCGAGTGGCCGCAGTACATGTTCTCGTCGGACGAGTCGCAAGCGCCCGACGAGTGCCCGATTCGCATCACGCGCGAGCACCCGAAGGTGCCGATGGCCCCGGCGGACGACTGATGACGGCCGCCAATTCGAGGGCCGGCCGATGACCGCCGCCGACCTCCCGGCCGACGCCGTCCTCGTCTGCGTCGACATGCAGGTCGGCTTCGACGACCTGGTGTGGGGCGACCGCAACAACCCCGAGATGGAAGCGCGCGTCGCCGACCTGCTCGCGGCGTGGCGCGCGACCGACCGCCCGGTCGTCCACGTCCGCCACGACTCCACCGAACCCGACTCGCCGCTCCGGCGCGACGGCGAGGGCTTCGCGTGGAAACCCGAGGCCGAACCCGTCGACGGCGAACCGGTGTTCACGAAGCGCGTCAACAGCGGCTTCATCGGCACCGACCTCGAAGCGTGGCTCCGCGAGCGCGACTACTCGACGCTCGTCGTCTGCGGCCTCACGACCGACCACTGCGTCTCGACGACGGCGCGGATGGCCGAGAACCTCGGCTTCGACGTGTACCTCCCCGCGGACGCGGCCGCGACGTTCGACCGCGAGGGTCACGACGGCGAGCGCTTCTCGGCCGACGAGATGCACCGCACCGCGCTGGCGCACCTGAACCGGGAGTTCGCAACCGTCGTCGACTCGGCCGACCTGTCGGCGACGCAGTGAGCGGTCGTCGCGTTCGCCGCCGGCCGTCCACGAAGCTGTAGTCAGATTTTCATATCCCCGCCGAGACGGGCGCACATGGACCGCCGATTCCTCGCCGTCGTCGGGGTGTTCGACCTGCTCATCGCCGTCGGCCTCGTGCTTCTCGGCGCGCCCGCTCACCCGCTTTCGTTCGCCCGGTTCGCGCTGTTCACCGCCGCCGGCGTGCTGTTGGTCGTCGCCGGCATCCGCGAATCGGTCGCTCTCGGGTCGACGACGCTCCGGTGGCACGTCGTCGCGGGCGCGGGCTACGTCTGCTTCGGGTTGGCCGTGCTCGCCAACGGCCTCTCGTCCGTCCTCGACGCCCGCGGCGACCCCTACTTCGGCGGGCTGTCCGCGCTCCTGCTCGCCCCCCTGATGCTGTTCATGGGCATCGATTACCTCCGCGGCGGCGTCCACTTCGACCTCTCGACGTTCGAGTGACGGCGGCTTCGGCGCCCCCGGGCGACTGCGTAATTGATTTCGGTTTCTCTCGTCGCCGACTGTCACGTCTCTCGATTACGCAAATACATTTCCCCGTCGGGGCGGAACCACCATCCGATGGGTGTCTCGTTCCCGTACGGCGACGAACTCGCGGTGGACTTCTCGTGGCACGAGTTCACCGGCGCGGTGGGAGATTCGGTTACGGTCCTCCCCATCGTCGTCGCCGTCGCCCGCCTGACGGACCTCTCGCTGGCCGTCGTGCTCGTCTGGTTCGGCGTGTTTCAGGTCGTCTGGGGGCTGTACTACGCGGTCCCGCTGTCGGTCGAACCGATGAAGGCGCTGGCGGCGCTCGTCCTCGCCGAGACGGTCACGACCGGCGAGGCGCTCCTCGCCGGGTTCGGCCTCGGCGTCGTCCTCCTCGCTATCGGCCGAACGCGCTCGCTCGACCGCGTGAGCCGCTACATCGGCGCGCCGGTCGTCCGCGGCGTCCAGTTCGGCGTCGCGCTCGTCCTCCTCTCGACCGGCCTCGAACTCGGCGCGGGCGACCTCCCGCTCGCCGGCCTCGCGGTCGCCGTCGCCGCCGTCGCCCTGCTCACCAAGCGCTCGAACCTGAGCGCCCTCGCCGTCCTCGCGGTCGGCGGCGCGGTCGCCGTCGCCGACGTTGGACACCTGTCGCTCGCGGTCCCGTCGGTCGGCGACGCCCGACTGCTCTCGCTCGATAACCTCTCGTTCTCCGTCGCTGAGGCCGCAGTCGCCCAGTTGGCGATGACCGTCGGCAACGCCGCGCTCGCCACGTCGGTCCTGCTCGCGGACTACTTCGACCGCGACGTCTCCGCCGACGAACTCGCCACCAGCATGGGCGCGATGAACCTCCTCGCGGTCCCCCTCGGCGGCTTTCCGATGTGCCACGGCAGCGGCGGCGTCGCCGGCAAGTACGCCTTCGGCGCGCGGACCGCCGGCGCGAACGTGATTCTCGGCGTCGGCTACGTCCTCGTCGCCCTGTTCGCCGTGGACGTGGTCGCCGCCTACCCGGTCGCCATGCTCGGCGTCATCCTGGCGATTATCGGCCTGCAACTGGCGCGGACGAGCCTGACCAGCCTGACCCGCGCGGACGGCTACCCCCTCGTGGTCGCTATCGGCCTCGTCGGCGTCGCGGTGAACCTCGGCGTCGCGTTCGTCGGCGGCGTGGTGGCGTGGCTGGCGTGGGAGCGCTGGGGCCACGCGGTGTGGGACGGGGAGTGACAGTCGGGCCAGTTGGTCGGATTCATAACCAACCCCGCACACGTACCACGTATGCAGACGCACATCGTTCCCGTCGGCTTCGACTACGACCGACTCATCGCGCCGCTCATCCGCGATCAGTTGGACGTGGACCGCGTCATCCTCCTCGAAGGGGCCGTCGGGAGCGAGGCGAACGTCGAGTACTCGCGGAACCTCTCGGGCAAGCTCGGCAAGGACTTCGAGAACCTCCTCGGCGCGGAGACCGAACGCGTCATCGTCGACGACGTGTACGACTACGACGCGGCGTTCGAGCAGGCGTACGACCTCATCAACGCCGAACTCGACGCCGACGACGAACTCCGCGGCGACGACGACGAACCCGGCGAGGTGTGGGTCAACGTGAGCGCGATGCCCCGGCCGGTCTCCTTCGCGTTCGCGACCGCCGCCCACTCCATCATGGTCGAGCGACAGGCCGACCGCGAGCGCATCCACACCTACTACACGGCCCCCGAGAAGTACCTCGAAACCGAACTCGCCGAGGAGTTGCGGACCGAGCGCGCGCTCCTTTCGGACCTCCTCGAATCGGGCGAAATCGACGCCGACCGCATCCGCGAGCGCCTCGACGCCACCTCCGACCTGCTGTCGGAGTTCGACGAGCGCGGGACGACCATCGGCGCGAAGCAGATTGACGGCCGCCACATCGTCGAACTCCCGGTGGCCTCCTTCTCCAACGTCAAACCGTTCGAGGAGGTCATCCTGTTCAAACTCGGCGAGCACGGCGAGTTCGGCTCGGTCTCCGAACTCGCGGAGGCGCTCGCCCGCGAGATGAACGAGGAGTACACCGACTCCTTCCGGTCGAAGGTCATCTACAACGTCGACCGCCTCGGCCCCGGCGGCAAGGGCTACATCGAACAGGAAGAACGCGGGAAGTCCTACCGGACGCGCCTCTCCCGAATCGGCCAGCTGTGGGTCCGCGCCCACGCCGACAGCGACGAGTGAGCCGTCGGTGAAGCGGGCTACGGGAGAGAACCGATTCACCCCGGACCGCACGGATGCGGCGTTCGTCACGATGTCGCGAATCTGGCGACCATCTGAATATATCTCGTGTGGTTCGAGCCGGGGAATACTCGACTAAGCTGGCGTCTGACACTTGTATCAGGATGTTCTGGTAAATAATAAAGAACGATTATCCGCGCTGGCGTGCTATACACTAGCAACCATGCCGCTATACATGGACGTACACCGGAACGTAGAGGGAAGTGCGAAAGACGTCGCGGAGGCCCACCGCGCCGACCTCGAGACGCAGGGCAAGTACGGAGTGAACTACAAGCACTACTGGGTCGACGAGAAGGACGGCGCGGTCTTCTGTCTCTTCGAGGCACCGAACAAGGAGGCCGGGGCGAAAGTCCACGAAGAGGCCCACGGCCTCGTCGCCGACGAGATATTCGAAGTACAGCAAGGCGAGTAACGCGGCCAGCGCACCCCTCGACGCGTCTCTTTGGAGCGGCCGGGTTTCGGTTCTTAGAACTCCAGCCCCGACGGGTCGTCGCCCGGTTCGAGCGGGCTCGTCGGCAGTCCCGCCGGCGGCTCGGGAAGGTTGTACTCGCCGGGAGCCACGTCGTTCGGACCGTCGGGGTAGAACACCGACGCGAGCAGTTGGATGTGGTCCCGGCCCACGTCGAGTTCGAACTGGCCGCCGCCGTACAGCGACATCCCGCGTTCGTCGGCGTACTCGATGGTGTCGAACAGCGACTCGACCGTGCCGAACCGCGAGGGCTTGATATTCAGCCACGACGGCTCGAACGGCAGGCTCTCGACGGATTCGACGCCGGTAATCGGGGCGTCCCACGAGACGCGGCCCTCGTGTCCGTCGAACAGCGGGCGCGTCTCGTCGGTGAACGCCGGGTCCTCGACGACGGCGTCGGGGAAGCCCGACAGGATGCGCTCGTAGAGTTCCGGGTCGGGTGCTTGGTCCACGTCGGTCCCCTCGTACTGACCCTTGAGGTCGAGGATGCGGACGCGGTCGTGGGCGGCGAGCGACGACACAAGCTCATCGTGCCAGTCAGTTGTCGGGTCGAGTTTGAACTCGCAGTCGGGGTCGCGGTCGAGGAGCATCTCGACGCGGTCGGCCGACGGCGGGTCGCCGAGGCGGGTGCTCACGACGAACCGAAGCGGGTCACGCTCGCGGTCGACGGCGGACGCGAGGTCCGTGCCGGCCTGTCGGAGCGCGAGGTCGAGCCCGGCGGATTCGAGCGCCCAGCGCCGGTAGTGTTCGGCCGTCTCGCGCTCGGGCACCTTCGTCGGAAACAGGTCGACCCCGTCGAGCGCCGCGGAGAAGTCGGCGAACGAGTCGTAGCTGCCGGCGAGGTCGAAGGCGTCCTCGGGGGCGTCCGCGAGGGCGTCGTGGTCCTCCGTGTCGTAGGTCACGTCCTCGCCGCGGCCGACCGCGCCGTCGCCGGCGAGCGAGAACACCGTCGTCTTGCGTAGGAAGCCGCTCGACGTGTCGCTCTCGAAGCGGTCGCGGGAGACGGACTCGACGGTCAGCGGCAGGTCGGCCACGCGGTCGAAGAGGCGCATGGCCCGTCGGTTAGGGTCGGCGGGACAAAAGGCTACGTCCGAGTCGGCCGACGCGTCGTCGGTTCTCGGTCAGTCGATGCCGCCCCGTTCGAGCTTCGCGACCCGCGTCGCGAGCGCGAGGAACGTCGCCGCGACCGTCAGGAGGACCGCGCCCGCCGCGGCGTACTCGTGGGCGGGCGAAACGTGCTGAACGACGCCGTCGACGATTGGCTCGGCCGGGATGAGCGTGTGGTGGGGCGTGCCCACGATGGGAACGAAGTAGTCCACGAGGTCGTTGAGGCCGTACCAGCCGACCGCGATGAGGACGGCGAGCGACGGGAACTCGGCGTACCGCTGGATGAGGAAGGCCTCGACGACCATGGCGAGGTGGCTCCAAAAGAGGAAGTTGTACATCGCCCAGTGGAGGTACGAGAAGTCGCTTTTGAACACGAGGAGGACGTACGGCGTCCACAGCCCGAGTTTGAGACAGCCGAAGAAGGCGAGGGCGTTGACGTACTCGTTGGACCGCCCGAGTTTCCAGAGCGCGAGCGACAGCGCGATGAACAGCGTGGCGACCGGGCTGTCGGGGACGAGCGGCCACATCACGACCGGTTCGATGCTGAACTGGTAGCCGTAGTACCAGAATCCGAAGGCGGTCCCGACGAGGTTGATGACGACCACGAGCCACGCGATGTTGAGACCGAAGTTCTCCAGCCACTCCGGCAGGGGTGCGAGCCACCGCGGGAGGTCGGTCCCCGCCGGGAGGTCGTCGTCGTCGAGCAGTCGGCGCAGTCGGGTCGCCGCGTCCATACCCACGCCGAAGCGGGGGGATGCAAAAGTGATGCCGGTCTCGGTGACTGCGGCCGGTGTCGGCGGTTGGGAGATCACGCTGGCGGCGCTGTTGAAGTCTTCAGCCGCTGATAGTTTACTGAGGGCGTGCTGAATACAGCGCGCAAGTCGGTCACGACACGACGGTTCAGTCAGGGTAGCCGGTTCGCCCAGCACATGGTGTCAATTTATTAATTGGTGGCCGCTATCTTCTCCCATGTCGTCCCTCCACGAATCGTCCCCTTCGAGAGGAAGTTGGAAGCGAGCAATCCTACGCGGTGTCGTTGCGAGCGTCGTGTATACTGGCCTCGTTTTTGGGTACAGCGCACTCGCGTCCGACGTACAAATCACCGGCTCGTTCTGGCCATCTTTTGGGATTGGATTACCCTTCGCATTCGGCACGATTGGAATCCCCATCGTGTTGTGGATTCGCTATCGGATTCGAGGCCCTGCCATTCTCATGGGATTCGTTTTGCTGTTCTGGCACGTCTTGATTTACGTGCCCGTTCTTGGGGCTGAAGGAGGTGACGCGCCTGCGTTCGCCTTAGTACTCTTCTGGGCACCGTTCTACCTGCTCGCCTATGCGCTCCTCGCCGGAGGGGAGTATTGGCTCCGGAGACGAGAGGTCGCAACCGCAGTACCACAGACCTAATCTGCGTTGGTGAACCCGTGCTGAATACACCCTCTGAGTGTTGCACGCGACATCTGTCAAAAAACCGAGCCGTTCAACAGAATCACCACAACTCGACCCGAGCGCGAAACACGACCTGTGCGGAATGCGAACGGTTGACGGATGGAAGCGACCGCTTAAGTAAACCCAGTCGCAAGCGACGGATATGCCAGAGGAGACCGACCTGGAGGAGCTTCGGCGCGGGACCGAACTCGTCAAGCGCGGGTTCGCCCAGATGCAGAAGGGCGGCGTCATCATGGACGTCGTCGACGCAGAGCAAGCGAAAATCGCGGAGGAGGCCGGCGCGGTCGCCGTCATGGCGCTCGAAGCCGTCCCGGCGGACATCCGCAAGCGCGGCGGGGTCTCCCGGATGGCCGACCCCGAGACGGTCAAGGAGATTATCGACGCCGTCTCCATCCCGGTGATGGGCAAGGCCCGCATCGGCCACTACACCGAGGCGCAGATTCTCGAGTCCATCGGCGTCGACATGATAGACGAGAGCGAGGTGCTCACCCCGGCGGACAACGACTACCACATCGACAAGCGCGAGTTCACCTCGCCGTTCGTCTGCGGCGCGCGCAACCTCCCCGAGGCGCTCCGCCGCATCAACGAGGGCGCGGCGATGATTCGAACCAAGGGCGAGGCCGGCACGGGCGACGTGAACCAGGCCGTCACGCACCAGCGCACCATCAAACACCAGATTCGGACGCTGACCGGTCTCAACTTCGACGAGCGCGAGAAGTGGGCCCGCGAGCACGAAGCGCCCGCCGAACTCGTCCACGAGACGGCCGAGATGGGTCGCCTGCCGGTCGTCAACTTCGCGGCCGGCGGCATCGCCACGCCCGCCGACGCCGCGCTCATGATGTACCACGAGTGCGACGGCATCTTCGTGGGCTCCGGCATCTTCGGCGCGGAGGACCCGGAACAGATGGGTGAGGCCATCGTCGAGGCCGTCAACAACTGGGACGACCCCGACACACTCGCCGACATCGCCGCCGGCATCGGCAAGGGCATGAAAGGCGAGGCGAACGTCGGCATGGCCGACGAGGACAAGCTGCAGGACCGCGGCGTCTAGCGCGGCGACACCCGACGACGACCGGCCGTCTCGGTTTTCGATTCGGTTTTTCTTGCGACTCGGCGCGCCGCCCGCTTCAGGCGAGGAGTCCCGACTTCCCCTTCCCCTTCCCGTCGTCCGACGACTCCTCGCCGAGGAGGACGGTGACCGGGCCGTCGAAGTTGAGCATGACCGACTGCGTCAGGTCCCGGGAGATGAGCTTGCCGGCGGGCGAGCGGCGGCGACCGGAGATGAAGAGGTGGTCGCAGCCCTCCCAGCGGGCCGTTTCGAGGATGGTGTCGGCCTCGGGGCCGATGTCGGCGACGATGCGATAATCGAGGTCCAGTCCCTCGAACGCCTCGCGGGCGACGCGCTTGGCGCGACGGGTGGCCGACTCGATGGCCTGGTCGATGCCGTAGACGACGTCCGAGGAGCCGACGCTGGCGAGCGCCGAGCGGGTCCGTTCGAACTCCTCGTCCGGGAGAACCGTGAGGACGACGAGTTCCGCACCGCTGCCGGCGGCCAGTTCGCCGGCCTCGCGGAGGATTCGGTGCGACCGTTCTTCGGGGGAGACGACGACGAGTGCTCGTTCCATGGTCGAATATATCGTGATAGTGAGAAAAGTCTTCTCGGAATCGTGTTACCAACGACCGCGTCAACGCGTTGCAGTAGCTCAGACGCGGGAAGAGACGAGAATCGTGCGTGCGAGTGGTTCTCTCTGTACCACTCAGAGTTCGAATACTTCTGCCCCGCGACCGACCCGCGTCTTGTAGGCGCGGGCGTCCACGTCTGCCTCGTCGAACGCTTCGAGCATCGCGCCGGCGACGCGGGTGCGGTCGGCCGCTTGGCAGACGCCGAGGACCGAGGGACCGGCACCGGAGACGGTGACGCCGGACGCGCCCGCGTCGAGGGCGGCCTCGCGGACCGCGTGGTAGCCGTTGATGAGTTCAGCCCGCGCGGGCGTGACGACGCGGTCGTGCATCCCCGCGCCGACGAGGTCGGGGTCGCGGCGGCACATCCCGACCGCGAGGGTCGCCGCCCGGCCGACCGTGTGGACCATGTCCTCGATGCTGGCGTCGCTCGGGACGACTCGTCGGGCGTCGCGGGTCGAGACGGCGATTTCGGGGAGGCAGGCGACGAGCGGGATGTCGGCGTCGACGGTCGTGACGCCCTCGTCGGTCGCGACGGTGAAGCCGCCGAGGAGCGCGGGCGCGACGTTGTCGGCGTGGGCCTCGCCGGAGACGACCGCCTCGCCCTCGGCGGCGACGGGGACGAGTTCCTCGCGGGAGAGCCCGCGATCGTACAGCTCGTTCAGCGCGACCGCGGCGGCGGCCGAGCTCGCCGCCGACGAGCCGAGTCCGGACGACGGGCGGACGCCCTTGTCGATGCGGATGTGCGCGGGGGCGTCGAGCGCCTCCGCGACCGCCCCGACGACGTTCCGGTCGGGGTCGGTCGGGATGTACTGGCTGCCGACGCCGGTCACTTCGATTGTCGTCCGGTCCGCCCGTTCGACGTGAACGATGTCGGCGGGGCGGTCGAGAGCCACGCCGAAGACATCGAACCCACTTCCGAGGTTGGCGCTCGTGGCGGGTGCGCGGACCGTAACCATGCCCCGCTGTTGCCTTATCGCAGATAAAAATGTGGCGAACGTCGCAACCGACCCCTCGTCGCGCGCTCAGTCGCTCGTCGACTGCTCCGCGTTCGCGGGCTCGGGGTCGGTCTCGACGCCGGTGAACTCGAACCGCGCCCCGCCAGCGTCCGACTCGCCGAGGCTGACGGACCAACCGTGGGCGTCCGCAATCGTCTTGACGATGGGCAGGCCGAATCCGGTCCCGTTCTCGTGGGTCGTGTACCCCCGCTCGAACACGTCCGCTCGCTCGGACTCCGGAATGCCCGGCCCGTCGTCTTCGACGTAGAAGCCGCCGTCGAGCGCGCCGACGGCGACGGTGAGCGCGTCGTCGTCTTCGCTCCCGTGCTCGACGGCGTCACCGGACACAGTCCGGTTGCCTGTAGAACCGTGTTCTACAGCGTCGTCGGATGGAATCCGACTGCCTGTGGAACCGTGTTCCACAGCGTCACCAGACGTAGTCTGGTTGCCCGTGGAACCATGTTCCACGGCGTCGCCGGGAGCATCCCGGCGGCCTGTCGAGCCGTGCTCGACAGCGTTCCGAAACAGGTTCTCGAACAGCTGGCGGAGTCGTCCTCGGTCGGCGGCGATAGTCCGGTCGGCCCGAACGTCGAGGGCCGCGTCGCCGACGACCGTGCCGTCCCACGCCTCCTGTGCGACCGTTCGCAGCGCGACCGGCGTCACGTCGGTGAGCGTCTCGCCCTCGCGGGCCAGCGTGAGCAGGTCCTCGATGATGTTCTCCATCCGGTCGTGGGCGTCCTCGATTCGCTCGAAGTACTCCTCGTCGCCGGTCTCGGCTGCGAGTTCGAGGTAGCCGCGGGCGACGGTGAGCGGATTCCGCAGGTCGTGAGAGACGACCGACGCGAACTCGTCGAGCCGCTCGTTTTGGCGTTCGAGCCGTCGCTCGCGTTCGACCCGTTCTGTCACGTCGCGGAGGAGGACGAGCGTCCCCGTCATGTTCGCCTCGTCGCCCAGCGGCGTCGTCTCTACGAGGAGGGCGCGCTCGCCGTCGTCCGTCGGGACCGTCGTCTCCGTCTCCGCGTCGGACTGCGGAACGCCGTCGAGCGCGTCGACGATTTCCGCGGGGAGGACGCGCACGACCGACCGTCCGTAGGCGTCCGAGAGGGGAAGCGAGAGGAACTGCTCGCCAGCGGGGTTGACGTCGATGACGCGCCCGTCGCCGTCGAGGACGAGCGCGGCGTCGTGCATCGACTCGACGGCCGACTCCCACGCGACGGGGACGAGCGTGAACAGTCGGTGTCGGAAGACGCTCCAGGCGACCGCCCCCGAGGCGACCGAGAAGGCCAGCACGGGGATGTTGAGACCTGGAACGGGGCTCAGGCCGGCGACGTAGACGACGCCGCCCACGGTCGGGACCAGTCCGCCGCCGAGGAGGGCGAGCGTCTGCTTCCGGTAGATGCCGTCGGACCGCAGGAGCGTCCGGCCGAGGGTGGCGCACCCGAACAGGATGAGGGCGTAGGCGTAGACGATGAAGCCGGCGAAGGCGACGCCGTGTTCGTTGACGAGAACGACGTAGCCGTGGTCGGCGTCGAGCCAAAGGTCGGTCCAGATGAGGCCGTGCCACGAGTTCGTCAGCACGAGCGCGACGACGGCGACTGGCACGGACCCGAGCGCCGCCCACGCGACTCGGGACTCCAGTTTCACGCCCGCGTGGCGCATCACGTACGCGAACCACAGGAGCGGGAGCGGCGCGATGCCGAAGTAGCCGAGTTGGTTCAAGAGGACCTTCGTCGAGAAGTCGGTCAGGGAGAGTTCGAGCGCGTACGTCCCCATCCAGAGCCCGGACGCGAACAGCAGGAGGGCACCGAGGGTCGCGCCGGGGACGAGGCGACGCTCCGTCCGGCGGCGAAAGAGGTACGCGCCGAGCGCGACGAAGAGGGCCGCACCGATTCCGATGGGAATCGTGTACGGCGTCGCTTGCCAGTACGGAGCGCCGTGCATGCCCGGCTTTCTGTCGACAGGGGTTAAAACTCCCACCGTCGGCGGCGGACCCGGCCAATCAGAAAGGACTTTCCACCCGACGCCGAACGTCGGGGCATGATAGGCATCGTCGGCGGCGGCATCGCGGGCCTCGCCGCGGCGTACCGACTCCAGAACCGGGGTCACGACGTTCGAGTCTTCGAGGCGGCCGACTCTCTCGGCGGCCTCGCCGCAACCTACGAGACGGACGGCGACGACATCGAGAAGTTCTACCACCACCTCTCGAAGTCCGAAGAGACCATCGTCGAACTCGCCGGGGAACTCGGCCTCGAAGACGACCTTGAGTGGCGCATCGGCAAGAACGCCTACTACGTCGATGGCGTCGTCCACCCGCTGGACACCGCCTGGCAAATCGCCGCCTACCCCCACATGAGCCTCTACGACAAGTTCCGCCTCGGCATGCTCACCCTCGGCGTCGACGTCCGCGGTGGCGTCCCCGACTTCGACGCCTACGAGGAACTCGCCGAGTACGAACACACGCCCATCGAGGAGTTCGTCGTCGAGCACACCACCCGCGGCGTCTACGACAACTTCGTCGACCCGCTCCTCGACGGGAAGTTCGGCGAGCGCAAGCACGACGTGTCGGCGTCGTGGTTCCTCGGGCGCGTCCGCTTCCGCGGCGAGCGCGACCTGCTGCGCGGGGAGAAACTCGGCTACTTCGACGGCGGCTTCGCGCCCTTCATCGACGCGCTCGTCGAGGCGGTCGGCCGCGAGCACATCGAGACCGGCGCGCGCGTGACGGAACTCGACACCGACGGCGAGGCGGTCTCGACGCTGACCGTCGACACCGACGACGGGACCGAGACCCACGAGGTGGAGTCGGTCGTCGTGGCGACGATGCCGAACGTGCTCGAAGACCTCACGGGGTTCCCCTGCGACATCGACTTCCAGGGGGCGGTCTGCGGGCTGGCGACCATGTCGGAGTCGCTGATGGACACCTACTGGCTCAACATCGCCCACGACGCGCCGTTCGGGTCGCTCATCGAGCACACGAACTTCGTGCCGAAGGAACGCTACGGCGGCGACCACCTCTTGTACGTCGCGAGCTACGTGCAGGGGCCGCACGAGGACCTCTGGCAGATGAGCGACGAGGAGGTCGAAGACGCGTGGTTCGACGAGATAGCGGACATGTTCCCCGAGTTCGACCGGTCGGCGGTCGAGGAGTTCCGCATCGCTCGCAACCCGCGGGCGGGGCCGGTGTACGAGCGGGGCTACCTCGACCTCGTGGTGCCGTACGACCTCGGTGACGACGTGGCCGAGGGGGTCTACTACGCGGGGATGGCGTCGGAAGCGCAGTACCCCGAACGGTCGCTCAACGGCGGCATCGTCGCCGGCTACGAGGTCGCCGACCGCATCGACCGCAGCCTGTAGCGCGACCGTAACGCCGACGCTCTCGGACTGTTCCGACCTTCTCGCGGGAGGCCGTCCCACAGCGTGCCGATTTCTCTCGTGGCGCACCGTCGCACACTTACCGGCAACTTGTTTCTCGTTCGCAACTTCTTTTTAAGTAGCTGACTGACTAGTCAGTTAGTGGGTGCAGACGAAACGCCGGACCAGTCGGTCCCCGACGAGGTCCACGAAGAACTGATGGCCGCGACCTACCGGGCGCTGTGCGCCCACGGCTACGCGGACCTGACGATGCAACGAATCGCCGACGAGGCCGGAAAGAGCAAGTCCCTCCTCCACTACCACTACGGGACGAAACAGGAGCTGCTCGTCGCGTTCCTCGGCTACCTGTTCGACCGGTTCGAGGAGCGGGTCGCCGCGACCGAGGGCGACGCCCCCGAGACGCGCCTCCGGGTCCTCCTCGACAAGATGGTCCCCGACGGCGACGACGACGGCGACTACGACCGCTTCGGGCTCGCCCTCAACGAACTGCGGACGCAGGCCCCGTACGTCGAGGCCTACCGCGAGCAGGTCGCCCGGAACGAGGCGATTATCCGCCGCCGCCTCGCCGACATCATCCGCGAGGGCGTCGAGGAAGGCCACTTCCGCGAGGTCGACGCGGACCGAACCGCGTCGCTCCTCTTCGCGGCGCTCGACGGCGCGCGCCTCCAACGCGTCGCCGTGACCGACCCCTCGGGAACCGAGACGGCGAGCCAGTCCGCCTTCGACGCGCCCACCGAGGTCCGCGCCGCGCTCGACGAGTTCGTCGTCGAGAACCTCGTGCGCGAGGAGGGCGACGAATGAGCGCGAAGGCGAAAGACGTCAACCTCGTCGACGGCGACCTCGTCAAGCCGATGTTGGTGCTGTCGCTGCCGCTCGTCTTCTCGCAGATCATGCAGGTGGCGTACAACCTCGCCGACACCTTCTGGGTCGGTCGCGTCGGCTCCGAGGCCGTCTCGGCGCTGTCCTTTTCGTGGCCGCTCGTCTTCCTCATGATTTCGTTCGGCGGCGGGTTCACCGTCGCCGGGACGGTCCTCGTCGCCCAGAACAAGGGCGCGGGTAACCACGACGAGGTCGACCACGCCGCCGGGCAGACCCTCGGGTTCGTCATCCTGCTTTCGGCCGGGTTCGCGCTCATCGGCTATCTGTTGACGCCGATACTGCTCCCGCTCATCGGGACGACACCCGGCACCGAAGTCCACCAGTTGGCGGTCGACTACACGCGCACCATCTTCCTCGGCGTCGCGTTCATGTTCGGCTTCTTCATCTTCCAGGCGCTGCTCCGCGGGTGGGGCGACACCAAGACGCCGATGTACCTGATGGGTCTCGGCGTCGTCATCAACGTCTTCCTCGACCCGTTTCTCATCCTCGGGTTCAACGCGAACCCGATATTCGGCCTCGTCGGTCTCGAAGGCCTCGGACAGTCGCTGTTCGCCGCGACCGGCTTCACCGGCTTCGGCGTGCAGGGCGCGGCCATCGCCACGGTGTTCTCCCGCGGCGTCGGCGCGCTCGTCGGCTTCTGGCTCCTGCTTTCGGGCCGGGTCGGCATCAGCCTCTCGCCGCGCGACCTGATTCCGGAGCGCGAGATGGTCGAGCGCATCGTCCGCATCGGCGCGCCGTCGAGCATCGAGCAGTCGACCCGCGCGCTCGGCGTGACCGCCCTCACGGCGCTCGTCGCCTACGCCGCCGTCAACGCCGGCGGGGCCAGCACCGAGACCGCGGTCGCCGCGTTCGGTATCGGCAACCGCCTCAACTCGCTCGTCTTCCTGCCGGCCATCGGCCTCGCGCAGGGGACCTCGACGGTCGTCGGCCAGAACCTCGGCGCTGACCAGGCCGAGCGCGCCGAGCGCGCGGTTTTCTGGGGCGTCGGCATCATCGTCACCGCGCTGGTGTTCGTCTCCGCCATCGCCTACCTGTTCGCCGAACCCATCGTCGCGGTGTTCATCCCCGGCGAGGAGGAAGTCATCGCCATCGGCGTGGACTACCTGCGCATCATCGGTCCGACGTTCCTGTTCCTCGGGGCGTTCAACGTCGTCAACGGCGGGTTCCGCGGGAGCGGGTCCACCCGGACGGCGATGGTGTTCTCGCTCATCTCGCTGTGGGTGCTGCGCATCCCGGCGTCGTTCGTGCTCGTGGAGTTCTTCTCCATGGGTCCGACCGGCATCTGGTACGGCATCGCCTTCTCGAACGTCGGGGTGGCGCTGCTCGCGTTCGCGTGGTTCACCCGCGGGACGTGGAAAAACAGCGTCGTCGACGTCGGCCCCCGCGTGCCGTCCGACGATTAGAACCGGCCCGACTTCGCGCGACTTCTCTTACGCGGTCTTCTCGTCGGTGCCGTCGACGTCCTGCATCCCCGGCGCGGCCGACACGTCCACGTCCTCGGGCTCGTCGGCTCCGCCGGCTTCGACCTCGCCCGAGTCGTCCTCGACGTACACGTCGTCGGCGAAGCCGCCCTCCGCGTGGGGGTGGTCCGGGTCGTCGAGCTTGTCGAGCGTCGCGGGCGCGTCCGGGATGTCGATGGTGCGGAAGTCGCCGAGGGGGTTCGCGATGTCGATGCCGTGGCGCTCGAAGAACCCCTCGTACCGCTCGTAGTGGGCCTCGATTTCGTCGACCGGAATCTCCATCATCTCCGTCCAGCCGTGGTTGTAGAAGTCGAAGTTGGCCTGGACGTGGGTTATCTCGCGGGCCTCGGCCTCGGGGAAGCCGGCGTCGAGCGCCGCGAGATAGGTGTCGAAGGTGCACTCGAAGAACGCCGCCATGTGGGCCTCTCGCTCCGCTCTGCGGTCGGAGTCCGCGCGCTCGCCGAAGATACGGACGTGGAGGTCGACCATCTTCTCGGTGGCGATGTCGCCGATGACCGGCATGGTGAGGGCCTTCTTCGTCGCGAAGTGGCGGATGTTCTGGCGAATCTTCATTCCGTCGTCCGCTTCGGGTCGGATACACGTAAAGACCACGTCTCCGGGGGCGCTTCGCGGGCGTCCCGCGCGAGACGGACGCAACCCCGCCTGACTCACGCGGGCGACGCGACCCGCGAGTTCCCGAACGAAATTTTACGAGGTGATTTAATGCGGTTCGCCCGCATGTGAGGGGTATGAGCGACTCCGCATCCGTCCGCGAGGACTCGGTCCTCGAGTGCGACGACTGCATCTCGCCGGCCGAAGCGTTCGGCATCGTCGCCGACGAGACCCGACTCACCATCCTCGAAGCGCTCTGGGAGTCACCCGACCGACCCGTTCCCTTCTCCGAACTCCGCCGACGGGTCGGCGTCGACGACAGCGCGCGATTCAACTACCACCTCGGAAAGCTTCGCGGCCAGTTCGTCCGCAAGACCGACGACGGCTACGACTTCCGCCACGCCGGCGAGAAGGTCGTCCGCGCCGTGCTCGCGGGGACGTTCAACGAGGACCCCGTCCTCCCCGCCTTTTCGGCACCCGGCTCCTGTGTCGCCTGCGGCGGCTCCCTCGAAGCCGATTACGGCGACGAGAAACTCACAATCTCCTGCGCCGACTGCGCGCGGACCCACGCCCACGAGGAGTTCCCGCCCGGCGGCCTCGAAGGGCGCACCACGGAGGCGCTCCTGTCCGCGTTCGACCAGCGCGTGCGACACCTCCACTGCCTCGCCGCCGACGGCGTCTGCCCCGAGTGCGGCGGGACGACGAGCACCTCGCTGTCCCGCGACGCCGACCCGTTCGACCTCGACGTGGTCGTGACCCACCGCTGCGCCCAGTGCGGCTACGAGGCCGTCTCGCCCGTGGGGCTGGTCCTGCTCGACGAGTCGACCGTCCTCGGCTTCCTCTCCTCGCGGGGAGAGGACGTGTGCGGAACTCCCTTCTGGCGCTTCCCGTGGGTCGTCGGCGACGACGCGCTCACCGTCGTCTCGGAGGACCCGTGGCGTGTCCGCGTCCGCATCGAACACGGAGACGAGGCGCTCGTCGTCGACCTCGACGACGAACTCTCGGTCGTCGACTCCGCGGTCGAAGCTGTCGAGAAGATTGCATAAGCGCGCTACGGTAAGCCCGCTTACAGAAATGTAATTCAGATTACCCTTTTGGTGTCGGCGGTCGTCTCTCCAAACGAGGAGAACGACCATGTTCGACGATATCCACTTCGGCCGCGGCGACGTACGAGAGACGGTCCCGAGCCGGTTCAGAACGCTCTCAGAGACGGCGCTCGTCGCGGTCGCGGCGGTCCTCGGCGTCGTCGCGGCCACCGCGGTCGCGACGCTCGTCGCCCCGCTCGCGCCCGGTCTCGGTCTCGTGGCGCTGTTCTTGGGCTGGCCGCTCGGTTTCGCCGCCGGCGTGGCCGGCGTTCGCGGAGCCGTCCGCATCGCCGCCACCAGTAGCGTTCCCGGTCGCGTCCGCGGCTTTGCCCGCGCCGCGTTCGCCCGCGGCGACGACGACGCGGAGTCGGCACCCTCGGAGTGCCCGGCCGCCGCCGACGGCGGCTTCGCCGAGCGGTTCGGTGAGACGCAGTAACAGCCGCGATTCGGCTCCCGTCTCCTTATCTCGCCCCGATTTCCGGCTGCAAAACAATCATGAGGGAGATAGCAATCCACATTAACCCCGAATACAAACGTCGGGTCATGAGCCAATCGTACGTGATCGTCGGCGACGGTATCGCCGGGGCCTCAGCGGCTGAGACACTCCGCGAAGAGGAACCCGACGCCGACATCACCATCATCACGGACGAGGGCGAACCGCTGTACAACCGCATTCTCATCAAGGAATTCGCCAAGGGCAAACTGCCCGAGGCACCCATCTCAATCCACGACGAGTCGTGGTACGACGACCGCGACGTGGACCTCGAACTCAACACGCTCGTCACGGACATCGACCCCGAGGGTCACACCATCACCGCCCACGACGGCACCGAGTACGACTACGACAAACTGCTTCTGGCCATCGGCGGCACGCCGACCCAGCTCCCCGTCGAGAACTCCGACGCGGAGGGTATCCACCACTTCTGGACGTTCCAGGACGCCCGCGACATCAAAGAGCACATCGAGGGCGCGGACAACTCCGTCGTCATCGGCGCGGGCCTGCTCGGCATCGACCTCGCGGCCATCACGGCCGCCCAGGAGGTCGAGGGCAAGTACCTCATGCGCGGCAAGGCGTGGTGGCGCTACGCGCTCTCCGAGGAAGGCGCGGAGATCATCCACGAGGCGCTCCGCGAGCGCAACGTCGAACCCGTCTTCGACTCCGGCGTCGACCACTTCGAGGTCGACGACGACGACCGCGTCACGACCGCCGTCGACCCCAACGGCGACCGCTACGACGCCGACTTCGTCGGCATCGCCATCGGCCTGAACTTCAACACGGAGATTCTCGGTGGCACCGACATCGAGTACGACAACGGCATCTACACGGACGAGTTCATGCGGACGAACCACGACGACATCTTCGCGGCCGGTGACATCACCGAGTTCCACGACCTCATCCTCGGCGACCGCGCCCAGAACGGCGCGTGGGGCTCCGCCAAAGAGCAGGGCACCATCGCGGCCAAGAACATGGTCGACTACGGCTCCGAGGAGTTCCGCTGGGTCTCGTCGTACTCCATCACCCACTTCGACTTCCCGTTCCTCTCGTTCGGCCACCCGACGCTCGGCGACGACCACGTCGAGGCCAAGTACTCCGACACCGAGTGGCGGCGTCTCGCCATCAAGGACGGCAAAATCGTCGGCGGCGTCCTCATCGGCGACCTCTCGCCGCAGACGAAGTACAAGAAGCTCATGCGCGAGCAGGTCGACGTCAGCGGGCAGAAGGAAATCCTCGTGAAGCAGGACTTCCAGCTCGACGACCTCGAAGGCGCGGCGGCCGAACAGTAACTCGGGACCCGCTCCCGCTGTTTTCACCCGGCCAGCCGCGTCTGCGCGCGGCCGCCCGGCCCGGCCTCGGCTCGCCGAGCGCTCGCCCGCGTTCGCGGTTCGACCCCTCGTTCTTGGCTCTCTTTCGCCCGTCGTTACGCGCCCGCCAGTCGTCCCGCCGGCCAAACATTTATCCCCATTCATGGTGTGTGTTACCACATGTCATCAAAAGACGGACAGTCGCCGTCTTCCCCAGCAGTCACCGCGCCGCCGACCGTCGCACCCGTTACCGACGTGCCGCCGGGCGCTCGGGTCCACCACTTCGACGAGTTGAGCGAGCGGACCCAGCACGCGCTCGCGACCGCCAGTCCCGCCGGCCGGCTCGACATCGACACGACCACCTCGCGGCTCTCGCGGGGCGACATCGTGGTGTTCACCGACTACGTCCGCGTTCAGTAATCTCGCTGCGCCCGTCCCGTCGCTCGCGTTCTCCACCCGACCCGGTCGCCCCCGAGCCGACGGCCTCCCGCTCGCGGACGACCGGGACCGAAGTCGTTTTCCACGCGTCGCCGCCTATCGCCGGGTATGGCAACAGGTGGCGGCCAAGGAACGATGACGCTCGCGTTCGAACTCTCCGCGCTCAAGCAGCTCGGCGACCCGAACGCGGCGTTTTCGGACGCCCGGACGTGGACGAAGTACATCGGCGTGGTGAGCGAGAAGCCGACGTACGTCGTGACGAACTTCACCCGGAAAGAGCGCATCCGGCAGGACTTCTTCTCCGGACCGCGCGGCGTCAAAGAGAGCCTCGAAAACGTGATGCGCCAGTTCGACACCGACCGGCACGTCTTCGTCGGCACGTCCGACGAGGACCGCGCGGTGGCCGAGGAGACCGGCTGGGAGTACCTCCCCGTCGAGGACGCCGCCGAGGCCGCCGAGTGGGTGCTCGCCGGCGACGACGACGCCCCCGCGGACCCCTTCGAGGACGAGGGGCGCGACGACTGGCCGTAGTCGGAGCACAGCGGGGCGTTCGCCCGCGATTCTGTTCCCCTATCGAAAGCACTAATCAGCAACGGCACTTTTTATCCTTCGATGAGTCACCAGTTGCCTGACGTACAGGCCTCCCAGCCGGACGTGACCGTCGGGCTGAGCCAGGTCGGCGTCACAGGCGTCGAGAAGCTCGTCAAGATCGCCCGCGACGGGAAGCGACCCCTCGTCTTGATGGCTGAGTTCGAGGTCTTCGTCGACCTCCCCGGCGGCCGCAAGGGCATCGACATGAGCCGAAATATGCAGGTCATCGACGAGGTCCTCGAAGCCGCCGTCTCCGAGCCGGCCTACCGCGTCGAGGACATGTGCGGCGACGCCGCCGAGCGCCTCCTCGCGAAGCACGAGTACACGACGACCGCCGAGGTCAGCATGACCGCCGAACTCGTCGTCCGCGAGGACACCCCCGCCAGCGGACTCTCCACCCAGAGCACCGCACAGATCATCGCCAGCGCCACCGCGACCGACGAGGGAACCCGCGAGGAAATCGGCGCGGAAGTGGTCGGCATGACCGTCTGTCCCTGCTCGCAGGGCATGTCCGCCTCCCGCGCCCGCGACGTGTTGCAGGACCTCTCGGTCGACGACGACACCATCGAGGAGTTCCTCGACAAGGTCCCCCAGCCGGGCCACTCCCAGCGCGGCCACGCCACGCTCACCGTCGAGACGCAGGGCTCGCCCGAGGTCGACCTCATGGACCTCATCGACATCGCCCGCGACTCGATGTCGGCGCGCATCTACAACCTCGCCAAGCGCCCCGACGAGGACCACATGACCTACCACGCCCACGCGAACGCGAAGTTCGTCGAGGACTGCGTCCGCTCGATGGCCGAGATGTCCATCGACGCACTCGACCACCTCGGCGACGACGCGGTGGTCCACATGAAACAGTCGAACGACGAGTCGATTCACCAGCACAACGCGCACGCCGAGCGCGAGGTGACGCTGGGACAGCTCCGCGACGAACTCGACGCCTGAACGGTCTCCACACCCGGAGACGACCGTTTACCGTTTTCTCTCTCCGAATCCCTACAGCGGGAGCGGTGCCGCTTCCTCCCAGCGCGGGTCGAACGTCTCCCGGAGGTCGGCGGCGAACTCGGGGTCTTTCAGGTCAATCATGGCGAACGCCTGTCCGGGGTCGAGGGGGTTCGGGACCTCGATGCAGACCTCCACGTCGTCGATGAGATTGAACACGCCCGTGACGTTCTCGGCAGTTCGCACGTGGAAGTTCTGCGCGCTCGACAGCCGGTTCATGTAGCTCTGGCCGACGCTCTCGGGCAGGCTGTCGACGAGGTCCGGCGACATGAGCATCGAGACCTCCACGCCGCGGTCGAGCGCGGCCTCCAGTTCGTCGACGACGAGGTCGCCGACGGCGTCGAGGTCGAACTGCGGCGAGGGCGTCCCGGCGACCATCACGAGCGAGTCGTCGGCCGCCGCGAGTCGCTCGACGAGCAGGTCGATGGTCTCGTCCGCGCCGACCGCGGCCGTCCAGAACTGGTCGTGGACGGGCTCCGCGGCGTCGAGTTCGTCGGTCAGCTCGGCGACGACGTTCTCGTACTGCTCGGCCTTCTCGGCCAGCTCCTGGCGCTTCGATTCGAGCAGGCGGTCGAGCGCCGTGTCGGGCTCGACGGCGACGTACTTCTTCGGCCGGCTGGCCGCCTGACTCCGGATGAGGTGGTACTGTTCGAGGCTGTTCAGCACGTCGTAGACGCGGCCCATGGGGACGTCGCTGGCGCGCGATAACTCCTTGGCCGTCGTCGCGCCCGTCCGCAGGAGCGCGCGGTAGGCTCGGGCCTCGTACTCGGACAACCCGAGGTCTCGCAGACTGGTCATGCACCGTCCGTCTCGTTTCTCCCTGATAAACAAACCGGATGTTTACACCCGCGTTCGGTTGCCGCCGGTCGCGGTCAGGCGTCGGGCGTGACTGAGGACACCGCCTGCATCAACTCCTCGGGAGTGGTTGCCTCCACCGTCGTCTCGCCGGCGCTGACGCGCGCGGTTCCGTCCGCGAGGTCGTCGGCGTCGGCCTCGGGAACGACGAGCGCCTCGTGGTCCGCGACGCGGAGCGCCGCCCGGTGGAGGTCGGAGCCGACGCCGTCGTTGAGTTCCACGACGAGCGGGTCGCGGAGCAGACGCGCCGCCGCGGTCCCGTAGGCGGCGATTTGCACGCCAATGCGGTCCCACGCGCCCGCGAACGAGCCGATGGTCTCCTGTGCCACCTCGCGGTAGCGCTCGTCGCCCGTGAGCGCCGCGAGGTCGAGCAGCGCGTTCGCCATCTCCACGTTCCCGTCGAGCGGGCGCAGCGGCGACGACAGGAGCGCCTCGCCGCTCGCGGGACCGTCGAGGAACGAGCCCTCGTCGAACAGTTCGTCGATGGCGGCGTCGGCGGCATCGGCGGCGAACGCGAGGAGCGGGTCGCCCGCGACCGACTCGTCGCCGAGCACCTGTCGGGCGCGGCAGGCCGCGGCGACCACGCGCGCCTGGTCTTCGAGCAGGAGCTTCTCGCCCGCGTCGCCGCCGGACCGGAAGTGGGTCACGACGCCGTCGTCGACGAGGTCTTCGGCGATTCGGTCGAGCGCGCGGGAGCCGTACTCGCGGGCCCGCTCGTCGTCGGTGAGGCCCGCAAGCACCAACAGCGCGTCCGCGGCGAGGGCGTTACCGCCGGCGTAGACGGTGAGGTCGGTCCGCGGGCCGGGCGCGTTGTCGCGGCCCTCCTTTCCGAGGAGGTAGTAGTCCGTCCCCGCGGCGGGACCCATGCTCCCCGCGAAGCCGGTTCCCGTCCACAGCGAGTCGACGAGGAACTCGGCGGTCCCCGCGGCCGGGTCGAGGTAGGCGTCCTCGCCGGTGTAGCGGTAGCCGTTGGCGAACGCCCGCAGGAGCGCGGCGTTCGATTCGAGCGTCTTCTCGCGGTTCGGCTTCGACCACGCGGCGTCGTCGGCGTAGCGGAAGAAGCCGCCTTCGACGGGGTCGAACAGGCCGTCGCGAATCGCGTCGAGCGACCGGAGCGCCCGGCTTCGGTCGCGCTTCAGCGCGAACTCGACGGTCCGCGGGAGCGGGAACTTCGCGGCGTCGCCCCACCCGCCGTGGGCCTCGTCGAAGGCGACTTCCAACTGGCCGGCGAGGTGCGACTCGATTCGGGGCGAGACCTCGCCCGCGGGCGGGAGGTCGCCCCTGAGCGCCCGTGGGAGGCGTCCGGCGTCCGCGCCCTTCTTCTCCCACACCTCGCGCACGCGGTCGACGACCTGCCGCATGCCGTCTGGGCCGATGAACGTCGCGCCCGTGATGGGGTGGCCGTCGGGCGCGAGGAAGACGGTCGAGGGGAAGCCGCCCATGTTGTACCGCTCGCGGATGCGCGGCTGGCGGTCCACGTTCACCCGAATCGGGACGAAGCCGTCGTTGAGGTTCGCGGCGATGCGCGGCTCCGCGTACGTCTCGGCGTCCATCTCGTGACAGTCCTCGCACCACGTCGCCGACAGCGAAAGCAGGACGGGCTTGTCCGCCGCTCGCGCCTCGGCGAACGCGTCGGGGCCCCACTCTCGCCATTCGACGCGCGTCTCGTCGGTCATGTCCACCCATCCGCGGTGGACGCGGGTAAGCGCTTCGAGCCCTCGTGGCACGGCCGGTCGCAGTCGGCGGGTCGCGCGCATCCTCGACGGTCGCCGCGGACGGGTTCGGGAGACCGGCGCGCCGCGGGCGGGACAAAAGGGCTATGGGCCGCGACCCGGTAGTGTCGCCCATGCGAACGCGCACGCTGATGGCGCTCTTGCTCCTCATCCCCCTCTCCGACGCGTTGCTACTCGTGGTCGTCGCGCAGTATATCGACCTCGTGCCGACCGTCGCGCTCGTCGTCCTGACCGGACTCGTCGGGATGCTCATCGTCCGCGCCGAGGGGAGACACACCCTCAGAAGCCTCCAGTCGAAGTTCGCCGGGGGCGACCTCCCGACGAACGAAGTCATGGACGGCGGCCTCCTCATCGCCGCAGGCGCGTTCCTCCTCACGCCGGGGCTCGTCACCGACACCATCGGCTTCCTGCTCGCCATCCCGGTGACCCGGTACCCCATCCGCGAGGTGCTCAAGCGCTTCGTCGTCAAGCCCTACCTCGACAAGCGCGCCGACGGCTTCGTCACCGGCAACGTCTGGACCACCGGCTTCCCGCAGGGCGACTTCGGACCCGGCGGTCCCGGCGGGTCGCCCGGCCCGAGCGGCGGGAGCAACTCCGGCGGAAGCGGCAACAGTAGCGGCGGTGACGGCGTCTACGACGCCGACCCCGACTCCTACCGGTTCGACGGCGACGGCAACGACTCCAAGTAGCGCGTCTCTCCGGTCCCGCGTCGTCTCTCTTGTTCGGTTTTCCGGCGCGTAGCCGCGCGAATCCGTCCGATATTGACTTCACGCCCGGCGTCTGAAGCGGCGTAATCGGCCGACGACGCCGACATTCACTAACACGCACCAACGCGCCTCCGAAAAGAAAGTCTTAAAATCAACAGCGCACAACGAGTGAATGCGCTTACCTGGGCCAATAGCTCAGTCAGGTTGAGCGCTCGGCTGATAACCGGGAGGCCCGCGGTTCAAATCCGCGTTGGCCCACTCCCGTTGGCAACGATTCGTTGCCGATGCGAGTTAGGGGCTCAAACTCCCCGGCCACCCAACTTCTGCGGATACTACCGACCGAGAGAACGCTCGGTCTATCGTTCGTGTCGTCGGGACGAATCAGCGGCGAACACTCGACCGCCCCGACCGAACACGACTGTCCCGACACAGAGAACTACTAATGTCTGACCTGAATACTCGATTATATCTCACAAAATTGCACCAATTCACACAGATTTGTCCGCATCTATCACCACATAGCCGGACGAACGGACGAATTCGGAGAAAGCTATATCACGCAATAGATTGTGGTACCGAATAACATGGAATACGAACTCACCTGTCTGTACGGGTGCGGCCACACCTCCACGGCCGACTCCCGCGAGGGCGTCGGCGTTCTCGTGATGGAACACATGGACGACGAACACGACACGCCCGTCGACCCGCTGGAGGCGGGCGAACTCGCGTTGAAGCGCTTCGACGGCGCGTCGCTCCGCCAGGCGCGGCAGTAGCAAACTACTCGAACTTCCGTCAGGTCTTCGAATCCGAGTTTCTCTCGACTATCACCGTCTCGTTCGTTCGTGGGGCTTCGCAGTCTCTCGATTTCGCGGTTCGACGACCGACCATCCGAACAAATTTACTCAGTTCTGTATCCCAGTAGTATTAAATCCGTACACGCCATACGTGTTGGTGATGCCAACCATCGACGTCTCCGAACACCTGTACCGCCAGATTGAGTCCGCCGCCGACGGCGAGGACCTCGACGCGGCGATGTGGAAGATGGTCGGACGCTACCAGCGCGGTAACACGCCCGGCGACTGACAGGATTCGGACCACCCTCGACCCCTGACCGCGCGTGCGGTCATCATCAACCCCGCTCGCCGCAACTTGCCCTGTTTGCGGCGAGTCCGTTTTCCGTTTTCTGAGCGACAGTACCCGCGAGCGGGTTCGCCGTCGCGCCCGGTCGGCCTCGTCCTTCTTTAGCGACGCGTCCGTAGCCCCTCGCGTGTTCGACGCCGAACCCACCGGAACCCTCGGGAAGTTCGCGGAGACGATGCACGTCTTCGCCGAGCGGCGGCCGTCAGTCCGCGACCTGTTGCGCAGTCGAACCGGGTCGCTCGACCGCGTCCACGCGGTCCTGCCGTCGACCGTCGCGGTCGGCGAGTCCCTCGACCTCACGGTACAGGTGTGGGACGAGTACGAACGGCTTCACGGCGCGTACGACGGCGACCTGCGGGTGTCTGCGACCGACGATGCTGCGACGTATCCGGACCGCGTCTCCCTCGCCGGCGACGACGAGGGGTACGTCAGGCTCGCCGACGCCGTCTCCTTCGAGACGCCCGGCGTCCACTACCTGACCTTCTCGCGCCCCGGATTCGACGAGCGGTACGTCTCGAACCCCGTTTCCGTCTCCGCCGACGCCCCCGACGAGCGCGTCTACTGGGGCGATATCCACCTGCACTCGCGGCTCTCGGACGGGACGGGGAGCCTGCAGAAGGGGTATCGGTTCGGCCGCGACGCGATGGCCCTCGACGTCGTCGCCTACACCGACCACGACACGATGGGGTTTTTCATCCCGCCGTCGCTCCAGCGCGCCCTCGTGCACGGGTGGTACTTCGAGCGGTCGCGCCGCGTCGCCGACCGGTTCTACGACCCCGACGAGTTCGTGACGCTCGTCGGCTACGAGTGGACGAAACAACCCAACTGCGGCGGCCACGTCAACGTCTACTTCGAGGACGCCGACGACGCCGTCCTTCTCGACTCCCGCGGCGGGACGACGGACACCTACGAGAAGCTCTGGAGCCGCCTCCGCGAGTTCGAGTCGACCCGCGACTCGCGGGTCGTGACGATTCCGCATCACCCGACAGAGCGCATGTACCCCTTCGACTTCTCGGCTGTCGAGTACGACGACGAGCTCGCGCCGCTCGTCGAGGTGTACTCGCAGTGGGGGTCCGGCGAACTGCCGGGCGACGAGGGGAACCCGTTTCCACTGGCGATGGGTCGCGGCGAGACCGACGAACCGGGTCACTTCGTCCGCGACGCGCTGTCGATGGGCCACCGGGTCGGCCTCGTCGCGGGCGCGGACTACCACGGCCCGCACCCCGGCCACTCGCTCATCCACGCCGACCCGCACCTCCCCTCCGTTCGCGAGTGGGTCGAAGACGGCGTCGGCTGGTCGAGCATCTGGCGCGTCTGGAACGAGCGGAGCTATCCCGGCGGTCTCTCGGCGTTCCGAGCGCCCGAACTCACCCGCGAGGCGGTGTTCGAGAGCCTCCGGAGCCGCCGCGTCTACGGGACGACCCAGCCGCACCGCATCCTCGCGTCCCTCTCAGTCGGCGGCGTCGAACCCGGCGAGAACGACAGTTCGCTCCGCCTCGACGCCCGCGACGAACCCCGCGAGGTCGACGTCGAGGTCGCGGGGACCGCCCCGCTCGAACGCGTCGAAATCGTCAAAAACGGCGAGACGTGGCGGTCGCAGGCGATTACCTCGGACCCCGACGCGCCGCTTTCGGCGTACACGACGTCTGTCTCGTGGACCGACGGCGACCCGGTCGAGGGGACGGTCTGGGACGACGACCGGCGCTCGGCGGCCGACGCGTACTACCTCCGGGTCACCCAGGTCCCGCGGGACTGCGAGTTCCCCGGGACCGCGTGGGTGGGCCCGGTCTGGGTCGAACCGCCGGACTGAGCGAGGCGGCCGCGGCGACCCCGCTCGCGGCCGGGCGACCTCTCAGGCGAGGAACCTCGTCACGCCGAGGCTTTCTGCGACCAGCCACGCGATGAACAGCGCGTAGGTCCCGAGGAGGAGGTACGACTCGGCACGCGTCAGCGCCATCTCGGTCCGGAGGACGGCGAAGAAGACGACCGACGCGCCCGTGAGGAAGCTCATCATCGGGACGACTTCCTCGAAGGCGATGACCGCGCCCCCGGCGACGAGGATGCCGACCGGGAGGGCGACGAGGAGCGCGAACACGTTGCTCCCGAAGACGTTGGCGAGGCTCATCGGCGCGTTGCCCTGCCGGGCGGCCGCGACGCTGACGAACGTGTCGGGGAGGCTCGTGCCGGCGGCGACGACCGTCAGCCCCCAGAGGAACGGCGACGTGCCGAAGGCGTCGCCGAGGCCGACCGCCGCGCGGACGAGCAGTTCGGCTCCGACGAGGATGACCGCGAGCGACGCCACCAGCGCCACCCATTCGCGTCTCGGGTCCACGTCGTTGACGACGGCGGTGAGTCCGGCGCGGTGCTCCAGCGTGTCGTGGTACTGCATGAACAGGTACAGGCCGTACAGCGCCAGCGGGATGAGCGCGAGCGCGGGGCTCACGAACCCGTCGAGGCTCGCGGTGTCGGTGGCGGGTCGGTAGATGACCGCGAGCGAGAAGGTGAGCACGAGGACGGCGATAGAAAGCAGGTAGAACTGCGCCTCCTTGTAGACGAGGTCGCGGTTCGAGGCGAGCCGTCCGCCCTCGCCGACCATCGCCGACACGGACGGGATGATGAGAATGTTGTAGACGGCCGACCCGACGACCGCGCCGACGCCAATGTCGAACGACTGGTACCGGACCGTGGCGATGACGATGCTCGATAGCTCGGGAAAACTCGACCCCACGGCGGCGATGATGGCTCCCTGCACGATGGCGGGGAGCCCGTAGTACGCGCCCAAGCGGTCGGAGGCCTGCACGAGCATGTCGCCGCCCTTCCACGCGAGAATCGCGCCGGCGGCCGTGAACGCGACGAGAACCGGAACTGATGCCACGCCCGCACTTCGGCGGCCGGTGGGAAAAAACCGACCCGACTGGCCGCGTCGGCCGATTTCGGCCCGACCCGTCCGCTCAGAACCCCTCGCGCAGGTACGGGTCCCGCGCGGAGAACACCGACGCGAGGGCGTCGGCCGCCTCCTCCCGGGCGACCGAGAGGCGGTCGGTGCGGGCGAGCGACTCGACGGAGCGCGCGCCGACGAGGAGTTGCGAGAGCGCCCCGATTTCGACGGTCGCGTCCGGGTCGGCGTCGTCACCGTCCGGTTCGACGCGCGCCTCGCCGTCACCGACGACGACCCTGAACGACCCATCGTTCCAGTCACAGCGGTCGTCGGCGACCGCGAGGACGAGGTCGCAGGCGGCGTCGACGGGGAACGAGACGGCTTCGAGGGCGGCCGACACGTCCACGATGCGGACCATCGGCCCGGGCTTGATTTCGACCGTCGCCGCCCGCGGGTCGGTCAGGCCGTCGATGAGCCGGGTCGATTCGCGTTCCGACGAGAGAACGACCTCGTCGACCTGCGAGTCGTGGTCCCGCAGGAACCGAAACAGCTGTGCGCGAGCCTCGGCGTCGACGGCGACGAGTTCGTTCACGGACAGCGTCCGCGACTCCCAGTCGCCGCTCACGTCGTAGACGACGTAGCCGCGGAGGTCGCCGTCCCGTTCCCAGCCGTAGACGAACGGGTCGCCGTCCCAGCCGCGGAACAGCCGGTGGCGAATCCAGCCCTCGCTTCGGTCCACCGCGAGGTCTTCCGTCGCCGCGGTCGCGTACACGTCCTTGACCCGGGCCCAGTCGTCGGCGTCGAGGCGGACGAACTCCCCGGCCGGGTCGGCGGCGACCGCCCCGAGTTCGTCGGGCGGCACCGTCGTCTTCGCGTAGTTGTTCGCCGTCGCCCAGCCGAACCGGCGGTAGAAGTCGTACTCGAACGGCCAGAGCGCCGAGAGATACCGGCCGGTGTCGCGGAACTCCGCGAGGAGGTCGTCGAGCATCGCGCCGACGTGGCCCCGTCGGCGCGCCTCCGGCGGCGACGCGACCGCCGAGATACCGGGCAGCGGGTGCCACTCGCCGCGGACGCGAGCCGTGAAGTCGTAGAAGGCACACACCGTCCGCAGGTCGGCCGCGTCGAGGTCCTCGACGGGCGCGTCGGGCGGGGCGTCGTAGAACCCTCGCGGACGGTAGCTCTCCGGGTCCGGCAGTCGCTCGTCCGACCAATCGGGGCCGTTCTCGGGGCGGAAGGCGTAGTTGAGGAACTCGCGGTAGGTCTCGCGGTGCTCCTCGGGGAGGGAACGCAGGTGCATACCCGCGGTGCGTCGGGGGACGGTATATGTTTTCGGTGCCGCGGGCTCGCAGGCGGGCGATTACGACGCGACGAGACCGACGGCGGAGGCCGACGGCGCGACGAGAACGCCCTTCGCGGGCCGCTCTTCGAACCGTGCGATTCACGTCGTCTCGGTCCCGAGCCCTGCACATGAGCGAGACGAAGCAGTCGTTGGTATCGCGGGGGAACCTCCTCCTCGCGGCCGTCGTGACGCTCGGCATCGTCATCCCGGGCGTGGCACGCCGCTTCCTCGGCGAGGCTGGCTACACCGACCTCGGAATGGTCGTGTTCGTCCTCGGCTACGCGGGCATGGTCTTCGTCGTCTGGTACGGGTGGATCCGGCCGCTCGACATCACCGGCCCGTCCCAGTAGCGCGCGCCGACCACCGGACGCCGCTCCGCGCCGACAGCGGTGCAGACCCAGGGGGAACCGCCCCGACAGCCCGGTCGCCCCAATATCGGGGGGACCGACCGCCGGTTTCCAACGAGAATAACGGAACTTTGATAGTCGATTCGAACCGACCGAGAAAACAAGAATGCTTCCCCTTCAGCTCGTAGACACCTTCCTGCTCGACTACAACATCGGGCAGGCGCTGTTGCTCGTGTTCATCCTGTCGACGGTTGGAACGCTGCCGCTGAAGTCCCGGCACGTCCTCGGTATCAACACCACGGTGTTCGGGCTCATCTTCCTTCTGACCCCGGTGTCGCTGGGCAAGGCTCACTACCTGTTCCTCGGGATTGCGCTCCTCATTGTCGGCCCCATCGTCTACGTCTCGGGCCGCCGCTGAGGGGACGCCGCCGGGCGTTTCGGCCCGGGTCACCGCCGCTTTTTGCGACAGTACGACGGACTGACCGACCGCAACCGACGGTCGGCGTCTCGTTTTTCTCTCGCGACGATTCCGAAGAACGCGACGTTTAAACGGAGAGAACCGCAACCCACGGGTATGTCTGAACCGAGCGTTCCCGGCGGCCGCGGGGCCGTCTTGGACCTCCCCTGCGGCGAGACGAAGCGCGTCCGGGAACTCGACTTGGGCAAACGGGAGTTCGACTGTCCGTGCGGGGACAGCCACGCCGTCGTCATGGACGTCCACCCGCCCGACCGATTTCTCCCGGAGTTCCTCGTCGAAATCCTCCAGGAGACCATCGAGACCACGAGCGACGACATGCCCGAGTTCGGGACGGCCCACCTCATGGGCATCGTCCTCGAGGAGTTCCCCGAGGCCGTCGTCTCCGAGGACGTCTCCGAGGACGGCGAACTCGGCGCGGGCATCGTCTGGGTGACCGACTTCGATTCTCGAAGACTCCACGAGATAATCGTCGAACTCGTCGTGGAACTGATGGAACACGCCGTCAGCCACGCCGACGACGACGAGGTCGTCTCGGAGTTCGAGTCGAAGATGCTCCAGTTCGACGTGAGCGAGTTCGTCGACCAGTACCGCGCCCAGCGCGACCTCGACCCCGAACCGTACATGTAGCGCGCGGGCCGAGCGCCCGCTTTTCAATCGATTCGAAGCCGCTCCACCGTCGGGTCGAGGGTCGCCTTCGCGCCGAGCGGAAGCGGAACCGTCGGGTCGGCGTGGCCGAACTCCACGTCGAACACCGCCGTCGCGTCGGGGTTGTACGCGTCGAGGACCGACAGCACCTCCGCGCGGAGCTGCGCGCCGTAGTCTGCCGGCGGCTCCCACTCCAGTCCGGGCGAGTACGTCCGCGGGCGACCCACCACGAGCCCGTCGAACCGCGCTAACAGCCCGCGTTCGCCCATCGACCGCAGGGTGTACCGGACCTCCCGGGGGAGCGGCACGTCCTCCGAGGTTTCGAGCGCGAGCACCGCCCCGTCGAGTTCCTCGGGGTCTGGGAGGTAGCGGTCGGTCTGGAGGTGCCACTTCAAGATGCTGAAGCTGCCGCCCCAGAGTCGCCCGGTCACGCGCTCGTCGCCACGCCACGTCCGACCCGGATTGTCGTGCCACTCTCTCGGTTCTTCGGTGTCGAAGTCGAACCAGTCGTCGGTCCACTCCGGGGCGGGTTCGACGACGCCGATGGAGCGCTCGAAGAACGCCCGGCGGAGGTACCGCTCGACGTACGGGTGGATTTCGGGGTCCACGGTGAGCGTCGGGTGGAGCGTCGCGCCGTAGCTCACGACGCCGTGGGTCCAGAGGAACAGCCGGAGGTTGTCGTTGTCGCTGAAGCCGAAGAAGCGCGTCGGCGACGCGGTCAGCCGCGCCGGGTCGAGGTGCGGGAGGATTCGAAGCTGGTCGTCGCCGCCGGTGACGGCGATGACGCCGCGTATCGACGGGTCCTCGAAGGCCTCCATCACGTCCTCCGCGCGCGCCGCCGGGTTGTCCCGGAGCCACTCCCAGTCGCGGCGGGCGGACTCGAAGACGACGGGGTCGAGCGAGAACACGTCGCGGAGACGCGCGCACGCGCGGTCCAAGTGCGATTCGTCGATGGGGCGCGACGGCGCGACGACCGCGACCCGGCTCCCGGAGTCGAGCGGCGGCGGCGTCGTGAATACCGCGGGCATGCGTAGCCGGTACTCGGATACCCGTCAAAAGCCTTCCCCGGCCGCGACAGCGGCGTTCGGCAACATTTTCGAAATTCGCAATCGAGTTTCGGACCTCGTAATTTTTCGCCGGACTTATTACGATGTGCGGATTGGATTCCGACGATGACTGACGAGGACACCTCGACCGGACCTCAGCAAGGTACAGAGGACCGGACGATTTTGCTCATCGGAAGCGGCCCAATCCAGATTGGACAGGCGGCGGAATTCGACTACTCCGGCGCGCAGGCCTGCCGCGCGCTCCGAGAGGAAGGCGCGCGAGTTGTCCTCGTCAACTCGAACCCCGCGACCATCATGACCGACCCCGAGATGGCCGACAAGGTCTACATCGAACCCATCACGACCGAGGCCATCTCCGAGATTATCGAACGCGAGCGCCCCGACGGCGTCATCGCCGGACTGGGCGGTCAGACCGGACTCAACGTCACGGCCGAACTCGCAGAGGAAGGCGTCTTAGAGGAGTTCGACGTGGACATCATGGGCACGCCGCTCGACACCATCTACGCGACGGAGGACCGCGACCTCTTCCGCCAGCGCATGGAGAAAATCGGTCAGCCCGTCCCGAAGTCGACGACCATCTCGCTGGAGGAAGACGAGGCGGTCGAGAACATCACCGAGGAGGCCCTCGAAGAGCGCGTGGAAGCCTCCGTCGACGCCGTCGGCGGCCTGCCGGTCATCTCGCGGACGACCTACACGCTCGGCGGCTCCGGCTCCGGCGTCGTCCACGAGATGGACGAACTCGTCTCCCGCGTCCGCAAGGGCCTCCGCCTCTCGCGCAACAGCGAGGTGCTCATCACGGAGTCCATCTCCGGGTGGGTCGAACTCGAATACGAGGTGATGCGCGACGCCGACGACTCGTGTATCATCATCTGCAACATGGAGAACATCGACCCGATGGGGATTCACACCGGCGAGTCCACGGTCGTCACGCCCTCGCAGGTCATCCCCGACGAGGGTCACCAGGAGATGCGCGACGCCGCGCTCGGCGTCATCCGCGAACTCGGTATCCAGGGCGGCTGTAACATCCAGTTCGCGTGGCACGACGACGGCACCCCCGGCGGCGAGTACCGCGTCGTCGAGGTGAACCCGCGCGTCTCGCGCTCCTCCGCGCTCGCCTCGAAGGCGACCGGCTACCCCATCGCCCGCGTCACGGCGAAGGTCGCCCTCGGCAAGCGCCTCCACGAGATTACCAACGAAATCACCGGCGAGACCACCGCCGCCTTCGAGCCCGCAATCGACTACGTGGTCACGAAGGTCCCGCGGTGGCCCAAGGACAAGTTCACCGACGTGGACTTCGAGCTCTCGACGGCCATGAAGTCCACCGGCGAGGCGATGTCCATCGGGCGCACCTTCGAGGAGTCGCTTCTGAAGGCGCTCCGCTCGTCCGAGTACGACCCCGCCGCCGACTGGGACGAGGTGTCCGACGAGGAACTCGAAGCCGAGTACCTCGAAACGCCGACCCCCGACCGCCCGTACGCCATCTTCGAGGCGTTCGAGCGCGGCTACACCACGGAGGACGTGGTCGAACTGACCGACATCCACGAGTGGTACGTCGAGCGCTTCGGCCGCGTCGTCGAGGCTGTCGAGGCCGCCTCCGAGGGCGACTTCGCCGCCGCCGCCTCCGCCGGCCACACCAACGCCAGCATCGCCGCGGCGACCGGCACGAGCGTCGGCGAGGTCGAACAGAACGTCCCCGGCCGCACCTACAAGCAGGTAGACACCTGCGCCGGCGAGTTCGCCGCGCAGACGCCGTACTACTACTCCGCGCGCAAACCGGAGTTCTTCCGCGGCCCCTTCGAGGGCGACTCGGCCGGTAACGAACTCCGCGTCGACCGCGACATGGAGAGCGTCGTCGTCGTCGGCGGCGGTCCCATCCGCATCGGGCAGGGAGTCGAGTTCGACTACTGCTCGGTCCACGCGGTGCAGGCGCTCCGCGACATGGGCATCGACGCGCACGTCGTCAACAACAACCCCGAGACGGTGTCGACGGACTACGACACCTCCGACGGCCTCTTCTTCGAGCCCATCACGGCAGAAGAGGTCGCCGACGTCATCGAGGCCATCGACGCCGACGGCGTCATGCTCCAGTTCGGCGGGCAGACCTCGGTCAACATCGGCCACCCGCTCGAATCCGAACTCGACCGCCGCGGCGTCGACTGCGAGATTCTCGGCACGACCATCGACGCGATGGACCTCGCCGAGGACCGCGACCGCTTCAACCGGCTGATGGACGACCTCGGTATCCTCCAGCCCGAAGGCGGCTCCGCGACCAGCGAAAAAGAGGCGCTCGACCTCGCCAACGACCTCGGTTACCCCGTGTTGGTCCGCCCGTCGTACGTCCTCGGCGGCCGCGCGATGGAAATCGTCCACTCCGACGCGGAGCTCAAGGAGTACATCGAGGAGGCAGTTCGCGTCTCCCCCGACAAGCCCATCCTCATCGACGAGTTCCTCGCCGACGGCGTCGAACTCGACGTCGACGCCGTCTCCGACGGCGAGAACGTCCTCATCGGCGGCGTGATGGAACACGTCGAGGCCGCCGGCGTCCACTCCGGCGACTCCGCCTGTATGATTCCGCCGCGCTCGCTCGACGACGAGACGATGGCCCGCGTCCGCGAGGTCACGGAGGACATCGCCAGCGCCCTCGACACGGTCGGCCTGATGAACGTCCAGCTCGCGGTCAAGCAGAACGAGGAGGGTGCGAACGACGTGTACGTCCTCGAAGCCAACCCGCGTTCCTCGCGCACCGTCCCGTTCGTCTCGAAGGCGACGGGCGTCCCGATCGCCAAGCTCGCGGCGAAGGTCATGGCCGGCAACTCGCTTGCCGACCTCGACGTGAGCGAGCAGATTCCCGAGCAGGTGTCGGTCAAGGAGGTCGTCCTCCCGTTCGACCGCCTGCCGGGTTCGGACCCGCGTCTCGGCCCGGAGATGAAGTCCACGGGCGAGGTCATGGGAACCGCGACCTCGTTCGGGAAGGCCTACGAGAAGGCCCAGTCGGCCGCTAACGACCCGATTCCGGCCGACGGAACCGTCTACGTCGACCTCGCGGACCCCGAGTTCCCCGACGCCGACAGCGAGGCCGGACAGGAACTGCTCGACGCCTTCGGCGAGTACTACGAGGTGCTCACGCCCGAGGACGTCGACGACTTCCTCACGATGCTCCGCGAGGACAACTTCGACTTCGTCGTCTCCCGCGACCGCGAGACGCTCATCGACTGCGTCGAAGAGGAGGTCAGCTACTTCTCGACGTACGCCTCCGCGAAGGCGGCCCTCGAAGCGCGCGGCGCGGCCGACGAGGACATCGACGTGCTCCCGGTCGGCGAGCGCCCGCGCGTCGTCGCCAACTGGGGTCAGTAACGAGCCGATAACGCACGCGAACCCCCGACTCGATTCCTCGATTTCTCACCGACTCGCCTCGTCTGTTCTCCCGGCCGGCGACCGCCGCCGCCCCGGACTTTTGACGCGTTCCCGAAGGTTATTGAGCCCCGCACCCATGCGCGGGTATGGCACGCAATCGCGGTCGCGTCCTCCTCGCCGGTGCGACGGGTCGGACGGGCCGACACGTCCTCGACGCGTTGGCGGACACGCCTCTCGTCGTCAGGGCGCTGACCCGCGACGCCGACGCCGAATCCGACCTCCGAGCGCGCGGTGCGGACGAGGTCGTCGTCGGCGACCTCCTCGACCCCGACGACGCCCGGCGGGCGGTCCTCGACGCCGACGCCGTCGTCTCCGCGGTCGGCGTCTCGGCGGGACTCGACGCAATTCGCGGCGACCTCGTCGACGGCGCGGGCGTCGAGAACCTCGTGGACGCCGCGACCGCCTCCGGCGCGCAGCGGTTCGTTCTCATGTCTTCTATCGGCGTCGGCGACTCGAAGGGCGGACTCCCGCTGTCGCTCCGCGCGATTCTCACCGCGTCGGGCGTCCTCTCGGCGAAGGAACGAAGCGAGACGCGGCTTCGAGACGCGCCGCTCGACCACACGATTATCAGGCCCGGCGCGCTCACCGACGCCCCCGCGACCGCCGACGTGGTCGTCGGCGAGGGCGGCGACTCGGTCTGCGGGAGCGTCCCGCGCGCTGACGTGGCGAACGTCCTCGCGCACTCGCTTTTCACCCGCGAGACCGAAAACCGGACGTTCGAGGTCGTCTCCCGACCCGGACTCCGCGGCCGGCCGGACAACGTGGTTGACATCGACTGGACGCCGCTCCCCCGCGCCGAGGCGTCGGGCGACGAGGGCGAACGAGAACTCGCGGAGTAGCCGACCGCGGCGGCGCGCTCAGTCGAGTTTTCCGAGCGCTTCGAAGAAGTCTGAGGTCGGACCGGCGAGTCGAACCGGCGAGTCGGACCGCTCGATACGTATCTCCGTCGGCGGCGACACCGTCCGCCGGGTCCGCCCGTCGCCGACGACGACCGCCGACGCCGCGTCGGTGACGCTGACGGTCACGGCCGCATCGAGCGGGACGACGAGCGGCGGCATCCCCTCGGCGGCGGCCATCTCGGTGACGACGAGTCCCTCGACGCCGGGGTGGACGAGCGGGCCGCCCTCGCTGAGGTTGTAGGCGGAGCTCCCCGCGGGCGTCGTGACGAGCACGCCGTCGGCGTGGCCGCCGGAGTACACGGAGCCGTTCACGCGGACTTCCAAGTCCGCGCCGCCGCCGTGACCCCGGCGCGGCCCGTGGACGACGACCTCGTTCATCGACGGGTCCATCTCCCAGCCGTCGCCGCTGGCGACGATGCGGGGGACCTCCCGAATCGACTGGCTCCCCTCGCGGAACGCGGCGACCTCGGCCAACACCTCGTCGATGGCGTCGTCGGGCGAGACCGCGTTCAGGAAGCCGACCTCGCCGAGGTTGACGCCGAGGATGGGGACGCCGTCGGCACCGCGGGCGGCGTAGAGAAACGTTCCGTCGCCGCCGATGCTCACCACGAGGTCGCAGTCGTCGAGCGACTCGACGGGGACGCCCTCGACGCCCAACTCCTCGGCGGTCGCCGCGTCGACGACCGCCTCGGCGTCGACCTCGGCGAGCGCCTCGCTCGCGTCCGCGGCGAGGTACGCGGCCCGGCTGTTGCCCTTCTGTGCGACGATGCCGACCTTCATGCCCCGCGGTTTGGCGTCCCCGGGCAAAAGCCCACCGTCACGTCGCCCGCCCCCGTCTCCTGCTCGACGCCGCGCGGTAGCTCCGCGCACGGGAAACGTTCATCACGACGCCTGCCTACCTTGAGGTGATGGCAGGCACGGACGCCGGCCGCGCTGTCGTTCGGTGGTGGCTCCCGTGAGTGACGACGACTGGTTCGAGCGGGCACTCCGCGAGCGCGACGACGGCGAGACCGACGCAGACGACGCGGACCCGGACGAAAGCGAGCAGCGCGACGACGGCGAGACCGACGGGTCTCCCGGGAGCGATGCGGTCGCGAACCCCGCGGACGAGCCGTCGGAAGACACCCCCGAGAACGGGACCGGCGGCGTCGGAGAGCCTCTGTCGTTCGAGGACGGCGACCCACTTGACGGCGATGACGCCCCCTTCGACGGTGACGACGACCCGTTTTCGACCGACTTCGCCACGGCGTTCGAGAACGCGCCGATGCCCGACGCGGGCGGCGGCCTCGGCGGCGAGCAGTCCGGCGACGAGTTCGGATTCGGCCCCGGTCCGGGGGAGTCGGAGCCGCCGTCGTTCGACGACGAGGAGCTCGATTCCGACATCGACCGCATCGACATCGGCATCGAGGGCCTCGACGACATGATTCTCGGCGGCGTCCCGGAGCGGTCGCTCATGGTCACAATCGGGAGCGCCGGGACCGGCAAGACGACGTTCGGCCTACAGTTCCTCCGGAAGGCGCTCGAAGACGGCGACAGCGGCGTCTACATCACGCTCGAAGAGAGCCGCGAGCGCATCCTCGACACCGCCGACGAGAAGGGGTGGGACTTTTCGAAACACGAGTCCGAGGGTCGACTGGCCGTCGTGGACCTCGACCCCGTGGAGATGGCGAACAGCCTGTCGAGCATCCGAAACGACCTCCCGCGGCTGGTCGAGGAGTTCGGTGCCGACCGGCTCGTCCTCGACTCCGTCTCGCTTTTGGAGATGATGTACGACCACCCCTCGAAGCGCCGCAGCGAGGTGTTCAACTTCACGCGGTCGCTGAAGGACGCGGGCGTGACGACGATGCTCACCTCCGAGGCGGACCAGTCCAACCCCTACGTCTCCAGACACGGTATCGTCGAGTACCTCTCTGACGCCGTGTTCGTTCTCCAGTACGTCCGAAACGACGACTTCCGCGAGACGCGGCTCGCAATCGAAATTCAGAAGATACGCGACGCCAACCACTCCCGCGAGACCAAGCCCTACGAACTCACGAACGAGGGTATCAGCGTCTACCAGCAGGCGAATATTTTCTAGAACCCGCCTCGTTGAGGTCGCCCAGCGAGCCTCGTTTCGAGCCGTGTCCCCGCTCACCAACTGGCTTTCCGCGAGCCTGCTCGCGGGGAACGCATTCAGGCTCTTCCTCCGACCTCTCCGACGCCCTCGCTCCCCGAGTTACTGGGGAGCGCGGTCACGTACGTGACAGCGAGCGCCGCGGCGACGAGCGCGGGAACCACGGTGAACGCGAGAGAGACGAACGAAACGGTGACAGCACCGCCGGTGGCGAGGAGGAACGTCCCGAGCGTGAGCGTCGGTGCGAGGACCGCACCGAACACGACGCCGACGCCGGCGAGGACGTACCCCCACGGACGACCCTGCCAGAGCCAGAGGCTGGACAGTCCGAGGGCGGGAACGACGATGCTGAGGTCGATGAAGTGAGACGCCATGGCCTGTGGGCCGACCTCCTCGACGAGACGCGGCGTCGTCCCCGCGAGGGTCGCCGGGACGAGTTCGGAGAGCCACAGGAACGCCAGTCCCGCTGCGACGAACAGCAAGAACCCGGCGTAGAGTCGTTTCGGGAGGTCGCCGACGAGCGTTTCGGCCACCTCGTCGGCGTCCGTCGTCACGACGCCGCCGACGAAAGTGAAAACCGAGAGACAAAACAGGGCGACGTACCCGAGGAAGAACTGGTTGAACGCGACTTGCAGGCCTATCGACGCCCACATGTAGGTCATGTAGGCGAGCGCGCCGAGCCAGACGAACCGGCCGCGGAGCGACCCCCGAACCGAAAACCAGAGGCCGATTGCCAAGGCGGGAACGCCGACCACGAGCATCGTCACGTCCTGTGCGAACAACTGCGGGCGGAACGCCGGGGCGTCGAGATAGTGTCCGGGCCGGAACAGTCCGAGGAGGGACGCGACGACCGACAGGACGCCGACGCCACTCGTCGCGACGACCTGCCAGCGTCGAATGCGGGTTCTCATCACCGAGTCACCAGAGACAGGTACGAGGGGAACCGAAATAGCCGAGGTTGTCGTTCCTCACGGACCGAGAATCGGCGCTCGTGAGGGACGCCTCGTCGGGGCGTGAACGGCGGGAAAATCGGGGGATTTCGGGGGTGTGGTGGAGCGTTCGAGTCAGTCGTCGGCGGGCGTCGCGGCGACCTCTCGCTCCGGCGCGAACTCCTCGAAGTGGACGACCTCGTCGACGGGGCGGCGGTACTTGCGTTCCGCCCGCAGCTCGTCGGCGTCGTCGGCGGGGATCCCCATCGTGAGAAGCATCACGGGCTCGTACCGCTCGCCGTCGATGTCGAACGCGTCGAGGACGGCGTCGGCGTCGAATCCGCCGATGGGGCAGGAGGCCACGCCCTCGTCCCACGCGGCGTACATGAGCGACATGGCGACCAGCGACGTCGAGCGGACGGTCCAGACGCGGCGCTCCTGTTCGGGGAGGTCCGCCATGCCGGCGATGTTTTCGAGGATGCCCTCGCGGACCTCCTCGCTCGGCAGGTAGCCCTTCTCCAGCATGTCGTCGGTGACGGTCTCGGCGTGGGCCTCGGGGTCCTTGTTACCGAGCACGATGACCGACGCGGCGGCACCGGTGACGTGTTCTTGGTCGTACGCCGCCTCACGGAGCGCCTGCTGTGTCTCGTCTTCGCGCAGCACGACGAACTCCCACGGCTGGAGGTTGTAGCTCGACGGTGCCTGCACCGCGTTCTCGAATATCGTTCGGAGGGTCTCGTCGTCGAGCGACTCGTCGGCGTAGTCGTGAACCGAGCGGCGAGTCGTTACGACCTCTGTGAATTCCATTGATGCCCGCCAAGGGCGGCACCGAAATAGGGCGTTGCAATCCGGTCGAACCGGCCGATTCCGGTGTGTTCGCAGTACTCGTTTCACTGGTTTCACCAGGTTACCCTCGTGTTACTGGTACCGGCGAACCGACACAACGAGATACGGCTATCGTGTATGGCTGCGTTTGTCTAGCATGGCTGCCGCAGCAGACGCCCACCCATCCGACTTCGACCCCGACGAGTTTCGCGACCTCGGCTATCGGACGGTCGACATCATCGCGGAGTACTTCGAACACGTAGACGAACTGCCGGTCTTTCCGGGCAAACCGCAATCGGTGGTCGAGTCGATGTTCGACGAACCGCTGCCAGAAACAGGACAACCTCCACACGAGATTCTGGACGCGTGGCCGGAGCGAATTCTTCCGAACTCGACGCACGTGGGCTCGCCGCGGTACTTCGGGTACGTCATGGGCTCCGGGACGACGATGGGCGTCCTCGCGGACGCGCTCGCCGCCTCGGTCAACGTGAACGCCGGCGGATGGAAACCGGCACCGGCGGCGACCGAAATCGAACGGCGGACTATCGAGTGGGTCGCCGAGATGATCGGCTACCCCACCGACTGCGGTGGGATGTTCACGAGCGGAGGAACGATGGCGAATCTGACGGGGATTCTCACCGGCCTCCGTTCGACGGCGGGATACGATACGAAATCTCGCGGCCTCCAAGCGGACGACCGGCCGGGCCGGTTCACGATATACATGTCCGACCACGAAGGACATTCGTCTATCTACCGAGTCGCAGAAATCCTCGGCCTCGGCGCGGACGCGGTTCGACTCGTTCCGAGTCACGACGATTTCACGATGGATGTCGACGCCCTCGTCGAGCGACTCGACCGTGACGAAGCCGACGGCGACGTGCCGTTCTGCGTCGTCGCGCAGGTCGGGTCGATTAACGTCGGAGCAATCGACCCACTCGAGGCGATTGCGACGGTCTGTGCGGCGCGCGATATCTGGTTCCACGCCGACGGTGCGTGCGGGGCTGTCGGTGCGATTCTCCCGGAGAAGCGCCCGCAGTACGCCGGATTGGACCGCGCGGACTCCGTCACGCTGGACCCACACAAGTGGCTGTCCATCCCCTACGAATGCGGCTGTATCCTCGTGCGTGACCCGTCGGCGATGGAACAGTCGTTCGCGATGCACGCCTCCTACCTGGAGGGAACAGAGCGAACGCCCTACGAGGGACTGGATTACTACGAACTCGGCCCGCAGATGTCGCGGGGCTTCCGGGCGCTGAAGGTGTGGATGAGTGTGAAACACCTCGGTGTCGAAGGATACCGAACGCTTCTCTCACAGACTGTTCAGTGTACGGCGCACCTCGACGCCCGCGTCCGCGACGCCGACGACTTCGTGGCACTCCACGAACCGAACCTGTACCTGTACTCGTTCCAGTACGCTCCGCCGGACCTCCAGACGGCCGCCGCGGCGGATGCAAACGTCCGCGAGGCAGTCGACGAGTACCTCGACGCGCTCAATCAGCGAATCGCAGACGAAATCCAACTCAGCGACGTCGCGTTCGTCATGACGACGTCGATACACGACAGAACGGTCCTTCGATTGTCCATCTGTAGCCACCGAACCACGACCGACGATATCGACCGCACGTTCGAGACGCTTCGCGATATCGGCGAACGAGAGGACGCGACACTCCGAGAGACCTTCGGGATTGCGAGGTAGTCCGTCTCCGACGAGCCTTCCGTTCTCGAATCCCTCCGAACCTATCTGACGATCGTCACCGGCACCGGCGACCGCCGGAGGACCTCCTCGGCGACGCTTCCGAGCAGGATGCGCGAGACGCCGGTTCGGCCGTGGCTCCCCATCACGACGTGGTCGTAGCCGGCGTCGTCGTCACCGTCGCCGTCCAGCACCTCGACGATGACTTTCTGCGGGCTGCCGACCTCGATGCGGTCGGTGACCGACCTGTCGGTGTCGACGAGCCCCACCTCGGCTTTCACCTCGGCGAACGTCTCTCTCGACTTTCGTTTCTCCGCTTGAAACCACTCTTCGGAGCCGCTGAGCGCCCGCTCTCGATAGTCGGCGTCGGCGGGGTTGATGACGTTCAAAAGCGTGAGTTCCGCGTCGGGCCACTCCGTGGCGGCGAAGCGGACCGCGGCGACTGACTGCGGCGACCCGTCGGTCGGAACGAGCACGTGTTCGGCCATGTCGCGGCCTACTCGGTCGCGGGCTAAAAATCCGCCCGGCGGGCGCGGGCCGGGACAGCCGCGACCCGGTCGCCTGCGACGGGCGGCGCGGCGCGTTCCGGGTGCTCAGTCGCCGTGTCGCGTCACGCAGGTCGAAAGCCCCGTCAGCTCGACGGGCTCGGAGTTGTCGGGCGAGTAGACGACCATCTGCCCTTTCTCCATGTACGGCACTTTGTCTTCGAGGTTCGGCGGGATGTTGACGCTCTTGATGGCGTCTTCGTCGCCGAGGTTGAGCACGACCTTCGTGTTCACCTGCTTGAACACCGGGTCGGCGATGTCCTGCGGGTCCTGCGTGATGAGGAACAGGCCGAGTCGCTCCTTTCGGCCCTGCTTGGCCGCCTCGGTGAACTTCTGGATGACCTTCCGCGCCTGTACGGTGTCGGCGTCGGTGAGGAAGTTGTGCGCCTCGTCCATCCCGAGGACGACCGGCGTCTCCTTGATGCGGTCGCTCGACGGGTCGTTCGAGAGCTTGTCGTCGATGAGCAGCGCCGAGACCGCGAGGACGAACAGCTCCTTCGCCCGACTCGACGAGAGGTGGTAGGTCGGCACGACCGTCAGCCCGCCGGGCCGGACGAGCTGGTGGTCGAGTTCGGTTATCGGCCGGGCATCTTGGTCGAAGACGCCGCTCGGCACGCCGCGAACTCGGCGCTTCACCGCGTCGAAGGTCGCCTCGTGGACCCGGCCCGACTCGTGGAGTTCCTCTTTCAGCGCCGGGTCGTCGAGGAACGTCAGGAACTCCTGATACGTCCCCGAATCGCCGTAGTTCCGGAAGAAGCGGTTCAGGAGTTCGGTGAGCGCCGGGTACTGGTTGTCGTTGAGGCTGCTGCCGGCGACGAGCCACGGGAGGTCCCGCGCCATCGAGAAGGGGATGGTGAACTCCAACTGCTCGGCGCGGTGGTTCGCGCCGGGGTACGACGACCCGGCCATCTTGGGGACGAGCGCGACGGTGTCGTCGTGGCCGCCGTGGGCGACGCCCTCGCGCTCGTAGCGCCGGGCCGTCTCGTCGTCCATGTCGGGGTTGTCGTCGTGCATCTGGGCGTACTCGTCCTGCGGGTCGAACTGGACGACCGCGGTCTGGACCTCGCGGCCGTCGTCCATCTCGTAGCTCCGTTCCGCCGAGAGGTACTGCCGCAGGATGTTCTTCGAGGCGTGGGTCTTCCCCGACCCGGTGCCGCCGGCGACGAGCGTGTGGCGGAACACGAGCGGGTCGCCGTCGGTGTAGTCGTCGTTCAGGCGGTAGTCGATGGTCGGCGGTCGGGCCGCGGTTCGGACCTTCTCGCCGCCGACCGAGAGGTGGCCGAGGAAGACGCCCTCCTCGGGAATCTTCAGGCCGGTCTTGATCTGCGTCGCGTCGGTGGCCTCACCGACCGTCGCCTGCGGTTTCGGCACGCGGTCGACCATCCGCCGTTTGAGGTCGCCGCGGTCGGAAAAGAGGACGGCGATGGGTTCGAGTTCCGCCATGAACTTGAAATCGCGCTCCTCGAACTCGTCGGCGGGGCGGCGCATCGCCCGGCGGGCGTGAATCTCGGTCGCGTCGTCGGCCTGGAACTCCTGGGCGTACTCCAAGCCGACGATGCGACAGAACAGCAGTTCGTCGTCGGGATAGGGGACGACGAGGTACTTTCCGAGGCGAACGCGCTCGCGGTTGCCCGCGGTCACGAACGCCCGGAGCGCCGTCCGCTCGGGGTCCTCCGACACGCGCAGGCCCTGCGAGACCGCAATCGCGCCGACGCCACGCTCGTCGCCGACGGGGTCGGCGTCGTAGTCGTCGAACTGCAGGTCGTCCGCCTCGTCGGTCACGCCGCCCGTGTCAGTCGAGCCGGCGTCGTCGCGCTCGCCGGAGTCGGTTTCGACGCCATCGCCGTCGGCGGCGCTCGCGGCGGCCGCAGTTTCGGCTCCCGCGGCGGCCTCGGAACGCTCCGAGCGCCCGTTTCCGGCGGCGTCAGCGGCCGGCCCGTCTCGGTCCGCGTCGGACGAGTCGTCGGGGTCGTCGCCGGCGAAGTCGCTGAAGTCCCCCAAATCGGTCATGTTCCAACGCTTGCGGGCGGCGAGTAAAAAGCCACGCGTCGGCGACGGCGCGCGGTTCCTCTGTCGAACGGTCCCGTATGACGCGCTCTCGGGGCGTCGCGTACGACTTTTCCGTGTCGCGCACCTAGCCCGGCTATGTTATTGGTCCGCGGTCACGGCGGCGGCACGGCACTCACCGGTACGATATTCGAACGGGGGGAGCAAGCGCCGACCTACCGCGGCGCGCCGGACGAGGACGCGCCCTACGTCTGGGTCTGCGACGAGTTCTACGAGGTCGAAAGCGGCGGGTCGGAGACCGAAATCGACGGCCGGACGATTCGGGTCGCCTTCGACACGCCGCTTCCCCGCGGCTTCGACACCCGCGAGCAGGCGCTGTCGGCGGCGAAAGAACACGTCAGGACGCAGTTCGCGCGGGTCGGCGTCTCCGCCGCCGACGTGCGAGTGGAGGTCGTCCGGCCCGAAGAGGAGGGAACCCCGGAGGACGAACAGCCGGACGCGGCGGACCGCTCCGCCGACGAAGGCTCTCCCGAGGGCGACGCGTCGCTCTGAGGGCGGTCGGTCGCCGGGGCGCGCGCTTCGGGCGCGCCACTCTCACTCGTCGGCGTCGACCCAGCGGATGTTGTCGTAGCTCTTCATCTGGTCCGAGTCGAGTTTCTCCGAGAGCTTTCGTCTGAGCGCGGCCTTCTCGCCGACGCTCACCCGCGCGAGTTCGTCGGCCTTCTCGACCGCCAGCGGCGGCCCGCGCGTGGCGGCCACGTCGCGGACGACGTGGTGCATCAGGTCGGCGCGGCGGTCCGGGTCCTTCGTGAACGCGTAGGGCGCTTCGACCCGGTAGCAGACGTCGGTTCGGGGGTCGTACAGCACGAAGAACGTCACCGTGTACGCCTCGGGGTCGAGCTTCCGCTCGATGCCGAACGCCTCGCCCTCGGCGCTCAGTTGTCGGTCCGACCCGCCGCGCGAGACGAACCAGCTCGTGAACGTGAGCTCCTCGGTGCGGCGCTCGTCGCCGTCGGGGCCCTCCCGGCGTTCGAGCAGGTTGACGAAGAAGGCGGCGTCGTCGACCCACGGTCGCCTGCCGGCGTCGTTCCCGTCGAGCTGTTTTCTGACCGTGCGGACGACGTGTTTCGCGCCGGGGTTCTTCACGAAGCCGGCGAGCGGCACGTCCCGCTCGACGAACCGCTCGACGAGTCGGATGTAGTTCTCGACGACCGCCTTCGGCTTCGCGTCGCGCGCGAGGTCCTTCAGCTCGGCGTCGCGGTCGCGCCAGTTCAGGAGTTCCTTCGGGTACACCGGCCCGTCGAGGATGAGCAGGTCGGAGACGGCGTCGGCGTGTTCGAGCGCGTGGGCGCTCTCGGCGAGGTAGAGCGCGAGCGCGTGGACGACGCCCTCGGCGTAGCGGTTGACCCGCGGGACGCTCAGGACGCGCCGGCGGCCGTAGCCCTCGTCGGACCGGAGCCACTCGTCGGTGTCGAAAAACTGGACCGGGTCGTGGGTGTGGGCCGCCATGACGATAGAGCGGTGTCGGTGGAGGTCGAGGTCCGACGGCTCGGCGGCCATCGCGGCGTGGGCCACGTCGAGGACGAGCCCGTTTTTGAACGTCGTCGGGTTGATGGTCCCCGAGTCGAGGCCGTGGACGGTCGGAAACGGCGACTCGGTGAGCGCCACGTCGTCGATGGCGGCGGCGTGGAGGCGCTGTTCCCCGAGCGGTTCGACGATGGGAAGTCCCCCGTCGGGCGATTCGAGGGGGTCGAGCCACGATTCCCAGACCGTCCGCGCGAGGTCGTCGTAGTCGGCGTCGTCGACCGAGTCGGCGATGGAACTCGCCATGGACGCGATGTCGTCCACGTGGACGGGGTCGAGGGTCATATCTCGGCGTCGTCGCCGACGGGTATAGTGGTTGTCGTCGCCGGTGAGGGGTCGTTCGGACTGGCCGGCGGCGAGCCGCCGCGCGACGGGTCGCCCCCTCGACAGGTCCCGGCACGCTCATATCGCTCCGTTGCCAACGCTTCGCCGAGAATGTCTGTCAGCGCGGTCGGGTTCGACCTCGACTACACACTCGCGGTCCCGACGCGGGACCGCGAGACGATTCTCTCGGAGGCGGCGGCGGCGGCGGGCGCGCCCCCGCTGACCCGAGAGGCGTATCTCCGGGCACATCAGGAGAACCTCACGCGCGAGACCCGCGCGCCCATCTTCGAGACCCTCCTCGACGAGCACGACTCCACCGTCGACCCGGAGCACGTCGCAACGGCGTACAGAGAACGAATCACCGACGCGGTCGTCCCCGTCGAGGGCGTCGAGGCGATGCTCGCCGGCCTGCGGACGACCTACCGCGTCGGCCTCCTCACCAACGGGCCGGTCGTGGCCCAAGAGGCGAAAATCGATAAACTCGGCTGGCGCGACCACTTCGACACGGCGCTCGTGACGGGCGCGCTCCCCGCCGGAAAGCCGGACCGGCGGGCGTTCGATGCCCTGCTCGACGAGCTCGGGACCGAGCCCGAAGAGACCGTCTACGTCGGCGACAGCGTCCACCACGACATCGCCGGCGCGCACGACGCAGGGCTGCTCCCGGTGCAGGTGCTCGGCGAAGGCTGTGACGACCCCGACCCGCGGGCGGTCGCGCACATCCACCACGACGACCTGCCGACGGCGCTTCCGGAACTCGTCGCGGACCTCTGAGTCGGTCGCGCGGCGGGCGGGTTTTACTCGTCTCGGTCCTCGGCTTCGAGCGCCGCGACCAGCGCGCGGAACGCCGGGAGCGTCCACTTCACCTGCGCGCCGTCCTCGACGAACACGAGCGTCCGCGGCGGTCGGACCGCCTTCGGGCGGACGCGAAGCCCCTCCTCGGAGGCGGCCTCGGCGGTCACGTCGGGGTGGGCGAGGAACTCGACGCGGGCGCGGTCGGGCTGGACGTACACCTCGGCGACGCGCTCGTCGCCGGCGGCGACCGCGTAGGCGAGCGCGCCGTCGTCGGTCGGTTCCACGTCGGGGTCGGCGTCGACGACGGAGAGAACGGAAAAGGCGTCTTCGTGGCCCGTTACCTCCGAGGCGAGCAGTTGAGCGATGCGTGTCCCGTCGGAGAGCGAATCGACGACCATGCCGGGCGTTCGCGCCCGGACGGTTTCGGGGTGTCGCTTCGCTGGCGGGCGCGAGCCGGCGTGCGAACGGCCTACTCGGCCAGCGACCGCTTGGCTTTCTCGGCCGCGTCGTCCACGTTCACCTCGTTCGCGCGTGCGAAGAGGACCGCGGCGGCCTCGGCGGTGACGCCGAGGCGGGACTGTCGCTCGTTGATGCCGGCGACGGCGGCCTGTTTTTCGATGCCGGCGGCGACGCAGGCGTCGAGAATCTGCTCGAACGCCGACTGCTCGCGGAGGACGGAGGCGTCGGGTTCGAACTCCTCGGGTATCCGTACCTCGGCGGGGTCGAACGTCGCGACGACCTCGCCGTCGTCGCGCTCGACGAGGCCGCGGCCCGCGGCGAGGTCGATGAGGCGCTTCGCCTGGTCCGGGGAGAACCAGTCGCGGTCGAGCGACAGGGCGACGACGAACTCGCCCTCGCCGAGGCGGGTCGAGCCGTGTTGCCGGAAGGGGACGGCGACGGTGACGTCGAGACTCATCGGTTCGACGGCGGGCGCGGGCGAACTAAACGGTTTGCGTTGCCATCGCGCCCGAGAGACGTGGTGTCACCCGTCTCCGCCGAGCACCGATTCGAGCGATTCAAGTAGTCACCGAGGTTTTTACCCCGTATGAAGGACCAAGGACGCTCCAAGCGGAAGCGGACCGGCGGTCGGCGCAAGCCGTCCCGAAACAAGAAGCGCTACCAGCTGGGCCGCGAACCCGCCGCCACGACGGTCGGCGAGCCCCGGTTCCAGATCATCGACTCCCGCGGTAACAACGAGAAGGTCCGCGCCCTCTCGACGAACGTCGCGCAGGTCGCCGACGGCTCCGACGTGACGCAGGCAGACATCGAAGGCGTCATCGACAACCCGTCGAACGTCAACTACGCCCGCCGGAACATCATCACGAAGGGCTCCATCATCGACACGAGCGCCGGCCGCGCCCGCGTCACCTCCCGCCCCGGTCAGGACGGGCAGGTCAACGCCGTCGTCGTCGACGAAGAGTAAGTCTCTCTCCCCGCGTCGTCGTTTCGGCGCGGCTCGACTGTTTTACCCCGTGAGCCCCGCGGCCGTCGCTCGCGGGCGTGGTTCGGTCGAAGTCGAATCCGGAACAAGAAGTGAGCGACAAAAGCGGCGTCGCGGCTGGTCGCTCGTGGTCGGTCAGGGCGTCGGCGCGGCCTTCTGGAGCGCCGTCTCGGCGATGTTGCCGCCGTAGTCGGCGCTCCGGGAGACGGAGTCGACGATGAGACCGAGCAGTTGCGCCCGGGCCGGGTCGAGGCCGCGGAGGTGTTCGTCGATGCCGCGGGCGCTCGCGTCGATGGCCTGGACGGCCTCGCGGGACTCGTTGGCGAGGCGGCTCGCCTCGTCACTCTCGTCGGCGAACAGCGCGTCCATACCGCCGTTGACGACGGCCTTCGCCTCCTCGAACAGCTCCTGAATCGCCTCGACGATTTCGCCGTCGACGGGCTCTTCGAAGTTCAAAGAGAGGTGGGCGATTTTGGTCGCGTGGTCGCCGATGCGCTCCAGTTGCCGGGCGGCGGACTGGTAGTCGAAGCAGATCTCGCGGGGCAGGCCGAGTTCTTCCGCGGCCTTCGGAGTCCGGAGCGTCGCCCGGAAGATTCGGGAGACGACCATCCAGAGGCGGTCGACGTCGTCGTCGCGCTGGATGACGTCGCGGGCCATGTCGTCGTCCTGCTCGGCGATGGCCGCGATGGCGTCTTCGAGCATCGAAAGCGAGATGAGCCGCATCCGGGTGACCGCGTTGTGGATGGAGAGCTCCGAGGAGTCGAGCAGGTCGCGGATGACGACCCGGTCGCGCGTCTCTTCGAGCACTTCGAGGCCGACGAGGCTCTGGGTCGCCTCGCGGATGGTCCGGCGCTGGTCGGTCGTGATGCGCGAACTCTCCAGCGCGATGATGTCGAACCCGCTCACGTACATCGTCATGACGGCGCGGGTGAGTTCGTCCCCTTCGAGGGTCGCGATGTCGAGGGTGCCCTCGGTGCGTTCTTCCTCCGAGCGAGGGGTCAAGAACAGCGAGTCCCCCTCCGGGTAGAACTCGACTTCGCTCCCCGCCGAGACGCCGTTGTCCGTCGCCCAATCTTTGGGAATCGAGACGGTGTAGGTGGAACCGCCCGTCACCTGCACCTTTCGGGTTTCGACCATGTCCGTGGGTGGTTCTCAATACACAATAAAACTGTCTATCTCTATATATCGAAGTCGTATTTTATGTGATGAGCGCTACCGAACGTGATTCGTGCCGATTCGGGCTCGAAACACTGCCCACTCAGTAGTTGTTTTGCGCCGCGCCCGTCGGCCCGTGCCCCCGCGTTTTCTGACACGTCGGCGAAAGTTCGCGCACGAGACGGTCGCGAATGGAACAATCGGCTGCTTTCGCCGATTTCGCCCCGTTCTTGTCACACGTTATCAACCGTTGTGGATATACCGGAACATATCTCTATATAGTTGTCATAGCAGGGTATTTACGCCAAAATCGGCTCGTCAAAATCGATGACGCGTAACTCGGACAGTGGTCTTTCGCGGCGTAAGTTCCTGATTGCCTCGGGCGCGGCCGGTCTCGCTGGACTCGCCGGGTGTACGGAGAACAACACCGACGGTGAGGGCGGCTCCGGCGGCGACTCCGAGGGTGGGGACTCGTCAGGCGACGGGAGCAACGAGCTCTCGGGAACCATCGACATCGCCGGCTCCTCGACGGTGTTCCCGCTCGCGACCGCGATGGGCGAGCGCTTCCAGACCGAGCACTCCGAGGTCAATATCAACCTCCAGTCCACCGGCTCCGGTGGCGGCTTCGCGAACTACTTCTGTACGGGTCAGACCGACTTCAACAACGCCTCGCGCCCCATCAAGGGCGAAGAAGAGACGCAGTGTGAGGACAACGACGTGACCCCCGTCGAACTCAAAGTCGCCACCGACGCGCTGACGGTCATCGTCAACAACGACAACGACTTCATCGGCGAGGGCCTCACCGTCGAGCAACTCCAGACCATCTTCTCGGCCGAGTCGACTCCGACGACGTGGTCGGACGTCAACTCCGAGTGGCCCGACGAGGAGATTCAGATCTACGGCCCCACCGACGCCTCCGGCACGTACGACTACTTCATCGAGGCCATCATCGGCGAGGAAGGGCCGGGGCACCGCCAGGACTACTCGGCAACCGAACAGGACCGCACCATCATCCAGGGCGTCCAGGGCTCCGAGTACGCCATCGGCTACATGGGCTTCGCGTACTACAGCGAGAGCACCGACGCCGTGCAGGCCGTCCCCATCGAGAACGACGCCGGCGAGTTCGTCGAGCCGTCGCTCGACACGGCGCTGTCCGGCGAGTACAACCCGCTTTCCCGCCCGCTGTTCACCTACCCCGCCCGCGAGTCGCTCGCGGAGGAACACGTCGCGGAGTTCGCCCGCTACTGGATGGAGAACTCCACCAGCCGCGAAATCGTCGCCGACGAGGTCGGCTACGTCCCGCTCGGCGACGACGAGCAACAGGAGATGCTCGACACGCTCAACGCGGCCATCGAGGAAGCCAACTAGCCGCTTCCCCGACAGAATCAGCTAACGAAGCGCTTTTTCATATACCACGATTCAATCCAACCAATGAGCACAGATGACCTCGAAACCGACCTCACGCGGAACACGGAGAATTCTCCGCGTGAGCTACTGACGCGGTCGTTCTTCTTCCTGTGCGCGGCGTTGTCCGTCGTGACGACCCTCAGTATCGTCGGGCTCCTCATCACGGAGGCGTCCAAGTTCTTCACGCTGACAGCCCCGCTGATGGGAGTAGCGGGAGAGACGGCGTCTATCGTCGACTTCCTCACCGGAACCACCTGGCAGATACACAGCCAAGAGTTCGGCGTGCTGGCGCTCGTGTCGGCGACCCTGATGGTCACCATCGGGTCGGCCGTCATCGCGCTCCCGCTCGGCGTCGCCACCGCCATCTACCTCAGCGAGTACGCGAGCGCACAGGCGCGCTCGATTCTCAAACCCGCGCTGGAGATCCTCGCCGGCGTCCCGACCGTCGTCTACGGCTTCTTCGCGCTCATCTACATCACGCCGGCGCTGGAAGTCGTCTTCCCCGGCATCGGGACGTTCAACATGCTCTCTGCGAGCATCGTCGTCGGCATCATGATCATCCCGATGGTCGCCTCCATCAGCGAGGACGCGATGTCCGCCGTCCCCGACGAACTCCGACAGGCGGGCTACGGCATGGGCGCGACGAAGTTCGACGTCTCGACCGGCATCGTCGTCCCCGCCGCGCTCTCCGGTATCTTCTCTTCGTTCATCCTCGCGCTCTCGCGCGCCATCGGCGAGACGATGGCCGTCACCGTCGCCGCGGGCGCGCAGGCGAAGTTCCTCAACCCGCTCAACCCCGCGTCGTACCTCGAAGGCGCGCTGCCCATGACCGCCGCGATGGTCCAGCTTCTCACCGGTGACATCACCGGCGGTGGCCTGGCCTACCGCAGCCTGTTCGCCATCGGCCTCGTGCTCTTCGTCATCACACTCATCATGAACGTCATCAGCGACTACGTCTCGCGACGCTACCGGGAGGCGTACTGAGATGTCGACCGACACCGAATCGAGTTACGCAGACGGGTTCGGACAGGTCAGTCGGACCGCCGGAACCGTCTTCCGGTACCTGCTTTTGGGCGCGACGATGTTCGGCATCGTCACGCTCGCCGTCCTCCTCGTCTACGTCGCCAACGACGCGATTCGCCCGCTCACCGCCGACCTCGGCTGGCATCTCACCTTCTTCCTGACGCTCGTCGTCCCCACGGCGGTCGTCGGCGGCTATCTCGCCCGCCGGAACGTCCCGGCGCTCAAGCTCGGCGGGATGGTCATCGGGATGCTCGGGGTGTTCCTGCTGTTCAGTGGCGGCGTCGCCATCGTCTTCGTCGACATCGTCCCGCCGCTGACCGGCCTGTCGTACGTCGTCGGCCTCCTCGTTCCGGCGGCGCTCACGGTCGTCCTGACCAAGTACGAACAGCAGATTCCCTTTACCCTCCGCGTCGCCGCGACCGGTGCCGCGTTTATTCTCTCGCTCGTCGGCGTGCCGGGGTACTTCCACAGCATCCCCGAAATCGTCCGTCAACTCCCCGTGGTCCCCGCCGACTGGATGATTCTGACGCTCGTCCTTGGCGGCGTGGCCGCGGTCGTCGTCGGTCAGTACGTCGCCCGCATCCGTGAGGACACCACCGCGGGCCTCGCCGCGGGCGCGTCCGCGCTCGTCCTGACCGGTCTCGCGGCCGTCGTCGGTCCGACGCTCGGCGTCGACGCCAACGCCGCCGCCGTCGTCACGTCGGTCGCGTTCGTCCCGACGCTGGCCTACGCCGGCGGCGCGGCGGTCACCCGCGAACAGGAGCGAATCGGCCTCCTGTTGGCCGCGGTCGTCATCGGTGGGTCGCTCGTCGGCGCGGTCGCGGTCGACGCGCTCGGCTTCGCCGGCCCGCAGTCGTGGGTCGACTGGCAGTTCCTCACGAGCGCCCACAGCGGGACCGCGGAGAACGCCGGCCTCTACCCGGCCATCGGCGGCTCCATCCTGCTGATGGCGACGGTCGCCGCCCTCTCGTTCCCGCTCGGCGTCGGCGCGGCGGTGTACCTCGAGGAGTACGCCCCGGACAACGCCTTCACCCGATTCATCGACGTGAACATCTCGAACCTCGCCGGCGTCCCCTCGGTCGTCTACGGCCTGCTCGGACTCGGCGTGTTCGTCACCTACCTCGGCCAGCCGACGGGGACGGTCCTCATCGGCGGCGCGACGCTCGCGCTCCTCATCCTGCCCATCGTCATCATCTCCTCGCGCGAGGCGATTCGGGCGGTTCCCAGCGACATGCGGCAGGCGTCCTACGGCATGGGCGCGACGCGCTGGCAGACGGTGAAGAACGTCGTCCTCCCGGAGGCGTTCCCCGGCATCCTGACCGGGACCATCCTCGCGCTCGGCCGGGCTATCGGCGAGACCGCGCCGCTCATCATGATCGGCGCGCCGAACGTGCTTTTCAGCCTGCCGACGGAGCTCACTTCGAAGGTGAGCGCCATGCCCCTGCAGGTGTACGCGTGGTCCAGCCTGTTCGCCAGCGAGGACTTCTACACGAAGGCCGTCCCGGCGGGCGTCGTCGTCCTCCTGGCGGTCCTCCTCGCCATGAACTCCATCGCCATCGTCCTGCGCAACAAGTTCGAAAGTGAAAACTGAACACCACCAATGAGCCAAAGAGACAAAGCACCCGAGGGAGAACAGCAAGCCATGAACGGAACAGAGGACCCGACGAACGACGAGATGCTCGTCGAAACCGACGTGAGCGACGGGCTCTCTGCGTCGGAGAGTTCGGTGGGGCGGGACGCCGAGACCGTCATCAGCTCGGATAACATCAACGTCTGGTACGGCGACGACCACGCGCTCACCGACATCTCGATGGACATCCCCGAAAACAGCGTGACCGCCATGATCGGTCCCTCCGGCTGCGGGAAGTCCACGTTCCTCCGCTGTATCAACCGCATGAACGACCTCATCGACGTCGCCCGCGTCGAGGGGGGACTCACGCTCCGCGGCAAGAACGTCTACGACGACGACGTCGACCCCGTCGCGCTCCGCCGCCGCGTCGGCATGGTGTTCCAGAAGCCGAACCCGTTCCCGAAGAGCATCTACGAGAACGTCGTCTACGGCCTGAAGATTCAGGGCATCGACGCCGACTACGACGAGGTCGTCGAGGAGTCGCTCAAGCGCGCCGCCCTCTGGGACGAGGTGAAAGACCGCCTCCACGAGTCCGGTCTCGACCTCTCTGGCGGTCAACAACAGCGCCTCTGTATCGCCCGCGCCATCGCCACCGACCCCGAGGTGCTGCTCATGGACGAGCCCGCCTCGGCGCTCGACCCCGTGGCGACCTCGCAAATCGAAGACCTCGTCGAGGAACTCGCCGAGGACTACACCGTCGTCATCGTCACCCACAACATGCAACAGGCGGCGCGTATCTCCGACAAGACCGCCGTCTTCCTCACCGGCGGCGAACTCGTCGAGTTCAACGACACCCAGAAGATCTTCGAGAACCCCGAGAGCCAGCGCGTCGAAGACTACATCACCGGCAAGTTCGGATAACCCGCTCTCGCTCGCGCGGTTCGCGGCTCGTTTTGTGCCACGCTCGGTCCGCATCGCCGACCCGACGCCCGCGTTTCGGCGTCGCGTATCGGACACGGTCGTTCGGGGCGTATCGGACACGGTCGTTCGGGACGTATCGGCGGCTCAGTCACCGAAACCATCACAAGGAATTTCACTTCGCCTGTCGGAACGTCACGTATGGCCAGAAACACGTACCAATCTCGCCTCAATCAGCTCGAAGAGGACGTGTTGTATCTCAGCGAACTCGTCTCGGAGCGAGTTCGGTACGCCCTCGACGCGCTCGAAGATAAAGACGAGCGGAAGGCCCAGGAGGTCATCGAGGGCGACCACGAAATCAACCGCATCTACCTCGACTTGGAGCAGGACTGCATCGACCTGCTCGCGCTCCAACAGCCCGTCGCGGGCGACCTGCGATTCATCGCGGCGTCGTTCAAGATCATCACCGACCTCGAACGTATCGGCGACCTCGCGACCAACCTCGCGCAGTACGCCATCGACGCCGAAAACGACGTCTACACCGAAGTCGACATCCGCCGCATCGGCGACGCCGCGCTCGACATGGTCGACCAGGCGATGGACGCCTACGAGACCGAAGACACCGACCTCTGTCGGTCCGTGGCGGAGCGCGACGACAGCCTCGACACGATGTGTGACAACGCGTCGCAGAGCATCGTCCGCGACCTCATGAGCGGCGACGACTTCGAGGGCGACGGCGACCTCGAACCCGAGACCGCCCTCGTCGACGTGCGCCGCCTCCTGCTTACGGTGCGCGACCTCGAACGCATCGGTGACCACGCCGTCAACGTGGCGGCGCGGACGCTCTACATGATAGACAACGACGACTCGCTGCTGTTCTGAGCGCGCGCCACACACCGACGCGTCGCTTCTTTTTCGGGAGATAAGAAGAAAAACCAGACAAGCGACCGCCGACCGTCCGGCTTACTGGAAGCCGATGCGGCCGCCGTCGCGGGTGTCGGGCGACAGGCCCTCGCGGGAACCGCCCTTGAACTGGTCTTGGATGTCCTCGTAGTAGCGCATCAGTTCCTCGGTGATGGTCGGCCGGACCGACTCCATCGCCTTGCGGAAGTGGCGCATCTCGATTTCCTCGGCGTCGGAGTCCTCGCGGAGCGCCTCGATGGCCGCCTCGCGGCAGATGGATTCGAGGTCGGAGCCGACGTAGCCGTCGGTTATCTCCGCGATTTCGCGGAGGCTCACGTCGGGCGCGAGCGGGCTCCGCTGCGTGTGGATGTCGAGAATCTGCTCGCGGCCCTCCTCTGCGGGCTGGCCGATGAGCACGAGGCGGTCGAACCGACCCGAGCGGATGAGCGCGGGGTCGATCATGTCCGGGCGGTTCGTCGCCGCGATGACCATGACGTTACCCGCGTCTTCGAGGCCGTCTAACTCCGTCAGGAGCTGGTTGACGACGCGCTCGGAGACGTTGTTGCCCATGTCGTTGCCGCGGGCGGGGGCGAGCGCGTCCAGCTCGTCGAAGAAGATGATGGTCGGCGAGACCTGTCGCGCCTTGCGGAACGTCTGCCGAATCGCCTTCTCCGACTCGCCGACCCACTTCGAGAGCAGCTGCGGACCGCGCACCGAGATGAAGTTCGCGTTCGTCTCGTTGGCGACGGCCTTCGCTATCAGGGTCTTCCCCGTGCCGGGCGGCCCGTAGAGGAGCACGCCCTTCGGGGCCTCGATGCCCATCCGCTCGAACTTCTCGGGCGTCGTCAGCGGCCACTCGACGCTCTCTTGGACCTTCTGTTTGGGCCCTTCGAGACCGCCGACGTCCTCCCACGTCACCTTCGGAATCTCGACGAGCACCTCGCGCATCGCCGAGGGCTCGACCTCGCCGAGCGCGCCGCCGAAGTCGTCGTTCTTGACGACCATGCGGTCGATGAGGCTCGGCGGGATGTCCTCCCTGTCGAGGTCGATTTCGGGGAGGTAGCGCCGAAGCGCCTTCATCGCGGCTTCCTTCGTCAGCGCCTCGATGTCGGCACCGACGAAGCCGTGGGTGTCGTCGGCGAGGTCGTCGAGGTCGACGTCGTCCGAAAGCGGCATGCCGCGGGTGTGAATCTGGAGGATTTCCTTGCGGCCCTCCTCGTCCGGCACGCCGATTTCGATTTCGCGGTCGAAGCGACCGGGGCGGCGGAGCGCGGGGTCGACCGAGTCGACGCGGTTCGTCGCCGCGATGACGATGACCTGTCCGCGGGCTTCGAGCCCGTCCATCATCGTCAGCAACTGGGCGACGACCCGGCGTTCGACCTCGCCGGTCACGTCCTCGCGCTTGGGCGCGATGGAGTCGAGCTCGTCGATGAAGATGATGCTCGGCGACTCCTCTTTGGCGTCCTCGAATATCTCGCGGAGCTGCTGTTCTGACTCGCCGTAGTACTTCGAGATGATCTCCGGCCCTGCGATAGAGAAGAAACTCGCCGAAGTCTCGTTGGCGACCGCGCGGGCGAGAAGCGTCTTCCCGGTGCCCGGCGGGCCGTGGAGCAACACCCCCTGCGGGGGCTCGATGCCCAGCTTCTTGAATATCTGGGGGTGCTTCATCGGCAGTTCGACCATCTCGCGGACGCGCTGAATCTCGTTGGTCAGCCCGCCGATGTCTTCGTAGGTGATGCCGCCGCCGGCCTTCTCGAAGCCCGAGATGGGCTCCTCGCGGAGTTCGACGTCGGTGTCCTCGGTGACGAGGACGACGCCGTCGGGCTTCGTCTCGACGGCGATGAGCGGAATCGCCTGTCCGGGCGACCGCATGAACGGGTGGTTCGTACTCGACATCACCGGGACGATGTCGCGTTCGACCACGGGCCGCTTGAGAATCTGCCGTTTGACCATGCCGGCCGCGTCGGACCCGAACTGGACGCTCGCCTCTTCGGGCGGCGCCAACACGAGTTTGTCGGCCTTCGTTGCCTCTGCCTTGCGGATGGTGACCCGCTCTCCGATGCCCACGTCGGCGTTCTGCCGAGTGAACCCGTCGATGCGGACCGTATCCGTGTTCCAGTCCTGCCGGTCTGCCCGCCACACCTTCGCGGCGGTCGTTTTTCCTCCCTCTATCTCGATGATGTCTCCCGGCGAGAGCTTGAGATGGAGCAAGGTGTCCGGATCAAGACGGGCGATACCGCGCCCCGAGTCGTTCGGGTACGCTTTCGCCACTTCGAGTTGGACTTCGTTCATGATTACCTCGCGGGGATGCTGATACCTGTGAGAGGCCATCGGATAAGTCCTTCCCCGGTCGGCCCGAGGCACCGTCCTCCCGTGGTTACAGCCTAGCACACCGTAGGGCGGGCGGCTACTAATCCCTACCGACTGGACAGGCCTCGGCGCGTCGATGGCTGGCGTTTTTACTCTCGAACACGACGGTTCACGCATGCGACTCCTCGCGTTCGACGGCCGGATGGGTGCCAGCGGCGACATGCTCCTCGGCGCGCTCGTCGCCGCCGGTGCCGACCCGTCCGTCCTCTCGCCCGTCGAAGACGCCCTCGACGTGACCTACCGCGTCCACGAGGTCGACAAAAACGGCATCCTCGCGACCAAGGTGGACGTGCTCCTCGCGGAGACCGACGGCGGCGACCCCCGCGGCGAGGGCCACGGCGACGACCACCGACGCCTGCGCGCCGACGGCGACGACGGGGGCGACTCCGACAACGACGCCGACGGCGACGGCGAAGACGAGCACAGCCACCAACATCAGTACCGCCACCACGACCACGCTCACGACGAGGAGCACACTCACCACCACGACGACGGCCACGAGCACTCGCACGACCACGGTCACTCGCACTCCCACGACGACCACGAGCATTCGCACGACCACGGTCACTCGCACTCTCACGACGGCCACACCCACGCCGAAGGTCACGGCCCGCACCGGACCTACCCCGAGGTCGTCGAACTCGTCGAGTCGATGGGCCTCCCGGCGGGCGTGGTCGAGGACGCGACGGCCATCTTCCGCGTGCTCGGCGAGGCAGAAGCCGAGGTCCACGGCACGGACCTCGACGAGACCCACTTCCACGAGGTCGGCGCGGACGACGCCATCGCCGACGTGGTCGGGGTCTGTCTCCTCCTCGACGACCTCGGCGTCGACCGCGTCGTCACCGGCCCGGTCGCCGTCGGCGGCGGCGAGGCCGAGATGAGCCACGGGTCCTACCCGGTCCCCGCGCCCGCCGTGCTCAACATCACCGCGGCGGCCGACTGGTCGGTCCGCGGCGGCCCCGTCGAGGCCGAACTGCTCACCCCCACGGGCGCGGCCATCCTCGCGCACCTCGCCGAGGGCGTCGAGACGCTCCCGTCGATGTCGGTCGAGTCGTCCGGCTACGGGGCCGGCGGCTGGGACTTCCCGGACCGGCCGAACGTCCTCCGCGCGGTCGTCGGCGACGGCGGCTCCCGGCTCGTCCGCGACGAGATTTCCGTCCTCGAGACGAACCTCGACGACGCGACGCCCGAAGTCCTCGGCGGGCTACAGGAGACCCTGAAGGACGCCGGCGCGCGCGACGTGACCATCATTCCGACGACGATGAAGAAGTCCCGCCCCGGCCACCTCGTCAAGGTCGTCGTCAAGCCCGAGGACGCCGAGCGCGTCGCCTATCGCCTCGCGGTCGAGACCGGCACGCTCGGAATCCGCGAACACGGGGCGGGGCACCGCTGGACCGCCCGCCGCGAGTTCGAGACGGCGACGCTCGCTGTCGACGGCGACGAGTACGAGGTGAGCGTCAAGGTCGGAAGCGACGCCGACGGCGTCGTCTACGACCGAAGCGCAGAGTACGACGACGCGCTCGCCGTGGCGACCGAGACGGGACTTCCCGTCCGCGAGGTCATGCGCTGCGCCGTGGACGCGGTGGCGTCTAACGACGGCGAATAAGCGATTCGCGAGGCTCACCGTCCGGAACGATTCGCCGAAAAAAGCGGCCGCGGCCGACCCGTCAGGTCACTTCTCGTTGAACTGCGGCCGGGAGTTGAACGGCGCGAACGTCCCCGCGGGGTTGTTCACGTGGACCCACGCGTGGAGGCCCCAGTGGCCACCGGCGAAGCCCCACATGCCGTCGTCGCTGTCGCCGTGGAACGGGTCCGGGAACGGCCCCTCGTATTCTTGCACTTCGTCGAACAGGTACTCGGCCGCGCCGAGCACGAGTTCCTCCTTGCCGTTGCCCTCGTTTTTCCCGTAGACGAGCGCGGCGGGCTTCGTGATATCGACCTCGTCGTCGTAGTTCTCGATGATGTAGTGGTGGTTCACGTAGTGGTAGCCCATGCCCGGCACGAACGGACTGCCGAGGACGTAGCCGTCCGCGATGGCCTTCCGAACGTCGGCGTACTTCGACGTGGCCGCCCGAACCGACGCGAGTTCGCGCTGGAGCGCCCCGCGGTGCGCCGCCGCGGGCGAGGCGAACGCGCCGAGCGAGAGCGCGCCGACGCCGAGTGCCTTCAGGTACGTCCGTCGCCCGACTTCGGGGGTGCGTGATGTGCTCATGCGACACGAGATACGCGTCGGGAGAACGTAGGTATGAATCGGGGAGGGTGCGTCTCATAAACCGAGAGTCACGTTAATAGCGTTCTTTCCCCGTCGACCGCTCGAATCACGGCCCACTCGACCGGTCGCGTAGAGCACCGTTAGGCGGCCGTTAACGGCGTCGAAACCGCCGCCGCGACGCTCACTCCTCGCGCGAGCGGTGTTCGTCCAGCGCTTCGTCGATGCTCAGTTCCCCGCCGGCGACGCGGCGCGCGAGCGCGTCGTCGATGGTGCGGTTGTCCTCGGACGCCTCGCGCGAGCGCGCCTTGATGCGCGTGAGTTCGCCCTCGGTCGGTTCTATCTCGCGGGATTCGATGCGCTCGCCGTCCCGGCGGGCGATGTTCACCGCGGCGAGCACGTCGCCCATGCCGCGCGCGCCGGTCCCGAGGTACGGCGTCGTTCCGGTCTCGTCGACGAGTTCGACCGCGACGTCGTCGAGGTCGTTGATGAGCTTCGCGCCCTGCAGGCGCGCGCCGTCGCCGATGCGGACCACGGGGTCGACCGCGTCCTCGGTCTCGCGGCGGATGACCTCGACGGCGTCCGAAAGCGGGACGTGGAACGCGGCGACGACCGTCTCGCCCGAGAGGACGGCGACGCCGGGTCTGGTTCCGGGGTCCACCCCGACGACGGTCCGTCCGTCGCCGCCGCGGAGGCTCGCGAGCGCCTCGTCGACGGCGCGGCGCGCGTCGTCGCCGGTCGCGGTCACGCGGGTCACGTCGCCGCCGGTATCGACGCCGTCGAGGTCGTCGTCCGGGCCGGTAAGGAGGACCCGCGCCCGCTCGGGAAGCGGGTCGCCCGGCTCGACGGTGGTAAAGGCGACTCCTCGGCTCCGGAGTTCGGACACGGCCTCGTGGTAGAGGTCGAAGTCCGCGGTGGCGACGACTATCACGTCCCTCCCTTGGCGACGGCGACGAATAAACCGTCGTGCGCGGGTCGCCCTCGACGGTCGCGGACTGGCGCCGAAGCGGCGGCCCGTACCGCGGCGGGCGACCGGGGTCTTTTTCGGCCGGTGGCACCCACCACCTGACGTGACAGAGTCAGTCTCCACCGGGTGCACGGCGCTCGACGACCTCCTCGACGGCGGGTTCGAACGCGGCACCGTCACGCAGGTGTACGGCCCCTCCGCGGCCGGCAAGACCAACGTCGCGCTCTCGGCGGCGGTCCGGGTCGCCGCGGCGGGCGGCACCGTCGTCTACATCGACACCGAGGGACTGTCGGTCGACCGTTTCCAACAGCTCGCGGAGGCGGTCGCCCCCGAGGACGTGGAGTCTGTGACCTCGCGGCTGATGATAAGCGAGGCGTACGACTTCGAGGACCAAGAACAGGCCGTCCGCGACGCCGAGGAGTTCGCCCCCAACGCCGACCTCATCGTCCTCGACTCCGCGACCGGCTTCTACCGGCTCGAACGGACCGCCGAGGGCGACGGCGGCGAGGCGCTCCGTCGGGTCGCCCGGCAGGTCACGCACCTGCTGTCGCTCGCGCGCAAACACGACCTCGCGGTCGTCCTGACGAATCAAGTGTACTCCGACCCCGACACCGACCGGACGCGGGCGCTCGGCGGCCACACCCTCGAACACTGGACCGGCACCGTCGTCCGCCTCGACCGCTTCCGCGGCGGCAACCGCCGGGCGACGCTCGAAAAGCACCGCGCGAAACCCGCCGGGGAGACGGCGACGTTCAAGATAACGGACCGCGGGCTCTCGACGACTGACGTGTAGAAAAAGGTCGACGCGACCGGGCGGACGACCCGGCCCGATCCTGCTCCTGTGTTCCGTTCGCGTTTCGATTTCGGGCGTACCGGTGTGACCGGTGCGTCGGCGTTACAGCTCGTTCAGCTTCCGGAGGAGCTGACCGCGGTAGCGCTCGTCGGCCTCGAAGCCCTTGACTTCGAGCACGTTGCGTTCGAGCTTGTCGAGCGCGACGTGGAACGCGTGTTCCGCGCCGTAGCCCTCGCCGCTGCCGGCCAGTTGGCCGTGGCTCGTGCGGAGCCGAATCTGGCACTGGATGAGCGGCGTGCCGCGGAGCTTCTCCTTGTGCTCGTGGAAGCGGACGTGGGCGTGGAGCACGCTCATCCGCTGGTACTTGTCCGCGACCTCGGTGATGGCCGAGTTGATGTCGGCGCGGCTCAGCGTCTCGAGGAGGCCGATGTTCGTGACCTGCACGTCCATCTGCTCTTCTTCGGTGTAGGTGAGCGCGCGGAGCACGTCGGTCTTGGTCACCACGCCGAGGACCTCGCCGTCGTCGTCGGCGGGCGTGACGACGAGCCCGGCGATGTCGTGTTCCAGCATGCGCGCGACCGCGTCGCGGACGCTCTCTTCGGGCGTCGCCGTGCGCGCCGGGCTGCTCATCAGGTCGTAGACCGGGAGGTCGAGCATGCGGTCGGTGTCGCCGCGGCGGTCCTGTTTGCCCTGCCGACCCTCGTCGCGCACCATGAACTCGACGAGGTCGTACGTGGTCAGGATGCCCGCGAGGCGGCCGTCCCGGTCGACGACCGGCAGCCGCGAGACGCCGTGTTCGCGGAGGCGGTTGATGGCCTGTCCGAGGTGGTCGCGCTCGCCGATGGTGACCACGTCGTCGGTGTAAATCTGCTCGACGGTCAGCGCGTCGAGGTTGTCGAGGACGGCCTCGAGGATGGCGTCCTGCGTGATGATGCCGTACTGTTTTTCGCCCTCGTAGACCGGCGCGACCTTCGTGTTGCCCTCGACGAGCATGCGCGCGACCTCGCGCACGTTCTCGTGACGGTCTATCTTGGGGACGGCCTTCGTCAGCGCGGCCGCTTTGGTGTTGTCTTCGACGTGCGAGTTGATGAGCTGCTTCTCACCGATGACGCCCGCGTACTCGCCGTCGTCCTGGACGATGATGCCCTTAGGGTTTTCCCGCTCGAAGATGGAGCGGACTTTGCCTAATCGCTCGTCAACGTCGACCTCGATGAAATCAGGAGTGGCGATATCAGCAATATCCATAATACATCCTTACATACAACGCCGCTTCTCTTGAAGGTTCGTCCCGTTTCCACCCGCTAGGAAGGACCGAAATCGCAAGGCCACGACGGGGCTGAAGGATGGAATTCCGACGACAGACGGCCTGTGCCTATTGGTAACACTGTTCTTACGCTGAATATCGTCGTTTCTCGCCGACGCGTCGGCCGTGAACGGTGCGCGCGGCCGAATACTGTAACTCAATTGCCACTCTCTCGCGGGCGGGGTTGGGGACGCCCCCGCTTCGATTCCCCGTCGAGAACGGACCAGATGAATTCCGGAATACGCCGGTAGTTCGGGCCTAACCGGCCGAATTCGCTCATCTAGTCGCTCCATACTTACAGCCGTTCCTACCGTTCAGTATTTCCAGAGAATGGCGTCTCCTGACAAGAACTCCCAGACTGACCGCCGCGATGGCGAAGAATCGTTCCGAGCAGACGGTGCCGGCACCGCCGAACTGGTCCCCACGACCGGTCCGGAGGCGATGGCCGCCCGCGCGAGTGAACTACCGGTCCCCGCGTCGGACCGCATCGAATACGGCCCCGTCGAAGACCCCACCGACGACGAAGCGGCGGACGAAGACCGCCCGGAAACGCTCCGGGAGGCCGTCCTCCGCGAGGTGAAGGCGTTCTTCGCCGAAATCGACGACGAGACGGCGTTCGCGCCGACGCCCTCGGAGGCGTTCATCGAAGACCAGTTCTTCGACTTCTCGTTCCTCGAGGGCGTCGAGGCCGTCGAACACTACTGGGTGAACAAGCCCTTCGCGTTCGTCTCCATCCTGTACGACCACGAGAAGCGCGAACACCGGTACCACGTGAGCGAACCGCGCCTCGACGACTTCGAGGACTTCGTGCGCGACGACCTGACGAAGATTCTGCGCAACAGCCTCCTGTACCGCGACCTCGACGCCGACGGCGACCGCGAGGACGTGTTCGACGACGAGGCCCGCGAGATAATCACCGAACACGCGGCGACGGTCGAAGAGGGGTCGCTCTGGAAGCTGTTTTACTTCCTGCTCCGCGACTTCATCCACTTCGGCCGCATCGACCCCGTGATGCGGGACCCGGGTATCGAAGACATCTCCTGTGACGGCGACGACGTGCCGGTCTACGTCTTCCACAGCGTCTACCGGGACGTGCCGACGAACGTCGTCTTCGACGACGGCGACCTCTCGTCGTTCACCATCCGCCTCGCGCAACGCGCGGGCAAGCAGGTGACCGTCTCCGACCCGCTCGTCGACGCGAGCCTCCCGGACGGCTCCCGCGTCCAGTTGACTCTCGGCTCCGACGTCGCCACCCGCGGGTCGAACTTCACCATCCGGAAGTTCTCGGACGTGCCGCTGTCGCCGGTCGACCTCGTGCGCTGGAACACCTTCAGCGTCGAGCAGATGGCGTACTTCTGGCTCGCCATCGAGAACAACCGCTCGCTCATCTTCGCGGGCGGCACGGGCTCCGGGAAGACCACCTCGATGAACGCGGTGTCCTTCTTCGTCCCCGGCCACGCGAAGGTCGTCTCCATCGAGGACACGCGCGAAATCACCCTCCCGCACGACAACTGGATTCAGTCCGTCACCCGCGACACGTTCACGGCCGACGGCCGCGGCGAGGTGTCGATGTACGCGCTCCTGCAGGCCGCGCTCCGACAGCGCCCCGAGTACCTGCTGGTCGGTGAGATTCGCACGGAAGAACGCGTCGCACTGACGTTCTTCCACTCCATCGCCACGGGCCACACCGCGTACACGACGTTCCACGCCGACTCCTCGGAGGGCGTGGTCCACCGCATGCGCAACGAGCCCCTCGGCGTGCCCGCCCAGATGCTCTCGGACCTCGACATCATCTCGGTGCAAAAGCAGATTCACCTCGACGGCGACCGGACCCGCCGGAACATCGCCGTCACCGAAATCGCCGGCGTCGACGACGACGGCGAGGTCGAACTCCGCGACGTGTTCAAGCGCAACCCCGAGAACGACGCCCACGAGCGCGTCGGCGACTCGGTCGTCCTCGACGAAATCGCCGCCGAGCGCGGCTGGACCAAGGCAGACCTGCAGTACGAACTCGACGTTCGCGCCGACGTGCTCCGGTACATCGCCGCCTCGGGCGTCGACGACTACCTGACGGTCTCCGCGATGATTCGCCGCTTCGAGCGCGACCGCGAAGGCCTCCTCGCGCACGTCTACGCCGAGACCTCGCTGGTCTCCGTCGACGAGGGTGACGAGGACGACGCCGCGGGGGACGACCTCGACGACGACGAAATCGAGGTCTCGCCCGAGACCGAGCGCCTGCTCGCTGACCTGTTCGACATCGAGTTGGACGACGGCGCGGACGGCGACGGCGACGCTGACGCTGACGCTGACGCTGCCGCCGATGGCTGGGAAGTCGTCGGCGATGACGATGCCGATACCGTCGCTGACGACGCCTCGGACGCTGACGACTCCGAAGTCGTCGACAGCGACGACGCCACCGAGTTCGACGATATCGCGGAGGCTGGCCCCGCGCCGGCCGATGACGCCTCGGACGCGGACGAAGCCGTGAGCGACGACGACGACCGGGAGGCCGACGATGCCCGCTGACTCGTCGTCCTCGGTTCCCCTGCCCGACTACGAGGTCGAGCAGTACTTCCCGCGCGAACACTTCGACGAGTCGCCCGAGGAGGTCAAGCGGCTCCGCCAGCGCTACGGGTACGTCCGCACGTACTTCAAGCGTAACCCGGCGGGCCACCGCGACCTCCAGCGCTGGCTGAACCAGACCCGCGTGGGTACGACCTACGACCTGTACCTCACGCAGTCGCTCAAACTGGCGTTCGTCACCGCGGTGTTCGGCTCGCTCGTCGGGCTCGCGCTCACCTTCGTCCTCGCCCGCGCGGGCGTGCTGGCGAACGCGTCGAGCCCCGTGAGCTTCGGCATCGCGGCGCAGTACGTCGTTCCCCTGCTCCCCTACAAGGTGCCCATCCTCGGCGCGGCCCTCGTCGGCCTCGTCGGCGGATTGGCGGCCGCCGGGACCTACTACGCCCGGTACTACCTCCCCAAGAGCCGCGCCGAGATGCGCGGCCGGAGCATCGACATCCTGCTCCCGCACGCCATCGTCTACATGTACGCGCTCAGCCACGGCGGGATGAGCTTCCTCGAAGTCATCCGCTCCGTCGCCGACGCGCCCGACTACGGCGAGGTGTCCCGCGAGTTCGAGATGATCGCCCGCGACATGGACCTGTTCGGCAACGACCTGTTCACGGCGCTCCGCAACTCCCGGAACCTGACGCCCTCGATTAACTTCGAGCAGTTCCTCGACGACCTCCTTTCGGTCCTCGACTCCGGCGGCGATGTGACCGCCTTCCTCGACCGCGAGTCCGCGACGTACCTCGAAGAGGCCCGCGACGAGCAGGAGGACTTCATCGAGACGCTGTCGATGCTCTCCGAGGTGTTCGTCGCCGCGTTCGTCGCCGCGCCGCTGCTGCTCATCGTCACCCTGATGGTCATCAGCTTCCTCGGCGGCGACACGCTCGTCCAGCTGTACGCCCTGAACTACCTCATCTTCCCGCTGGGGATGGCGTTGTTCCTGCTCCTCGTGGACGTGCTCTCCTCGCCGTACACGCAGGACACGGTCCGGACGAAACACGACGTGACCGTCCTCGAAGAGATTCGGACGGTCGTGGCCAACTTCCTCGGCGCGATGCGCCGCGAGGTCCAGCGCGCCCGCGAGGCCCGCTGGGGCGGCGGCAAGGTCGCCTCCGACGGCGGCTTCGTCGACGAACGACTCGACGACTACCGCCGGGAAAACGCGGTGTACGAGCTTCGGACGCTCGTCGGCGACCCGCTCGACATCATGCGCCGCCAGCCGTACCTCTCGGCGGTCGTCACGGTGCCCCTCGCGGTCCTGTCGGTCGTCGGCGTCCTCGTGCTCGGCCTCGCGACGCCGACGCTCGACGCCATGCTCGCGAACCCGTACAACACGACGGTCTGGTTCGTCGTCCTCCCGTTCGCCATCGTCGCGGTCCCCCTGACGGTCTTCCACGAGCTTCGGACCCGCCGCGAGCGCACGCTCGAACGGCGCTTCCCCGACACGCTGAACCTGCTGTCGAGCGCCAACCAGATGGGTATCCCGCTGGTCGAGGCGCTCGCGCTCGTCTCCCGCTGGTCGAACGGCGCGCTCGCGGACGAACTCCGCGCGCTCCGCAACGACATCCGCTGGAACCACGACGCCCACGCGGCGCTCATGGCGTTCGCCAGCCGGCTCAACGTCCCGCAGCTCTCGCGGGTTATCCGGCTCATCGCCAGCGGCGGCCGCACCAGCGGCGACCTCTCGCGCGTCCTCAGCGTCGCCGCGGAGGACACTCGCAACCGGTACAAGCTCGAAAAGTCCCGCAGTCGCGCGATGGGTTCGTACATCGCCATCGTCGTCATCGGGTACTTCGTCTACCTGTTCGTCATCCTGATGCTCGGTGCGAGCTACCTCGGCCCCCTCGCCGAGATGACCGGACCGTCGGCGTCCGCGTCGATGGACGGACAGTCGCTCCCCATCGGCATCTCGTCGGTGCCGCTGGCGAACTTCCACGTGGTGTTCTTCCACTCCGCGCTGATTCAGGCGGTCGGAAGCGGACTCCTCGCCGGAAAACTGGCAGACAACAGCGCCCTCAGCGGGCTGAAGTACGCCCTCGGACTGTCCGCGCTGGCGCTCGTCGCCTTCGCACTGGTGTAAGGCCATGACTCACAACACTCCCAACCAACACACGCAATCGCCCCTCAGGCACGTACTGCGCGGGTTCGTCGCGGGCGAGGCCCGCCGCGGCTCGCACCTCCGCGGTGACCGCCGCGGAGCCTCGGCCATCCTCGGCACGATGCTCGCGTTCGCGCTCGTCGTCTCGCTCGTCGCGATGGTGCAGGTTTCGGCGGTCCCCGCGTGGAACCAACAGACCGAATTCGAACACCTCACCGCGGCCGAGACCGACTTCGCCGCGTTCGACGAGAGCGTCGCCAAGGCCGTCGACGGCCGGCAGACCCGCGCGACCCTCGACGCCGGCGTCGACTACCCGACCCGCGCGCTGTTCGTCTCGCCCGCGGCCGGCTCCGGCAGCCTCCGGACGACCGACCCCGCGACGGCCCGCATCTCCGGCGCGGTCGCGACCGGCGAGACCGGCACCTACTGGGACGGCTCCGAACACGCGTTCGACACCCAGCAGTTCGTCTACCGACCCGACTACCGGTACCTCCAGAGCGAACCCTCGCTCGTCCACGAGGGGACCGCGCAGTACACCGCCTACGGCGGCGGCGAGGTCGGCGCGACCCAGTCGCTCGTCGACGGGACCAAGGTGTCTCTCGTCTTCCTCGAAGGCGACATCGACACCGCGACGGGCGAGGCGGCGACCTTCAGCGTCGTCCCCCTGAGCGCCGGCACCGACTACATCACGGTCACCGACGCGGGCACGCCCATCACCATCTCGGTCCCCACTCGGCTCTCCGAAGACGCGTGGCGCGACCTGCTGGCCGACGAACCCAACGTCCGCTCTATCGCCTACGCGACCGGAGCCGACTACAACACCCTGACGGTCGAACTCGCGCCCGGCAAGACGTACGACCTGCGGCTCTCGCGGGTCGGCATCGACACCCCCGGCGCGCTCCAAGAACCCGCCTACATCGTCGACGTCGCGGGCGACAACGCCGTCGTCCCGCCCGGTGCGACCCACCGGGCCGTCGTCGAGGTCCGCGACGCGCAGAACAACCCCGTCCCCAACGCGGTCGTCAAGGCCAGCCCCGGCCTGACCGCCGAGAGCGGGCGTATCATCGCGCGCGACACCGGCACCATCTCGACCGTCACCGACGGCGACGGCCGCGCGACGTTCATCTACACCGCGACGAGCAGCGTCGACGGCGTCGTCTCCGACGAGTTCGACGTGGTCGTCGAGGACTCCGCGGGCGCGAACGTCGACCGCGTGACCTTCGACGTGCAGCTCCGCGAGGGCGGCGTCACCGACCCGCTCCGCGGGCTCGTGGCCGCCATCGGCGACCCCGGCTTCGTCTACGCTGACGTGGACGGCAACGGCGAGTTCGACGGCGCGGACTACCGCGTCAACAACACCGGCACGGGCGGCGACATCGTCTACGACGCCGGCTCCGACCGGCTCGTCGTCCCGCCGAGCGTCCGAACCATCGTCTCCGACGAGGACATCACCCTCGCGGGCGACGGGGTCTCGCTCCACGTCGACGTCGTCGCGACCGGCTCGAACAGCCGAATCGACATCGACGCCGGAAGCGGCTCTCTGGCCGCGGTCGGCGTGAGCGTCACCTCGGTCTCGGGCAAGAACATCGACGTGACCGCGGGAGACGAAATCGACCTCTCCGGCGCGTCGGTCACGCAGGGCAGCAACGCCGACCTCACCATCGAGGCCGGCGGCGACATCGACATCGACAACAGCGGACTGACGGTCACGCAGGACCGTAACCTCCTCGCTGTCACCTCGACCAACGGCTTCGTCAGCGCCCGGAGCGCCGACATCAGCGGCAAGGGCGACGTCCGCATCGACGGCGCGGACGGCGTCGACCTCGCCGGGGCCGGCCTCTCGGGCGTCAAGGACAACGCCGACCTCGAAATCGACTCCGCCCGCGGCGGCGTCAACCTCAACGGCGTGGTCATGCTCGGCGACGGCGACATCCTCGTCGACGCCGAGGGCAACATCTTCGTCGTCGGCGCGAACATCGCCTCGGCGAAGACGGACGTGGAGATAACCTCCGACAGCGGCATGGTCAGCGGCCGCGAGGCCGCCATCTCCGCCGAAGACGACGTGGTCATCACCGCGGCGACCCGCATCTACCTGCCCGACTCCGCCATCGAGGACGAGGACTCGCCCGAACTGAACGCGCCCGACGTGGAGGTCTGAGCCGTGTCTCGCCTCTCTCTCGACTCCCGCGGCGTGTCCGAAATCCTCGGGCTCGTCTTCGCGTTCGGCCTCGTCGTGTCGGTCATCGCCATGGTCCAACTCGCGGGCACGCCCGTCTGGACCGCCGGCGACGAAGCCGACCACAGCGCCAGCGTCTCGACCGACCTCGCGTCGCTCGACTCGCAGGTGTTCCGCGCCTCCGGCGTCGACGCCGGCAGCCGCGTCGCGGTCGACTCCGACGTGTCGTACCCCGAGCGCTACCTCGTGGTCTCACCGCCCGACAGCGTCGGGACGTTCCGGGTCGACGGCGCGGACGCCGTGACCGTCACGGGCGTCTCCGCGGTCGGCCCCGAGCGGGTCTTCTGGAACGGCTCGACGCACACCTACGCGACCGGGGCCATCGTCTACGAACCCGACTACGCCGAGCGCGACGAGGCCCGGATGGTGCTCGAAAGCGGCGTCTCGTACCTCGAAACCGACGGCACCCCCGTCGTCCACCGCCAGTCGCTCGTCCGCGGCACGACCGTCACGCTCGTCTTCTTCGAAGGCGACCTCGACGGCCACACGACCGCCGGCGACACCGTGGCGCTCGCGCCCGTCTCCGTCCGCACCGAGTCGCTGCCGGTCTACAGCGCCACCGACCCGGTTCGCATCTCGGTGCCGACTTACCTCTCCGAGGACGCGTGGGTCGACCTCATGGCCGAGGAGCCCCACGCGCGGGTCGTCTCCTACGTCTCCAGCGGCGACCACGCGGTCGTCACTATCGAACTCGACGCGGGCGTCCGCTACGACTTCCGCGTCGCTCGCCTCGGCGTCGGCGAGGCCGTCGAACCCGACCCCGCCGCCTACGCCATCGCGGTCGAAGGCGAGGACGCCGCGGTCCCCTCCGGCGGCCGCGAGACGCTCGTCGTCCGCGCGTTCGACCGGTACGGCGCGCCCGCCGCGGGCGCGACGCTGACCGTCGCATCGCCGACCTCGCTCGGCGGCACCGTCGCCCCCACCGACGGGGCGACCGCCGTCACCGACGAGTCGGGCCGCGCGAGCTTCACGTACACCGCGCCCGACGGCGTGACCGAAATCGAACACGACACGGTCACCGTCACCCTCGACGGGGCGTCCGGCCCCGGCGCGACCGTCACCTTCCCGCTGGAAGTCCGCGGGATGGGCGAGACCTACGAGGTCAGAAACGTCGTCACCTCGACGCCGACCCCGACCCCGACGCCAACTCCAACGCCGACGCCGTCACCAACGCCAACACCCACGCCGACCCCGACGCCGGAGCCCGAAGATGACTTCACCATCGACGACGGCGAGGTCGTCCCCTCCGACGACTTCACTGGCGAGTTCGAACTGCTCGGCAGCGCCATCAAAAGCGGGCGGCACGACGTGCCCGTGTCCGTCACCTTCGTCGTCGACGGCGCGTCGCACAACCCGGCCGACTGGGACAACGTGAACGACGGCGTGTCGCACTCGTTCAACGTGGCGGGCGACGCCGGCGACGCCCTCTCCATCGTCGCCGCCGCCGACGGCTACGTCACGGCCGACTCGTCGGTCGACCACCGACAGGTCGCGGTCCTCCGCGACGGCGACCCGGTCCCGGAGATAAAGGGCTACAACGGACAGGACGACGCCGCCGAGTTCGTCGCCCCCTACATCAGCGACGACGGGAAGACGATGGCGCTCGACAGCAACCAGGCCATCTTCCTGTTCGAACTCGGCACGACGAACACGCGGAGCAACGCCTTCGACATGCAGGACGTGGTCATCCTCGTGACCCTCTGGGAGGACGACTGAGTAGGCTACTTCCCTCCCGCCGCGCTCGTCAGGAGCGCCAACCCCATTCTTCGGTCTTTTTTCCCGCCGGGTTCGCACGACCGCCGCATCGTTAACACCCGCGTCGACGTAGGGTCGCGCATGTCGTTCGACCCGGACCGCGTCTCGACGGTCACGTTCGACTCGTACAGCACCCTCGTGGACGTCGACGCCGCCGAGAAGGCGCTCGCCGAGCGCGTCGACGACCCCGAACCCGTCTCGAAGCTCTGGCGGTCGCGGTCGCTCGAATACACCTTCGTCGGCAACCACATCGACGAGTACGAGCCCTTCTACGAGGTCAACCGCGCGGCGCTCCAGTACGCGCTGGAGGCCCACGGCGCGTCGGTCTCGGCGACCGAGCGCGACGAGATTCTCTCGGTCTACCACGAACTCGACGTGTTCGACGACGTGCGCGACGCGGTCGGCCGCCTCCGCGACGCCGGCTACGACTGCTACGTCGTCTCGAACGGGAACCCGGAGATGCTCGACTCGATGGTCGACCACGCCGACATCCGCGACCTCCTCGACGGGGTCGTCAGCGCCGACGAGGTCGGGGTGTTCAAACCCGACGCGGAACTCTACCGCCACGCGGCCGCCCGCACCGGGACGCCAATCGACGAAATCGCCCACGCGACCGCCGGCTGGTTCGACGTGATGGGGGCCCAACACGCCGGGATGCAGGGCGTCTGGGTCGACCGGAAGGACTCGCCGTGGGAACCGTTCGGACCGGAGCCCGACCTCTCTGTCTCCGACCTCACGGCGCTCGTCGACACGCTCGTCGGCGACGAAAGCGGGACGGCGGACTGACCCCGCGGCTCGCACCCGCTCGCGGGAACTGCGCGCCGGATGCTCACAATACTATTGTCGCTGGCCGTTCATCTAGTTGGATGGAACGCCGGCGCGTGAAAGGCGGAATCTTGGCGGCTATCGGGTTCGTTCTGTCCCCGCTTTCGTGGTGGAACGACCTCGTGGTCAACCTCCCGCTGGCCTACGCGTTCGGCGTCGCGGTGAGCCTCGTCTCCAGAAGCTGGTTTCTCCCGGGCGTCGTCGCCGGCTACTGGCTGACGAACGTGGTCGGCTTCGTCCTGCTCCACAAGGGCGCTGTCGACGCGGTGTCCGCCGAATCGCATCCGTACACGACCCGACGATTCGCCAAGGACTTCGCCATCTCTATCGGTTACACTGCGCTCGTGGTCCTGTTGGTCTGGTTCGGCTTCCTCACCGTTCCCGACGGTCTGCTCGCGGCGCTCGGTCGGTGACTGCGGCCGGTCGGTCGGCGGTCGTCGTGAAAAATAGTTCGAGCCGACTCGGCGGTGGGACCGGGTCGGCCGGCGGTCGTCGTCTCAGTTCTCCGTTCCGTTGTCGATGGGCGTCTCGGTCGGCGGCGGAGTCTCCGTCTCGTTGGTCGGTTCTTCAGTCGTTGGCTCCTCTGTCATCGGTTCCTCAGTCGTCGGTTCTTCAGTCGTTGGTTCCTCGGTCGTCGGTTCTTCAGTCGTCGGTTCTTCCGTAGTTGGCTCCTCGGTCGTTGGTTCCTCAGTCGTCGGCTCGCCACCGACGGTTATCTCCGCGTCGTCGGTGATGGGCGACCCGTCCATCGTGTACGGGCCGTCCTCAGCGCCGTCGGACGAGAGGAAATCGAGCTGTTGGTTGTTGTTCGTATCCAGATGCGCCATGGCGGTCAGGGTGGCGCTCTCGCTCAGCGACTCGGTGAGGAAGATTCGGATGTTACTGTCGCTCTCTTCGATGTAGTTCGATATCCCGACGACGTCGCCGCTCTCGTTGTGAATCACGACGAAGCCGCCCTCAGAGAGGGTCGCGCTCGCGACGGTCACGGTGGCCCCGTCGGAGTTCTGGTCTTCGAACTCGACGGTCGCTGTCGGTTCTTCGGTCGGTTCGTCGGTGGTCGGTTCCTCAGTCGTTGGCTCTTCCGTAGTTGGCTCTTCGGTGGTCGGTTCCTCAGTCGTTGGCTCTTCGGTCGTCGGTTCTTCGGTGGTCGGCTCCTCGCCGACGGTCACGTCAGCGTCGTCGGTGACGGGCGTCCCGTTGACCGTGTACGGGCCGTCTTCGGTTCCGTTGGACGTGAGGAAGTCGAGCGTCTGGTTATCGTTGGTGTCGAGGTGCGCCTGCGCGGTCAGGGTCGCGCTCTCGTTGAGCGGTTCGAGGAGCGGCACGGAGACGTTCTCCTGCTCGCCGGGTTCGAGGTAGTCGGTCGCGCCGATGACCGAACCGTTCTCATCGATGACGGCGATGTAGCCGCCGTCCGAGAGGTTCGCGCTCGCGACGGTCACGCTATTTCCGTCGGACTCCTGGTCGTCGAACTGGAGCGACGCGGTCGGCTCTTCCGGCGTCGGCTCCTCGCCGACGGTCACTTCAGCGTCGTCGGTGACGGGCGTCCCGTTGACCGTGTACGGGCCGTCCTCGGTCCCATTAGACGTGAGGAAGTCGAGCGTCTGGTTGTCGTTGGTATCGAGGTGCGCCTGTGCAGTCAGCGTGGCACTCTCGTTGAGCGATTCGAGGAGCGGCACGGAGACGTTCTCCTGCTCGCCGGGTTCGAGGTAGTCGGTCGCACCGACGACCGAGCCGTTCTCGTCGAGGATAGCGATGTAGCCGCCGTCAGAGAGGTTCGCGCTCGCGACGGTCACGCTACTCCCGTCGGACTCCTGGTCGTCGAACTGGAGCGACGCGGTCGGCTCCTCGGGTTCGGGCTCAGGTTGTTCGCCCACGGTGAGCGTCGTCAGTTCGCCGAAGTCGCGCGTCTCGATGCCGTGGATGTACGTCCCGTCTTCGAGGCCCGTCGTGTTGACCTCGAACGCGATGGTCTCCGTCTCGTTCGGGTTCAGCGCCCAGCCGGTTCGGACGACCACGTCGCCCTCGAGCCGGAACTCGACGCACTGAATCATCGGCACGTCGTTCGGGTTGGTGATGTCCGCCGACACCGTCACCGGCTCACCGGCTTCGACGCCGGACGGCGCGGAGAGGTTGCTCACCGCGAACGAGTCGTAGGTCGCGTTGTTCGGATACGTGCAGTACTCCGCCTGCATCTGCGTCTGTGTCTGTTGCTGTACCTGTGCCTGCCGTGTGTCGACCGCCGGCGCGTTCGGCTGGGCGACCGACTGTACGCCGTCGGACGCCGCCAAACCGGTCCCCGTCGCCGCCGCCGCGACGAGGGCGACGACGACGAGAACGCCGGCGATACGTGTTCGTGTGCTCATGTGTCTGCGATGACAATCTACCGACGCCGCGGGCAAAAGCTGACGAGATAGTTTCAATAGTTTCGCGTGACGGCTGTCAACTTACCTGATGGTATAGGCGGTTAGTCTGTCTCTGATTTCGATACTGGGGGCTTGTTGACTAGTTTTTCTGCAACAGTTCGCGAAACACGATGTTTCACGCGAGACGCTACGATTTAACTGTCAGAAAAGCGAGTCGGTCGCCGAAGCTAACGTGGTAGCTTCTCGTTTATTCGAAGTTCTTGACAGTTTGAGAGACGGGGTCGGCTGAGCGTTTCGAAAACGGAACGGTGTCGAATCGCTGGCTGTTCCGCGTGTCGTTCGAGTAGCCACACCCGACTTCCCACCCGGGTACCGATTTCCCTCTCGACGTTGAGGAGTGGGCAATACAATCAGAATTGTCGTTACATACGAGTTCGAATTTGGGTAATTACACTCGTAATATCCAAAACTTCTTGTACTCGTGTCCTATTTGGTCGTGTATGAGCGAATCCAACGAGAATTCGCGGATTGCACCGTACACGGAGTACTCGCGCACCCGTTCGCGGTGCCCTCAATGCGGGACGTCCGTCCCGAAGGAGGCGGTCGCCGACGCGCTGTGTGCGAGTTGCAAGACGGACGTATCCATCTGATGAGCACGGCCGCACCACACAGTTCCGACGAGTTGGCTGACGCGCCGGTGTTCGACCTCGAATGCATCTACGACGACCCGGAGAACCCGACCGAACTGACGGTTTTTTCCCCGAAGTCGGATGAGCTGACGACCTCGTGGATAACGGTCGACCGCGGAAGCGCCGTCTCGCTCGACGACATCGCGTAGGCGCTCGGCGGGCGGCGTTTCTGTTTTCGGTGTTTGACTGCTAGTGTCCGATTTAGCACCGCGGACCCCTCGCTGTCGCTCGTTGTTGTGTGGTATGGATTGGAGCGGATTCGAACCTCGGTCGCTCACTTCGTTCGCTCCCTGCTTCGAATCCGCCGTGGCGATTTTCGATTCCACGGACTCCTCGCTGTCGCTCGTCGTTGCGAGGAATCAGAAAATGGGTTGGGGCGGATTCGAACCGCCGGCCTGCTCCGTGTGAAGGAGCCGTCATAACCTGGCTAGACCACCAACCCGGCTACGATTTCGATTTTCCGCGCCGCCAATTAAGACTTACGTTGTGCCCCGATTCGAGGGCACAAACGAGCCTACTCGGGTCGCTGCACGCGACGGCGAACCCGCCCGGCGGCCCGTCGACTCCGCGTCGCCGCCCGGCGCGCGCCGTACTCGACGCGCTCCCGTCGCGTCTGCGGCTCGGACTCCTCCTCGTCCTCAACCTCGCGCCCGAGCGCCGCCATGAGGCGGCGACGGAGCGGTGCCGTCTCCTCGTCCAGACCGGCGTACAGGTGCTCGAATCCCCGTCGGAAGTAGTACCGCGCGTCGGTGAAGTGTCGGTTCATACCTCTGGATAGCCACGGCGACGAGAAAACGATTATGTCACGTGTTACCGAGAGTCATTTGTCTGGGAAAGAGCGATACACTTTAGTGATTCTTAGGCATACCTAAAACTGGGAACGCAGGCCACGCTTCGTGGTCGGTTCCAGTTAGCGTCTGGCCCCTTTCCGGGACGGCGATACCGTGGGCACGATTCGTCCGTCCTGGTCCCATTATCCTCGTGAGCGACCGCGCCGACTCCGGCGGGTGAAGCGGGCGCTCGGACTCAGTACGTCGGCGACTCCTCGGGCACGCCGTCGCGCTTGTTGACCAGTCGCGCGAAGACGAACAGCGCGTCGGAGAGGCGGTTGAGGTACGCGACGACTTCCTCGTTGACCGGTTCTTCGGCCGCGAGCGAGACGACGCGGCGCTCGGCCCGCCGCGACACCGCGCGGGCGTGGTGAAGTTTGGCTCCCGTCTCGCTCCCGCCGGGGAGGATAAAGGACGTGAGTGGGTCGAGTTCCTCGTCGGCCTCGTCAATCCAGGCTTCGAGTTCGTCGACGTGGTCGGCGGCTATCTGCGGGTCGTCCTCGTCGGGGTCGGGGTTCGCGAGGTCGGCCTGCACGATGTGGAGGTGGTTCTGGACGGCCTCTAACACGTCGTCCACGTCGTCGTGGCCGGTCGGGCGGACGGTCCCGACGAGGGCGTTCACCTCGTCGACCGTCCCGTAGGCCTCGATGCGGTGGCTCGTCTTCGACACGCGGGTCATGTCCCGCAGGTCGGTCATCCCCTCGTCGCCGCGGCCGGTGTATATCTTCATGCCAGCGTCTGGTCGACGAACCGGAGGATGTTCTCGCTCTCGGACATCGTCACGCCGCGGTCGCCGTCAACGAGAACGGGGACGCCGCGCTGGCCGCTCACGCGCTTGACCTCGTTTCGGTCCGAGTGGAGCGCGTCGACCCACTGCGTCTCGTAGTCGACGCCCGCCTCGGACAGAGCGTCGTGGACCTTCTCGCAGTACGGACAGCCGTCGAGCGCGTAGAGTTCAATTCCCATGCCCCGCCGTTGGGCGCGCCGACTCAAAGAGATTTGCACGCCGATGGGCCCGACCGCCGCGTCTCGGCCGTCGCGTCGTCGGTGTCCCGCGAGCCGTTGCGGTTCGCCACGCGATGAATTAGACACGTCAAAATTCAACCTTAGAGCAACAAATCTATATGGTGGCCTGTATCTATCTCACATAGTGATGAACACTAACGCAGATTCGGCCGACCCCAAACTCTCTCGGCGGTCGGTCGTCGCGGCCGGTTCCGGTCTGCTGACGGCCGGCCTCGCCGGATGTCTCGGCGGTGGCGGAGCGGGAAGCGGAAGCGATGGCTCGAACACCGGCTCGAACGACGCCTCCGGCGGGTCCGAGTCGGAAGACGAATTCGTCGTCGTCGCGTCGTTCTTCAGTTTCTACGACTTCGCGCGCAAGGTCGCGGCCGACACGCCGGTGACGCTCAAGAACCTCATTCCGACCGGCCTCCACGGTCACGGCTGGGAGCCGGACGCGAGCGTCACGCGCGACATCATCGAGGCCGACGCGTTCGTCCACGTCGGGGAAGACTTCCAGCCGTGGGCCGACCGCGCCATCCAGACGCTGAAGGACGACGACGTGGACACCCAGCTCATCAACGTCCGCGAGGGCGTCGAACTCGTGGAACTCGCCGCGAGCCTCGACCGCGACGAGGAGGGCGTCGGCGAGGGCCGCGGGAAGGACCCCCACTTCTGGCTCGACCCGCGGCGCGCCAAGACCGCCGTCGACAACATCACCGAGGGGCTGGTCGAACTCGCCCCCGAGTACGAAGAGACCTTCCGCGACAACGCCGACGCGTACAAGGCCGACGTGCTCGACCGCATCGACCGCGACTACCAGGACATCTTCGACCGGGCGTCGCGCAAGGTCGTCCAGTTGGCGGCCCACAACGCCTTCCAGTACATCGGCGTCCGCTACGGCGTCGAGATGCGCCCGCTCGTCGTCAACCTCGCCGCCAGCGGCGACGTGAAGCCCTCGGACATCACCGAGGCGAAGCGCGTCATCGAGGAAAACGACATCAAGTACATCGGCGCGGGCGTCTTCGAGACGCGCCGCCCCGCGAAACAGCTCATCGCCGAGACGCCCGTCGAGGCGTACTTCCCCGTCACCCCCTACGCGGGCGTCCGCGAGGACTGGGTCGAAAACGACTGGGGATACGAGGAAATCGCGTACAACATCAACATGCCCACGTTCGAGGTCGTCCTCGGCAACAAGTCGCCCGAAGAGGTCGGCCCCGACGGCTGGGCCGACGCGTGGAGGAACTTCGAATGAGCGCCCTCCGGAACGGCGAGTCCGCGGAAACCGCTGAGTCCGCCGACACCGGCGTCGCCGACGACGCCACCGACGACGGCCGCGGCTCGTCCGGCCCGCTCGTCGAACTCGCGGACGTCGAGTTCGGGTACACCGCGACGCCCGTCGTGGAGGACATCTCGCTCCGCATCGACCCCGGCGAGTACGTCGCCATCGTCGGGCCGAACGGCTCCGGGAAATCGACGCTGATGAAGCTCATCCTGGGCCTGCTCCGGCCCGACGAGGGGACCGCGCGGCTGTTCGGTGAGCCCTCGCACGCCTTCGACGACGGCGCGCGAATCGGCTACGTCGCCCAGCACGCCAGCGCCTCCAAGGAGATGCCCATCACGGTCCGCGAGGTCGTGAAGATGGGGCGGTTCCCCCACGTCGGCTTCGGTCGACTCTCCGCGGAGGACCACCGCATCGTCGACGAGGCGCTCGCCACGGTCGGGATGTCCGACTTCGCGAACCGTCGGGTGACGAAGCTCTCCGGCGGCCAGCGCCAGCGCGCCTTCATCGCCCGCGCGCTCGCCGGCGAGGCGGACCTGCTCGTCTTGGACGAACCGACCGTCGGCGTCGACGCCGAGTCGGTCGACGCCTTCTACGACCTGCTCGAAGCGCTCAACGAGGAGGGCATCACGATTCTCCTCATCGAACACGACCTCGGCGCGGTCACCGACCACGCCCGGCGCGTCGTCTGTCTCAACCGCGAGGTCTACTTCGACGGTCCGACCGACGAGTTCGTCGAGAGCGACGCGCTCGCGCGGGCGTTCGGGACGGCGGCCTCGTTCGCGGGCGGTTCGGGCGGTGGTCGCGCGTGATACCCGTCGAACTGTTCGCCGCGTTGCAGGCGGGGCCGTTGGACGCCGTCCTCGCGCCACTCTACTGGGTCCTCGCGCTGTGGTCCGACCTGCTTTTCGCCGTCGGCGACGCGACCGGCCTCAGCTTCCTCGACTACGCGTTCATGCACCGCGCCATCCTCGTCGGCCTCTGTATCGGCGTGATGGCTCCGCTCATCGGGACGTTCCTCGTCCACCGCCAGCTCGCGCTCATCGGCGACGCGCTCGCCCACACCGCCTTCGCCGGGGTCGCCATCGGGCTCTTTCTCAACGGCGTGTTCAGCCTCGGCGTCTCGCCGTACCTGACCGCCGTCGTCGTCGCCGTCATCGCGGCGCTCCTCATCGAACTCATCTCCGAGGCGACCGACGCCTACAACGACGTGTCGATGGCGATCGTGCTGTCGACCGGGTTCGCGCTGGGCACGGTCCTCATCAGCCTCAACGCGGGCGGCCTCGCAGTCGGCATCAACCAGTACCTCTTCGGCAACCTCTCGACCGTCTCGGCGGAGAACGCCGCCATCCTGCTCGTGCTGTTCGCCGTCATCGTCGGCACCGTCGCGCTCACGCGCAACCAACTGCTCTACGTGACGTTCGACGAGACGGCCGCCGCCGTCTCGGGCATCTCGGTGACGTGGTACAACCGCGTGATGGTCATGCTGACCGCGCTGGTCGTCGTCGGCGCGATGCAGATTATGGGCGTCATCCTCGTCGCCGCCATGCTCGTCGTCCCCGTCGCGGGCGCGGCGCAGGTCTCCCGTAGCTTCTCCGAGTCGCTTCTGGTCTCCGTCGTTCTCGCCGAACTCGCCGTGCTCCTCGGCATCGGCGCGTCCTACTACGGCGAGGCCACCGCAGGGGGCGTCATCGTCCTCTTCGCGGTCGGCATCTACGTCGTCTCCGTCGCCGTCGGTAAGTTGCAGGCGCGCGCCGGAGAGGACGCGACGCCCGAACTGGGGAGTATCGAGTCCTCCGACCTGTAACGTCGCTCGCGTTTTTCGCTCCGTCCGTCGGCTCGGCGGTTTCGAGGCTGCTCATGGTTCGTACCGGTCGAGTCGCCCGACCGCGTCTCGGAACGCGTACCAGCCCGCGCCGAGTCCGAGAAGCGCCGTCGCGGCGACGGCGACCGTCGTGGCCGTCGAGAGAGACATCGAACCGCTCTCGATGGCGGCGGTCGCGGCGATAGCCGGCATCCCGATGAGCGCGACGACCGCGGAGAACGCCGAGAGCGCCCCGAGCGGGGGGAGTCCGACGCCCCGCGAGCCGGTCGCCGCGTCCGTCGGCGAAAGCCGAAGACCGGCCGCGAGCGACACGACGGGCGCTGTCGCACCCAGTATCGAGCCGACGAGCGCCGCGCCGACGCAGGCCGCCGGGGAAGCGCCAATCGCGAGCGCGGTTCCGAGCCCGGCCGCCGCCGACAGCGCGGTCCCCGGAACGGCCGCCGACAGCGCGTAGCCCGTCACGACTCGTTCGCGCCCGTGGGGTGCCGTGAGCGTGAGCGGGAGCGCGGCGCCTTCGGTGCCGAGCGGGTCGAGCGTCACTCCCGCGCCCGTCGCGACCGCGACGTACGTCGCGACGACGGCCGGAAGTGCGGTCGGGAGCGTCTCGACGACCACGAGACCCACCCCCGCGGTGGCACCGACGACGAGTCCGCTGAACAGTAGTGCGCGCGGTTCGCGCCACAGTCGGAGCCACACGACGCGGGCGACGGCGGCCGTCGGCCGCGAGGCGACGCGGGAGACGAGGCGGCCGCCGGCGACCCGAAGCCGGGTTACGATTGCCGGGTCTCCCCGCGTTTCCCCTGCCTTTCCAGCGTCCGCCCGTTGATAGTCAGTTATCCGGCGCGCCGTGGCGATTCCGAGCCACCACGCGACCGGCGTCCCGACGAGGGCGGCGACGGCGCGGCCGCCCGAGGCACCGACGCCCGCGCCGACGAGCGCGAGGTCGGCGTACCAACCGACCGGGAGCCCGCTCAGGAGCGCGAAGGACGACCGGGTTCGAACGAACGCGAAGCCCACGACCGAGACCAAGAGCGCGCCGAGGAGGAGCCGGTGCCGTCGCACTCGCGGATAGTGACGGAACGCCAATCGGACTCCCAGCGCGACCGGGAACGTCACCGCGACGGCCGTCGCGACCAGCGCCGCGACGGCTACGAGCGTAGTCACGGCCGTCGTCGGTGACGCCGCCCCGGCGGCGAACGCGACGCCACCGGCGACGCCCACGACGCCGACGAGCCGGCCGGCGAACGCGAGCTGGTCGAGGAGCTCCGCGGTGAAAAACGCCGTCGGGGAGAGCGCGAGACGCCGGTGGTCAGTCCGTTCGTCGTCCTCTCGTTGGGCCGTTCTCACGAGCACACCGTAGCAGGTCGCGACTGCTAACAGTCCCGACAGCCCGCGCGCGGTGCCGAGCGCGCCGACACCCCTCCCATCCGCAACGGCGACGCCGGCGGCGTACGCACCCGAGTCGCTCCAGACCGCCTCGTAGCCGGAGACCGGGAGTCGACCGACGACCGCGAGGAGTGCGAACGAGACCGTGGCGAGATAGAGCACAGACACCATCGGGCGGTCGCGCGCTCGTCGGACCCCGCGGAGGGCGCGGACGCGAACGACGTGTCCGACCTGCCGAACCATCGTCTCCATCGGTCACTCGCTCCGGCCCTCGGTCATCTCCAAGAAGGCGGCTTCGAGCCCTTCCGATTCCCCGTCGCGCTGCGCTTCGCGTTTCACCGCGTCCAGCGGTCCCTCGGTGACGAGTCGTCCGTCCTGAATGACGCCGACTCGGTCCGCGAGCGCCTCGACGACGGTGAGCAGGTGCGACGAGAGGAACACGGTGGTCTCGTCGTCGGCCAGGTCTTCGATGACGCGGCGCATCGTCCGCGCCGACCGCGGGTCCAGTCCGGACGTCGGCTCGTCGAGAAACACGACGTCGGGGTCGTGCAAGAGTATCTGAATGAGTCCGACGCGCTTTCGCATCCCGCGGGAGTACTCTCCGAGGCGGCGGTCGGCGTCGTCGGACAGGTCGAATCGGTCGAGAAGCGCCGAAACCCGTTCGCGAATCGTCTCGGCGGGCAGGTCGCGGATGCCGCCCGCGTACCGCAACTGCTCGCGCGCGGTGAGTTCGTCGTACAGCGGCGGAACGTCCGGCAGAAACCCGATTCGACTCGTCACCGACGCCCTGTCCTCGATGGACGCCCCGGCGACGCGCGCGCGGCCGCTCGTCGGCGCCGTCAGCGTCGTGAGCATGCGCATCGTCGTCGTCTTCCCCGCACCGTTCGGACCGAGGAATCCGTAGACGCTCCCCGACTCCACTCGGAGAGACAGCCCTGTGACTGCGACGGTGTCGCCGTACTCCTTCCGGAGCGACTCGGTCTCGATTGCTAGCGGCACATCATGTTCACCGAATGTCACGATATTCAACCTGTCTCCTCGCCCGCGCTCAGTCCGACTGGCTCCCTTGGACGTTCCCGGTCGGGTCCCACAGGAGGTCGACCGCTCCCCCGACGCCGAGAAGAACCAACAGCACCGGGAGGTCCGTCGGCGCGCCGACCGCGTAGGCGGCGACGCCGATGACGCCGAGCGGGACCGCGGCGAGGCGCTCGACGTTCGGAACCCGGTGGAACAACAGCCCCGTCACCGCGTACCCCGTCAGCGAGGCGAGGAGCAGCGCTTGCACGGGGTCGTGGCCGCCGACGGTGGCCCGAACGGTCAGGCCGCCTAAGACGACGGCGAGGAGGGAAAACAGCAGTACGCGGGGTCGCTCGATAGCGGTGATGGACACGTCGGTCGCTTGTGTCCGGAAGGAAATAACACTTCACGGATAGGTGCGCGAGGCCGACAGGGTCCCCGTCGCACTCGCTCGTCGGCCGCCTATATCGAGACGGTGAGCGTCTCGTCGACGCCGGCGAGTCCCGAGACGGTGAGCGTCGCCTCCCGTCGGCCGGTCGCTTCGACCTCGATGCAGACGCCGAACGAGGTCTTCATCCCGGCGACGACGCTCTGGACGCTCGCGCCGATGTCGCTGCTCGTATCGAGCGCGCAGACGCCGATGCCCTCGCCGCGGCGGAGTTCGGACAGGAAGTTCGAGTTCAACAGCCGGTAGACCGAGCGCACGTCGTCGACGGCCTCGCAGATGGACGAACAGAGGAAGATTCCCGACCGGAACCGGGCGGTCTCCTGTTGGGACTCCGAGAGGAGCATCGAGTAGCTCATCCCGAGTTTCGTGAGGTCGGCGAGGTCACTTATCGGTTCGACGCCCTCGCCGGTCGCTCCGGTGGCGGCGAGAACAGACGAGCGCGAACGGGCTCCCCGCACTTGTCGGTCGAGCGCGCGGCGGACCGAACGCCCGCCGTCGTCGGTCGCCAAGACGACGCTTCGCTCGTCTTCTTCCGCGGCGACCAGTCGATAGAACACCGATTCGAGCGCGTCCGAGTCGTCCCCGACGAGGAGGATGCTCGTCCCGCTGTCGATTCCGTCCGGTGCGATGTCGCCGGCGCTGAACGGCTCCGCGGTCGAGAGGCTCATTGGCCGACCTCCGCCGGCGCGGCGCGGGATTCGAGAACGGACTGCCGCAGTTCGAGAACTTCCATCGCGGTCTCGGCGAACTGCTGGAGTTCGCGGCGCTCCTCGGCGTCGTAGGTCCGGACGACGTCGTCGATGAGACACACTTGGCCGATGACGTGCCCGTCCGGCGTGGTCATGTTCGCGCCGGCGTACGAGCGGATGCCGAGGTTCGAGAGATGGGGATTCTCGCTGAACCGCTTGTCCTCGCGGATGTCTTCGACGACCATCACGTCCTCCTGAAGCATGCTGTGGGTACAGATGGTGTCTTCGCGGGTCAGTCGGTCCCAGTCGCCGCCGTGGCACGCGACGATGTCCTCCGCCTCCGCCTCGACGAGGCCGATGAACGCGATGGCCGTCCCGAAGTGGCTCGCTATCAGGTCGGTGAGTCTGTCGAAGCTCTCTTCGATGGGCAGTTCGTCGATGTCGTAGGACGCGAGCGCGTCGAGGCGCTCTTCTTCGTCGTCGGGCTTGAGGAAGCCCACCTGCGCGCTGTGATTGATAACGTCGTCGACGACGTACGTCAGTCGGTCGCGCGCGTCCGGCAGGTCGCGGTTGATGTACTCCAAGAGCACCTCCTCGAAGGAGGCGGTGTCTATCGCTCCGGGCGACACGTCGGTGAACAACACGCAGGGCGTTTGCGGCGCGGTTTCACGGATTGCGCGGGCGATTTCGAGCCCGCTCCCGTCGTCGAGTTCGTATCCGGTCACGACGCAGACGACAGCGCGCTCGTCGAGCGCCGTGCGGGCGGCTTCGACGGTCGTCGCTTCGACTGCCTCGAACGTCTCTTCGGCATCGATTGCGGCGGCGACCGAGGAGACTCGGTCGGCGTTATCGACGCACAGAATTGTCCGACTCATCTGTACTCGACCTGCGACTGACCGGGTAAAGCTCTGTGTGCCAAATTATCATATCAGATAGTTACCGTCGGCGGGACGGTTTCAGCGGAGGCTGGAGCCGGCGCTCGCCATTGCGGGCATTCGGCCGCCGAGACGGATTTCATATCGTCGTAATTGGTTTATCGTGGTTCGCTCCCGCCCGCGAACCAATATCTTCAACAACGACTACCACGGATTCGACCCCATGAGCGACCTCGAAATCCAGCGCGAATGCCCGGCTTGCGGCAACGACACGTTCTACCTCGCCGCCAGCATGGAGATTCACCTCGGCACGAAGACGAAGTGGCACTGCACGGAGTGCGACTACGGCTACATCCACATCACGGACGACATCGAGACGTACGCGAAAGCGGAAGCGTAAGCCGCGAAAAAGAGGTTTTCTCGTTATTCGTCGTCGCCGAGCGCCTGCCACGAGAGTCGCGGGTTCCGCGCGGCGGACACCTGGTCGATGCGGCGGGCGCTGGTCTTCGTGGGCGCGGTTTCGAGCGCCTCGTCGGAGTCGGCGTACGCCGCGTTGAAGGCGTGTGCGAGGTCGTCGAGCGACGCCTTGTCCTCGACTTCCGTCGGCTCCGTGAGCATCGCCTGCGAGACGAGTTCGGGCCACTTCGTCGTCGGCGGGTGGACGCCGTAGTCGAGCATGCGCTTCGCCACGTCGGCGGCGTCGCGGTCGCCCGAGGTCGCCGCGAACTCGTGGTGGAACGGTCCGTACGGGACTTCGAGGTCTATCTGCGAGGCGAGGTAGTTGGCGTTGAGGACGGCCTTGGCGCTGGCGTCCGCGAGGCCCGCGTCGCCGAGGCGGGCGATGTAGGCGTACGCCTTCACGAGGACGAGCCAGTTGCCGGCGAAGCCGTGGACCTTGCCGATAGACGACTCGGGTTCGTACTGCTCGTAGCCGGCGGCCGTCTCGCGGACCATCGGACTCGGGAGGAACTCCGCGAGCTCTTCGACCACGCCGACCGGGCCGGCACCGGGGCCGCCGCCGCCGTGGGGCGTGGCGAACGTCTTGTGGACGTTGTAGTGCATGATGTCGAAGCCCATGTCGCCGGGGCGGGCGCGGCCGAGCAGCGCGTTGAGGTTCGCGCCGTCGTAGTACAGCAGGCCGCCCGCGTCGTGGACCATCTCGGCGATGTCGACGATGTCGCGCTCGAACAGCCCGAGCGTGTTGGGGTTCGTGAGCATGAGCGCGGCCGTCTCCTCGGAGATGGCGGCGTCGAGCGCCTCCATGTCGACGCGGCCGTCGTCGTCGGACGGGAGTTCGACCACGTCGTAGCCGGCCATCGCGGCCGACGCGAAGTTCGTCCCGTGGGCCGACGAGGGGATGATAATCTCCGAGCGGTCGTCGTCGCGCGACTCGTGGTACGCCTTGGCGACGAGGATGCCCGTGAACTCGCCCGCTGCGCCCGCCGGGGGCTGGAGCGTCACGGCGTCCATGCCGCCGATGTCAGCGAGGTACTCCTGCAGGCCGTGCAGGAGGCCGAGCGTCCCCTGAATCGTCCGGTCGGAGCGGTCGGGGTGCACCCCGGCGTTGGGGTCCGCGGCCACGTCCTCCGTGAACGAGGGGTTGTACTTCATCGTACACGACCCCAGCGGGTACGGTCCGAGTTCGACGCTGTAGTTCATCTGCGACAGGCGCGTGTAGTGGCGCGCCAGTTGCGGCTCAGACAGCGCCGGCAGCGTCAGTTCGTCGCGGGTCAGGTCGTCGGGGAGGACGCCCTCGGAATCGACCTCGACGGTCGTGCTGTCCTTCTCGGACAGGAGCGGTTCGTACTCGTCGTCGCGGCTGAATCGGGCTTGGTCGAAGTTCATCAGATGACCTCCTCGAAGGCCGCGACCAGTCCGTCCGCGGCGTCGGCGTTCGCGTCGGTGATACAGACCTGCAGGCGGTGGTCGTCGAGGGCGTGGACCGCGAAGCCGCGGCCCGCGAGGTCGTTCGTGATGGCGGGCGCGGGCTGGTCCGTCCGGACGACGAACTCGCGGAAGTGGTGGCGGTCGTAGAGCGGGGCCTTGACGCCCGAAAGCTCGTCCAACCGGGCCGCGAGGTCGCGGGCGTCGGTGACGGCCCGCTCGGCGAGGTCGACGAGGCGGTCGGGGCCGAGCCACGCCATGTGCATGGCGGTGCGGAGCGCGACCCACGCCTGATTCGTACAGATGTTCGAGGTCGCACGCTCCTTGCGGATGTGCTGTTCGCGGGTCTGGAGCGTCAGCGTGAACGCCCGCATATCCGCGCTGTCCTCGGAGACGCCGACGAGCCGGCCGGGGACCTGCCGGAGGTACTCCTCGCGGGTGGCGAAGATACCGAGGCCCATGCCGTAGGACGTTCCGAGGCCGAGCGCGCCGGCCTCGCCGACGACCACGTCGGCACCGACGCTCGCGGGCTCTTCGAGCAGGGCGAGCGCCACGAGGTCGCTGCCGAGACAGAACAGCGCGTCGTTGTCGTGGGCGAGGTCGCCGATGTCGGCGAGTCGCTCCTCGATGACGCCGCGGACCGTCGGGGTCTCGGCGTAGACCATCACGGTCTCGTCGTCGACGAGGTCCGCGAGGGCCTCGACGTCGACCGCGCCGTCGTCCATCGGGTACTCGCCGATTTCCATCTCCGCGCCGTCGAGGTAGTTCTCCAAGACGCCGAGACGGCCCTCGTGGAGGTGTTCGGGGACGAGCACGCGGTGGCCGCTCGCGCCGCGGCGGAGGCGGTTCGCGAGGAGCGCGGCCTCGGCGAGCGCCGTCGCGGCGTCGTACATCGAGCAGTTGGCGACCGGGAGCCCGGTCAGTTCGACCAGCATCGACTGGTACTCGAACAGCACCTGCAGGAAGCCCTGCGCGATTTCGGGCTGGTACTGCGTGTACGAGGTGAGGAACTCGGAGCGCCGCGAGAGGTCGTCGACCAGCGCCGGCACGTAGTGAGCGTGGTGGCCGCGGCCGAGGAACTCCGTCAGCTCCTCGTTGCGCGAGAACAGGTCGGCCATGGCGTTCCTGAGTTCCTGTTCGTCGGTGCCGGGGACGCCGAACTCGCCGTCGAAGCGGACCTCATCGGGAATGTCGAAGAGGGCTTCCGCGCTGTCGACGCCGACGGCGTTCAGCATCGCTTCCTCGTCGGCGTCGGTGTGTGGGGCGTACGGGCTTCCGACCCGCCGTCCGTTTCCAGCCGTCATCTCACTCCGTCTGCTCGCGGTACTCCTCGGGAGAGAGGAGGTCGTCGAACTCGCTCGCGTCGGCCGGTTCGACTTCGAGCATCCAGCCGTCGCCGTAGGGGTCGTCGTTGAGGAGTTCCGGGGCGTCGAACAGCTCCTCGTTGACGGCCGTGACCGTGCCCGAGATGGGAGCGTAGAGGTCCGAGACGGCCTTGATGCTCTCGACCACGCCGAACTCATCGCCGGCGGCGAGTTCGTCGCCCTCGGCGGGGAGTTCGACGAAGACGACGTCGCCCAGTTCGTCCTGCGCGAAGTCGGAGATGCCGATTTTGACGGCGTCGCCCTCGGTGGTGGTCCATTCGTGCGATTCCAGGTACTTCCGGTCGTCAGGGATTTCGAACATTGTCAGTTGATGAAGGGAGGTGTCACGATTACTGCGCGCTTCTCGCGGCCGCGGACGAGCACCGAAATCTCGGTCTCGTCGTCGGCGTACTCGACGGGGACGTAGCCGAGGCCGATGGGCTCCGACAGCGTCGGGCTCATCGTCCCGCTCGTCACGACGCCGATGACCTCGCCGTCCGCGTCGGCGATGTCGTAGCCGTGTCGGGGAACGCCGCGGTCGAGGAGGGCGAAGCCGACGAACGTCTCGTCGACGCCGGCCTCGGACTGCTGTTCGAGGGCGTCGCGGCCCACGAACTCGGTGTCGAGCTTGACGACGAAGCCGATGCCGGCCTCGTAGGGGGTCCGGGGCTCAGTCTCGGGGTCGAAGTCCTGTCCCGAGAGCAGGTAGCCCATCTCCAGTCGGAGCGTGTCGCGGGAGCCGAGCCCGCAGGGGGTCGCGTCGAGCGCCGACCAGACGGTCTCGGCGTCGTCCCACGGACAGAGGACCTCGAAGCCGTCTTCGCCGGTGTAGCCCGTCCGGGCAACCCAGCACTCGACGCCCGCCACGTCGGCGAACGTCGCTTGGAACTTCGAGAGGTCGCCGAGGGCGGCGTCGGGCGCGGCGTCGGTGACCGAATCGAGAGCGTCCGGGCCCTGTACCGCGAACATCGCCCAGTCCTCGGTCACGTCTTCGACGGTGGCGTCGAGGTCCCAGTCGTCGCGGAACGAGGTCCAGCGGTCGTACATCTCCTCGTCGTGGCCGGCGTTCGGGATGAAGAGGTAGACCCGCTCGTCGCGGTCGGGGAGTCGGTAGACGACGGTGTCGTCGATGATGACGCCCTCGTCGTTCACGATGGCCGAGTACTGCGAATCACCCGGTTCGAGGGCCGTCACGTCGTTCGTCGTCAGGCGCTGCATCAGCGCGGTCGCGTCCGGGCCGGACACCTCGAGTTCGCTCATGTGCGAAACGTCGAAGATGCCGACCGATTCTCGGACGGCCACGTGTTCGGCCTTGATGGAGTCGTACTCCACAGGCATGTCCCATCCGCCGAACTCGGTAAACGTCGCCCCGGCGTCCGCGTGGACGTCGTACAACGGCGGCTTGCGAAGGCCCATACAGGCCCCTGCGAACTGCGATAAGTAATGCTTTGGTATCTGTTCGCTCGGTCTGTTCATTATCTTGCATGAATTGGGGGCGAGTTGCGGGGGTAAACACCACGAACCCGCAACCAGGTGGCGAAATCTGCCGTCCGGGAGCGGTCGCGGCCTGGACGGCGCTCGGAGCGATAAACCGACTACTACGATACAGAACTCCGAAACGGAGTTGCGACGTGCCGCGAGGTCGCTATCCGCGTCGTACTGGGCGGTGACAGAGAGTCAGAAAAGTGGAGGTCACCGGGGTCGCTGCCGCCTGTCCGCGAGGACGGTCAGTCGTCCGCGACGGCGGGCGCGTTCGGCGACTCTGGACGCGCTTCGACCTCGGCGGCTATCTGTTCGGACGCCGGCGTCCACGTCAGTTCCTCCTCGTAGTGGAAGGCGCGGTGGTCCTGCGTCGGGTCGACGATCGTCAGCGAGAGCCAGTCGTTGTCGAGCAGTTCGGTCAGTTCCGCGTGGTCGGCCAGCACGTCGGAGACGCGGTCGACCGGCGCGTGGATAATCGTCGAGAGGCGGAGCGGCTGGTGGTACGGCCTGTCGTCAGCGGCCATCAGCGACTGGAGCGGAAGTCCGGTCATCAGGTCGCCGCCGTTGCCCTGGTAGACGCCGACGTTGCCGACGGGGTTCTGGGTCACCTTCGACCCGCTCCCGTAGACGGCGTTGTCGACCGTCGAGAAGTAGTACTGGGCGTTAATCCACTGCGTGACGACCATCGGGCCCGTCAGAATCGCTTCGAGCGCGTCGCCGTCGGGGTCCGTCGAGTGGTTGTACGAGTGGAGGAACGCGCGGCCGTCGAGGTCGAGGTCGCTCGTCAGTTCGCGGGGGCCGATGACGAAGCCGGCGTTGCCGGCCAGTCCCCACTCGGGACGCGTCTCGGCCCAGTCGGCGGCGCGGCGCTCGGTCTCCCTGACGCCCGCGGAGCCGTCGGCTCCCATCGACTCGGCGCGCTCGGCGGTCGCATTCTCCCGGGCGACCGCGAGGTCCGCGCGCAGCTGGTCGAGGCCGTCGGCGTGGCTCTCGGGCACGTCGCCGTCGAACAGGTCGATTTCGTCGGTCGTCGTGTTGTGTTCGCCGGCGACGAACACCGTGTCCTCGGGGATGTCGAACCCGCGGTCGCGGAGTTCGGCTTTGACGGTCTCGTCGTTGCAGATTGCCGCGAGGACGCGGGCGTTCGGTCCGCCGGGGTTGCCGGCGCAGGCACCGCAGTCCAGACTCGAATCGAACGGGTTGTTCGCCGTCTCGCTGGCGTGGCCGGTGAACACGACGAGGCGACCGAACTCCTCCCAGCCCATCAGTCCGAAGGCGTTCGCGGCGTACTCGACTTTCTCCTCGTCGGTCAGCCCCACCGGGAGGTCGCCGACGTAGGAGTGCTGCCGGTGGACGGCCTGGTCGCAGAACTCGTGGTTGTCGGGGACCGCGTCGTCGGCGGTTCCCAGCAGGTCGGAGACGCGCCCGGGGACGAGCGTGCGGGCCGCGAGGGCCAGTCCGTACCCGCTTCCGGCGCTCTCGACGAAGCCGAAGGCGGTAGCGGGGTTGGTCTTCAGCGACTCGATGACTTCGCCCGCGGTCTCGCGGAAGCGCGACCAGCGGTCGTGGCTCGCCTTCGTCTCCGTGTCGGTCGGGACCTCGGAGACGTGGTGCTGCGGGTCGACAATCGGGGGACAGGCGTCGACCGCCACCTCGGCGTCGTAGCCCTGGTACTCCATCGGGATGCCGAAGAAGCCGGCGTAGCCGTGGGTCTCGTAGTCGCCGGTGTCCTCGATGTGGCGGCGGATGACCTCGGAGCGCGTGTCGATACAGAAGACCAACTGCGCGTCCGGGCGACCGGCGGAGCCGCTGTCGTCGAGGGCCTCGCTCTCGGCGGCGACGCGGTCGACGACCTCGCCGCGGTAACTCGCCTCCCACGCGCTCAGGAACGCGTCGGCGAGTTCGTCGGTCGCATCGGCCTCGCCGCGTTCGGGACCGGTCGACGGCTCGACATCGACGCCGAACGCGTCGAGGAGCGCGAGACGTGCCGCGAGGTAGCCTTCGAGCGTAATCGGGTGCGTGGACTGCCACTCGCCGCCGTCGGCGGCGCGTTGCTTGATGAAGCCGGTCCAGCCGGGGAGCGCGGCGAGTTGCTCCTCGAATATCGGGACCCACTGGCTCTGGGGATACGACTCCAGCGCGGCCTCGACGGTTTCGACCGGCGACTCGGGTAGGTCGGCGACGATTCCGTCGTCGGGAATCTGCCCGTCGTACGCGGCCATCGACCGGAAGGCGCTGTAGAACCCGTCTTCGCGGTTCGGCATCGGCCAGTGGGCCTGTCCCTCGTCGAGGAACGCCGACAGCCACTTCGTCAGCACGCGGTCGACCCGCGCGGTGTCGGCGTCAGTCTCGGCGTCCGAGGGCTCCGACTCGACGCCGGCGTCCATGCGCTCCAGCAGCGTTTCGGGGTCGTCGTCGTAGCCGCGCTCGGCCAGTTCCGAGGCGAGCGCGTCGGGGTCGATTTGCCCGTCGTCGAGGGCCGCCCGGAACGTCTCGGGGGTCGGGTAGCCGCGACCGCCGACGAGGTCAGCGGCCTGGGTGACGGCCTCGTGGAACGGCATGTCTTCGAATCCCGAAAGCGGGTTGGCCGTCACGAACGAGTGAATCGGCCAGACCGAACCGACGGTCGTCGCCGCTTTGTCGATGCTGTCTTCGATGGTGTGTTCAGTACTCATTGTAGTCCTCCGTGGCGGTCAGCACGGTGCTGGAGGCGGGTTGGCTCGCGTTCAACAGCGCGACGTAGAGGCGGTGGCTGCGCTCGTGGACGCCGAGTTCTATCGCGGCGTAGACGACGAGGAAGACGCCGGCGACGAGCGCGTGGAGCGCGGTCAGTTCGGCCGGTGCCTCGACGACCGGCAGCCCGGACAGGAGGCTCGAAACCGCCTCGTAGGCGAGCGCGTAGACGGTGATTGCCGGCAAGAAGACGAGCGGGACCGCGCCGTAGCGGACTGTCGTCGGAAGCGAGGCGTGCGCGACGACGTTGCGGGCCGCGTGCAGCGTGGTGAGCACGACGAACGTCACGAGCAGGAGCCCGCTGTCGAGGTGCGTTCCCTTCCCGGTGAGCGCCGCGAACAGCGCGCCGCCGGCCAGCCCGGTCGCCAGGACGACGACCGCGCCCGCGACACCGGTCTCGTGGGCGCCGTGGTCCGTCGGGGCGGTGTGTTCGACCGCCGCGCCCGCGCTGAGGAAGTGGTACGCCTTGTAGAATCCGTGCAGGATGAGGTGGGTGATGGCGGCTCCGAAGAAGCCGAGGCCGGCCTGCATAATCATGAAGCCCATCTGTCCGATGGTCGAACAGCCGAGTTCGCTCTTGACGTCCGACTGGACGTTCTTGAGCAGCTTTCCGAGCAGGGCGCTCGTCGCGCCGACGGCCACGATGCCGAGCATGAGCGTGGCGTCGAGGGTCACGACCGGGGCGAACCGAAGCAGCAGGATGCCGCCCGCGTTGACGAACCCGGCGTGCATCAGCGCGGAGGCGGGCGTCGGGGCGGTCATCGACGAGAGCAGCCAGCCGTGGAACGGGACGAGCGCGGACTGAATCATCGCCGCGAGGACGAGCGCGGCACAGGCGAGAAGCCACACCGGCCCGCCGAGCCCGTCGGCGCTCGCGGCGATGCCGGAGACCGTCGTCGCGCCGGTCGCCCACCAGAGGGCCGCGAGCGCGACGCCGAGGAACGCGCTACTGGCGAGGAAGTACCTGCGAGCGACGCTCGCGGCGGCCTGCGCTTGATTCCAGCCGTCGATGATGCCGATGAGTTTCGCCATTGCCAGTCCCATCGTCAGCCAGAGCAGCCAGAACAGCGCGACGTGGTCGGCCGCGACGAGTCCCATCACGGCGACCGTGAAGCCGAACACGGTGGCGAAGAAGCTCGTCTCGTGGCGACTGCCGGCCATGTAGCGGCGCGAGTAGCTGTGGACGATGCCGCTGAAGAACGTCACGACCACCCACAGCAGCACGGTCAGGCCGTCGACGGCGACGACGCCGGGAACCTCCCACGCGCCGCCGAGTCGGACTCGGGCGAAGAGCACGGCGACGCTCGCGGCGAACAGCGCCCACACGAGCTTCGTTAGTGCGACGGGCGCGAGTGGCGAGTCCGCCACCGCGTCCGGGAGTGCTCCGACCGTCGGTTTCGAGCTGTGTCCTGACATCGTTCGATTCGTCGTTGACCAGAACGGTCACCGAAACGCGTTCGGCGTCCGATACTGGTCGTCCTTACACCCATCCGAGAACAGATTGTCTATTAAATCTACCTACATTCACAAATCGTTCGCAAATTAGCCATTATAGAACATTATGGTTTTGCGAGTGCGGGACGACTCGAACAGCCGGCCCTGGAGAGGCAAAATCGGCTTAGAACGCTCTTTTCGACCCTCGTATCGTACTATCCGCCCGTTCGACGACCGAGTGTCGGCGACGATTTACACGGGGGCGACGTTCCGCGACGACCCGTGGCTGCGGTCGCTCGTCGGGCTCGGTGACCGATTCGTGAACGCTCCGTTCGATTCGTGAACGCTCCGTTCGATTCGTGAACGCTCCGTTCGATTCGTGAACGACCCGTTCGTCGCGAGGATATCGTGCGCGCGCCCGCTCAGGAGTCGTTTTCGGCGTGTCTCTCGGCGTCGAACTTCCCGAACGGCGTCGTCTCGTGCGTGCGGACGAGCACCTCGTCGGCGACGGTGAGTCCCATATCGAGGAGTTCCTGCGCGATAGACGTGATGTCGCCGTCCGTCTCGCCGACGGCGGTGACGAGGAGGTTCTGTTCGCCGGTGACCAGTTCTTGGACGGCCACGACCCCGTCCATCTCCAGAATCTCGGGGACGAGCTCGCCCCGCTTGGGAATCGAGGCGGTGCAGTAGAGCAGCATTCGGAGGGGATAGCCCGACTTCCCATAGTCGACGCTCGCGCTGTAGCCCTTGACGACGCCGTCGGATTCGAGTCGCTGGATGCGCTTGCGGACGGTGCTGTCCGAGGTTCCCGTTCGCTTCGCGATGTCGCCGGACGACATGTTCCGGGCGTCCTCTTGGAGCGCGTACAGAATCGCCTTGTCCACGTCGTCGATATCCTCGCCAGCCATGCCACTACCTCGGGGTGGAGAGCACTTTATCCTTTGATATTGTTCGGACGGTGGTCCGCGCGGTACCCGACGTCCGTCGTCTCCGGGGGTAGATTTATTACCCATCCGATACAATTAGTTACTATGATTGTTGTAAAAGATAACACCGACGTGTCCGACGCTCACGAGCAGTCCGTTCGCCGCACGGCCACCTTCGCCGACATGGCCGCCGCGATGCGCGGGTTCTGAGTGGTTCGTCGGGGTTCGGTTCTCCTCTCGGTTCGCCCGACTGCGCCGCGACATGACTGATTTCCTGAGTTTTCGCGTCCCCTGATAACCCGTTTCCTCGACTCGTCCGAACCGGCGCGAGACGCGCTTCGAGCCGGGAAAACGGATTTACCTTTGGGTGTCATATTCTACCAAACTGGGCGACACCGCCCTGATACCCATGGCAGACAAACCACACCAGAACCTAGCCATCATCGGACACGTCGACCACGGGAAATCCACGCTCGTCGGCCGGCTCCTGTTCGAGACAGGCAGCGTCCCGGAACACATCATCGAACAGCACCGCGAGGAGGCGGCGTCCAAGGGGAAGTCGGGCTTCGAGTTCGCCTACGTGATGGACAACCTCGCCGAGGAGCGCGAACGCGGCGTCACCATCGACATCGCCCACCAGCGCTTCGACACGGACAAGTACTACTTCACCATCGTGGACACGCCCGGCCACCGCGACTTCGTGAAGAACATGATTACGGGCGCGTCGCAGGCCGACCACGCGATTCTCGTCGTCGCCGCCGACGACGGCGTCGCGCCGCAGACCCGCGAGCACGTCTTCCTCGCTCGAACGCTCGGCATCGAGGAACTCATCATCGCGGTCAACAAGATGGACGTCGTCGACTACAGCGAGGACTCCTACAAGCAGGTCAAAGAGGAGGTCCAACAGCTCCTGAACCAGGTACGGTTCAACTCCGACGACGCCGGTTTCATCCCCATCTCGGCGTTCGAGGGCGACAACATCTCCGAGCCCTCGGAGAACATGCCGTGGTTCGACGGGCCGACCGTACTGGAGTCACTCAACAACCTCCCAGAGCCGTCGCCGCCGACGGACGCGCCGCTCCGCGTCCCGATTCAGGACGTGTACACCATCTCCGGCATCGGGACAGTCCCGGTCGGCCGCGTCGAGACGGGGATTCTCAAGACCGGCGACAACGTCCGGTTCATGCCCTCTGACGCGGGTGGCGAGGTGAAGACCATCGAGATGCACCACGAGGAGGTCCCGGAGGCGGGCCCCGGCGACAACGTCGGCTTCAACGTCCGCGGCGTCGGCAAGGACGACATCCGCCGCGGCGACGTCTGCGGCCCGGCCGACGACCCGCCGTCGGTCGCCAAGACGTTCAAGGCGCAAATCGTGGTCATGCAACACCCGTCGGTCATCACCGCGGGCTACACGCCGGTCATCCACGCGCACACGGCGCAGGTCGCCTGTACGTTCGAGTCGCTCGACCAGAAGCTCGACCCCGCGTCGGGCGAGGTCGCAGAGGAAGAGCCGGACTTCATCAAGGCCGGCGACGCCGCCGTCGTCACGCTGCGTCCCCAGAAGCCGCTCAGCATCGAACCGTCGTCAGAAATCGCCGAACTCGGGAGCTTCGCCATCCGCGACATGGGACAGACCATCGCGGCCGGCAAAGTCCTCGAAGTCTACGAGTAGCGCCCGGTTTCGACCACCGTTTTTCGTCCCACCGCCGCGACAGCGGTCGGGCCGTCTGCGCGGAGGTCGGCCGACCGATTGGTCACAAACCGCGTGTGAGCGTCCGCGGCCCGCGGCGTCACTCGTTAGCGCCGGGGTAGAGCGCCGACACCTGCCAGACGTTCGCGCGAACGCCGGCCCGCTCGATGTCCATCCGCACGCGGTCGCCGGCGTGGTGGTTCGCGAGGTAGTCGCGGAAGGTGCTGTTCTCGTAGGAGGTGACGTGGTACGTCGACCCGTTGTCGCCGCGGAGGGTCGCCGCACCGTGGTCGTTTACCTCGTTTACGATTGTGAACGTATTCGAATTATTTCTGGACGCTGTCTCGGACATACTCCATTATATGTTAATGAGATACATAAAACCCGGCGACGCGTTTAGTAAATCATTATAAACTACATCGTGATTGTTTCCCACGGGAAACCGTCCGCTCGCCGTCGGTCGGTTTTCGGAGAATGGCCCGCGTCCGGTGGTCGATTCGACGCGCCGTGCGCCGGCTGTTGGGTTGCGACCGGCGTGGGACGTGACGCGACACGGCCACGCTATCGAGCGCGGGTGGGTCGTCGAAACGAATCGTGTCGCGTGAGTACGGCTTCTCGAATCGGGGACGGGGCGCAGTCGTCATAGGAAGTGGAGCCAATTAACGGAATGGCTTGATATATCCGGTTTGATTAGTCACCCGCGTCGCCGCGGACGCCCCGGCGCACGTCGACGTAGTAGTCGCGGAGCAGGTCCCGGCCGATTCGAAGCGGCGTCTCCGGACCCACGTCCTCGTCGAGCACCGCGGTCACGGTCCGCCGTTCCCCCGCGAGTTCGACCACGATATCCACCCGCGGGGGCGCGCCGTCGTCAACCACGTCCGGCGGCTCGGTACCGAGGTCGGCCGCCAACCGGGGGTCGATTCGCGTCGTCGACGCGGCGGTGTCGATGCGCGCGAGCACCGCTTTCGACCCGCTGACGCCGGTGACGGTCACGCGCTCCGCGTGGCCGACGACGGGGACCCGCTCGTCGCGGATTCCCGAAGGGGCGTCTGCCGGTCGCGTCCCGTCGAGAGAGCGCTCGACCCGTTCGACGAGCGCCGGGTCGACGCGCCCGCCGGCGCGCTCGATTGCGAGGCGGGCGATGGCCGCCGCGGGCGACCGACCGGTGGCGCGGAAGAGCCCGCGGAACCCCGCGGTCGGGTTGACTTCGAGGACGACCCAGCCGTCGTCGCTCTCGATGAGGTCGACGCCGGCGTAGTCGAGACCGAGCGCCCTCGCCGCCCGGAGCGCCGTTCCCGCGGCCTCCGGCGGGAGTTCCTCCGTCGCGTCCTCGACGTCGCCGCCGAGCGCGACGTTCGTGCGCCAGTCGCCCGCCGGGGCGTAGCGGTACATCGCGCCGACGACCTCGTCGTCGACGATATAGATTCGGAGGTCGCGGTGGCGTTCGCTCGCGTCGACGTACTCCTGAATGAACGCTCGCCGGCCGTCGACGGTCGCCGAGACGGCCCGGTCGTGGTCGACCAGCCACGTCCCCCCGCCGTTGGTCCCGACGGCAGTCTTGTAGACGACCGGCGTCCCGAACCCCTCTCGCGCGGCGTTCAGCCTGGCGTCCGCGGTGGCCATGTACGTGTGCGGCACCGGGACGCCCGCGGCGGCCAGCCTGCTCCCCGTCGCGTGCTTGTGGACGGCGAAGAGGACGCTCCGCGGGTCGTTGAGCACGGGCCGAACGGCGGCGTAGCAACTGGCGATAGAGAGGTCTTCGAGCGGGCTCGTCGACTTCGACAGCAGGAGCCGGTTGACCACCACGTCGACGTCGGGGTCGAGCGCGACGCCCGACGGCGACACGTCGATTCCGACCGCCTCCTCGTGCAACCAGACGGCCTCGTGGCCGAGCGCCCTGACCGCGTTGCTGATGGCTTTCGTCTCCCTGCTGTCGTGGAATCCCAGAATCCCCACGGTGACCGTCGGTTCGTCCCCACCCATAGGTGAGACTACGCGTTCCGGTCGCATCAGCGCATCGCGAGGTTCCGCAGAACCGGAATGTGACGCCGCGCGACGCGTCGCGGGCGCGGCGGTCACCTGCTCATGAAGTCGGCTATCGGTCCGGTCCCGCCACCGAGTCGGCGGTCGCGGTTACTCCTTTTCCGTGACGGTCACGGTGTAGCTGCCGCCGCCGGAGTAGCTGTCGACCAGCACCGAGAGGTCGGCCGACGTGTCGGGGTCGTCGATGACGATCTGCTCTTCGCTGTCCGTGGTCCACGAGCGGTAGTCGTACGACCCGGTCGTGGGGCACGTCCCCGAGCCCTCGTTGACGTAGAGGTCGAAGTCGGCGCTCGACGGCCCGCTGAGGTCGACGACGACCTGCGACGGCGAGCCGTACTCCCACGCGTAGCTCCAGCAGTCGGAGTCGGCCGACGACGACAGCGAGTCGTCGATGGTCGAGGTGGTCGAGTCGCCGCCACCGCCGCCACCGCCGCCGCTTCCCGGCTCGGTTGTGACGGCGTTCGCGGCGTCGACGCGGCCCGCTCCCTGTTCGTTCTCGGAGAGGCCGACGTCGACCGCGGTGTTCTTGAGCTGGCTCCGCAGGTCGGCCGGCGAGAGGTCGTAGACGGCGAGCGTGAGCCCGGCGACCCCCGAGACCACCGGCGTCGCCATCGACGTGCCGGAGATCTCCTTGTACTCGGTATCGGTCGTCCAACACGAGAGGACGTTCGTCCCCGGCGCGGCGAGGTCGATGTCGGTGCCGTAGTTCGAGTACGACGCCAGCGTCTCGTCGGGGTCGAGCGCGGAGACGGCGACGCACTCGCTGTAGGCGGCGGGGTACGACACGCTCCCGCTCCCGTCGTTGCCGGCGGCGGCGACGACGAGGCTCCCCTGCTGGGTCGCGTACGACACGGCGTTCTTCATCGTGGACGTGTAACCGCCCCCGCCGAGCGAGAGGTTGATGACGTCCGCGCCCTGGTCCGCGGCCCACTCGATGGCGTCGGCGATGTCGCTCGTCGAGCCGCTGCCGGACTCGGAGAGCGCCCGCCCCGAGAGGAGCGAGGAGTCGCTGATGCCGCCGATGCCCTCGCTGTTGTCGGTGGTGCCGGCGGCGATGCCGGCGACGTGGGTTCCGTGGTACTCGTCGGCGAGCACGTCCGGATACGGGTCGCCGTCGGCGTCGACGAAGTCCTGGCCCTTGTCGGAGCCGAACTGCGCCGAGAGGTCGGGGTGGTCGTACTTGACTCCCTGGTCGACCACGGCGACGGTCACGTCGGCGCTGCCGAGCGTGGTGTCCCACGCGGTGTCGGCGTTCACCTGCTGGGGCGCGTACTGACTGCCGTACTGCGGGTCGTTCGTCGTGTAGAGCGCCTGGTGGGTGACGTTCTTCTCCGCGTACTTCACCTCGTCGCGCTTCGTGACCGCCGAGATGAAGTTCTCGCGGGCGCGGTCGGCGGTGACCGACGGGAACTTGACCGCCACGTAACTGAGGGTCTTGTTCTCGTGGACGACCGTCGCGTTGCCGGGGACGTGCTTTTCCACGGCCTTGCGCGGACTGTCGGCCGTCTTCGAGACGCCGACGAGAATCTCTTCTTTCTTCGGCCCGGGGGACCGACCGGGCGTCGCGGTGGTCACGCCTGCCGCGCCGGTCAACCCGGCGGCCGCGGCGAGCTTCAGGAAGGTTCGTCTGTCGAAGTTCGGTGTGCCTGCCATGGGCACACATGACTCGGGAGACCGTGGCAATATTTGTTAGCTTGACTGAAATTTCAATTTCAGCCTGTTCTTCAAAGGGGATTCGGAACGAACCCGTAAACCAAAATAAATCCTCGACAGATTCTCGAATCGTCGTTCCTGCTTCGGTCGCCCCTCCCTCGAAATTTATAAACCCGAAACCGGGCGAGGTGGTGTATGGACCTCCTGCGGCGGTTGGTCGGTCCCGACGGGCTCCCGTCGGGCCGAGTGGCGCTCTTCGTGGACGGGCCGAACGTCCTCCGCGACGAGTTCGACGTGGACTTAGACGACATCCGGGCGGCGGCTCGCTCCCTCGGCGGACAGGTGAGCGCGGCGCGGCTCTACCTCGACGAACACGCCACGCCGGGGCTGATTCAGGCGGCCGAGGCGCGCGGCTTCGAGGTCGTCGTCACGAGCGGCGACGTGGACGTGAAGCTCGCGGTCGACCTCACCCGGTACGCCGTCGAGGACCGCGCCGACGTCATCGCGGTCGCCTCGCGGGACACCGACTTCAAGCCCGCCTTGGAGACGGCCAACGCCTACGGCCTGCGGACGGTCGCCATCGCGCCCGGGAGCTACGGCCGCTCGGACGCGCTCCAGAACGCGGCGACCCACGCGATGACGCTCGACGAACTCGCAGAGGACGGCGACTGAGTCGGGCGACGACCCGGTCGACCCCGATACGATCCGACTGCGCCTGACTCAACTCGACACGACCGACCGCGAACGGTTCGCTTTTTCCTCCCCCGACCGACCAGTCGTCCATGCAGGAGTTCGACACGCCGGTCGTGGACAACCACCTCCACCTCGACCCGGACCACGGTCGCGGGCTGGAGGCGGTGAAGGATTTCGCCCGGAGCGGCGGCACGCACCTCCTCGTCGTCAACAAGCCCTCGTGGCTCCTCGGCCACGAGGTCGAGACGGGCGAGGACTTCCGCCCGGTCTTCGAGACGACGGTCGAAGTCGTCCGCGAGGCCTCCGAGCTACTTCCCGGACGCGCGTGGCCCGTCCTCGGCGTCCACCCCGGTCTCGTCTCGAAGCTCGTCGACGACCGCGGCTACGACCCCGAGGCCGCCCGCGACCTGATGTGCGCCGGCCTCGACACCGCCGCCGAGTTCGTCCGCGAGGGCGACGCGCTCGCGCTCAAGTCCGGCCGCCCGCACTACGAGGTCACGGACGCCGTCTGGGAGGCCTCGAACGCCGTCCTCAGACACGGCCTCGACCTCGCCGCGGACTGCGACTGCGCGCTCCAACTCCACACGGAGTCGACGACCGACCTCTCGGACGTAGCCGAGTGGGCCGACGAGCGCGGCGTCCCCGGAGAGCGCGTGGTCAAACACTACGCGCAGGGCCACCTGACCGGCGGCACGCCGAGCGTCATGAGCGACAAGGACCGCCTCGAAGACGCCGCCGAGCGGGGCGACCCGTTCCTCATGGAGACCGACTTCATCGACGACCCCGACCGCCCCGGCGCGGTGATGGGGCCGAAGACCGTCCCCCGGCGCGTCGATTGGCTCCTCGACGAGGGGCGCGAGGACGCCGTCAGGAACGCTCACGTCGAGACGCCCGCGCTGGTCTACGGCGTCGACACCGAAGCGACGCTCGACCGATAGGGACTGTCGGGCGGAGCGCGGAACGGCTGCCGAGACCGGCGCACGAGTCGAATTGCGCCGTCTTCTCCCACGTCGAGCCCTCGCACGGTCACAAGCAGGATAAGAAAGGCATTTGAGTCCGGCACGGGAGGTTGTAGGTATGACCGAGGCCGAGGAACGATACTACTCGCCGGAACGCTGGCAGAACTGGTTGACGCGCGTCGAAGAAGAGGACCTGGACCTCGAAAGCGAGGAGACCGGCCGTCTTCTGATGAACATCCAGAACGACGCGGCCATCGCCATCGCCAAGATTCTGACCGCCTACGACGACGACACGCTGGGCGAAGAAGAGGCGCTCGACGAGCTCTCGACCGTCCACGACATCGTCATGGCCGAACCCGAGTTCGAGTCGGAGAACGAGGAGGCCGAAATCCTCATCGGGAGCGTCCAGACGAGCCTCTCGTGTGCCTTCTTCGCCGCCGAGGAGTTCATCGTCGCCGGCCCCGCGGAACTCGAAGACGACATGGACGCCTACATCCGCGCCGCCGCGGACGCCGAGGCCGCCGACGACCTCGACAGCGCGCTCGGCTACATCGTCCAGGTCGGCACCCGCGTCATCGACGGCGACGACCTCGACATCGAGGTTCTCGACGAACTCGAATTCGGACTCGTCACCGAGTGGGTCAACGGCCTCGACAGCCTCCAGAGCGGCCTCTCGGAGCCCGAAGTCGTCGAAGAAGAAGACTAAGCTCGGCCTCTCGCTTCTGTAGGAGTCTTTTTCCCGTTTCGGGTATCTTCACGACATATGGGATTTCGGGGGGACGAAAGAGCGGTTACTGTCCAAATCGGCGCAGTGCTGCTGTTTGGTATCATCATCATCTCGATGTCGATGTACCAAGCGACCGTCGTCCCGAATCAGAACGAACAGGTCGAGTTCCTACACAACCAAGAGGTCCACGACCAGTTCAAATCGCTTCGCGGTGCAGTCATCGAGAGTTCGTCGGAGCCGACCGCGCGCCCTTCGACGGTTTCGTTGGGGACGCGGTATCCGAGTCGGACGCTGTTCGTCAACCCCGGTCCCGTATCGGGGACGCTGCAGACGCGGGACCTCGGGACACTCGCGGTCTCGAACATCGAGACGACGGAAGCCGAGACGAGTGACTACGTCGACGGCGGTCTCTCGTACCCCACCAAATCGCTCGAATACCGGCCGGACTACAACGTCATGCAGTCCACCCCGACGACGGTGTACGAAAACACCATCGCGTACAACCGGTTCGAGACCGGCTACAACGGAACGCTCACCGGGCAGTCGCTGATAAACGGCCGGACGATTTCGCTCGTCCTTCTCGGTGGAAACTACTCCGAGAACGGTGTCGGGTCCGCGACCGTCGACGCGCAGGCGGTCAGCCCGGCGACGCGGACAGTCTCCGTGACAAACACATCAGAACGCGTGAATATCACGGTCCCGACGAAACTGTCGGCGGCCGAGTGGCGTGACGTGCTCGAAGACGACGGTGAGTTGAACGACCCGGAAAGCGACGATGACTACGTCTATAGTGTCACCGACGGTCCCGGCGATACCGTCTTTATCGAGATGAAAACGGGCGTGACGTACGACCTCCGCGTCGGAGCGGTCGAAGTTGGGTCAGATGACGAAGAACCGTCGGCACATTATATCACAGTCGTCGAGACCAGTAGTTCGTCGGCGACGTTCGAGGTCCGAGACAGGTACAACAACCCGGTGAGTGGCGTGACGGTGAACACGACTGCGCTCCCGTCGACGACGCTCTCGGCACAGGGCCAGACAGGAACTGGACTGACGAATCTCCGGACGGACACCGACGGACGGGTGACTGTCTCGCTCGACACACCGACTTCGGGAACCTACACGTTGCAGGCGAGCATCGACCGCAATCCGGCGAATAGCTTCGATGCATCTCGCCGGCAGGACGCGGATGTAGACGTCGTGGCCGGTGGGTCGGGAACAGGGACGACCGGCCCATACAACGTCGTATGGGACGGACCCGCGATGGACTCAACCGGCGGGAGCGCAGTCAGCTATTACAGTTCGAACGACACGCTCGTTGTCAACAGCAGTAGCGTCTCGCAGTTCGATGGCAACGTCGACGTGACAGATCGTGAAACCGGGATGTCAGTCGCGAACGTGGTGGTCGACTTCGCGACGAACAACTCGTCTGTACTGACGGGTGGGTTGGGCACGGGAACGACCGGTGGAAGTGGTACCGCGACGACGACTGTCTCAGTCGCGGATGGTGTCGCGACCGCATACGCGACTGCTGGTGGCTCCTACGATACGATTTCCGTCAAGGTCGGGTCTGGAAGCGGTGACGGCGGTGGCGGTGACGGTGGTAGTGGAGGCGGCGATGAGCCCTTCCTCGACACGGACGACGATGGTGTCCAGGACCCTGGCGAGGAGTCCGTCCCCATCTCTGAACTCGACGGTGGCGACTACAACGCCAATACACCGCTGGTCATCCCGGAGGGCGTCGATATCGATGCTGGCGACTCGTCAGTCACGTACAACGTTCCGTCGGTGAACATCTCCGGGAGCGTCCTCACCAGTAAGCAGATTACGATACGAGCAAACACCGGTGACATCGTCTTGGACGGTGCAAACCTGACCGCTGGTGGCGGAACTGGTGGCGGAAACAACGAAGTCGTGCTCATCTCGTCGGGCTCCGTTTCGGCGACTGACGCGATACTTGAGGGAACCCGGCGCGTGTCGATAACTGCGAACGGCGGAGGAATCGACCTTCGGCGCTCGACTGTTCGGTCGTACGGCGGTTCGCAGGGCGATATCGAACTGACCGCTAACGACGGCGACATCGATCTTCGAGACGCCATCATCGACGCGGCACGGTCGATATCCTACACCGCGAACAACGGGAACGTCATCGAGGGGAACACGACGTACCCACATCAACCGTCTCCCGTTTGAGGAACAGTTCGACAACCGACGTAACTCACCATCGACAAAACCTTATCCCTCGGTTCTGTAGCATCGACCATGACTTCCGTCGGCATCGACGCCATGGAGATTTGGACGGGCAAACTCGTGTTAGACCTCCCCAACACCTTCGCGCCGGTGAAGGGCGAAGACCCGGAGAAGTACACGAAGGGCCTCGGTCTCCACACGTCGTCGTTCCCGGACGTGTACGAGGACATCGTCACGATGGGTGCGAACGCCGCCAAGCAACTGATGGACCGAAAGGGGCTCACGCCCGCGGACATCGGCCGCATCGACGTGGCGACCGAGTCGGCGTTCGACAACTCCAAGCCGGTGTCGACGTACATCGCCGGCTGTCTCGAACAGGTGTACGACGGCGACTTCCGCCACGCGAACAAGGGCGAGCGCAAGTTCGCCTGTATCGCCGGCACCCAGAGCCTCGACGACGCCTACAACTGGATTAAGGCGGGACGCAACCGCGGGCGCGCGGCGCTCGTCATCGCCACCGACACCGCCCTCTACGAGCGCGGCGACCCCGGCGAGGCGACGCAGGGCGCGGGCGCGGTGGCGATGCTCATCGACGAGGACCCGGACCTCGTCGAACTCTCGACCGAGCAGGGCTACGGCAGCATGGACGAGACCGACTTCCTCAAGCCGAATCAGCAGTTCCCCTCCGTGGACGGCAAGCGCTCCATGCAGGTGTACCTCGCCCGCATGCGCGAGGCGCTCGAAGACTACGAGAGCGTCGCGGGCCGCACGCACCCCGACCTCTTCGAGTACATCCCGTTCCACACGCCGTTCCCCGGCATGGTTCGGAAGGCGGCCCTCCTCGGGTTCCGTCACATGACCCGCGACACCGACATCGAAGACGACCTCGAAGCCGAAATCGGCCGCCAGCCCCGCGAGGAGGACTTCGAGACGTGGGACGACTACGAGGAGGCCATCCGCGGCTACATGGACGAACTGAAGACGACCGAACAGTACCGCGACTGGTACGGCCGCGTCATCGAGCCGACGCTCGACATCTCCAGCCGCGTCGGCAACTGGTACACCGGCTCGGTCCACATCGCCCGACTGTCGGCGCTCATCGCCGCCGCCGACGAGGGGAAAGACATGACCGGCAAGCAGCTTCTCGTCGGGTCGTACGGCTCCGGCGCGCAGGCCGAGATTCACGCCGAGACGGTCCAAGAGACGTGGCTCGACGAAATCGAGGCCGTGGACGTGGACGACCAGCTCGCGGCCCGAACCGAGATCTCCTTCGACGACTACGAGCTCATCCACGACGTGCACAACCACGAAAAGGAGATCGAGGTCGAGGAGTTCACCCAACCCGAAGCCGAGTTCGTCTTCACGGGCTGGGGTCGGATGAACGAGCGCCGCTACGAATACGTGGAGTAGCGCGGACCGACCACACGAGCGAAGCGAGTACGGAGACGAAGCGCAGGTCGTTAGAACGACCGCGCCTGTTCGGGGAGTATCGACCACGAGTCAGCGGGGTCCGCGCCCCGGTCGTCGTAGAACTTTCTGCCGATGTAGTCGTCGCTCACGCTTCCGAGTATCGTGTTGTACAGGTCGGCGGCCGATTCGTAGGTCTCGGCTCCGAGGGGGTCGAGGATGGCCTCGACGGTCTCCGCGTCGTCGACGTTCGGCGCGGTCACTTCGATGTCGCCGACGCGTTCGAGTACGCGGTCGGTCGCAACGGGGTATTCGAACGCCGTTTCGAGGTGCGATTGGAGGTCGCGAATATCCATGGAGTGACATCGTCGCGGCCGCCCTTCGGCTTTTTTCGCCCTCGGACGGACACTCTGGAAATTCGAATCGAATCGGAGAGAACGGGAAAATCGAGTTGCGACGGCGGACTCAGGGAAGCTTCCGCAGGTCTTCGAGCATCTCGTCTAGGTCGCGGTCGGTCACGGCGAGCGCGAAGCCGTCGATAGTGGCGAGCGCGGGCGCGTGCTCCCAGAGTTCGTCCTCCGAGAGGCCGTGGAGGACGACGGCGTTCGGCGTCGGCGTGACGACGCGCATGGCGACGAGCGGCGACTCGCCGCGGGTGACGCCGGTGAAGACGAGCGCCCGACTCGTCGACTGGCCGTAGAGCCGGTAGAACTCCTCCGAGGAGAGTCGCGTGATGGCCTGGATGCTGTTGATGACGGTGTGGCCGCTGATGCGGTCTTGGTCGCCGTCGACGATGGGCGTCGCGCCGATGGCGTCGTAGAAGCTGTCCAGCGGAATCGACGTGGGGTACTCCCGGAGGTCTTGGACGATGTCGCTCTCGAAGCCGGCCGAGAGGACGCGGGCGTACTGCCGGATGCGACTGCCGCCGCGGGCCTCGTCGATGTCGAGAAGCGCCTCGACCATCCGGCGGATGACGCCGATGCCGGGGCTCTCGCGGCGACCGCTCTCGTAGTCGGAGACGACCGACGACGACACGTCCAACTGCTCGGCGAGCGCCGTCTGGGAGATGTCGAAGTCGGTCCGCCACTTCCGGAGCGTCGCGCCGGGGTCGTCCGAGAGGGTAATCTCGCCCGCGATGCGGCGGGCGAGGTCGTCGCGCGGTGCCGCGGTCATCGCGAACACCTCGGTCCGACCGAGGAGTGAGTCATGGGACAACGTGCGTGAGTGTCCCGCAAAAGGGTGTCGAAAGTGGTAGTCGTCGCCTGACGAACCCCGTGGGAACCCTGAAGGTCGTCGCCCGACCACTACGCGGTATGCCATCGACCCTCGTCCACGTCGCGGTCGGCGGACTCGTCGGTGCCGCCCTCCTCGGTCGCTGGTTCGACGCCCGCTCGGTCGGCGTCGCGCTCGCCGCCGCCGCGGTCCCCGACCTCGACTCGTTCACCAGCACGCTCCTTCCCGGCAGCCACCGCGCGCTGTTTCACACGCTCTTGTTTCCGCTCGCCCTCGCCGCCGTCGTGGCCTACGACACGCGGGTTCGTGACCCCGAGCGCTCCGCGATTCGCGGTCGGTGGGGCGCTCGCGGCGTCGTGGTCTCGTGGGTCGGCATCGCCGCGCTCCTCTGTGGGGGTATCTTCCCCGACCTGTTCACAAACGGCGTCAACGCCTTCTACCCGCTGCACGACGCGTTCTACTCGATTAGCGGGCGCGCCGAGTGGTCGAGCACGCGCGGGTTCGTCCAGACGTTCGTCGAGCTACGGCCGGCGTCGGCGTCGCCACCGCCGACGACGGAGACGCTCCACTACAGCACCGTCGTCGACCCCTCGCCGGGCGCGGAACCCGAGAACGTCGAGCGGGTCGCTCCGCTGGCCTCGTCGGGGACGGAGTTGATGCTCATCGTCCTCGGTGCGGGCGTGGTCGGCGGTCGGCTCCTCTCGGAGCGCCTGCGCGGGCGGACGGAGTGAGTCGTCGGAACGGGACGGGGGAGCGGCCGCGGCTCGCGACTCCGAGCGTTCATAACCGATGGCGACGCATCCGCGTCCATGAGCGAGACACCCGACGGCGTCGAGGTGCGACCCTACGAACCGGGCGACGCGGCCGCGTTCTGGGAACTGAAACGCGGGTTCGAACTCGGCATCGGCGAGGGAACCGGCGGCGACGACAAGCTCACCACCTACGAGGCGAAGCTCACCGACGACTACCGCGAGCGCTACCTCTCGTGGGTCGAGCGCTGCGCGAGCGACGACCCCGGGTGCGTCGTCGTCGCGGAGGCGGTGTCGGGTGGTGGAGACGGTGATGGCGGCGTCGAGAGCGACGGCGATGACGGCGACGACGACCGCGGCGACGACGCGACTCTCGTGGGCTACGCCTTCGCGCTCCCCGAGGAGATGACGTTCATCTGGGACGCCGCCGTCCTCAACGAGCTGTTCCTCGACGCCGACTACCGCGGCACGGGCGTCGCCGACGAACTCATGGAGGCCGTACTGGACCACGCGCGCTCGCAGGACCTCCCGTTGGACCGAATCGTCCTCGACGTGGACGAGGCGAACGACCGGGCGCGGGCGTTCTACGACCGCTACGGCTTCGACCACTGGGGCGAACTCGTCGCTCGCGACCTCTGAGTCGAAGAACGCGAGGAGCGGAGAACGGAGATTCGAGCGCTCGGACAGGCGCGACTACCGGAGCGCCGTGGCCGCGAGGCCGCCGACGGTGCCGAGAACCGCGGGGTACGCGACGCCCGCGAGGAGCGCGGACGTGACCGGGTCGGGGCTGACGGCCGCGTCGCCGACGGTGACGGTGAAAAGCGCGATGCCCGCGAGCGCGAAGACGAGGTAGCCGACGGTGGTTCCCGCGCCGGCCAGCGCGCCCGCCCGCGTCGAGGACGCGCCGCTGACGACGGCCGCGAGCGCGCCCGCCGCGAGGAGCGCGACCACGGGCGCGACGTAGAGCACCGGCGAGAACGCCTCGACGCTCTCGATGAGGTTCGCGGAGGAGGTCGTCCCGAACAGCCCGGGGAACGTCGTGGTCACGCCGTGGGCGCTCATGAACACCCAGCCGACGACCTTCCACGTCGAGATGTCGGAGCCGAGGGCTTCGAGCACCTGGCTGGCCGTCGAGTTCTCGATGGTCGAGGAGGTGAGGAGGTAGGTCACGAGGTAGCCGAAGAGGGCCGCCCCGAGACCGGCGACGCCGCCGCTGCCGACCGACCGAAGCGTCGATGGTGTGGAACCGCGGGTCGATTCAGGTGTCGTTGACATCGTGTCGGAAGCGATTGTCGTTCTCCCGTAAATGTCTCGTGGCCGCCGTGAGAGGGCCTCTCGCGGTACGCGGTGCCGATACGTGATGACGGCGACGCGTCCAGCGACCGCCCGACGGCCATCGAATACCGGAGGGTCACGTTCAAGTCTCGCCGTGCGATAGCGACGGGCATGTTACTTCGGGGCCCACGGGTGATTCGCGGCGACCGCGTCATCGACGAGGCGGACGTTCGAACCGACGCCGAGACGGGGCGAATCGAGGCCGTCGGCGACCTCGACCCCCGCGGGGACGAGCGAGTCGTCGACCTCGCCGGGAAGACGGTCACCCCCGGACTGGTGGACGCGCACGTCCACTTCTCCTTGTCGGGCGAGCGGAGCGTCGAGGACGTGGTCGGCATGTCCGACGCCGAACTCACGCTGGTCGAGGCGCGAAACGCTCGGAAGACGCTCGAAGCGGGCGTCACGGGCGCTCGCGTGATGGGCGCGCGAGACATCGACGTGGCGCTGAAACGCGCCATCGACGCCGGGGACGTGCCCGGTCCGCGGACGGTCGCCAACTGCCGGTCGATAACGATTACCGGCGGCCACGGCCACCACATGGGCCGCGAGATAGACGGGGCGACCGAGGCCCGAAAGGCCGTCAGAGAGCAGGTGAAACTGGGTGCCGACTTCATCAAGTTCATGACGACCGGCGGGGTGACGACGCCCGGCAGCGACCCCGGCGCGGTGGCGTTCACCGAGGAGGAGCTCCACGCGCTCGTGGACGAGGCCCACCGGCGGGGTGTCCACACCGCGACCCACGCCCACGGCGGGGAGGGCGTGAAAGCGGCCATCCGGGCCGGCGTCGACACGGTCGAACACGGGACGTTCCTCGACGACGAGGCCATCGACCTGTTCTTGGAGCGCGACGCGACGCTCGTGCCGACGCTCTCCGCGCCGTACCACATCGTCCGCAACACCGAGGCGGCGACGAAGGAGGACGTGGCGAAGACTGAGACCGTCTACGAGCGTCACATCGAGTCGTTCAAACTGGCCGCCGAGGCCGGCGTCCGCATCGCGGGCGGCACCGACGCGGGCACGCCGTTCAACTTCCACGGCGGCAACGCCTCCGAGGTCCAGTTCATGGCGCAACACGCGATGGAGCCGCTGGACGCCATCCGGGCGATGACCGAGACGGCCGCCGACGCGGTCGGGCTGGACGACTGCGGCGTCGTCGAACCCGGCGCGTACGCCGACCTGCTCGTCTTCGACGACGACCCGCTGTCGGACCTGACGGTGCTGAACGACCCGGCGGCGGTCCTGAAGGGCGGCCGCGTCGTCGCCGGCGCGGTCCCCGGCGGAGAATAAGTCGGGGTCAGCGAACGTCGTCGGGGTCGACGTCCCAGCGGAACTCGGCGTCGTAGTCGCCGCCCGTCGCGTCGAGCCAGTCCTCGCGGGAGACGCTGTAGCGGAGTTCGTCGGCCGGGTCGCCGTCGATGACGATGCTGTTTCGCTCGCGGCCGTCGAGGCCGCCGCCGAGCGCCGCCGTGTACTTCTCGATGGCGCGCTGGGACTTTTCGTTGTCCGCGACGTGCGACACCGAGACGACGTCGAGGTCGAAGGCGTCGAACGCGAGCGCCGCCAGCGCCGCGGCGCGCTCGCCCGAGTAACCGCGGCCCCAGTGACGCGGCCGGAGCCACAGGCCGAGTTCGCCCACGCGGCGGTCCCACTCGGTGTGGAGGCCGCCGAACCCCGCAATCTCGCCCGCACCTTCCTCGCCCTCGCGCGGGATAATCGCGTAGTCGGCGCTCTCCGCGTCGGTCCAACTCGACTCCCCGCGGTCGAGAAAGTCCTTCGTCACCTTCGGCGTCTCGTGGCGCGACCACGGCATGTACCGGGTCACGTCGTCCATCTCGGGGGCCGAACACAGGTCGTAGGCCTCGTGGACGCCGACGTGCTTCGGGCGGCGGGCGACCAGTCGGAGCCGCGGCGTCTCGACGACTTCGGGAAAGAGCTCGCTCACTCGCGACCCTCCCAGCGGAACTCGGCGTCGTAGTCGCCGCCCGTCGCGTCTTCCCACTGTTCGCGGGTCACGGACCAGCCGCGAACGTCGCGCGGCGTCCCGTCGGCGTCGACGGTTTCGTTGGGGAACAGCCCGTCTTCCTGCCCGCCGAAGCGGTCGGTGTACTTCTCGATGGCTCGACACGACGCCTCGTTTTCGGGCATGGCGTACGCGAGCGCGACCTCGAGGTCGAGCACGTCGAAGACGGCGGCGAAGAACGCGGCGGCGCGCTCGCCCGAGTAGCCGCGGCCCCAGAACTCCTTTCGGAGCCACATGCCGAAGACGGCCCGGCGCTTGTCCCACTCAGGGTTGAAGCCGGCGGTGCCCGCGAACTCGCCCGCGCCGTCCTCGCCGTCGCGCGGGAAGACGGCGTAGATGGCGTTTTCGGCGGACTCGTGGCCCTCTTCGGCCTGTTCGAGGAAGTCCAGCGTCTCCTTGGGCGTCTCGTGGGGACCCCACGTGACGAACTCGGTCTCCTCTTCGATGGTGTCCGACCGCGAGGCGGCGAAGTGTTCGTACGCGTCCAACGGGTCGACGACCTCCCGCGACAGGGCGCGGAGCCTGAGCCGCGGGGTCACGATTTCGTCGGGAAACATGGAACGGAGTCCACTCGGAGGGCGCTAATAAGTTTTCTGAACATTGACACGTGTCGGCACGGGACAGTGTCCGGCGAGCGGCCGCGGCCGACAGAGCAGTCGGATTCGAACACGTTCCGGTCGCACACACGTTCTCCCGCGCGAGAACGCGGAGATGCGTATTTGTGGCCGGAGCGCGTCTGACAGAAGGGAGTCGCTATGGACTGGGAGCGAACGGTCGGCGGCTACGCGCTCGTCATGGGAGCCGTGACGCTCGCCATCTGGGTGTTGACCGTCGAGCGCGGACCCGTCATGGAACCGCGGACCGACCCGTTCGCGCTGTTCGCGTCGCTCGTGTTGGGCGGGCTGACCGGCGTGTCGCTTCTGGCGACGGGCGTCGGACTCGTTCGGAGCCAGCTGTGGGCGCGGCCGCTCAGCCTCGTCGCCTTCGGTCTGCTGTTCGCCGGCGTCATCGACAGCGCCGGCTACTACGCCGGTGTCGGACGAGTCGGCGTCGTCGTGGCGCTGTTCGTCGTCTGTCTCACCACGCTCGCGGCGCTCGGGTGGTCGCTCGTCGACGCCCGGAACCGGGCGCGGCGGGCGGCGTGGTGAGTCCGCGTCCGCCCAGTGCGCGGCGCTCCGCAACCACTAAACGCGCCTCGGTCCTCCTTCCGGTAATGGTAGACTGGACGGAGAAGTACCGCCCATCGACGCTCTCCGAGGTCCGCGGCAACAACAAGGCCCGTGACGCCCTCGCGGAGTGGGCCAAGACGTGGGACGACCACCGGGAGGCCGTCGTCGTCCACGGGAGCCCGGGCATCGGAAAGACCTCCGCGGCCCACGCGCTCGCCGCCGACATGGGCTGGGAGACGGTCGAGCTGAACGCGTCGGACCAGCGGACCGGCGACGTCATCGAACGCTTCGCCGGCCGCGCCGCCAAGAACGCGACGCTCGCCGGTTCCTCCGCGGGCACGTCCACCCGGCAGTTGGTCATCCTCGACGAGGCCGACAACATCCACGGCAACTACGACCGCGGCGGGGCCAGCGCCGTCACCCGGCTCGTCAAGTCGTCGAGCCAGCCCATCGTCCTCATCGCAAACGAGTTCTACGACATGAGCCGCGGGCTTCGGAACGCCTGTCAGGAAATCGAGTTCCGCGACGTGTCCGCCCGCTCTATCGTCCCCGTCCTCCGCGACATCTGCCGCAAGGAGGGGCTGGCGTTCGAGTCCGACGCCCTCGACCGCATCGCCGAGATGAACAGCGGCGACCTGCGGTCGGCCGTCAACGACCTACAGGCCATCGCCGAGGGCCGCGAGGAAATCACCGAGGAGGACGTGGTCATGGGCGACCGCGACCGCTCCGTCGGCCTGTTCGAGTTCCTCGACGCCGTCCTCAAAGAAAAGTCCGCACAGGAGGCGCTCTACACCGCCTACGACGTGGACGAGACGCCCGACGACCTCACGAAGTGGGTCGAGGACAAGGTCTCGCTCGTCTACGAACCCGACGAACTCGCCCGCGCCTACGACTTCCTCGCCAACGCCGACCGCTGGCTCGGCCGCGTGCGCGCCACGCAGAACTACTCCTACTGGCGCTACGCGACCGACAACCTCGCCGCCGGCGTCGCGGCCTCCCGCGACCGGACCCGCGGCGGGTGGACGCGTTACGGCGGCGCACCCTACCGCTCGACCCGCGACAAGACCCGCGACACCGTCGTCCGAAAAATCGCGGAACAGGGCGGCTTCAGCATGGCGACCGCCCGCCGCGAGGTCCTCCCGTACCTCTCGGCTATCACCCACCACTGCAAGCCCCGCGAGCTGACCGTCGCCATGGCCGCCTACTACGAGTTCGACGAGTCCCACGTCTCTTTCGTCACCGGGAGCGGCGAGACGACGAACAAGGTCCAGTCCATCGTCGAGGACGCCGGCGAACTCCGCGAGGAACTGGTCGAGGCACACGCCGGCGGCGCGTTCGCCGGGATGGAGGACGTGGCCATCGAGGGCGACGCCGCGGCCGCCGACGGCGATGGTGGCGGCTCCGACGACGTGCTCGACCGGGACGCCGACGCCGACGAGTCGACCGAGAGCGACGAGTCCGACGCCTCGACCGACGACGGGCAGTCCGGCCTCGACGACTTCTTCTGAGGGACCGTTCGCTGCGTCCCCGCGCGATTCCGCCGCGTTTCCACCGCTTCCCGCCGCCCGAGATTGACGCCACGCGGAGCTTTTTGGGGCCGCCCGACGAACCGCGCGTATGAGAGCCGCAGTCCTCCGCGAACACGGTGAACCGCTCGACGTGACCGAAGTCCCCGACCCGACGTGCGACCCCGACGGCGTCGTCGTCGAGGTCGAGGCCTGCGGCATCTGCCGGAGCGACTGGCACTCGTGGATGGGCCACGGCGAGTGGGCAAACGACGCGGTTCCGTCCGGACAGATTCTCGGTCACGAGCCCGCGGGCCGCGTCGTCGAAGTCGGCGAGCGCGTCGAGACAATTGCGGAGGGCGACCGCGTCGCCTTGCCGTTCAACCTCGCGTGCGGTTCGTGCGGCTACTGTCGGACCGGCCACGGCAACGTCTGCACGGGCGACCACCCCAACGCCCTCGGCTTCGAACTCTCCGCGCAGGGCGCGTTCGCCGACTTGGTGCATCTCCCCTCCGCCGATTACAACGCGATTCGGCTCCCCGAGGGCGTCTCGCCGACCGACGTGGCCGCGCTCGGCTGCCGGTTCATGACCGCCTACAACGCCCTCGACGCCCGCGCCGGGCTCCGCGCGGGCCAGTGGGTCGCCGTCCACGGCTGCGGCGGCGTCGGCCTCTCTGCGATTCAGGTGGCGAACGTCCTCGGCGCGCGGGTCGTCGCCGTCGACGTGCGCGACTCCGCGCTGGACGCGGCCGCCGACCTCGGTGCGGACGCCGTCGTCAACGGCTCCACGGAGGACCCGGTCGAAGCCATCCGGGGGCTGACCGACGGCGGGGCGCACGTCTCGCTCGACGCGCTCGGCGTCGCGGAGACCTGCCGGAACTCGGTCCGGTCGGTCCGGCCGCGGGGCTCGCACGTGCAGGTCGGGCTGACGACCGAGGCCGAAAAGGGGAACGTGTCGCTGCCGACCGACTGGATGACGAGACACGAGGTGTCGTTCCTCGGCGCGCGCGGGATGCCGCCGACGAGCGCGGACGACCTGCTCTCGCTGCTCGCGTCGGACGCGGTCGACCCCGGGTCGCTCGTGACGAAGACCGTCTCGCTCGACGAGGTTCCCGAGCGGCTGGCCGCGATGACCGACTACGACACCGTCGGCGTCGAAGTGATGGTTCCGTAAAACAGGGCTGTCGTCGGTTCGGACGCTCGGTGCCGGCTCAGGGCGTCGGCGTCGGCGCTCGACGTTCTTCGGTCGCCTCGTCGTCCAGTCCGCGCCAGACGACCTCGCCGCAGTCCGGGCAATCGAGTCGGACCGTCCGGCCGTCGTGCGTCTGTTCGGGCCACTCGTCGATACCGGCGGCGCGACCGCAGGTCTGACAGAAGAGAACGGCCTTGGTGTGTTCGCAATCGGGCGGTTCGTGACTGAATTCGCGGGGAGCGTAGTTCATGCCGCAGCAAGCGGCGTTTCGGGGGATAAGCTTGTTGGAAGAATCCGGGTGTGTGCCCGGCTACCCCGGCTCAGAGCAGTTTCGAGAGGAACTGCTTGCCGCGGTCGGTCTTCGGGTTCTCGAAGAACACCTCGGGCGGCGAGTCCTCGACGACTTTGCCGTCGGCCATGAGGACGATGCGGTCGCCGACCTCGCGGGCGAAGCCCATCTCGTGGGTGACGACGAGCATCGTCATGCCCTCCTCGGCGAGGTCGTGCATCACGTCGAGCACCTCCCCGACGAGTTCGGGGTCGAGCGCGCTCGTGACCTCGTCGAACAGCATCACGTGCGGGTCCATCGCGAGCGCGCGGGCGATGGCGACGCGCTGTTGCTGGCCGCCGGAGAGCTGGTTCGGGTAGGAGTTCGACTGCGCGCGGAGGCCGACGCGGTCGAGCAGTTCGTCGGCGCGGCGCTCGGCGTCGCCTTTCTTGAGACCCTTGACCTTCGTCGGGGCGAGCGTCACGTTCTCCCGCGCCGTCTTGTGCGGAAAGAGGTTGAAGCTCTGGAACACCATGCCGATGCGCTGGCGCAGGCGGTTGATGTCGGCGTCGGCCGCGGAGATGGACTGGCCTTCGAGGCGAATCTCGCCGTCTTGAATCTCTTCGAGGCGGTTCGCACAGCGAAGCAGCGTCGATTTCCCGGACCCCGAGGGGCCGATGATGACGCACACTTCGCCCTCTTCGACGTTCAGGTCGACGTCTTTCAGGACGTGCGTCTCGCCGAAGTACTTGTCAATCTCGTCGAATTCGAGGAGACTCATCGGCGGTCACCTCCCCAGTCGGCGCGGGCCTCGAGGTGGTTGACGATTTTGCCGAGCGGAATCGTAATCATGAGATAGGCGATGGCGACGAGGATGATGGGCGTCCACGGGTCGAACGTGGTCGAGTTGACGTTGCGGAACGCGCTGATGAGTTCCGGGATGGCGATGACCGTCAGGAGCGACGTGTCCTTCACGAGGATGACCTGGTCGTTGCCGATGGCGGCGAGCGCGTTACGCCACGCCTGCGGGAGGACGACCTCGCGCATGCCCTGCACGTAGGACATCCCGAGCGAGCGGGCGGCCTCCATCTGTCCCTCCGGGACGGCGTCGATGCCGCCGCGGACGGCCTCGCCGACGTAGGCGGCGTGGTTGAGCGTCAGTCCGATGATGGCCGTGGGGTACCCCCAATCTGAGATGGGGAACTGCCCCGGCGGCCAGAACGCCGGAATCCCGACGTAGATGACGAGCAACTGGAACAGAAGGGGCGTGCCCCGGAAGAACTCGACGTAGGCGGTCGCAACGGAGTTCGTGAACTTCGTGTTCGACACCCGACCGAGTCCGACGAAGACGCCCGCGGTGACGGACAGCAGGCTCCCCACGAGGACGATGCCGAGCACTCGCAGGAACGCGTTGACGAACTGCGGGTGGATAATCTCCACGAAGAGTTCGAAATCGACCTGCGTGAAGATAATCGCCGCGATGAACCCGCCGACTCCGAGCGTGAATAGTCCCGCGACAGCCGCCCCCAGTCGCCTGAGCGTTTTGTCGTTCAAAAACTGCTCTTGGTACTCACCGTCGCCGGTTCGCCCCTCGGAGTAAGATTCAGCCATTGGTAGTGTTTCTCACGGTAGTGGGATAAAAAACGCGTCCTGGTTCGGGTTACCCGGAGAAGTACTCCGAGTAAATCTCGTCGTACGTCCCGTTGTCGCGGATGGTCTGGAGCGCGCCGTTGACCTCCTCGCGGAGGTCGTCGTCGTCCTTCCGGAAGCCGATACCGTACTCCTCGACGGTGAGGGTGAGGTACGGTGGGGCGTTCTCCTTGCCCTGTTCTTCGGCGGCGCCGGCTCCCTCGAGGAACCGGACGTTGTCGCTCTGCTCGACGAACGCGGCGTTGACGGTGTTGTCGTTGACGACCGCGCTGACCTGGTTGTTCCGGAGCGCGTCGAACGCGCCGGTCACCTGGTCGTAGCTCTGAATCGTCAGGTCGCCGCCGAACTCCTCTTTGAGGCTGGTCGCGGCGCTCTCGCCGGTCGTCCCCTTCTGGACGCCGACGGTGACGCCCCGGAGGTCCTCCTTCGAGGAGATGTCGCTCTGGTTGAGGACGATGACCGTCTGGTACGCCGTGAAGTACGGGTCCGAGAAGTCGATCTGCTCGGCGCGGTCCTCGGTGATGGTCATCGCGGACATGATGACGCGGAAGTTCCCGTTGTTGAGCGAGGGAATGATGCTGTCGAAGCTCGTCTTCTGGAACTCGTGTTCGTAGCCGAGTTCGTCGGTGAAGACGGCCTGCGCGATGTCGACGTCGAAGCCGACGAGTTCGCCCTCGGTCGTCTCGTACTCGAACGGCCGGTACGGGATGTCCGAGCCGATGGTAATCGTCTCGCTACCGCTGCCGCCGCCGCCGAGACAGCCGGCCAGCGTGAACGCGGCCGCGGCCCCGGCGGAGCCCTTCAGAAAGGTGCGACGTTCCATAACAGCCCTCAGGTAGCACAGCCCCGTATAACACTTCTTCGGTCCGTTCGTCAATTCGTTCCGATATTGACGAAAAATATCCGGGAATTGTGTAGATGGGTGGGATATATCTCCAACCGCGAAACGTCGTCACCCCTTCGTTGGTCTCGGATTGTCGTACAACTTCTGGCAATACTGTTGTAAATATTGCCTCGATTGGGACGAGTATTGAAGGCATCTCCGACACCCGGGCGAGCGCACGACAGATCTGGTTGCGGTCCGCTCGTCAGTCCGCGTCGTTCGTCGCGCCGGCCTGCGGTACCGGAAGCCCGCCGCGGACGAGCACCGCCGCGCCGACGACGAGGACGAGCGCGAGGACCGTCCCGCCGAGGTGGGCGAGTTCGAGCGCCGGGCCGTACACCTGCCGGCCGGCGATGAGGAGCGCGACGACCACGACGCTCGCGGGCGCGGTGACGAATCTGAGCCGGCCGTAGGCGTCCGCCCGCGGGCCGTGGGCGGCGTTCGCCCAGAGAGTGACCGCGAGGAGCGCGGCGTAGGTGGCGAGGCCGACGACGTAGTAGACCGCTTGCGTCGTCGGGCCGAAGGAGACGAACGCGTGGGGCGCGAGGACGAGCATGACGGGCGCGCCGACGAGCGCCAGTCTCACCGCGTCGGCGATGCGGGGGATGCCGCGGTCGACGAGCCCCCACGCCGCGGCGGCGACGACGGCGGTGAAGATGGAGGTCGCGACCACGTAGTGGGCGGTGAGGATGACCCACTCGTACTCGGTGACGGTGAGCGCCCCGAGGACGATTTGGAACGGGAGGATGACCGTGGCGACGACGAGCGCGTAGCGGACGCCTTTCGCGACGCCCTCGCGCCACGCCTGCACGGTCGTCCCGAGGATGAGGAAGCCGGTGAGCATGGCGACGAGGCGGTGGAACCACTCGATGAAGCTGCCCCAGTTGGCCGGGAACAGGCCGAGGAAGCCGTCGCAGAACGGCCAGCGCCCGGCGCAGGTGAGGCCGGCCCCCGAGGCGGCGGTGTACACGCCGAGGACCATCAGGACGCCGGTCATCGCGGCGGCCCCCGCGAGGAGGCGGCGAAGCCGAGGTGTCATACGCGTGGCTCGGGACCGCGCGAACTTATATCTCGTCGGTATGGTCCTCGAAGGCGTCACCCCGGAGCGCCGCCCCGTGGCTGGCACCGGTCGGAACCGGTCGGCTCCGGACGCCCCGACGGGCTTCGTCCCACTTGTCCGAGCCGTCCCATTCAAGTCGGTTCGGTTGGACGCGCGAACATGGACGAGCGACTCGAATCCCGAGCGGACCGACTCGATGGCTACCTCGACGACAACGGCCTCGAAGCGGTCTGGTTCGCCCGACCGAACTCCTTCGCGTGGCTCCTCGGCGGCGACAACGTCGTCGACCGCGACTCGCCTTTGGGCGTCGCCGCCGCCGGCTACGACGGCGACGAGTTCCACGTCGTGACGGACAACATCGAAGCGACCCGGCTGCTCCACGAGGAAGTACCCCACGAGGACGTTCGCGTCCACCGCTTCCAGTGGTACGAGGGCTCGCTGGCGTCCGGCGTCGAGGCGGTCTCGCCGACCCCCGCCGCCGCCGACTTCGACGTGCCCGGCTTCGAGGACGTGGACGCCGCGGCCGTCCGCCAGCCGCTTTCCGACGCCGACATCGAGGCCTACCGCGAACTCGGCCGCGACGCGGCGAGCGCCGTCGAGCGGGTCTGTCGCGAACTCGAACCGGGCGACACGGAACACGAGGTCGCCTCCGGTCTGAAAGTCACGCTCAGCGCGATGGGTATCGAAGCGCCGGTCGTGCTCGTCGGCAGCGGGCGGCGGGTCCAGAAGTACCGCCACTACACGCCCAAACAGGAGGAACTCGGCGACTACGCGCTCGTCTCCGTGACGGCCCAGCGCGGCGGCCTCTACGCGAGTTGCACGCGCACCGTCGCGTTCGACGCGCCCGAGTGGCTCGAAACCCGGCACGAGGGGGCGATGCGGGTCGAGACGGAGGCGCTGGCCGCGACCCGAAAGGCCGCCGTGGAAGGCGGCACCGCCGGCGACGTGTTCGACGCCATCCGTGACGCCTACGACTCGGTCGGCGAGTCCGAGGAGTGGCTGAACCACCACCAGGGCGGCGCGGCCGGGTTCGCCGGCCGCGAGTGGTTCGCCACGCCCGACGCCGACGACGAGGTCCGCGCGCCGATGGGTTACGCCTACAACCCGACCATTCAGGGGGCGAAAAGCGAGGACACGGCGCTCGTCACCGACGAGGGCGTCGAAGTGCTGACCGCGACCGGTCGCTGGCCGACCCGGACCGTGACCGACGCCGAGGGGACCGTCGAACTCGAACGCCCGGAAATTCTTCACATCGAAACGGAGTAATTTTTCGAGCGGAGCGGCGTCGATTCGCCGTCCCGACCTCGCCGCCGTCCGGTGAGGATTCGACTATTGTCGAAGTCAAAATTCGACGTTGTTGAATAGCTTTTTGCCCCCTGCGTGAGGACGTGTGGGTCATGGGACTGGACGACGACTCACGGGAATATCACAGACAAGACCCGCCCGGAAAAATCGAGATTGCGACGACGAAGCCGACGAACACGCAGCGCGACCTGAGCCTGGCGTACTCGCCGGGCGTGGCCGCGCCGTGTCTCGACATCGCGGAGGACGAAGACGCCGCCTACGAGTACACGGCGAAGGGCAACCTCGTCGGCGTCGTCTCGAACGGCTCCGCCGTCCTCGGGCTGGGGGACATCGGGGCGCAGGCGTCGAAGCCGGTGATGGAGGGCAAGGGCGTGCTGTTCAAGCGCTTCGCCGACATCGACGTGTTCGACGTCGAACTCGACATCGCCGACGTGGACGACTTCGTGGCGGCGACGAAGGCCATGGAGCCGACGTTCGGCGGCATCAATCTGGAGGACATCAAGGCCCCGGAGTGCTTCGAAATCGAACGACAGCTCCGTGAACAGATGGACATCCCCGTGTTCCACGACGACCAGCACGGCACGGCCATCATCTCTGGCGCGGCGCTTCTGAACGCCGCCGACATCGTGGACAAGGACCTCGACGACCTCGACATCGTCTTCTCCGGCGCTGGCGCGTCCGCGCTCGCGACGGCGCGGTTCTACGTCTCCCTCGGCGCGAAAAAGGAGAACATCACGATGTGCGACTCCTCGGGCATCATCACCGAGTCGCGCGTCGAAGCGGGCGACGTCAACAAGTACAAAGCCGAGTTCGCCAAGCCGGTCGACGAGGGCTCGCTCTCCGACGCCATGGAGGGTGCGGACGTTCTCGCGGGGCTCTCGGTCGGCGGCGTCGTCAGCCAGGAGATGGTGCGGTCGATGGCCGACAACCCCGTCATCTTCGCGATGGCCAACCCGGACCCCGAAATCACCTACGAGGACGCGAAAGAGGCCCGCGAGGACACCGTCATCATGGCGACCGGGCGCTCCGACTACCCGAACCAAGTCAACAACGTCCTCGGGTTCCCCTTCATCTTCCGCGGCGCGCTCGACGTGCGCGCGACCGAGATTAACGAGGCGATGAAGCGCGCGGCCGCCGAGGCGCTCGCCGAACTCGCCCGACAGGACGTGCCAGACGCGGTCGTCAAGGCCTACGGCGACCACCCGCTCCAGTTCGGTGCCGACTACGTCATTCCCAAGCCGCTCGACCCCCGCGTGCTGTTCGAAGTCGCACCCGCGGTCGCGCAGGCGGCGATGACCTCCGGCGCGGCTCGCAAGCGCCTCGACATGAACGCGTACCGCGAGCGCCTCGAAGCCCGGCTCGGGAAGTCCCGCGAGATGATGCGCGTCGTCCTCAACAAGGCGAAGTCGAACCCCAAGCGGGTCGCCCTCGCCGAGGGCTCCAACGAGAAGATGATTCGCGCCGCCTACCAGATGCAGGAGGAGGGCATCGCCGAGCCCATCCTCGTCGGGAAGACGACGACGATTCTGCGCAAGGCGGAGGAGTTGGGCCTCGACTTCGACCCGACCATCGCCAATCCCCGCGACGGCGAGTGGGACCACTACGTCGACCGCCTCTACGAGCTTCGCCAGCGCAAGGGAATCACGAAGTCCGAAGCGGAGGAACTCGTCCGCCGCGACTCGAACTACTTCGCCAGCGTCATGGTCGAGGTCGGCGACGCGGACGCGATGCTGACGGGGCTGACTCACCACTACCCCTCGGCGCTCCGCCCGCCGCTGCAGATTATCGGCACGGCCGACGACGCCAACTACGCGGCCGGCGTCTACATGATGACGTTCAAGAACCGCGTCGTCTTCTGCGCCGACACGACGGTCAACCTCGACCCCGACGAGGAGATTCTCGCGGAGATTACGAAGCACACGGCGGAGCTGGCCCGCCAGTTCAACGTCGAACCCCGCGCGGCGCTGCTCTCGTACTCCAACTTCGGGAGCGTCACGAACGAGGGGACGCGCAAGCCCCGCGACGCCGCGGCGCTCCTGCAGGACGACCCCGCCGTTGACTTCCCGGTCGACGGCGAGATGCAGGCCGACACCGCCCTCGTCGAGGACATCCTCGAAGGCACCTACGACTTCGCGGAGCTCGACGACCCCGCGAACCTGCTCGTCTTCCCGAACCTCGAAGCGGGTAACATCGGTTACAAGCTCCTCCAGCGCCTCGGCGGCGCGGAGGCCATCGGTCCGATGCTCGTCGGCATGGACAAGCCGGTCCACGTCCTCCAGCGCGGCGACGAAGTCAAAGACATCGTCAATCTGGCGGCGACGGCGGTCGTGGACGCGCAGGAAGAGTAACGGACCCGAGCGAAGCGAGGGATTTTTTGGTCCAGCTTTTTCCGGGGAGGGTGAGCGGAGCGAACCCGAACCGAAAAAAGCTGGTCGTTCGAGCTGGCGGCGACGGCGGTCGTGGACGCGCAGGAAGAAGAGTAACGTAACGCGCAGTCGGTCTTCGGATTTTTCGGCGAGTCGCTCACCCGAACTCGACCCACGCGACGGCGACGCCCAGTCCGACCGCGGGCGGGGCCGCGTAGAGCGCGAACGTCGTCGAGTCCGGCGGCGAGAAACACGCGGCGAAGGCGACGAGACAGAGGAGCGACAGCCCTCTCGTCCCGCCGGCGAGTCGACGAGAGAGCGCGCCGGCGCGGCGTAATCCGAGCAAGAGCGGAGCGACGGCCGCGCCGCCGCCGACCGCGGCCGGGAAGAACAGTTCGAGTTCGAGCGCCGACTGGCGGGAGTCGGCCGTAACGCGGCCCCACTCGACCAGGAGGTCGAAGAGCGCGGGCGCGACCTGACGCGCGGCGGCGGTTCCGACGAGGAACCCCGCGGCGGCGAGCGCGAACCAGCCCCACGCGGCGCGGATATCGACTGCGGGGTCGCGCTGGGCGAGAAACACGAGCGAAGCGCCGGCGGCGAGGAGGCCGGCGAGCACGCCCAGTTCGAGGCGAACGAGCAAGGCCGGGCCGCCGGCGGTAACGACATCCGTCGAAACACCGGCGGTCGGTGAGACGCCGGCGGCCGGTGACAGGATTCCGGGGTCGCGGACGGCGGCGAAGACGAAACCGGCCGTCGAGAGGCCGGTGGCGACGAGTCGGCGTGCGTGGCGTCTCGCGGCCGCGCCGAGCGGCGAGAGTCCGCGTCGCCGCGGGTCGAACGTGTCGACGGTCTCCGCGGAGTCCATGCGATAGCGTCGTCGCTCCGCGTTGTCAACTTTTTGACGAAGTAGTGACCGGCCGTCGACGAGGCGACGGCCCGATGAGACGGCTCGCGCTCGGCGGCCCACCCGACGGAGGCGGGGGCGAACGCGGTCGCCGTCGACGCCTCGCGCTCAGTCGCTCGCGCGTCCCTCGAACCGCGAGGGCGGGAGATAGCTCACGTCCGTGCCGGAGTCCGTGTCGAACTCCGGTGGGTCGGGGAGCACGCAGCGGTCGGGCCGCCGGTTGACGTGTTCGTACTCCCCCGGCGCGTTCGCCAGCGGGTGCGCGGGGTTCTCGCGGCTGTCGATTCGCGCGGCGCGAAGCTCTTTGAACCCGGCGATGCGGGCCTGAATCCCCCGCCAGTGGTGTTCGCTGCCGGCGGGAACGACGATGCGCTTCGGCGACTTCCAGTCGGGATGGTCGCCGGCGAGCACCGCGTTGTTGACGTTCGCGGCGAGGTCGTCGTGGTCGACGAGGACGCCGACGCGAGCGCCCGGCGGCGCGCGATTGGCGAGCACGTCCAGTCCGAGGTGGAGCGCGCGATACTCCGAGACGTTGTTGTTCGGCGGCACGTCTGGGAGCGCGATACGGGCGACTCGCTCGCCGTCGCGGGTCTCTATCACCGCACCGAGTCCGCCGCCGTTCGGGCGGTACGACCCGTCCGTCGCGACGTAGAAGTGTCGTTGGTGCGTGCGCGGCGGGTGTGCGATGTGAGGCGTCGGCGACTCGTCGAACAAGTCCCGAAGTGTGGGACGGCCGGTCACGGCCATACGAATCGTTCGGCGATAGTCCCTAATAAACGTACCCCGTGTTCGGGGGGTGATGACTCGGGAGCATAACTGCGCACAATATATGGGCAGAACGCTATGCGGGAGCCGAATCACAGGCAATGGATATAAGAACGACCGACGCAATCTACCTTCGATGGCTGATACCAATTCACACATTAGTCGACGGTCGTACATTAAGTTGGCAGGCGGCGCGGCGGCGTCGGCGGCGCTCGCGGGCTGTTCCGGCGGCGGCGGCGAGGAGACCGAGACCACCGAAACGACGACGACCGGCGGCGAGGAGACCGAGACCACCGAAACGACGACGACCGAGGACAGCGGCTCGTTCGACGTGACCATCACGCAGGGCCAGATGCCCTCCGGCCTCGACCCGCACGACCACCGCGAGACGACGACCGACATCGTCGTCCTCCACGCGTACGAGGGCGTCCTGACCCGCGACGCGGCGGGGTCGATTCAGACCGCACTGGGGACGAACTACGAGCGCATCGACGGGGAGAACGCGGTCCGGTTCGACCTCCGCGAGGACGTCACGTTCCACAACGGCGACGAACTCACCCCCGAGGACGTCGCGTACAGCATCAACCGCGTCGTCGACGAGGAGGTGAGCTTCGCCAGTCCGCAGAGCGACCAACTCGCCGGCGTCGCCGGCGCGGAAGTCATCGAGGGCGAGAACGCCGTCAAGGTCAACAACTCCTCGCTCAACCCCATCGTGTTCTCCGAGTTCGCGACCTACCTCGACGTGATGCAGCAGTCGTGGGTCGAGGAGAACGACAAGGCGTACATCGGTCAGAACATGAACGGTACCGGACCGTTCCAACTCGATTCGTACACCGAAGACGAGGAGGTCGTCCTCACGGCGTACGAGGACTACTGGCAGGAGCCCGCGGCGGTCGACACCCTCACCTTCCGCGCGGCGTCCGAGGCCAGCACTCGCGTCAACCAACTCCTGCAGGGCGAGACCGACCTCATCGTCAACGTCCCGCCCCAGGAGGTCCAGCGCGTCACCAACTCCGACAACGCGCGCGTCGCCGCGGCCCCGTCGACCCGCATCATCTACAACGGGATGCGCTACGACGTCGAACCGTTCGACTCGGTCGAGTTCCGGCAGGCGATGAACTACGCCATCGACCTCGAGAGCATCGTCCAGAACGTCCTCGGCGGCTTCGGCGCGCAGACGGGCCAGCCGACGCTCCCCGAGTTCGTCGGCCACAACCCCGACCTCGACCCGTACCCGTACGACCCGGACCAGGCGGAGCAGTTGGTCGAAGAGTCCGGCTACGCCGGCGCGGAGATCGAACTCAACACGCCGGTCGGCCGCTACCTGAAGGACCTCGAAATCGCGCAGGCGGTCGCGGGCTACATCGACGAGCTACCGAACGTCACGGCGACGGTTCGCCAGCGCGACTTCGGGTCGCTCGTGGACGAACTGCTCGCGGGCAGCATCGAGGCCCGCCCGCCGTGGTTCCTCATCGGCTGGGGCGAGGCGACGTTCGACGGCGGCCTCGTCATGGAGGCGCTTCTCGCCTCCGACGGGACGCTCACGACGTGGCAAAACGAGGAGTTCGACGCGCTGCTCGAACAGGCCGGCAACCAGTCCGGCGAGGAGCGCGAGGCGACCCTCCAGGAGGCGAACGCGATGGCCCACGAGCAGTGCCCGTGGATATTCCTGAACCAGCAGTACAGCGTCTACGGCGTCAACGACGCCATCGCCTGGGAGGCCCGCTCCGACGAGCGCATCGACGCGTACGCGATGAGCCAGCAGTAGTCGATGTCGCTGTCGAGGTTCCTCATCAAACGCTCGCTCCAGGGGCTGTTCGTCATCTGGGGGGTCATTACGGTCGTCTTCGGCCTCCGGTTCATCTCGCCGGGGGACCCGGCGAACGTGCTGTTACCGCCCGACGTCGACCCGGAGGTAAGGGCGCAGGTCATCGCCGAACTCGGGCTGAACGAGCCCCTGTACGTGCAGTACTGGCAGTTCGTCTCGGGCATCCCGTTCGGCGACCTCGGCCTGTCGCTCGTGACCCGAACGCCGGTCGCGGCGCGCGTCGTCGCGAAGCTCCCGGCGACGCTGGAACTCGCCATCGCGGCGACCGTCGTCGCCGTCGTCATCGCGATTCCGCTCGGCGTCCTGTCGGCCACGCGGCGTCACCAGCCCGCGGACTACGGCGCGACCGTGTTCTCACTGGTCGGCATCAGCACGCCCAACTTCTGGCTCGGGGTGATGCTCATCCTCGTGCTCGCGGTCCAGTTGAACCTGTTCCCGACGAGCCAGCGCCCCATCGGCCTCGACGGCATCGCGATGCTTCTCGTCGGCGGTGAGGCGGGCGCGGCGATACGTGGCTTCGTGACGTGGCTGTGGCACATCACACTGCCAGCAATCACGCTCGGGACCTACTTCACCGCGCTCATCACGCGACTCACCCGCAGCGGGATGCTCGACCAGCTCGGGCAGACGTACGTCCGCGCGTCGCGGGCGAAGGGGCTCCCGGAGACCCTGGTCCGCTACAAACACGCGCTTCGGAACACGCTCATTCCGGTCATCACCGTCATCGGCCTCCAGCTCGGCACGCTCATCGGCGGGGCCGTCATCACGGAGGCCGTCTTCGCGTGGCCGGGGCTCGGGACGCTCATCATCAACAGCATCAACGCCCGCGACTGGCCGGTCTTACAGGGCTCGCTCATCGTCGTCGCGGTCGGGTTCGTCCTCGTGAACATCCTCGTCGACGCCCTGTACGCCTACGTCAACCCGCAGGTGGCCTACGATTAACGCTCTATGATATCGGAACGCACACGCAGAAACCTTCGTCGGGAACTCAGACGGAGTCTCCTCGCGAAGCTCGGCATCGTCGTCGTCATCCTCATGGTGGCGATGGCCGTCTTCGCCCCGTTTATCTCCCCGTATAGCCCGTCTCAACAGAATCTCGATAACTCCCGACAGCCGCCGCTCGGCTTCAGCACCAAAGAGACGAAAGAGGTGACGAAGATGGAAGACGGGAGCGTCGTCATCGAGGACGGTCAGGTCGTCACCGAGACGCAGACCGTCTACACGAACGCGACGGCCGCCCATCCGCTCGGCACCGACGGCAATGGGCGGGACATCCTCTCGCGCATCATCTACGGCGCGAGAACGTCCATCCTCGTCGGGTTGTTCGGCACGTCGCTCGCGGCGCTCATCGGCGTCCTCGTCGGGCTGTCAGCGGGGTTCTACCGCGGTCGCGTGGACGACCTCCTGATGCGGAGCGCGGACATCATGCTCGCGTTCCCCTCGCTCGTGCTCGCGATCGCCCTCGTCGGCGTCTGGGGGCAGGCCCAAGCGCCCATCCCCGACCCCTTCGTCGCCACCGGACTCGCCCCGGCGTTCCGCTCGGCGGTCGGGTTACCGACGGGAATGCCCGAGACGGTCGTCCTCCCGGGGACGGTCATCGTCGTCGTCGCGCTCGTCAACTGGGTGTGGTTCGCCCGCGTCGCCCGCGGCGAAGCGCTCTCCATCCGCGAGGAGGAGTACGTGAAGGCCGCGAAGGCCCTCGGCGCGAGCGACGGGCGGACGATGCTCAGACACGTCCTTCCCAACGCCATCACGCCCATCCTCGTGTTGGCGACGATTCAGGTGGCCGCCATCATCCTGCTCGAATCGGCGCTGTCGTTCCTCGGCTTCTCCGGCGCCGACGTGTCGTGGGGCTTCGACATCGCCCTCGGCCGGCAGTACCAGTCCACCGCGTGGTGGATTTCGACGATGCCCGGCCTCGCCATCGTGGTGACGGTCATCGGGCTGAACCTCGTCGGCGACTGGCTCAGAGACGCGCTCGACCCCGGCATCGAAGGGGAGGGGGGCGTCTGAGATGGCCGACACGATTCTCAGCGTCCGCGACCTCTCCACTCGGTTTTTCACCGAGGAGGGGCAGGTCAACGCGGTCGAGAGCGTCTCGTTCGACGTCGAAGACGGCGAGATATTCGGCATCGTCGGCGAGTCCGGGTCCGGTAAGTCCGTGACCGCGCTCTCGGTCATCGACCTCATCGAATCGCCCGGCCGCGTGACCCAAGGCGAGATATGGTACCGCAACGCCGACCTCGCCGAGGAGTTCCGCGGGTCGAAGCCCGAGGCCGTCGACGGCGACCTCGTGGACATCCGGCGGCTCCCGAAGGGCGTCCGGCGGTCGCTCCGCGGCCCGTCGTTCAGCATGGTGTTTCAGGACCCGATGAGCAGTTTCAACCCCTCGATAACCGTCGGCGAGCAGATAGCCGAGGCGGTCGAGGTCCAGCGCCGCGCCCGGTCGAACCCGCGAAGCACGCGCTCGCGGACGCAGGGTTACGGTCTCGGTTCGCTCCTCGTGGACTCGCTTCTCCCCTCGAAGAGCTACGTCGACGACGAGAGCATGGACCGCGCGGTCGAACTGCTCGACCAGGTCGGTATCCCCGACCCCGAGGACCGCGCCGAGGAGTACCCTCACCAGTTCTCCGGCGGGATGCTCCAGCGGGCGATGATCGCCCAGGCGCTCGCCGGCGAACCGGACATCCTCATCGCCGACGAGCCGACCACCGCGCTCGACGTGACCATCCAAGCCCAGATTCTCAACCTGCTTCGCGACCTGCAGGAACAGGAGGGGATGAGCATCCTGATGATTACCCACGACTTGGGCGTCATCGCCCGGATGTGCGACCGCGTCGGCGTCATGTACGCCGGGGAAGTCGTCGAGCGCGGCCCGCTCGCCGACATCTTCGACAACCCCGTCCACCCGTACACGCAGGGACTGTTGGGGTCGATTCCGGACGTTGACGACCCCTCGGGTCGCCTCGAACCCATCTCGGGCAACGTGCCGAGCCTTCTCGACTCGGAGATGCCCGACGCGTGTTACTTCGCCGACCGGTGTCCCAAAGCCATGACCGACTGTCTGACCCGCATCCCCGAGTACGAACTGGACGGCCGACACAGCGTCAGGTGCGTCCTCGCCGAACAGGAGTACGACCCCGCGGACGCCGTCGATTCGGCCGACGCGGCCGATGCGGTCGACCGAGAGGTGAACGCCGATGACTGAGCCGCTCCTCGCGGTTCGGGACCTCCAGAAGTACTACTTCGAGCAGGACTCGTTCGTCGACAGCCTCCTCGGGCGCGACCCGACGAGCGTGAAGGCCGTCGACGGCATCTCCTTCGAGGTCGAACGCGGCGAGACGCTCGGCCTCGTCGGCGAGTCCGGGTGCGGGAAGTCCACGACCGGCGAGACGCTGCTCCGACTGCGCGAGGCGACCGGCGGCGCGGTCACCTTCGACGGGGCGAACGTCTTCGAGATGGACGACGACGAACTCAAGGCGTTCCGCAGGGACGCCCAAATCGTCTTCCAAGACCCGTTTTCCAGTCTCGACCCGCGAATGACCGTCGGCGACATCGTCGCCGAACCGCTGAAGATTCACGGGATTCCCGAGTCCGCCGACGGCGAGTCGAAACGCGAGTGGCGGCGCGACAAGGTCGCCGACCTGTTGGAGCGGGTCGGCCTCTCGGCGAACCACCTCGACCGCTACCCCCACGAGTTCTCCGGCGGCCAGCGCCAGCGTATCGGTATCGCCCGCGCGCTCGCGCTCGAACCGGACTTCATCGTGCTCGACGAGCCGGTGTCGGCGCTCGACGTGTCCGTGCAGGCGCAGGTGCTGAACCTGCTCGACGACCTCCAATCGGAGTTCGGGCTGACGTACCTCTTTATCGCCCACGACCTTTCTGTCGTCCGCCACATCTGCGACCGCGTCGCCGTGATGTACCTCGGCAACGTGGTCGAACTCGGCCCGACAGACGAGCTGTTCGAGTCGCCGAAACACCCCTACACGAAGGCGCTGTTGGAGAGCGTTCCCCGGCCCTCCACGGCCGAACACGGCCGGCGGGTCGAGGCGCTGTCGGGCGACGTGCCGTCGCCGCGAAACCCGCCGTCGGGCTGTCGCTTTCGGACGCGGTGCCCGCAGGTCATCCCCCCTGACGACCTCGACATCGAACAGGGGACCTACCGCGCCGTGATGGACCTCCGCGACGCCCTGGCGGTCGGTGACGTCAACCCGGACCACATCTGGGACGCCGCCGACCCCGACCGAGCGGACACGGAAGCGTTCATCGAGGAGGCGCGCGCGCGACACGTCGACGCCGAACTCCGCGGCGAGGTCGCGGGCGTCGTCGACACGGCGCTCGGCCACCTCGCCGAGGGCGAGGCCGACCGCGCCGGCGAGACGCTTCGGGAACGCTTCGAGAGCCCCTGTGAGACGCGTCGCCCCGCCGTCGGCGAGGCGCCGCACCCCGCGGCGTGTCACCTCTACGAGGGCTCCGACGAGGTGACCGTCATCGAGACGAACGCCGGCGCGGCCGCCGAGGCCGACGACTGAGCGACGACGGACGACTGGTGTGTTGGCGGTGGCCGGTGGGCGATTCTCGCCCCGCGGCACCGGCGAAACCACCCCGTAACGAAACGTTCAGGCCCCCACCGGGCGCACCATCGCTGTGACACGGTACCGAAACCTCGGTCTGTTCGTCGTCCTCGCCGCCGTCTGGGGGTCCGCGTTCATGGCTATCAAAGCCGGACTCGAGTTCTTTCCGCCGGTGCTTTTCGCCGCCCTCCGGTACGACGTGGCGGGGGTGGTGATGCTCGCCTACGCGCTGTACGCCACCGACTCGCCGCTTCCGCGCGGCAGGGCCGAGTGGACGGAAGTCGCCATCGGCGCGGTCTTCCTCATCGCCGCCTACCACGCGCTCTTGTTCATCGGCGAGACCGACCCGGGCGTGACGAGCGCCGCCGCCGCGGTCATCGTGAGTCTCAGCCCGGTGCTCACCACTGGATTCGCGCGGCTCTTGCTCCCGAGCGAGCGGCTCACCGCGCTCGGCGTCGTCGGCCTCCTCCTCGGCCTCGTCGGCGTCGCGGTGCTCTCGGGGCTCGACCCGAGCAACCTCCTCGCCGGCGGCACGGTCGCGAAGCTCCTCATCTTCGGCGCGGCCGCCGCCTTCGCCCTCGGGTCGGTGCTGACCCGCCGGGTCGACTCCGAGCTGTCCATCGAGACGATGGAGGCGTGGTCGATGCTCCTCGGGGCGGGACTGATGCACGTCGCGTCCGTCGCACTCGGCGAGCGTCTCGGCTCGGTCGTCTTCAACGTCCAGTCCGTCGCCGCGCTCGGGTACCTCTCGCTCGCGGCGAGCGCGCTCGGCTTCCTCATCTACTTCGACCTGCTCGACCGCCTCGGCCCCATCGAAATCAACCTCGTCTCGTACGTCGCGCCCGTCTTCGCGGCGCTTTCGGGGTGGGCGTTCCTGAGCGAAGTTCCGACCCCGTCGACGGTCGGCGGGTTCGCGCTCATCTTCCTCGGGTTCCTCCTCCTGAAGCGCGGGGCGATTCGGCGCGAACTCCGCTATCGGTTCGGCGACGGCGTCCGCGCGACCGACTGAAAAGCGCGGCTACGCGTCCGCCCGCTCGACCGAGTCCACTTCGCCGACCATCCTCCACCCGTTTTCACCGGGTCGCTGTTGACCGACGACGACAGCGTCGTTGTCCTCGGTCGTCGCGAACCGGTAGACCGCGTCGTCGCCGTCGCGTCGGCCCTCGGCCTGAAACTCCGTCTGGAAGAACTCCGCGCTCTCCAGCGTGAACGTGCCGTCTATCTCCTCGCCGACGGTGAGGTGCATGGCGTTCGGGTGGATGTTGTACATGCGCTTTGCGACGCGATTGAGGTCTGGCATCGCATCGACAGTCGCGCCGGCGGGCTAAATCCCTGCTCCCTGCGGGACGATGCCGGTCGAAGCGTCGCCCGCCCGACGGTCCACACGGGGGCCACCGAGCGCACCGAGGACCGAGTCCGCTCGGTCGAACCGTGGAAATTCAGGATTCGACGACTGTTCAAGAACGCTTGACTGTTGTGTGAATAAAAGAGTTAGCGGCGTTTGTGAAGTATTAGAACGCCGCTCGTCGGTCCGTGAAATTTCACGTTTACCGAATAGTCTCAAGTAAACGAGTATGAAACGAACGGAATTCTCGCACGTAATTATGACCCCTCCACTCCATGTTGTGCTCGTAGGTGCCCCCCAACCAATGTCGAACTCCCCATCCACGGTCCCCCGCGAACGCCTCTCCCAACTCCGGGAGGTCGTAACGGAAGAACAACCGCTCCGCCTCGGCTTCGAACTCGTCGCCGCACCGCTTCGGTTCGTCGGCTTCTGGGCCGCGGTCGCCCTCCCGTTCCTGTATGTGCCCCTGCTCTTCGGCGGCCTCGAAGCGAGCGAGTTCACCGTCTTCGGAGCGCTTCTCGCGCTCAACGCGCTCGCGCTCGTGCTCGGGCACAACTACGCCCGGTCGTAGTCACCCGGTCGCGCCGACACGCCTGTCCGTAATCGTGCGTGCGTTGCCTGACACGGCGAATCAAACAGACGCGGTGTTCTCCCTCCACTTCCCGCTTTCCACCTCTCGCTTTCCACCTCCCGCTCTCCGTTTCTCGACCTCGCGAGCGCTCGCCACGCGCCTCCATCGAGGTTCTCGCCCGCTCCTCAGACGCTCGATGCGCCGACCTGCCACGGCCTCAGGTTTCTCATCTTCGACCATCGTGAATCGAGTGGCTTTACCGCGGTCCGGTCTTCGGATTCGGTATGTCGCTCGCGATGGTTCCACTAGGACGGACCGGAACGACGGTCTCCGAACTCGCGTTCGGGACGTGGCGGTTCGGTCGACAGGCCGACGACGGCGAGGTCGAGGTCGGCCGCGACCGCGCCCACGAGTTGCTCGACGCTTACGCCGCCGCCGGCGGGAACTTCATCGACACCGCCGACATGTACGGCGACGGCGCGAGCGAGACGTACATCGGCGAGTGGCTCGAAGCGCGCGACCGCGAGGACTTCGTCGTCGCGTCCAAGGTTTTCTGGCCCACGCGGGAAGACGCCAACGGCCGCGGGCTCAACCGGAAACACCTCCGCCGCCAGATGGACCGCATCCTCGACCGGCTCGGCACCGACTACGTCGACCTGCTGTACATCCACCGGTGGGACGACGAGACGCCGGTCGAGGAGTTCATGCGGACGCTCGACGGGTTCGTCCGCGACGGGAAGGTGAACTACCTCGGCACCTCGACGCTCGAACCCAACGCCTGGAAGGTCGTCAAGGCGAACGAACTCGCCGACAAGCGCGGCTACGAGCCGTTTAAAATCGCCCAACCGCGGTACAACGCCGTCAACCGCGAGATAGAGGGGAACTACCTCGACATGTGCGCCGACTACGACATCGGCGTCGTGCCGTGGTCGCCGCTGGCTGGCGGCTTTCTCACGGGCAAGTACGCCCGCGACGAGCGCCCGCCTGCGGACTCTCGCGCGGCGAACGACCAGCGGTTCGCCGACTCCTACCTCACGCCGTCGAACTTCGACGCGCTCGAGGTTATCGAGGGGGTCGCCGAGGCGGTCGGCGCGTCGCCCGCACAGGTCAGCCTCGCGTGGCTCATGCACCACCCGCAGGTCACCGCGCCGATTATCGGGGCACGAACCGTCGACCAGCTCGGCGAGAACGTCGTGGCCGCGGACATCGAGCTCACGAACGAGCAGTTCAAACGCATCTCGACCGCCAAGCGCCACCTGTCCGCGTAACGAGTTCGAACGCGCCTTCGAACCGTCAGGTGTAGGTGTCGCCGGTGGGTACCGTCGCGTATGACCGACGACGCGTTCGACGCCGACGCCTACGTCTCCGAACTCCGGGCGAAACGCGAGGAGAAAGACGACTTCTTCGGGTCGCATCCTCAGTCGCCGATTCCGCCGGAAGAACGGGACGACTTCGACGGCCTCGACTACTTCGACCCCGACCCCGACTACCGGGTGACCGCGTCGGTCGAGACGCACGACGACCCCGAGCCGGTGACGATGGACACCTCGACCGACGGCGAGGTCCGGTATCTCCGCGTCGCCACGTTCCACTTCGAACTCCGCGACGCCGAACTGACCCTCGGCGCGTATCGTCAGGAACACGACGACTCGCCGACGCTGTTCGTCCCCTTCCGCGACAAGACGACGGGTCAGCAGACCTACAACGGCGGTCGCTACATGGAACTCACGCCCGACGCGCCCCTCGACGAGTTGGACGAAGTCGTCGTGGACTTCAACCTCGCGTACAACCCGTTTTGCGCGTTCACCGACACCTTCGAGTGTCCGCTTCCCCCCGAGGAGAACTGGCTCGACGTAGTCGTCCCCGCCGGGGAGCGAGACTACGAGTAACCGGCGAAGCAAAAGCGCAAGTTCCATATCGGACGCTTCCGGAGAGACGGACATGGGACTGCTCAGTTCGAAGCAAGCCGTCATCGGGATGGCGCTGATGATCGTCGGGACGCTCGCGATGCTGCCGGGAATGCTGCCGAACGCCGCACAGGTGATGTCCTACGCGCTCGCCGTCGGTGCCGGCGCGCTCACGCTCGGGACGTGGCTGGTCGGCACGTCCGAGGGCGGCCGTCCGGTCTGAGTCCGGCACTCGCCCGTCGTACCGACTAAAACCGTCTTTTCTCGTGAGAGCACGTTTCGTTCGCCGCAGCCGTGGTAGCGACGCGTTCCGTGGTCGTGCCAGCCGCAACGCTGCGCAGTCAGTCGGTCCGAAGAAAACGTTGCCGCGAAGGTTGTGTCGCGTTTAGGCGTCGGGACCGGACCACTTCTGGAGCGTGGCGGAGTTACTGCCACTCTCGGAGGTCCAGACGATGCGGAACGTTGCGCTGTCGAAGGTGCTGTTTCCGACTTGGACGGACGTTCCCGCAGTCACGTCGTCAGAGACGCCCATGTCTGCGAAGGACTTCGAGCTGTTCATTTCTGTTCCGTCCGGCGTTCCAGACGTGATGAAGTCGAAGTTCGTAGACGCGGTCAGGTTGATGTTCTCGCTATCTATCGAAGTACCGCTGTCGTGAGTCACCGTTAGGTTGTCCGGATTGCTCCCGGATGCATCCTGATAGTCGAAGCTAAAACTGGCCTGTGGGGCCGTATCGCCGACTTGGTCGCCGAGACCGAGGACGAACGTTCCGATGACGGCCGCGAGGATGACGGTAATCGCGACCATGAGGATAACGCCGATAACCGGTGAGACCGCGTCGTCCTCAGCGAGGAGTTGCTTGAAGTTCATCTATCCGTTGTAGGTCCACTTCTGAAGGGTGGACGACGTACTCCCACTCTCGGAGGTCCAGACGACGCGAACGGTCTCATCCTGCGTGAATGCGTCGTCGCTAGAACTTTGGATGACGACCGACTCACCGGCGGAGATTGTCCCTGAACCGAGGTCAGACCACTTGTTGTTCGGAGACGAAACGTTCACGTCGCCCGTGATGGTGACGAGATCACCGTTGATCTGCTCACCACTCTCATGCGTGATGGTCAATTCAGTGCCGTCGTAATCAAATGCGAAACTCGCCTGCGGGGACGTCTCGCTCACTTGGTCGCCGAGACCGAGAACGAAGGTACCAATAACGGCCGCGAGGATGACTGTAATTGCCACCATCAGGATAACCCCGATGACAGGACTGACTGCACGGTCTTCCGTGAAGAGATGTTTGAGTTGCATGCGTTGTGTCCGACACCCGGGACGGTATCGCTCGCCGAAGACGCCGGTGCGCACGCGTTCATCGCTGCGCAACCGTCATCCCTGCCCGGCACCCGTCGCGGTGTGTCCAACCGACTCGTATCTCCGGGGTAACTTAAATGTACGTGCCAGATTAATGGATGGTTTCTCCGAACAATTCGGGCATTAATATAGTGTTTATATGTCGTTTAAGGGGGCGATGGTACTCCGTCGTCGAATCGGTTTAAAGAATCTCTGACACGTTCTCGGTCGTTCTTTTTCACTACTCGGTGTGGCTGTCGTCTGGCGATGATAAACGACGACAGAAGGATATGTGTTTCTCGCACGTACGCGTGGAGCGCCAATGTACACGCGAGGGACGTGCACCTGTGGTCGCGGTCGCCATCCAAATCTGTGCGAAGTGCCGACGTCGAGCTTCGACAGCCGGGGCTCGACGATTAGTTATCGAGAACGAGTACGCCCCCGGCGAACCGGGGACGCCGTTCCTACCCAAGGTGGCGTGCGCACGCGCTAGATATATTTTCAACAGACGTACATATGCTTTGTGGGGAAGAATCGGGTTTCGAGGCCTGTGTGACACGATTGGTAACGTTTCAGAGACCATTCAATCACACAAAGTATTTACCGCGAACGGTCAACAGAGCAAACTGTACTCCTGTCCACGGAGGCATCTGTGAGTACCTCGCCTCGGCCCGGGTTCTGCCCGGCTTGGTTCCGTCCGAGGGTCGATGAAAACGATGTCCCCGACTGCAACACCATCAACAATGACACGCAATAAGCAAATCCGCGCGGTACTCCTCGCTGCGCTGATGGTCTTCTCGGTTTTCGCCGGGTCCATCGCGTTTACGGGTAGTGCTGCTGCTGATGCGTCCAACGTTTCCGGTACTGTGTCCGACGACACAGTGTACGTGAACGCGACGCTCAGTGGATTCGAAAACAACGCAACGGCCTATCTCGACACGAACGGAAACGGCCAGTTCGACTCCGGTGAACTGTCCACGTCTAACAGCTCGCTCGGTGGGGACACCGAGCTTAACGAGACGCTCGACGCCAGCAGTGTGGTTGCTGGCTCGTACACCGTCGGTGTCGTGACCAACGAGTCCGACCCGTCGGCTGCTGACGTTCAGGGTAACTCTGTTACCATCAGCAGTGACGATGAGCCTGAGCTCATCTCGGCTGTTCACTACCGCAACGCGAGCGGCGACACCGTGCTCGAGCTCTCGTTCAACAAGCAAGTTCAGAACGTCCAGAGCAACCTTCAGCTCTACCAGGACGACGCCCCGGTTCCGTCGTCCTTCGTTAACGACGTTCGTCAGCCCAACCCCGGTCAGGTCGTCGTCGCTACGGACGACCTTGCGACGGGCGATATCGTCGTGAACCTCGAAGGCGTTGAGGACCTCGACAATACTGAACTCGAAGAGGGTCTCGACGACGACTACAACTCGACGGTCACCGTCGCGACGGTCACGGTCACGGACGACAACTCTGTCTCCGTCACCGACGCCTACAAGGGCGAGACCGTTGCAGCGACGAACGGTAACCTCGGCACGACTGTCGAAGTCGAATCTGACGACAGTCAGGACGACGTCGAGAGCTTCTTCCGCTCCGGTTCGACCGGCTCGACCTCCGCGGTCTACACGTTCGATACGTCCAACCGCGAACTCCAGCGCTACAACGTCACCATCGGTAGCACCCTCGACGAGAAGATTCAGGTCCGTGACCTCGGTCTCGAGGTCTCCATCGACGACCTGAACGTCACCGACGAGGACCTCATCGAAGGTACGGTTAACGCGAACTCCGACCGCGAGAACGTCAAGATCGCTCTCCTCGACGACGACGGCGACGAAGTCGACGACGGGAGCATGACTGTCGACCTCAACGGTCAGGGTGAATACGACTTCGAGTTCAACGCGAGCGAACTCGACCTCGACACTGGCGACTACACGGTCGAAGTGACCGACACGGCCTCCGGTGTCTCCGTCGAATCCGACACCATCACCGTGGAAGACGCCGGTGAGGGCTCCGCCGACTTCGGCGAGTCCGTCATCACCGAGCAGCGCGGCGACGTTGTCGCCATCCCGGTGACCGTCGAGAACACTGACACCGCAACGGTCTCCATCGGTAGCTTCGAACAGGGCTACGCCGCTAACGTCACCGTCGAAGACGGTAACGACGACGGCGAAGTCATCCTCCTCTGGGACTCCTCGAAGTCCACCTCCAGCGGTAACAACAACCCGAGCAGCGTCTTCGACGTCGAAGACGGCGACGATGACGTCCTGTCTGGTAACGACGGCGTGGCCCAAGTCGGCCTCGCGACCAGCAACCTCATCGACGCTGGCGACTACGACCTCGAAGTCCGCACGGGCAGCGCAGTCTCTGACAGCGAGAACGTCGCGACCCTCGTCCTCGAGGAAGGCGGCGTCTCCGCGGTCCGCACGTGGACCGCTCCGGCCGGCGAGTCGCTGACGGACCTCGACGAGGTCTCCGAGGCGCTCGAGAACGGCAACATCACTGAAGACAGCCAGATCGCGTTCGAAGACCAGGTTGTCGTCCAGATCGAGGCCTCCGGTCTCGAGGGCACGACGGGTGCCCAGGACGACGAGACGCCTAACTTCTTCGCGACCGGCAACGGTTACGACGACTCCTACCGTCTGACGATCAACCAGACGAACCCCGACCCGAACCGCGACCCGAAGATCCTCGACGTCGCTAACGCCTCTGTTGTCGCAGACGGCGACAACGACACGTACTTCGTCGTGTTCGACTCGGACGAAATTGACGCGTACCGCGACGAGAACGACGACGGTGTTCTCCAGTCCTCTGAGAAGACCTCCGGTAACGCTGTCGACGTCGACGACGACGACTCGTTCAACGTCCAGTTCAAGATGATCGAGGAAGACGAGGTCTCTTCCTCCAACCTTGCGCTCGTTGACGACAACTCGTCGCAGACTGACTCCTACGAGCACGTCGAAGCCGAACACACGTTCGACGCTGACCCGGTCAACGTGACGAACGCTGCGGACCAGATGATCTCTGGCTCCTCGAACGTCGCGCCCGGTACGGAACTCACGCTCCGCGTTGAGTCCGACGGTGACACGCAGCCGCGCTTCCTGAAGACCGCTACGGTCTACGTCCAGGCAGACGGCTCGTTCTCCGGTAGCTTCGACTTCTCCGAGCAGAGCGTCGGCGACACGTTCACCGTGACGGCTGACGGTGGCGTCGCGTCCGACGAGGAAGTCGACGGCAACGTCGTCGAGTCCGTGGAAACCTCCACCACGACGGCTGAGGACACCACGACGACGGCTGACACCACGACGACCGCAGACACGACGACCACGACTGCGGCTACGACGACCACCGCCGCCACCACGACGGCTGACGAGACGACCACCACGTCGTCCCAGACGCCCGGCTTCGGTGTCGTTGTCGCCCTCGTCGCGCTCGTCGCCGCTGCGCTCCTCGCGGTCCGCCGCGACAACTAACGATAGCTAACCACCGGGACCCTTCCCGGCGTTTTTCCTTTCTTTCGACGCTGACCCGACAGCCGCAGCACTCGCGTCGACAGTCGTCACGCACTCAAACGGCGAGTAACGTCGCGACGTGCAGCCCTCGAAGGTAGAAAGCTAAAGCTAGTGGCGACGACTCCGCTTGACGACCAGACGACGTACAGAACCGAGACGCACGGTCGTACCGAGGTGGTTCTTGTCCTTCCCAGTCGCTGTGCGTGGTTTGGGTTCGTCGAAGGCCGGTCTTCGCGTTCCGTCGGCGACGTGCGGAGAACGAATTGCACCGGGTGGCGGCCGGTCGACCGCCGTGAGTGAGCCGAGACCGATGGCAGTCGTGACCGACTACGTGGGCCGACGCGCTCGCAGTTCACGACGTGCCGTACTACGCAGTCGAGGGAACGGTCGAGTGACTGCGTCTCTCGTCTCGTCGGTCGATACATCTCGTCTCGAACAGCGTCGGGTCACCGGAGCGATACGAGCGCGGGCTCCACAGTCGCACTCTATCTCACTCTATCTCACCACATCTCTCCCGCTGTCGACGGGCGGTCCATCCGGAGGGACGGAGGGAGCGATGGCTGTCCCCGAGAGATGAGGGTACTGTGCGAGCGATAGAGTCCACGATTGGCGTGTCTCTCCCGCCGGCCTCGACGACACCTTCGCGTCGAACACGCCAACGAGACTGGACAGTGCAGACTCGTGGGGTCGAGGAGCGCAAAAGAAAAGAGCGGAAATCGAGTGACGGACGAGACGGCGACGGCGGCGAGTTACCGTCTCGCGTTCAGCACTCGGACCAGCCGCAGTTCTGGCAGGTCTTACAGCCTTCGGAGTAGTAGAGGTCCATCTCGCCGCACTCGGGACACTCGGGGCTCTCGCCCGCGGCGAGCAGGTCCGCAACGGCGTCGGAACTGCCACCGGGGCCGTCGTCGACGGCGACGCCGCCGTCGGTGTCCGCGTCCTCGGTCGCGGCGGCCTCGGCTTCGACCTCGGTCAGGTTCTGCTGTTGCGGGTAGCCCTTGTCGATGTCGCCGTCGAGATACCGGCGCATCGCGGTGCCGATGGCGTCCGGGATGGAGTTAATCTGCTCGCCTTTGTCCCAGGCGACCTTCGGGCTCCGGATACCCTTCAGTTCGTTCGCGATCTCCTCGGGGTCGACGCCCGAGCGGAGCGACGTGGAGACGGTCTTGGCGAGCGCCTCGGTGAAGGACGCGGTGAAGCCGCCGGAGTTACCGATGTTGGCGAACAGCTCGAACGGCTCGCCGTGTTCGTCCTCGTTGATGTTGACGTAGAGCTTCCCGTAGCCGGTGTCGATGCGCTGGGTGACGCCGTACAGCACGTCCGGACGGGGGCGCTTCTTGCCGACGTCGCTCGGCGAATCGGCGAAGGCGAGTTCGAGTTCGCTGCCGATGAGGTCCGAGACCTCCTCGGATTCGAGGAACGCCTCCACGTCGCCGAACACGTCGCGAATCTGCGAGACGATGGCCTCTGCGGCCTCCTCGTCGTCGGAGAACTCGGTGTTCTTCGCGCGCGTGGTGAGCACCTGCTTCGAGCGGGTGCCGTCGCGGTAGACGGTGACGCCCTTGCCGCCGTGGTCGTAGATGTAGCGGTAGACCTCGTCCATGTCCTCCTTCGACGCGCTGTTCGGGAAGTTACAGGTCTTCGAGATGGCGGAGTCGACGCCGCTCTGGAGGGCGCACTGGACGCCCGCGTGCTCGATACCCGCGAGGTCGGAGGTCACGACGAACAGCTCGGAGATGGCGTCCGGGACGGTCGACAGCGAGGAGACGCCGTCGAACTCGTTGCTGGCCATCTGCTCTTGGGCCTCGCGCTTGACGGCCTCGACGTCGATGTCGTTGGCCTCCAGCACGCGGAGGAAGTAGTCGTCGAACTCGACGAGCATCTCGTCGCCCTGCACGTCGTCGGAGACGTTCTTGTAGTAGGCGACGTTGTAGATGGGCTCACAGCCGCCGGTGGTGTTCGACACCATCGACGTGGTACCCGTCGGGGCGATGGTCGTCGTGTTGTGGTTGCGGATGGGGTAGCCGTCTTCCCAGTCGTCGGCGGACTCGCCGGTGTGGTGTTCGAACCACTCGCGGTACTCGGTCGGGTTCGCGTACTTCGAGTCCTCCCACGCCTCGAACGGGCCGCGTTCTTCGGCGAGTTCGTGGGACGCCCGCTTGGACCCGTGGTTGATGTGGGTCATGAGCTGTTGGGCGATTTCGTTGCCCTCGTCGGAGCCGTAGCGGACGCCGAGCTGGATGTACATCTGGGCGAGCCCCATGATGCCGAGCCCGATTTTACGGAGTTCGCGGACCTTCTCCTCGATCTTCTCGACCGGGAAGTCCGACATCGTGACGACGTTTTCGAGGAAGCGCGTGCCGTTGTCGATGCGGTGGTCGAACTCCTCCCAGTCGACGGCGTCTTCCAGGAAGGCGTCCGTCGCGGCCTCAAGCGAGTCGTACTCGTCGCCGTGGGCGTCGTACCAGACGCGCCAGTCGGGCGAGTCCTCCGCGACGAGCGTCGAGAGGTTGATGTGGCCGAGGTTACACGCCTCGTACTCCTCGAGCGGCTGTTCGCCGCAGGGGTTGGTCGCGAGGATGCGGTGGTCGGGATGTTTCTCGACGTCGAAGGAGTGCTGCTTGTTTGCGCGCTCGAGGTAGACGACGCCGGGTTCGCCGTTCTCCCACGCGCCCTCGATAATCTGGTCCCAGAGTTTCTTCGCGGGGACCGAGAGGACCTCACCGACCTCGACGTGCTCGCCGAGACCGAACATGTCGTAGATTTCCTTCGTCTGGGGCGTGGCGACGTGCGGCTCTTCGGTGCGGGGGTTCGTGAAGACGAACTCCTCGTCGTTGTACAGCGCCTCCATGAAGCCGTCGGTGATACCGACCGAGATGTTGAAGTTCGAGAGATGGCCTTCGACGGCGTTACGGAGGTGCTTGGGGACGCGACCGTCCTCGTCGATGAGTTCGCGCGCCTCGTCGAGCGCGTCGACGAACTTGGTGTGGGTGAAGTCGTCGGGGTCGTTCAGGCGGAGCGTGTGCGCGAGCGAGACGTCCTTGTTCTTCGCGTGGAGGAACTGGATGACGTCGGGGTGGCTGACGCGCATGACGCCCATCTGCGCGCCGCGGCGCGCGCCGCCCTGCGCGATGGTCTCGCACATCTGGTCGAACGTCCGCATGAACGTGATGGGGCCGGAGGCGATGCCGCCGGTCGAACCGACCGCGTCGCCGTAGGGGCGGAGCTTCCAGAAGGCGTAGCCCATGCCGCCGCCGGACTGGAACACCTCGGCGGCCTCCTTGGCCGTCTGGTGGATGTCCGTGATGTCGTCGCCGGGCGAGTCGACGAAACAGGCCGAAAGCTGCTGAAGCTCGTCGCCGGCGTTCATCAGCGTCGGCGAGTTCGGCATGAACGAGAGCTGTCCCATCATCTCTTCGAACGTCTCGCGCTTCTCGACGACGACCTCGCGGACGCCCTCCGGAAGTTCGGGGACGAGGGTTTCGTAGGCGAACTTGTTGACGTTGTAGACCGAAAGCGTCGTCTCGGCCTCGTCGTCGTCGGCCGTGACGCCCTTGCCGAAGACCTCCTCGGCGAGTTCGTCGCGGCGCGGGTGGTCCGGCTTGATGAGGTCGGGAGTGACCGTGATTTCGATGTCGCGCTGTTCGGCCTCGAAGACGGCCTCGGCGAGCGCGATGTTCTTCGCGACGCGGGGGAACAGGTCCTCCTGCGTCTCGACGAGGTCGCCGTCGGCGTCCTTGCGGAGGTAACGGGCGGGGAGAATGTTGTTGTAGGCGTTGCCCGTCATCCGCTCTTCGAGGGTCTCGCCTTCGGTCCGCTTGACCGGAAGTACGAGTTCGTCCGTCGAGAGGTTCGCGTCGCTCATCTTACTGTCCCTCCCGCCCGAGCCGCGTTCGGGCGAGGTCGCGTCGATAGTGTCCGGAAATTCCGCTCATTGGTGACGATATTGGTGTGTGTTGCGTGGTTGGTTAAGGGCTTCGAACTCGGAGGTTCGACCGCCGAACGTATCATAATTAGTGCAATTACGTCGGCGGCCGACGACCGGGTCCGAAGTGCACGGATTCATAGAACGGACGGAAGCCACATAACCGTAGTTAGAGCGGAGCGGAAGTGAAATCTCGGCGGAGAAAATCGACAGACGTAACGGTGATATCCAGTAGAACGTGAGGGGGGAGACGAGCCGTCTGAATCGGTCACATGGTGAACAGTGCCGCATCACCGGAGAGGATATAAAGGGAGACCGGACAGTCGACATGCAGATAAATATCAGAATTCGTATGTTCAAATCACCCAACCGCTCAGGGGTGCCGAAATCGGTCGTTTCGACGGCGGAATCGCACCGGAACCGCGAGACGAGACCGCCCACAAGCTTATCCGCTCTACGGGTGTCATATCGGGGTATGGTACTGACTCCCCTCGCGCTCACACCGTTACAGCTCGGCGGCCTGCTCTCCGGGCCGCTCGGTCAGATGCTCGTGGTGCTCGTGGCCGTCGCCGTCGTCATCCTCGTCGGGCGACTGTTCCTCAAAGTCGCGTGGCGACTGGTCACCATCGCCGCCATCGTCGTCGGGGCGCTGCTGCTGCTCTCGTTCTTCGGCATCAACGTCCTCTGAGGTGGCTGCACGGCCATCGGGCGAAGAGAACGGCAAAAACCGCGACCGCGCCTCGGCGTGTCTGACCCGATTCAGGCCACGTCGAAGCCGGCGACCGCCGTGAGGAAGTTTCTGACGACGCCGTGTCCCGACCCCGTGAGCACGCTTTCCGGGTGGAACTGGACGCACTCGATGGGGAACTCGCGGTGGCGGACGCCCATCACGAGCGCCTCGCCGTCGTGGTCGGTCGTCGCCGAGACGTCGAAGCAGTCGGGAACCTCGGTGGCGACGAGCGAGTGGTAGCGGCCGGCCGGGAAACCGTCTTCGAGGCCGGCGAAGACGCCCTCGCCGTCGTGGTCGACCGGGAACGCCTTGCCGTGAATCGGCTCCGGCGCGTGGCCGATGGTCCCGCCGTAGGCGTACACCGCGGCTTCGAGGCCGAGACAGACGCCGAGGGTCGGAATCTCGGTCGAAAGCTCCGTGAGCACGTCGTTCGTCACGCCCACGTCGCGGTCGTTCTTCGGATGACCCGGCCCCGGCGAGATGACGATGGCGTCGGGGTTCAGGTCGCGAATCTCGTCGAGCGACGCGGTGTTCTTGCGCACCTCGATGTCGAGCGGTTCGCCCTCGACGGTCTGCTCGGAGAAGTACTCCACGAGGTTGTACGTGAACGAATCGAAGTTGTCGACGACGACGAGTCGAATCGCCGTCATTGCGACACCTCCTCGGTCCCGTACTCGATGCGGCGGACGGCGTCGAGCACCCCGCCCATCTTCTGTTCGGTCTCCTCGTACTCCGCGGTCGGGTCGGAGTCGGCGACGATGCCGGCTCCCGCGCGGACGGTGATGGTGTCTTCCGAGCCGTCGGACTCGACCGTCGCGGTCCGGATGACGATAGCCATGTCGGCGTCGCCGGTCCACGAGTAGTAGCCGACGCCGCCGCCGTAGACGCCGCGGGGCTCGTCTTCGAGGTCGTCGATAATCTCCATCGCCCGGACCTTCGGCGCGCCGGTGAGCGTTCCCGCCGGGAACGTCGCGCGCGTGGCATCGAAGGCGTCCGAGTCGGGGTCGAGCGTCCCCGAGACGGTCGATTCGATGTGCTGGACGTGGCTGTACTTGATGATGCTCATGAAGTCCTCGACGCGGACGCTGCCGGGCGTCGAGACCCGGCGCACGTCGTTGCGGCCGAGGTCGACGAGCATCGTGTGCTCTGCGCGCTCCTTTCCGTCCGCGAGGAGTTCGCCGGCGAGGCGGCGGTCCTCGACCGGCCCGGAGCCGCGCTGGCACGTCCCCGCGATGGGGTTGACGACGACGCGGTCGCCCCTGACCGAGACGAGCGTCTCGGGGCTCGCGCCGACGACGCGCCGGTCGCCGTGCCGGAGCAGGTACATGTACGGCGAGGGGTTCACCTCGCGCAGCGAGGCGTACAGGCCGACCGGGTCGACCTGTCCGTGGAGCTTCCGGGTGCGCGAGATGACGCCCTGATAGATGTCGCCGTCGCGGACGTGTTCTTTCGTCTTCCTGACCGCGGCCTCGTAGTCCTCGCGCGAACCGGCCTCCTCGCCGGTCCGCTCGAAGCCGCCGGGTGAGGGGTCGTCAGCCGCCCGGAGCTTCTCGGCGACGCGTTCGGCCTCGGCGACGACGCCGTCGTAGACGTCGCCGGGGTCGTCGTCGGGCGAGACGACGGGGGTACAGACGAGGCGGACGGCGTCCTCGCGGTGGTCGAACGAGAGCGTCCGGGTGGTGAGGACGAACTCGGCGTCCGGGTCGTCGGTATCGGGGCGCTCGCGGCCGACCTCGTCGAGCCAGAGGTCGTAGACGGCCTCGTAGGCGAGGAAGCCGACCAAACCGCCGGTGAGCGTCTGGCGGTCCGTCTCGGGGAAGTTGACGCGCGGGAGGTCGGGGAGCGCGCCGCGCAGGGAGTCGAGTACGTCGCCGTCGCCCGCGCCGACGAACTCGGCGGCGGGACCGCCGAGGTCGGTCACGTCGACGCCGTCGGGGCCGACCGTCACGACCGCCTCGGGGTCGTAGCCGACGAACGAGAAGCGCGCGTGGGAATCGGCGACCGTCGCGGGCGCGGAGAACGCGCCCTGCGGGTTGCTGGAGGAGACCTTCTCGGCGCTCTCCAGGAGGAAGCCGTAGTCGCTGCGGTCGGCGAGCGTCGTGTACGCGGCCAGCGGGTCCACAGACACGTCGAGGTCGGCGACGAGGTGCGTCACGACCGGTTCGTCCGCGTCGCCGACGAGCTCGACGAACTCGTCGCGGTCGGTGTCGGGAGTCGTCACGCGACGACCTCCTCGTGACCCTCGGACGCTCCGCGGGCCGCCTTCGCCGCGGCGACGAACGCGCGGACCGCGTCGTGGTCCTTGACGCCGCCGGAGGCCTCGACGCCGCTCGCGACGTCGACGCCGTAGGGCTCGACCGTCCGAACCGCCTCGGCGACGTTGTCGGGGGTCAGGCCGCCCGCGAGAACCACGGGCACGTCGACCGCCTCGACGAGTTCGCGCGAGGCGTCCCAGTCGTGGGTCTCGCCGGTGCCGCCCGCGCCGGACGCGGAGGGCGTGTCGACGAGGATAGCGTCAACGACGGGCGCGAGAGCGCGTGCGCGGTCGAGGTCGGTCGCGTCGACGACGGGGACGACGCCGACGCCCGTCGCGCGGAGCGAGTCGAGGTCGTCGGCCGCGAAGTCGCCGTGGAGTTGGAGTACATCGGGTTGGACCTCGCGGGCGAGGTCGCGGGCGTGGTCGATGGAGTCGGGCATCGTCACGAGGACGGTCGTGAGGAACGGCGGCGCGGCGGCGAACAGCTCGCGGGCGCGCTCGCGGGAAATCTCGCGGGGCGTGTCCACGGGCACGTCGCAGATGGCACCGACCGCGTCGGCACCGGCCGCGTCGACCGCTCCGAGGTCGGCTTCGTCGGTGACGCCGCACACTTTGACGCGGGTCATCTCACGCCTCCCGGAGCGCGTCGAGCTTGGCCTTCGCGGCGCCGGACTCGATGGCGTCGCGGGCGACCTCGACGCCCTCCTCCAGGGAGTCCGCGAGGTCGGCGACGTAGACGGCCGCGCCGGCGTTGGCGAGGATGAGGTCGCGCTTGGGACCGGTCACGTCGCCGGTGAGGATGCCTTCGAGGTCGGCGGCGTTCTCCTGCGGAGTGCCGCCGGCGACCGCCTCGATGGGGGCCTGTTCGAGGCCGAGGTCGGCGGGCGTGAGCGTGTACTCCGTAATCTCATCGCCGTCGATTTCGGCGACCGTCGTCGCGTCGTGGAGGGCGATTTCGTCCATGCCGGAGCCGTGGACGACGAGGGCGCGCTCGACGGGCATGTGCGACAGCGACTCGGCGATGACGGGGACGAGGTCGGAGTCGTAGACGCCGAGGACCTGCGCGTCGGCCCCGGCGGGGTTCGTCAGCGGGCCGAGGACGTTGAAGATGGTCCGCATGCCGAGTTCCTTCCGCGGGCCGATGACGGCCTTCATCGCGGGGTGGAACACGGGCGCGAGCATGAAGCCGACGCCGTTGTCCTCGATGCACGCCTCGACGGACTCGGGTTCGGCCTCGACGTTCACGCCGGCGACCTCCAGCACGTCGGCGCTCCCAGAAGACGAAGAGACGGAGTAGTTGCCGTGCTTGGCCACCGCCGCGCCCGCGCCGGCCGCGACGAGCGCGCTCGTGGTCGAGACGTTGATGGTGTTGTAGTCGTCGCCGCCGGTGCCGCAGGTGTCGACGAGCGGGCCGCGGTCGGGCTCGATGGTCAACGCGGCGTCGCGCATCCCCTGCGCGAAGCCCGCGATTTCGGCCTCGGTCTCGCCTTTCGCCCGGAGCGCGGCGAGGAGCGCGCCGATTTGCGCCTCGGTCGCGTCCTCGAAGACCGCCCGCGCGGCGTCGCGCGCCTCCTCGACAGTCAGGTCCGCACCGCCGGTCACACGTTCGATATAATCCTGCATTGGTAATCACCGATGTACTTCTTCGGGTTATGATGTACAAATCAGTACATCGGCTTAAGCGTGTCGGGCTGGCGAAAATCGCCGGCTCCGACGGACGGCGCTCGGAGCGAATCGCCCGCCTCGAACGGTGGGAACGCGCTGTGACCCGAATCGCCGCACGTAGTCCGATTCGAAAGCTTAAATTGTAACCCCGGACAACGGAGAGATGCGTCCGAACGGGCGCGGGAAGCACCGTAACCGGGTTGGTGGTCTAGTCTGGTTATGACACCTCCTTGACATGGAGGAGGCCGGCAGTTCAAATCTGCCCCAACCCACTCCTCTTCCCGCGTTTCGGCGTTCGGCGATGTTCGCAACAACCGGGTTGGTGGTCTAGTCTGGTTATGACACCTCCTTGACATGGAGGAGGCCGGCAGTTCAAATCTGCCCCAACCCACTACTTTCTCGCGACGAATTGCCTCCCGAGCACCGCGTAGCGTGTGCTCGGTGCCGCGAGTCGCGTGCAATCGTGTCGCGGGCAGATTTGAACCAGCGAGCAACGTGCGACACGTAGTGTCGCAGTAAGACGAACGGCGAAGCCGTGAGTCGCGAAGCGTTGCGAGTGAGGTTCACGCGAGCGAAGCGAGCGTGTCTCCTGATACAGTCTCTCGCTCCACCCAACCGAACAGACAGTCTCCCGCACCACCCAACCACTATGTCTTCCGCCCGCGAATCCCGCCCATGACCCTCCTGCAAATCCCCGGCGGTCCCGAACTCGTCATCTTGGCGCTGTTGCTCCTCATCCCGCTTGCGGTCGTCTACCTCGGCTACAAACTCATCCAGTCGCTCCGGGCGTTCGAAGAAGGCAGAGAAGAACGGTCACAGCGGTAGCGTCACGACGACACGTCGGACCGGGCGTCGTCGTTCCGGGCGTCCGCGCCGCGCGTCGGCGTCTCCGACCGCTGTCGTCGGTGGTGCAGGCGCGCCAGTTGGAGCGTCACCGCGTAGCCGACGACGGCGAGAGCGACGGCGAGAATCGTGTTGCCGAGGAGCTGTCGGAGGAGGATGTCGAGACCGGCGCTGAGCGACACGTCGGCGACGGACGCCCCCGGAACCGGGCCGAGCAGGTGCGAACCGAGCCAGAAGCTCGCGCCGTAGACCGCCCACTTGACGGGCGGGTTGAAGACGACGAGCGTGGCGACGAGCGCGAGTCGGCTCGCCCGCTCGACGAAGTAGGCGATGAGGGCGAACAGCGCGAGGGCGGTCCCTGCGGTCGGCATGGCCACGAAGAAGACGCCGAACGCGAAGCTGGCGGCGACCTCGTGAGGGGTGTGGTCCGCCGCGAACGCTCGTTCGAGGCCGGACCGGACGCGGGGACGAATCGACGCGAGACGGTCGTACACTCGTCGAGACTAGAAGCGAGACGTCGTTATCAACGCTTCGCCGAGAATCAGTCAACTGGTAGCAGTCGACGTGTCGATGCGTCGAGGCGGCGGTCAGCGGAACCGGCGGTCCGACTCCCACTTGTCCTTGAGTTCTATCATCTGGCCGACGCCGCGGGCCACGTCCGAGAGGTGGAAGGCGATGTCCGTCGCGGTCACGATGCCGACCATCTCCGCGCCGTCAACGACGACGAGTTTCTTCACCCGTTGGTCGCGCATCTTCTCGGCGGCAACGCGCGTGGTCGAGTCCGGTCGAACCCACTTGATTGGGTTCGACATGACCGCGCGGGCCGGGACCGCGGCGAGGGGCTTGCCGCTCGCCACGCCGGCGCGGAGCGCGTCCGACTCGGTGACGATGCCCGCGGGGCCGCCGTCGGCCATCACGACGACGCTTCCCGCGCCCTCGCGGAGCATGGTTCGCGCGCAGTCGGCGACGCTCGACCCCAGTCCGACGGTCGCCACCTCCTCGGTCATGATGTCGTCGACGCGCATGTCAGTCGTCCGCGGGCGAGGGTTCTCGCTCGGGTTGGGGGGTGGATTCAGCGCGCGACTGGGTCGGGTCGGTGCTCGCGCCGGACCCGGCGGCCGCGTCGCCGAGCACGTCGTCGATAGTCGCCGAGACCTCGCCCCCGTCGTCGACCTCGAAGGCGTCGAGGAGGTCGTCGAGGTGGCTCACGTGCGACGAGAGCTCGCGCACGTCCCCGTTGACGTCGACGAGCGCGGCGCTCTGTTCTTCCGCGGTCGCGGAGACGTTCTCGGCCTCGGCGGCGGTCTCCTCGGAGATGCCCGCGATTTCGTCGGTCATCGACAGCACCTCCTGGGAGGAGTCGGCCTGACTGCCCGTCGCGTCCGAAATCTCGTGGACGCTCGCGGTCGTCTCCTCGACGCGCTCGACGATACCGTCGAAAGACGAAAGCGCCTCGTCGACCGAGGTCGCGCTCTCTTCGACCTGCGCCCGCATGCGTTCGATGCGGGAGACGACGGCGTCGCGCTGGGTCTCGATTTCGGCGACGAGCGACTCGATGTCGCCCGCCGAGGACTTGGTCTCCTGTGCGAGCTGTTTGACCTCGTTGGAGACGACGGCGAAGCCCTCGCCGGCCTCGCCGGCGCGGGCGGCCTCGATGTTCGCGTTGAGCGCGAGGATGTCGGTCTGTTCCGCGATGTCGGTGATGACCTCGACGATGTCCTCGATTCGGGCGAGGCGGTCGTCGAGTTCGCGGACCTCGTCGACGGTCGCCTCCGTCTCGGCGCGCACGGCGTCGATGTCGTCGAGGGCGTCGGTGGCGGCGGTCTGGCCGTCGAGCGAGCGCGCCTCGGCCTCCTCGGTGAGCCGGACGAGTTCGTCGGCCGACGACGCTATCTGCTGGATGGACGCGGAGAGGTGGTTTATCTCGTCGGCGGCGGCGACGAGGCTGTCGGTCTGCTCGCTCGCTCCCTCGGAAATCTGCTGGACCGACGCGGACACCTCCTCGCTCGCGGCGGACACGTCGTCGGCGCGGTCGGCCACGCGGTCGGCGAGCGTCGCCACGTCCTCGCCGAAGGTCTTGACCGTGCCGACGGTCTGTTCGATGTCGTCCATCATCTCGTTGTACGCGGCGGCGACCGTCGCCATATCGCGGCTCTCGGAGTCGGTCGGGAGGCGGACGCGGAGGTCGCCGTCGGCCGCGCGGGTCATCGCCTCGCTGTAGGCGCGGGCGTCGGCCCGCTGGTCGCGGAGGTCGTCCCGGAGGTTGTCGATGCCGCGGACGACCTGTCCGAACTCGTCGGTGCGGTCCGTTTCGAGTTCCACGTCGAGGTCGCCGTCGCGGAGCGCGGAGACGGTCGACGCGAGGTCCACGAGCGGGAGCGCGGTGTTCCCGCGGACGATGAGCGCGAAGGCGACGAAGCCGAGCATCGAAAGCGCGAGGAGCGTCGCAATCTGGAGGCCGACGCTCCGGGAGAGCGCGAAGACGCTGCTGGCCGGCGCGTGCAGGAGGAGCACGCCGCCGGAGACGGGGACGTGCGCGACGACGTGCGGCGAGGAGACGAAGCCCTCGACGGGTGCGAGGCGGGAGACGCCCGTCGCGCCGGCGAAGGCGGCGTCGAGTTCGGACGCCTCGGCGGCGGGGTAGGCGACGTTCGACTGGCCGCCGCCGCCGTCGTAGAGGACGCGTCCGTCGGTCGTGACGAGTTGGGTGAAGCCGCCGTCGATGTGGTTGCCGTCGAGCGCGGCCCCGAGCGAGGACGCCTCGGCGACGAGGACGATTGCGCGGGGCTCGATGGACGGAAGCGGCGCGACGAAGCCCATGTAGGCGACGCCGTCTTCGACGTAGACGGTGGTCCGCTCGACGCCGTCGTCCGAGAGGTCGGCGCTCGCGGGGAGCGGAAGCGACCCGCTTTCGAACAGCGTCGTCCCGACCGCGCCCTCCTCGGACGAGCCGAGGACGGTCGTCGTCTCGGTGTCGACGAAGTGGAGCGCGGCCACGTCGGCGGGCATGTCCTCTTTGGCGGCCGTCAGGGTCGCCGAGGACCGCCCGTCGAGGGTGCTCCCGGCGGAGGGGTCGTCGGCGACGATGGTCGCGAGGCGGGTCCGCTCGTCGAACCACGTGTTCACCTGCAGGGCCTCGCGTTCGGCCTCGGTGAGGAGGTCGGCGCGGGCGTCCTCGTCTATCGTGGATGCCGTCTGTTGATACTGGACGACTCCGACGCCGGCGACGAGGACTGAAACGAGCAGCATCGCGGCGATCAGCCGCCGCGTGTAGCTCTCCGTAATCGCATCAGGAAGCCGTGATTCGGCCTCCAAAACGAGATTCTCGGCCATTACCGTACCGACCGGAATGCGGTGCATAAATCCGCGCACCTGAGTATCAATCTAGATAATATAATCGGTGGCGACGGCCTACGAACCGCCGACGCGCGCGCGAGTTCCCGCGGGCGACACGAGCGTCAACCATACGTCTGTCGAACGCTAGCAAGCCACATGGAAACCGAGTTCCGCCTGCTCGTGGCGGGCTTCTGTATCGTCGCGCCGTCGCTCCTGTTCGTCGGGTTCGTCAGACTGCTCGACGCCATGCGCGAGGACGACCTCGTCGAGCGCGTCCTCGACAGAGTCGACGAGGGCGGCGGGCCGACCGGGACGGCGGTCGACCCGACGACGTTCCTGCGGTCCGCACGGGAGAAATCGCACCGGCGAACGGCGGTCTGCCGGGAGTGCGGCGTGCCGAACGCGGCCGACGGCGGACGCTGTGGGCTGTGCGGCGCGACGTTGCGATAGGTGGGAAAAAGAACCGAAACGAGTCGAAAACCGCGTTCGAGCGGGCTTAGAGGAAGTCTTCGATGTGGTCGGCGACCTCGTTGGGCGTGTCGCCGACGGGGACGCCCGCGTCGTTGAGGGCGGAAATCTTGGACTCCGCGGTGCCCGTGCCCGAACCGGAGACGATAGCGCCGGCGTGACCCATACGCTTGCCCGGCGGTGCCGTGCGGCCCGCGATGAAGCCGGCGACCGGCGTGTCCATGTTCTCCGCGATGTACTTCGCGGCCTGCTCTTCGTCCTCGCCGCCGATTTCGCCGCACATGACGACGGCGTGGGTGTCGGGGTCGTTCTCGAACGCCTCGAGGGCGTCGACGAACGACGTGCCGATGATGGGGTCGCCGCCGATACCGATGGCGGTGGTCTGGCCGATGCCGCGCTCGGTCAGGTTCGAGACGACCTGGTACGTGAGCGTACCGGAGCGGGAGACGAGACCGACGTTACCCTCCTCGAAGATGTTGCCGGGGAGGATGCCGAGTTTGGCCTCGCCGGGCGTGATGATGCCCGGGCAGTTGGGGCCGATGAGGCGCGTGTCGGTCTCCGACAGGCGCTTGTTGACCTTGGCCATGTCCTGCGTCGGGACGCCCTCGGTGATGGCGACGACGAGGTCGAGGTCCGTGTCGAGCGCCTCGAAGATGGCGTCGCCGGCGAACGCCGGCGGGACGAACACGACGGAGGCGTTGGCGTCTTCCTCGTCGACGGCCTCTTCGACGGTGTCGTAGACGGGGATGCCGTCGACGTCCTGACCGCCCTTCCCGGGGGAGGTCCCGGCGACGACGTTCGTGCCGTACTCAATCATCTGGCGGGTGTGGAACTTGCCTTCGCCACCCGTGATACCCTGTACAACCACTCGCGTGTCGTCGTCGACGAAAATGCTCATTGGGACACCTCCTGTGCGTTCTTGACGGCACGCTGGACGGCGTCCTCCAGCGTCCCCTCGACCTGTACGAGGTCCGTGTTCAGAATCTCCATGCCCTCCTCGGCGTTCGTGCCCGCGAGGCGGACGACGACCGGCTTGGGAATCTCGTCGAAGCTCTCCAGCGCCTCGTTGATACCCTTGGCGACCTCGTCGCCGCGGGTGATGCCGCCGAAGATGTTGAACACGACGGAGTCGACGTTCTCGTCGGAGAAGACCATGTCCAGCGCGTTCGCCACGCGCTCGGCCTTCGCGCCGCCGCCGATGTCGAGGAAGTTGGCGGGCTCGCCGCCGAAGTAGTCCACGAGGTCGAGCGTCGTCATGACGAGACCGGCGCCGTTGCCGATGATGCCGACGTTACCCGAGAGACGGACGTAGTCGAAGCCGTACTCGCCGGCCTTGGCCTCGAGGTCGTTCTCGTAGGCGTCCTCTTCCATCGCCGCGAGGTCGTCGTGACGGAACAGGGCGTCGTCGTCGATGTTCATGACGGCGTCCGCGGCGACGATGTCGCGGTCGGACGTAATCATGACGGGGTTGATTTCGATGTCCGAGGCGTCGTTCGACTCGTAGAGGTCGTACAGCGTCGTGAGGAACGAGGCCACGTCGAAGGCCACGTCGCGGGGGATGCCCGCCTCGAAGACGACCTTGCGGGCCTGGTAGGGGTGCAGGCCGAACGCGGGGTCGATGTGCTCGCGGGCGATGGCTTCGGGGGTCTCCTCCGCGACTTCCTCGATGTTGACGCCGCCTTCCGTCGAGACCATCGCGACGGGCTTGCCCTCGCTGCGGTCCATCGTGATACCGACGTACAGTTCGTTTTCGAAGTCGACGCCGGCCTCGACGAGCACCCGGTCGACCGTGTAGCCCTTGAGGTCCATCCCGAGGATGTCCTCCGCGGCCTGTCGAGCTTCGTCTTCGTCCATGGCGATTTTGATGCCACCGGCCTTGCCACGCCCACCGACGTGTACCTGCGCCTTGATGGCGGCGGGGTATCCGATCTCCTCGACCGCCTCCATGACCTCCTCTACCGACGACGCGAGACGGGACTCTGGCACCGGAATCCCAGCCTCTGCGAAGATATCCTTCGCCTGGTATTCGTGAAGCTTCATTACCATGCGTGGGAGGGAAAGGCACGCGCTTAAATCCCATTCATCTCCGTTCAGAGCCGACAGGTGAAAATCGCCGGAGAGGCTCACTCATAACCGAATTAACCTCGGAATTCATAATTTATCCGGAATAAAATCGGATAAGTCTACAGGATACGCAGACGTACGCCTGCACGTACGAATCTCGGAGGTCGAACGCGCCGAGCAAGCCGCCGTCGGTGTCGCCGCGATTCGCCCCGAGTCGTCCGAATTTATCACCCGTCCGACCCCATCGTTCGGCATGCGCGCTGTCAGATTCCACGACCACGGCGGACGCGACGTGCTTCAGGTAGACGACATCGACACGCCCGACCCGGCGGCGGGCGAGGTCCTCGTCGAAGTCGCGGCCGCGGGCGTCAACCCCGTCGACACGTACTTCCGCGAGGGCTCGTACCAGCCCTTCGCGATGCCGATGATTCCCGGCGTCGACGTGGCCGGAACGGTCGCGGCGGTCGGCCCCGACGTCACCGGATTCGCGGAGGGCGACCACGTCGTCGGCACCGGCATCGGCAAGGACCACTACGGCGGCTACGCCGAGTTCGCGGCCGTCCCGACCGACCGGCTCGCGGTCCTCTCGGACGACGTGGACCTCGTCGCGGCTGGCGGCGCGGGCGTCGCCGGCGTCACGGCGTGGCGCGCCCTCGTCGACCACGGCGGGATGCAACTCGGCGACACCGTCCTGATTCACGGCGGCTCCGGCGGCGTCGGTCACGCCGCGGTCCAGCTCGCCGCCGCGTCCGGCGCTCGCGTCGTCGCCACCGCCGCGCCCGACTACCACGACCGCGTGGCCGAACTCGGCGCGGACGTGGTTCTCGACTACGCCCGCGACGACCTCGCCGACGCCGTCGTGGACGCCGCGACGGGCGACGGAGTAGACCTGACGCTCGACCACCGACTCGACGACTACCTCCAGTTCGACGCCGACGTGGCCGCCCGCGGCGGTCGCGTCGTCGGCATCGGCGAGAACGACCCGGAAGTCGGCTTCGACCTGTCGTCGTCGGCCCGCGGTAAGGACCTCTCGCTCACGATGATGAGCATGTTCAACACGCCCGACCTGTCGGCTCCCCTGCGCGAGCTCGCCGGCCAGATGGGCGCGGGCGAGTTCGAAATCGACGTGGCGCGGACCTACGACCTCGACGAGGCCGCCGAGGCCCACCGCGCGGTCATGGAAGACAGCTTCCTCGGAAAACTGGTCATCACGCCCTGACCGGACCGCCTCGTCGTGCCCGCGGCAATCCGGGCAGGCGGTCACCGACGCGGAAGGGTGACGACGCGGCCGGTCGCCGACGGGCACACAGCCGCGACCGAATTATGTCCCGTGCGCACTAATTGCACGCGCATGGACGTGACATTCGATTTCGACGGAACCGTGGCTCTCGTGACCGGTGCGAGCGGCGCGCTCGGCGGCGCAATCGCTCGCGCGTTCCACGAGGCGGGCGCGTCGGTCGCGGCCGCGGACGTGGTCGAACCCGACGACGAGGACGGCTTTTTCGAGTCCGAGGGTGTCAGATTCTACGAGGGTGATTTCACCGACGAGGACGACGTGGCGCGCGTCGTCGACGCGGTCGCCTCCGACTTCGGCCGCCTCGACCACCTCGCCAACATCGCCGGGACGTGGCGCGGCGGGACGCCCGTCGACGAGACGGAGGCGGACACGTTCGACTTCCTGTTCGACGTGAACCTCAAGACGATGTTCCTCGCGTCGAAACACGCGATTCCGCACCTCCGGGAGACCGAGGGCTCAGTCGTGAGCGTCTCGGCCCGCTCGTCGCTGGAGGGTGGCGAAGGCGACGGAATCTACCGGGCGTCGAAGGCGGGCGTCCGCCTGCTCACGGAGACCATCGCCGAGGAGAACCGCGGCGTCGTGCGCGCGAACGCGGTCATGCCGAGCGTCATCGACACGCCGATGAACCGCGAGATGATGGCCGACGCCGACTTCGAGAAGTGGGTGAAACCCGAGGAAATCGCCCGGACCGTCCTCGCGCTCTGTTCGGACGCGACCCCCGTGACGAGCGGCGCGGCCGTCCCGGTGTACGGCGAGGCCTGACGACCCTGTTTCGTGGCAACATTCGCCACGATAGGGTATGACATTCGTTGTGGTGCGCGCGAATTTTTACGCGGTACGCAAGGGATTCACGAACACGACACTCGTTAGAAAAATGAGGCTAATCGAGGCCTGAATTCGGACGAACGTGCCACATCCTATAGTTGGTTGGAGAATTATGTCGATTTTCGCTCCGATATGCGACGGCATACCGCGTCATTTATCACACCCACATCGGCAACAGGGTGATAGACATGACCGAACGTGAAACGTGGGCAACCAGGGCAGGGTTCATCCTCGCGGCCGTCGGCAGCGCGGTCGGCCTCGGGAACATCTGGCAGTTCCCGTTCAAGACCGCTCAGTTCGGCGGTGCCTCCTTCCTGATCGTCTACATCATCGCGGCGCTCGGCATCGGCCTCCCGGCCATCCTCGCCGAGTTCGTCATCGGACGCAAGACCAACCTGAACACCATCAACGCCTTCGAAAAGCTCGGCTACAAGGAATGGCGCGTCGTCGGCGCTATCGGCCTGTTCACCGGCTTCTGGATTCTGTCGTACTACAGCGTCGTCGGCGGCTGGGTCCTCCGGTACATCGGCGGCAGCCTGACCGGCGCGTACTTCGCCGCCCCGGCAGAGTACTTCGGTCAGGTGTCCGCCGGGATGGACGCGCTCGCGCTCCACGCCGTGTTCATGGCGCTCGTCGTCGGCATCGTCGCCGCCGGCATCGAAGACGGCATCGAGAAGGCGACGAAACTGATGGTTCCGAGCATCGTCGTCATCCTCGGCGTGCTCGCGGCCTTCGCCTTCACGCTCCCCGGCGCGTCCGCGGGCTACGCGTACTTCCTCTCGCCCGACTTCAACGCGCTCACGGAGAACTTCGCCGACATCGTCCCCTTCGCGGTCGGGCAGGCGTTCTTCTCGCTGTCGCTCGGCATGGGCGCGATGATAACCTACGCCTCCTACATCGACGGCGACCAGAGCCTGTTCGGCGACGGTATCACCATCGTCTTCCTGAACAGTTTCGTCGGCATCCTCGCCGGTCTCGTCGTCCTCCCGCTCCTGTTCGCCCAGGGAATCGACCCCAACACGAGCGGCGCGGGCGCGGTGTTCATCAGCGTCGCCGGCGCGTTCGCCGACATCCCCGGCGGCCAGATAATCGGCCTCGTCTTCTTCGTGGTCGTGCTCATCGCGGCGCTCTCGTCTGCGATCAGCCTCCTCGAAGTCGTCGTCTCGTGGTCCATCGACAACTACGACGTCTCCCGCCCGCAGATGGCCGTCGGTCTCGGCGGCGTCATCTTCCTGCTCGGCGTCCCGTCGGCAATCGACACCGCGTGGCTCGGCTGGTTCGACACGCTCGCCTACAAACTGCTGCTCCCGCTTTCGGTCCTCGGCATCCTCGTCTTCGCGGCGTGGGTCTACGGCGCGCCCGCCATCGACGAGCTGATGAAGGGCAGCGGACTCGGTGACGGCGTCGGCCTGACGTGGCTCTGGCTGGTCCGCACGCTCGTTATCGTCGCCGTCGTGGCGACGCTCGCCCTCGGGCTTCAGACGCTGTTCCTCGGCGAGAGCCCGGCCATCGTTCCGCCCCTCTGAGGCGGCGACCGGTCCCGCTTTCATCGCGCCTAGGAATCGTCGGTAGCGGTGCGTTTTTCTCGACTATTCGACGGTGATTTTCACGCGTAGACCACTCAAAACCGTTAAATTTCTCCGATGACGTATCGTTGGTTCGAAAGCCCTTTTACCGGTGGACTGGCAATGGGTGTCAATGACACGAGAAACATGGGCAACACGGCTCGGGTTCATCCTCGCGGCCGTCGGCAGCGCGGTCGGCCTCGGGAACATCTGGCGATTCCCGTGGCAGACCGCCGAAAACGGCGGCAGCGCGTTCCTCGTCGTGTATCTCGGTATCGTCCTCCTCGTCGGCGTCCCCGGTCTGCTCGGCGAGTTCGTCATCGGTCGTCGGGCGAAGAAGTCGCCGGTCGGCGCGCTCCGGGACCTCTCGGGGTCGAAAACGTGGGGCGTCGTCGGCGCGTTCTCGGTCGTCACCGGCATCTCGCTGCTCTCGTTCTACAGCGTCGTCGGCGGGTGGATCATCCGGTATCTCCTCGAAAGCGGGGCCGCGGTCGTCGGCGGCAGCCCCGCGTACTTCACGAATCCGGGCCAGTACTTCGGCGGCGTCTCCGCCGGCGTCGACGCCGCGCTCTACCACCTCCTGTTTCTCGGACTGACCGCGCTCATCGTCTTCGCGGGCGTCCGCAAGGGCATCGAACTCGGCACGAAAATCATGATGCCCGCCGTGCTCGTCCTGCTCGCCGGTCTCGCCGCCTGGGCCGCGACCCAGCCTAACGCGGCCGCCGGTTACGCCTTCTTCCTCCGCTTCGACCCCTCGGTCATCACCGAGAACTTCTTCGCTATCCTCGGTCCCGCCGCCGGACAGGCGCTGTTTACGCTCTCGCTCGGCGCGGGCACGATGATAACGTACTCCTCGTACCTCGACGAGGACCGCTCGCTTCCCTTCGACGGCAGCGCCATCGCCGTCCTCAACACGAGCGTCGGCGTCATCACGGGTCTCGTCGTCTTCCCGCTCCTGTTCTCGCAGGGCGTCAACCCGACCGAGACCGGGACCGGACCGGGCGCGCTGTTCGTCGGCCTCGCGGGGGCGTTCTCGCAGCTCCCCGCGGGGACGCTCATCGCCACCGCGTTCTTCGCCGTCGTGACGCTCGCGGCGCTGTCGAGTTCCATCAGCATGCTCGAAATCCCCGTCGCGTTCCTCGTCGACGAGTACGGCGTCTCTCGCAAACGCGCCGTCACCGGGATGACCGCGCTCGTCGCCGTCACCGGAACCGTCTGCGCGTTCAATCCGAGCATCTTCGGCTTCGTCGCCGGGCCGCTCGTGAACGTCCTCCTGACCGCCGGCCTCGCCGCGTTCCTCCTGTTCGTCGGCTGGGTCATGGGCCGCGAGGCGCTCGAGGAGTTCGCCGCCGGCGCGGGCGAGTTCTCGAAGTCTCTCGGCACGCCGTGGCTCTTCGCCGTCGGCGTCGTCCTCCCGCTGTTCCTCGTCTTCACGCTCCTCACGCACTTCGGCGTGGACACGACCATCGGCTTCTGGCCGACCGTCGGCGTCGCCGTCGTCGCGTCCGCCGCCGCTTTCTTGGGCCTGCGACAGCCCAACTCGGTCGTCTGAGTGGGGCTCTCCCGGCCGCGTTCGGGGCGCTGACTCGACTCCGACTGCTCCCTTTGCTCCGTTTTCGACCGACGCGAACGCGGGGAGTGCTTCGCGTCGCTAACTATGATGATTGTTCCACCTATTCTTCGACAACTGTCGAAGTAAGGGTTGCCGGATTGCGGAACTCCTTTGACCGAGGACTGCGGACCGTTGCTCCAATGAGCGAAGGTGGTCTGGCATGACGATGGAAGACCGGATCGACGAACTCCGCGAGAAGCGCGAGGAAGCCCTGAAGGGCGGCGGCGAGGACCGAATCGCCTCCCAGCACGACAAGGGCAAGATGACCGCCCGCGAGCGCATCGACTACTTCCTCGACGACGGTACCTTCCGCGAGTTCGACCAGTTCCGGACCCACCGCAACCACAAGTTCGGGATGGAGGAGACGAAACTGCCCGGCGACGGCGTCATCACCGGCTACGGCGAGGTCGACGGCCGGACCGTCTTCGTCTTCGCCCACGACTTCACCGTCTTCGGCGGCTCGCTCGGCGAGGTGTTCGCCGAGAAGGTCTGTAAGGTGATGGACAAGGCGATGGAGGTCGGCGCACCCGTCGTCGGTCTCAACGACTCCGCCGGCGCGCGGATTCAGGAGGGCGTCCAGTCGCTCGGCGGCTTCGGCGAAATCTTCCGCCGCAACACCGAGGCGTCCGGCGTCATCCCGCAGATTTCGGCCATCATGGGCCCCTGCGCCGGCGGCGCGGTCTACTCCCCCGCGCTGACGGACTTCACGTTCATGGTCCGCGACACGAGCCACATGTTCATCACCGGCCCGGACGTCATCAAGACGGTCACGGGCGAGGAGGTCACCTTCGACGAACTCGGCGGCGCGACGACGCACACCTCGACAAGCGGGGTCGCCCACTTCGCCACCGACACCGAAGAGCAGGCGCTCGACGACATCCGCCACCTGCTTTCGTACCTCCCGCAGAACAACGTCGAAGACCCCCCGCGCGTCGAGCCGTGGGACGACCCCGAACGCGTCGACGACGACCTCGCCGAGGTCGTCCCCGACCAACCCCGCAAGCCCTACGACATCCACGACGTGCTCGACGGCGTTCTCGACGAGGGCTCGTTCTTCGGCGTCCAGGAGGACTTCGCCAAGAACATCGTCGTCGGCTTCGGCCGCCTCGACGGCCGCTCGGTCGGCATCGTCGCCAACCAGCCCCGCGTGAACGCCGGCACCCTCGACATCGAGGCCTCCGAGAAGGGCGCGCGCTTCATCCGCTTTTGCGACTCGTTCAACATCCCCATCCTCACCTTCGTGGACGTGCCCGGCTTCCTGCCCGGCACGGACCAGGAACACAACGGCATCATCCGCCACGGCGCGAAGCTCCTGTACGCCTACTCCGAGGCGACGGTGCCGCTCATGACCGTCATCACGCGCAAGGCCTACGGCGGCGCGTACGACGTCATGGCCTCGAAGCACCTCGGCGCGGACGTGAACTACGCGTGGCCGACCGCCGAAATCGCCGTGATGGGCCCGCAGGGCGCGGTCAACATCCTCTACCGCGACGAACTCGACGCCGCGGACGACCCCGACGCCCGCCGCGACGAACTCATCGAGGAGTACCGCGAGGAGTTCGCCAACCCCTACACCGCCGCGGACCGCGGCTTCATCGACGACGTCATCGAACCCGGCGAGACCCGCGAGCGCCTCATCTCGGACCTCCGGATGCTGAACTCCAAGCGAAAGTCCCAACCCGACAAGAAACACGGCAACATCCCGCTATGAGCGGGGAGTTGCTGTCTGGGCTGTCGATTCCGGACGACGCCGACGCCGAGGAGGCCGCGGCCATCGCCGCCGCCGTCGGCGCGCACCTCCACGACCAGTCGGTCGCCGCGGCCGCCGCGGCCGCAGCGGACGGCGAGGAGACGTGGAACGAGCAGCGCTGGCGCTACGCCGGTCGCCTCGAATCGGTCACCGGCTGTGGCCGTCGCGTCCCCACCGGCGCGCCGACCGACGCGTGGGCCGCCTCGGGCCGCACCGACCGGTTCTGAGTCTGAGGACTGCAGTTTCACGACAGAACGCTCACATTCTCGTCCGACATCAGTCGGACCAATATGGTCCAAACCGCGCTCGTCTGGCTGTTTCTCAACGCCGTCCTCGCCGGGTTCGCCGCCGTCGCGTCCGCCGCACACTACGCCGACGAGGGCGAACCCGACTTCGTCTCCGCGGCGCTCGCCGCCGTCTTCGCCGGGACCTGCGTCGAACTCGGGATGGCGAACGGCTACATTCCCGATAGCGTCCTCCCGTCTGTCGCGGTCGGGGTCTGCGTCGTCGTCGCCCTCCTCTCGCTCGCGCTCGGTGTGAAACGGGACCAGACGGCGTTTCAGGCGTTCCGCGGCGACGCTCGGACTCGGTCTCGGTAACCGGCGGTCAGTAGCCGGCGGTCGATGCTCGGTAGTTCACTCCGCGAGTTTCGGGTCGTCGACGATGACGCCGTCCACACCGTACTCTCGAAGTCTCCGCGCGACCTCGCGGTCGGGAACCGTCCACGCGTTGACCTCGAAGCCGCGGCCGTGCGCCTCGTCCACCCGTGCCGACGAGAGCAGGTCGTAGTGCGGGTGGACGGCCGCGCAGTCGAGGTCGGCGGCGACCGACAGCGACTCCGTCCAGTCGGCCGCGAAGAGGAAGGCGACCGGGAGCGCGGTCGTCTCGCGCACCTCGCGGAGCGCCTCGGCGTCGAACGACGAGACGAGCACCTCGTTTCCCGCGTCGCCGACGACGGCGGCGAGGTCGTCGGCGAGGCCGGCCACCTTCAGTTCGACGTTGACCGCGACGCGGTCCGGCAGGGCGTCGAACACCGCGGCGAGCGTCGGAATCGACTCGTCGGAGTCGCCGACGGTGAGTTCTTGCAGGTCAACGAGACTCGTGTCGGCGACGCGGCCGGTCGCGCCCGTCAGGCGGTCGAGCGTCTCGTCGTGGAAGACGACGAGTTCGCCGGAGCCGCAGCGCCGGACGTCGAGTTCGACCCAGTCGAGTCGCGCCGCGGCCGCGTCGAAGGCGGCGAGCGTGTTTTCGGGGGCGAGGGCGGGACAGCCGCGGTGACCGATGACGCGCATGTCGGTGCATCGCGGGAGGGCGGACTAAACGCTTCCTCCGGACCGGTCGAAAGCGATGGTGAGCGGAGGGGAACGGTGGGGAGCAGTTCGTACGGGAATCGTTTACTGGGGACCGAGCCGTGCGGGCGTCGCGCGGCCCGTCGCGCGCGGACCGGCGCGGCCGCTCCGCGCGGGCTGGAGAAGATGTGTTCGCAGAGAGAATCGACTGACTCGAACTTACGCGCCCTGGCCGCCCTTCTTGCGCGTGATGTAGCCGGCGATGCGGTTGCGGACGCCCTTCGACTCGACCGTGGTCAGTTCTTCGACGCTGTCCTTGTTCGTCTCGAAGTCCGTGTTGAACGCCTGCGGGTATCGCTCCAGCAGGATGTTACCAAGCTGCTTGACGTACTTGGGCTTGATTGCCATGTCGGAAGATTCCCCGGACGAACACTAAAACGATTCGTTCCGTCTCGCGGCCGCCCGCTCGCGCCAGCCCGTCAACTCGTCGATTCGCGCGAACGCCTCGCGCTCTCTTTCCCCGCCGCATTTCCCGACCGTCTCGGCGAAGTACGCGAGCCGGTCCAGCAGGTCGTCGGTGTCGAACGCCGGCACGTCGAGGCGCGAGGCCGCCACCGTCGCGTCGATGACCGCGCCGAAGCCGCGATTGATGGTGAACGGTCGGCGTTGCTCGACCGCGGCATCGACGGGCCGGAGTTCCCATTCCTCCCACTCGGTCCCGCCGTCCTCGCCGGAATCGACCGCTGTCGCCTCGACTTCGGCCCACGCGTCGGCCGAATCGAGGAGCGGCGAGTCTCGCTCGTAGATGGTCATCGCGGCCTCGACGAACGCCCGCGGGTCGGAGACGAACTGGACGACGCCGCCCCCCTGCCGGTGGAAGTTCCGACGGGTTCGGGTGTTTCCCCACGTCGTCGCGGTCGCGGGCGGGTGAGAGCCGGTAGCCGAGCCGCCGCTGTCGTCGGTTCCGGCGTCGGACTCCGGCGCGCGGACGCCGAGCGCCGCGAAGTTCCACCGGTCGTTCGGCCCGAGCGTGGCGACGACCGTCTCGGTGACGCCGCGGAGTTCGACGGGCCAGTCGTCGCTGTCGCGGTCGCCGGCTCGACGCCCCGCGTCCGCTGTCTCGTCGTCGCTCACAGCGGGACCCCCCGCTCCAGCGCGACGAACGTCGCCGCGCAGACGATGTCGGCGGTCGTGCCGGGGTTGATTCCCTCGGCGACGAACTCGTCGGCCAGTTCCTCGGCCTCGTCGAGGTCCGAGACCGCGGCCGCGCGGTCCATCACGTCGCGGGCGACGGCCTCGCCGTGGTTCGTCGCGACGAGCGTGTCCGGTTCCTCCGCGAGGAGGTCGAGAAACGCGCGAGCGACGCGGTCGGTGACGGGGCCGTCGTCGGCGAGGATGGCCTCGGCCGCGCGGAAGGTCCGGGCGAAGCCGCCGGTCCACTCGCGGGCGTTGGCGTCGCGCTCGGCGCTGAGGTCCATCACGTCGTAGAGCGTGAACTCGCGGTCCCGGAGCGCGTCGGCCGCGTCGCCGCCGCGCCGAACGTCGAGGTCGGGGGCGTCATCGGGCACGTCGCCGACGGCCACGTCGACGTGTTCGAAGGCGCGGTAGAAATCGACCGCGTCGGCGACGGTGGTCGACTCGACCACGTCGGTCGCCCCGGCGGGAGAGAGGTCTCGGTCGTCGTCTGCCGCGGCCCGGACGAGCGGGGCGAGAAGCAGGAGACAGCCAAACTGGGTGTTCCCGCCGCCCTGTCGGCTCATGCCGGCGACCGCCTCCTCGAACGCCTCGCCGACGGGCGCGCCCGACGCGGCGAGTCCGAGGCCGGCCGCGGAGCCGACCGCGCCCGTCAGGAAGTGCTCGAAGCGCAGGTCCGAGAGGTCGCGGCGGCGGTCGACGTTCCCCGGCTTGGGCGTGCCGGCGACTTCGAGCAGGAGCGCGAGTTCGGCGTGGCGCGCGGGGCCGAACCCGCGGTCGGAGACGGGCGCGACCATCAGGCGGACACCCCGCTCTCGTCGCCCGAATCGGCCGCGTCCTCGCGGCCACCGAACCAGTCGTCCACGGCGGTTCGGACCCGGCGGAGGACCGCCGGGTTGTCGCTCGGCCGCCCGACGCTCACCGCGTCGGCCCCGTAATCGAGGTACTCGGTCGCCGTCTCGCGGTCGCGGACGCCGTTGTTGGCGACGAGGAAGAGTTCGGGCGCGGCGGCGGTCACGTCGGCAATCGCAGCCTCGGAGTCCATCGCGTCGACGTGGAGCCAGTCGGCCCCGGCGTCGGCGAGCGCGACCGCGAGGCTCGGGAGGTCCACATCGTCGATTTCGGCGCGGACTTTCGCGCCGACCGGCGCGCCCGACTCGGCGGCCGCGGCGACGTAGGAGGCCAGTCGGTCGGTGTCGCGCAGGAGCGTCTCGCCGCAGCCGACGGCGCGGAGTTCGTCCTGTCGGCAGTGGGCGTTTATCTCCACGCCCGCGCCGCGGTCGGCGCAGACGGCCGCGACCTCCCGAATCGGGGCCGGCGAGGTCGCCCTGACGTTGACCGCGACGAAGCGGTCCTCGCCGTCGAATCCGGCGAGGGAAGCGAGTTGGTCGGAGACGAAGGCGACCGGGTCGTCGGCGAGGAACTCCGAGCGCCCGCGGGCAACGAGTTCGCGGGCCGCCGCCTGCGAGGCGTCGTCGAGGGCGACGCCGCCGAGGAACGCCGCGCCGACGTGCGGTGCCGCGGCGTCCGCCCACGCGGCGTCGGACTCGCCGCTGAGGCTCGCGACGGCGACGCGCGGGTCGAACATCACGACACCTCCGCGAGCGCCTCGGCGACGGCGCGGGCGACGCGCTCGGCGTCTTCCGGGCCGTCGATTCGGGTGTCGGTTCTGACCACCGGGCGGTCGAGGTCGGTGCCGTCGTCGCGGTCGAGGACGAACGCGTCGGCGAAGGGGTAGGCCTCGGCGACGCCCGCGGTCGAGGGGTCGTAGCCGACGCCCTCCATGAGGTCGGCGGCGGGCCCGGAGAACACGGTGTCCTCGACGAACGGCGAGACGGCGACGACCGGCGTGTCGGCGAGGGCGTCCGCGAAGCCGTCGATGGCGAGCATCGGCCCGATGCTCGTGACCGGGTTCGAGGGACCGACGACGACGGGGTCCGCGAGGGCGTCGGCGACCTCGTCGGTGACGGTCGCGTCGGCAGCGCCGCGGAACTCAACGTCGCGGACGGCGGGGTCTGCCCGGCGGTGGACCCAGTACTCCTGGAAGTGCATCGTCCCCTCGTCGGTGTGAATCAGCGTCGCCACGGGGTCGTCGCTCATCGGGAGGAGCGACGCGTCGAGGTCGAAGGCGTCGGCGAGGGTTTCCGTGACCTCGGTCAGCGTGTCCCCTTCGTCGAGAAGCGAGGTTCGGGTGATGTGGACCGCGCGGTCGCGGTCGCCGATTTCCATGAACTCCGCGACGCCGGAGAAGCGACGCCAGCGGGCGATGTCGCGGCCGGTGGTCTGGGCCGACTCGGGGAGGTATCGCGGGCCGGGTTCGAGGCCGGCCGCGTCGGCGAGCCGGTGGAGTTCGTCGTCGGTCGCGGTGGTGTCGCCGGCGACGCCCCACCAGCGGTCGGTGTCGAGGACGCCGCCGCCGGCGAAGAGGACGGTGTCCACGTCGGGACAGACGAGGTGGCCGCCGAGTTCCACGTCGTCGCCGGTGTTGGCGACGACGGTCGTCTCGGCGGGGTCGAACACCCCGGCGGCCCCGTCGAGGAGTTTGGGGGTGCCCGTACCCCCGGCGAGGAAGGTGACCATGGTGCGCCGTAGGGCGAGTGTCCGTTTGAAAGTTCCTTCACCGGAGACGACGGCCGGTCGCGCGCCGTGAGGGGGATACGGCCGCGGAGACCGACGAAGCCCTCGTCAGGGCCCGCCGCGGTAGGCCACCGACACGTCGAACTCAGCGGGCATCACCTGTCCGGCGACCGCCTTCCTGACGAAATAACCCGAAAAGCCGGTCGTCACGGCCGCTCCGAGGCCGGAGACGACGAACATCACGCGCCCGGCAGTCACGCCGGTCAAGGCGCTCATCGCGGCCCAGTAGCCCGCGAAAGCCACGGAGAGACAGGCGAAGCCGAGGAGCGCGTAGCCGACGGCGTTTCCGAGCGCCGAGCGGAGACTCATGTCAGCGTCTCGTCGCCCCCGAGTGAAACGGTTTGTGGGCGGTCGAACCACCGCCATCACCGTTCGACGGGGCGGACTACAGACAACACGCGTCACAGAACGGCTATCGCCGCAGCGAGACGAATATACCATCCATGGAATTGTCCCCTCGAACCACGGTCGCGGTCGCGGTCGTTCTCGTCGTCGCCGCCGTCGCCGGTGGCCTGCTCGCCCTCGATTTCGAGGCGGCGAGCTACGAGACGACGGCCTCGGCGACCGCCGCGTCGGGCGGGGCGAACGTCGATTCGCTCCCGCCGGTTACCGACGGGACCCTCGTGGTCGACGCGCCCGAAGCCGTCCGCGACGACCTCACGGCAGCACTCGTCGAATCGTTCGCGGAGCGCGGCGTGACCCTCGAACCGGCCGACGCCCGCGACGAGGACGTTGATGGTCCGGTCGTGGTCGTCGTCGTGGACGAGTGGGACTCGCGCTGGAACCCGGTCGCGCCTGCGGGGTCGGTGGCGTGGCGCGCGGCCTTCGACGCCGGCGGGCACGCGAGACACGTCGACGCGGCGCTCTCGGGCGACGCGCTCGTCTTCGAGTCGACCGACGGTCCCGACCTCGCGGGGTCGGTCGAAGCGTCGGTCGACAGCGCCGGAACCGGGGTCGTCAGCCGACCCGCCTACCGCGCGCACCTCGTCGGCGTCGTCGCCGACGCGACCGCAGAGCAGGTCGTCGGGCAGTTCTCCCAGCGGTGAAGCGGGCAGCACGGGGCCGAACGGCCGCACGGGAAGCCATTCCGTCCCCGCGACGACCCGAATGCTCGGCTATTTGACTCCTCTCGTGCAACACCCGCTATGACCGCCGTCAAGGACAGCGTCCACGACTACATCTCGCTCGACCCCGTGGCCGCCGAACTCGTCGATACGCCCGCCTTCCAGCGGCTTCGACACATCAAACAGCTCTCGACGGTCCGGCTCGTCTACCCCTCCGCGAGCCACACGCGGTTCGAACACAGCCTCGGCGTCTACCACCTCGCCTCCCGCGCCCTCTCGCACCTCGGCGTCGACGGCGACCGCGCCGCTCACGTCCGCGCCGCCGCGCTCCTCCACGACATCGGCCACGGCCCCTACGGCCACCAGACCGAGGACCTCATCCGCCGGCGCACCGGCCGCGACCACGACGAGATTCACCATCTGCTCGACGGGACCGAGGTCGGCGACGTCCTGACCGACCACGGCCTCGACGCCGCCCGCGTCGCCGACATGGTCGACGGCGCGGGCGGCCTCGGCCAGTTGGTTTCGGGCGAGTTGGACGTCGACCGGATGGACTACCTCGTCCGCGACGCCCACCACACGGGCGTCCCCTACGGCACTATCGACCACGGCCGCCTCGTCCGCGAACTCCGGTACCGGGACGGTGAACTCGTGTTGGCCGAGGGGAACGTCCAGACCGCCGAATCCCTGCTTCTCGCCCGGGCGCTGATGAACGCGACCGTCTACCGTCACCACGTCTCCCGCATCGCCGGCGCGATGCTCGAACGCGCCTCCGAGCGCCTCGTCGACGGCGGCGTGCCAATCGAGGTGTTCGTCCGGATGGCCGACCACGACCTGCTCGTCGCGCTCGGCGAGCGCGTGCCCGACCTCGGCCGCCGAATCGAGCGCCGCGACCTCTACAAGCGGGCCGTCTGGGCCCCCATCGACGCCGTGCCGACCGACGTGGTCGAACTCGACTTCGAGGCGACGCGGGCGGCCGAGCGGGACGTCGCCGACGCCGCCGACGTGTCGCCCGAGTCGGTCATCGTGGACGCGCCGTCGCGCCCGCGAATCAAGGAGTCCCGGTCGCGCGTCGTCGTCAACGGCGTCGTCCGGCGGCTCGAAGACGCCTCGGAACTCGTGGGCGCGCTCCGGTCGGCCGAGCGGACGCAGTGGCGACTCGGCGTCTACGCGCCCGACGCGGTCCGCGACGAGGTGGCCGCGGCCGCCGTGGACGTGCTCGGGCTTCCGGTTCGCGTGACGACCCCGGTCTGAGGCGCGGAGAGAGCCGGAGACACACCACCCGTCCGACCCTTTTTCACCGATGGCGGCCGATTCACCCACAATGACGACCATCAAGGACAGCGTCCACGACCACATCGAGGTCGAGGGCGCGGCCGAAGCCCTCCTCGATACGCCGGAGATGCAGCGGCTCCGGCGCATCAAGCAGTTGGGAACCGTCCAACTGGTCTACCCCTCGGCGAACCACACACGGTTCGAACACAGCCTCGGCGTCTACCACCTCGCCTCCCGCGCCCTCTCGCATCTCGGCATCGAGGGCGACGCTGCCGCCCACGTCGAGGCCGCGGCCCTCCTCCACGACGTCGGCCACGGCCCCTACAGCCACAACATCGAGGACGTGACCCACCGCTACACCGGCAAGTACCACGACGACGTGGAGGAACTCGTCGCCCGCGGGACCGTCGGCGAGACGCTTGAGGACGAGGGACTGGACCCCGAGCGGGTCGCCGCCTTAGTCGAGGGCGACGGCGAGTTCGGCCAGTTGGTCTCCGGTGAGTTGGACGTCGACCGGATGGATTACCTCGTTCGCGACGCCCACCACACGGGCGTCCCCTACGGCACCATCGACCACGAGCGCCTGATTCGAGAGCTGACGTTCGTCGACGGCGAGTTGGTCCTCGCGGAGGGGAACGTCCAGACCGCCGAATCGCTCCTCCTCGCCCGGGCGCTCATGAACCCGACCGTCTACCAGCACCACGTCGCGCGCATCTCGAAGGCGATGCTCCGGCGCGCGTCGGAGCGACTGCTCGCCGAGCCGGACATCGACGCCGAGGAGCTCCGGCGGATGGACGACCCCGACCTGCTCGTCGCGCTCAAACTCACCGACTCGACGAGCGCCTTCGCCGAGCGACTGGCCACCCGCGACCTCTACAAGCGGGCCGTCTGGGCGGAGTTGCCGAACGTCCCCGACTCGATTATCGACGCCGGGCACGACGCGCTCGCGGCGTTCGAGCGGGACATCGCCGACGCCGCCGACGCGTCGCCCGAGTCGGTCATCCTCGACGTGCCCTCGCGCCCGTCGATGACCGAGTCGTCGTCGCGGGTGATGGTCAACGGCGAGATTCGGCAGTTGGAGCGGGAGTCGCCGCTCGTGCAGGCGCTGCGGACCGCACAGGAACAGCAGTGGCGACTCGGCGTCTACGCCCCGCGCGAGGAGACGGAGCGCGTCGGCCGCGCGGCCGCGGACGTGCTCGGCCTCGACGTCGACGGCGCGCTCGTCGCCGAGGTCAGAAGCGGCCTCAACGCGACGCTCGACGAGTTCGAGTAATCCCCGTCCCGAGACGGGAGGTTCAAGCACCGCCGAGACGCATTCGAGAGCGATGCAACTCGAGGGTACGATACTCCGCGGCCGCGACTTCGACCCGGTCGAGGGGCGGGTCGTCGTCGAAGACGGCACGATAACCGCAATCGAGGAGACGGCGACCGAGTCGACGGACATCATCTTGCCCGCGTTCGTCAACGCCCACACCCACCTCGGCGACTCCATCGCCAAGGAGGCCGGCGAGGGACTGTCGCTCGACGACCTCGTCGCGCCGCCGGACGGATTGAAACACCGGCTCCTCCGCGCGGCGAGCACCGAGGAGAAAGCCGCCGCGATGCACCGGTCGCTCCGGATGATGGAGGCCGGCGGCACGGCGGCCTGTCTGGAGTTCCGCGAGGGCGGCGTCGAGGGCGTCGACGTCATCCGGCGGGCGCTCGACGGCCGCGACATCGAGGCGGTCGTCTTCGGGCGCGAGACGGCCGACGCGATGGAAATCGCCGACGGCTTCGGCGCGTCGGGTGCGCGCGACGGCGAGTTCGGCGCGCTCCGGAACGCGACCGCGGCCGCCGGAAAGCTGTTCGGCATCCACGCGGGCGAGCGCGACGCCCACGACATCAACGCCGCGTTGGACCTCGAACCGGACTTCCTCGTCCACATGGTCCACCCGGAGGCGCTCCACCTCGAACGCGTCGAGGACAGCGAGATTCCCGTCGTCATCTGCCCGCGGTCGAACCTCGTCACCGACGCGGGCGTCGCGCCGATTCGCGAACTGGTCGACCGCACCACCGTCGCGCTCGGCACGGACAACGTGATGCTCAACAGCCCTTCGATGTTCCGCGAGATGGAGTTCACCTCCAAGCTGGCGGACGTTTCCGCCGCCGAGGTCCTCCGCATGGCGACCGTCAACGGGGCCGACATCGCCGGGCTGAACTACGGCCTCGTCGAGGAGGGCCGCGACGCCAAGCTGCTGGTCCTCGACGGCGACACGGACAACCTCGCGGGCGTCGAGGACGTGGTCCGCGCCGTCGTCCGCCGCGCCGGGCAGGCGGACGTGAAAGACGTGTACCTCTGAGTTCGGGCGACGTCCCCGCCTTCCGCTTCCGACCGAAGCCGCCCAGAACTCCCATGGAACCGACCTATTCTCGCAGTACTCCTCCCGTAGCAAAGGGTTATTACCGACCCCGAGAAAATGTTATCAAGTGTCATGGTGTTGTACGACCGAATCATCGTTCCCATCGACGGCTCCGCCGGCTCCGAGCGCGTCGCGGTCCACGCGGCGGCGTTAGCGGCCGTTCACGATGCGGAACTCCACGGGGTGTACGTGGTGAACGCCGGGAGCTTCGCGGGGCTCCCGATGGAATCGTCGTGGGAGGGGCTCGACGACATGCTGCGCGCCGACGCCGAGTCGGCGCTCGACCAGGTCGAGCGCGCGGCCGAGTCGCAGGGCGTCCCCGTCGAGACGCACGTCCTCGAAGGGACGCCGAGCCGAGAAATCGTCGAGTTCGCCGAGCGCGGCGGGTGCGACCTCATCGTGATGGGAACCCACGGCCGCGGCGGTATCGACCGCCTCCTCCTCGGGTCGGTCGCGGAAAAGGTCGTCCGGGCGTCGAAAGTCCCCGTCCTGACCGTCCGCATCGAGGGCGGCGGCGACGACGCGGACGAGTTCGCCGTCGAGGTACCGGACGACGCCGCGCCCGAGTCGCCCGCGGATTCCCCCGTGGAGGCTGACGCCGCCGCCGATTCGACGGCGACCGCCGACGGCGGAGAATAGCGACGTAGCCGCGCGGGGGTCGGTCGCGGTTTCAGCGCCCGCCGTCGGCCGGGCGCAGGTGTTCGCAGTCGCCGGCGTGGACTCGTTTTTCGCCCTCGTCGGTTCGAACGACGAGCGTGCCGGGGTGTTCGATATCGACCGCCTCCCCCTCGATGACGCCGCTCGCGGTGTGGACGCGGACCCGCCTGCCGAGCGTGTCCGCCCGCTCGCGCCACGCCGGGAGGACGGCGTCGATGTCGCCGCGCAGTTCGTCGAAGCGTTCGAGCACCCGCTGGACGAACACGCGGCGTTCGACGGGGCCCGCTTCCGCGGCGACGCTCGTCGCGCCCTCGGGGAGGTCCGCGGGGTCGAGGTTGACGTTGATTCCGGGGCCGATGACGAGCCACGAGACGCGGTCGGCCTCGCCTTCCATCTCGGTGAGGATGCCGCAGAGCTTTCGGTAGCCGCGGTCAGTAGGCGTGTCGGAGTCCTTCGAACCTCCGCTCGCTTCGCTCGCGGAAATGCCGTCTGCATTCGCAGACGAACTGCCACTCGCTTCGCTCGTGGCAACGCCACCGGCGTGAGCCGGTGAACCTCCGCTCGCTTCGCTCGCGGAGACACCGTCGGACGCTGACGCGCCCGACGGGTTATCGTTCGCTTCGCTCACGATAACGTCGTTCGGCCACTTGATGCTCGCGTCCACCCCGGCCTCGCGCGCCGCGTCGCAGACGGCGACGGCCATCGCCAGCGTGTACAGCGGGGCGTACGCCGGCGGTTCGTCGGGGCGCACGAGCAGGCTCATCCAGACGCCGCCGTCGGGCGCGGACCACTCGCGGTTCTTTCTCCCCCGGCTGGCGGTCTGCTCGCGGGCGACGACGACCACGTCGCTCGCGCCCTCGGCGGCGAGTTCGCGGGCGCGGACGTTCGAGGAGTCGAGCGTCTCGTGGAACTCGATGTCGTAGTCGACTTCGAGGCCGTACTCGATTGCCGGGCCGCCGTACTCCGGCACGTCGGTGACGACGTAGCCGTCGCCGGCGCTCTCGACGCCGAACCCCTCGTCGCGGAGTGACTCGACGTGCTTCCAGACGGCGGCGCGGGAGACGCCCAGTCGGTCGGCGAGGTCGGGCCCGGAGACGGGACCCTCGGCGAGTGCGTCGAGGAGGGCGCGTCGCGTGTCGCTCATGCGGGTGGATACCGGCGCACGGGAAAAGAGGTTCGCGGTTCGGACGTCGGTCCCGAGGTCTCGGGACTATTCGAGGACGAGCAGCACGTCGCCCATGTCGACGCTGTCGCCCTCGGAGACGAGGACCTGCGAGACGGTGCCGCCGCGCTCGGCGACCACGTCGTTTTCCATCTTCATGGCTTCGAGGATGCAGACGGTGTCGCCGGGTTCGACCTCGTCGCCCTCCTCGACTTCGACGGAGAGGATGGTCCCCTGCATCTCGGCGGTGACGGACTCGCCGTCGCCCTCGATAATCTGCTGGGAGTCGTCGTTCCCGCCGTCGTCGCGGCGCTTGCGCGGGCCGGAGGAGTTGGATTTGCCCGCGGACGCGTTACCGACCGGGATGGCGGGCGCGCCGCGCTCTTCGAGGCTGACCTCGAAGCGCTTGCCGTTGACTTCGACGGTGAAGGTTCGTTCTGTGACCTCGTCGTCGTCGTCATCGTCGGCGACGGCCTCGGGCGACCAGCGCTCGACGGCGGCCTGAATGCGGTCGGGGTCGAGCACCTCGTCGAGGTACTTCGTCGTGTGGCTCCCCTCGCGGAACGCCTCGTCGGTGAGCATGAGGCGGTGGAACGGGATGACCGTGCGGAGCCCCTCGATATCGAACTCGGCGAGCGCGCGCTCGGCGCGGGCGAGAACCTCCTCGCGGTCCGAGGCGGTGACGATGAGTTTGGCTATCATCGAGTCGTAGTCGCCACCGATTTCGTCGCCCTGACGGACGGCGTCGTCCATGCGGACGCCGATGCCGCCCGGCGGGTCGTAGGTCGCGAGCGTGCCCGTCGCGGGCGCGAACTCCTTTTCGGGGGCCTCCGCGTTGATGCGGAACTCCATCGAGTGCCCCTCGATTTCCACGTCGTCCTGCGAGAAGTCGAGTTCCTCGCCGGCGGCGACGCGCAGTTGCCACTTCACCACGTCGAGGCCCGTCACTTCCTCGGTGACGGTGTGTTCGACCTGGATGCGCGTGTTGACCTCCATGAAGTAGAACTCGCTATCCTCGACGAGGAACTCTACGGTGCCGGCGTTGGTGTAGTCGGCGGCGCGAACGCCGCGGCGGGCGGCCTCGCCGATGCGCTCGCGCAGGTCGTCGGAGAGCGCGGGCGACGGGGCCTCCTCGATGACCTTCTGGTGGCGGCGCTGGAGCGAGCAGTCGCGCTCGCCGAGGTGGCGGACGTTGCCGTGCTCGTCGGCGAGAATTTGCACCTCGATGTGGCGCGGCGCTTCGAGGTACTTCTCGACGTAGACGGAGGCGTTGTCGAAGTACGCCTCGCCCTCGCGCTTTGCCGTCTCGAACTGCTCGTCGACCTCGTCCTCGGAGTGGACGACCTTCAGGCCGCGGCCGCCGCCGCCGCCTTCGGCCTTGATGGCGACCGGGTAGCCGAACTCGTCGGCGACGGCCTTGACGTCGTCGGCGGAGTCGGCGGGCTCGGTCGTGCCGGGGACGACCGGCACGTCGGCGTCCTGCATGAGCGCGCGGGCCTTCGTCTTCTCGCCGAGGCGCTCCATCGCGTCGGCCGACGGGCCGACCCACTTGAACTCGGACTCCTCGACCTTCCGGGCGAACGCGGCGTTCTCCGCGAGGAAGCCGTAGCCGGGGTGGATGGCGTCGGCGTCGGCCTTCCGTGCGGCCTCGATGACCGACTCGTGGTCGAGGTAGGAATCGGCCGCGCGGGCGGGACCGATGTTGTACGCCTCGTCGGCGTACCGCACGTGCCCGCCGTGTTTGTCCGCCTCGCTGTAGACGGCGACGGTCCGGACTCCTAACTCCTCGCAGGCGCGCATGACGCGCACCGCGATCTCGCCTCGGTTGGCGACGAGAACCTTGCTGAACATTTGCGGTAGTCTTTCAGGGAACCGCACGTTATTCTATCGGTTTTACCAACGCACGTCGGTGCCCGCTTCGACAGACGACGATTTACGTGTTCGACCATGAAGGAACGGCCGAGATTACACTTCTCTGGCACTATACGCCGCGAATACTGGTTCAAATCCAAACGGCCTTATGCGTGTGCCACACTACGACACGGGTAATGGCAGTACGAGTCGGCATCCTCGGTGCAACCGGCGCAGTCGGACAGCGATTCATCCAACTCCTCGAAGACCACCCGACGTTCGAACTCGCGGCGCTGACCGCGAGCGAGTCGAGCGCGGGCAAGCGATACGACGAGGCCGCGAAGTGGCGCGTCAACACTCCCATCCCGGACGACGTGGCCGCGATGGAAGTCGGCAGCACCGACCCCGCGGACGTGCCCGACGACATCGACCTCCTGTTTTCGTCGCTCCCGTCGTCGGTCGCCGCCGAGGTCGAACCCGAGTTCCTCGAGGCGGGCTACGTCGTCTCTTCGAACTCCTCGAACGACCGCATGGCACCCGACGTGCCGCTCACGATTCCGGAGATCAATCCGGAGCACCTCGACCTCATCGAGGTCCAGCGCGACGAGCGCGGCTGGGACGGCGCGCTCGTGAAGAACCCGAACTGCTCGACCATCACGATGGTCCCGACGCTCGCCGCGCTCGACCAGTTCGGCCTCGAACGCGTCGACGTCACGACCCTGCAGGCGGTCTCCGGCGCGGGCTACGACGGCGTCACCTCGATGGAGATAATCGACAACGCCATCCCGCACATCGGCGGCGAAGAAGAGAAGATGGAGACGGAGTCCCGCAAGCTTCTGGGCTCGTTCGACGGCGCGGAAGTCGCGCTCCACGGCGCGGAGGTCAACGCCTCGTGTAACCGCATCCCGACGCTCGACGGCCACCTCGAGAGCGTCTTCGCCGACCTCGCCGACGACGCCTCCCCCGAGGACGTCGCGGCCGCGATGCGCGAGTACCCCGGCGTCGACCTCCCGAGCGCGCCCGAACAGCTCATCCACGTCTTCGAGGACAACTTCCGCCCGCAGCCCCGCCTCGACCGCGAGCGCGGCGACGGCATGCAGATTTCCGCGGGCGGCATCCAGGCCACCGAGCGCGGCGTGAAGTACAACTGCCTCGCGCACAACACGATTCGCGGCGCGGCCGGTGCGTCCGTCCTCAACGGCGAACTCCTCGCCCAAGAGGGCTGGATTTAGGCTATATCCACCCGTCGGCGTCGCTCCCGGACTCGCGTTCGGCGTCGCCGACGTTCTCTTCGTCTCGCCACTCGTCGGCGAGCCGACCGTATCGAAGCACGTCGACGTGGTCGCCGTCGACGAATCCCTGTTCCCGGTGGACGCCCTCGCGTTCGAAGCCGGCTTTCTCCAGCACGCGGGTCGACGCCGGGTTCGTCTCGTAGGCGTTCGCGTACAGTTTGTTGAGTCGGCGCTCGCCGAAGGCGTAGCCGCAGAGCGTCCGCAGCGCGTCTGTCGCGTAGCCGTTGCCCCAGTGGTCGGGCGCGACGAGATAGCCGACCTCGGCCGCGCCGGTGACGACGTTCGGCGGCTTGAGTCCGATAGTCCCGACCGGGTCGCCGTCGACCGCGACGACGAAGTTGATGTCGTCGCCGTCGCCGCGCGACTCGACCCACTCGCGCTCTGTCGCCCGCGTCACCGGGTCGGTGGCGGCGATTCCCCGCCGAACCCGCGGGTCGTTGACCGTCTCGTGGAGGAACTCGACGTGCTCCGACTCGACGGTTCTGAGTTCGACGCGGTCGCCTTCGAGAAACGCGGCTCCGCACATATCCCGTCCGTCGTCGCGGTCGCACTTCAACGTGGGCGTGCGGAGCACGCGGTATCTGTCGGCGAGCCCCACGGAACCGGTTCGATTCGTCCAGAGTTAGACACCGTTTTCACGCCGCGTCGACAGAGCGTGTCACATGTCTCGACGCGGTCTCGAAACGGGACTCTCCGCCGGTCTGCTCGTCGCCGCACTCGGCGGCATCGCGTGGGCGACCGGCGAGCCGTTCGTCTTTCCGAGCCTCGGCCCCACGGCGTTCGTCCTCGCCTTCCGCCGTCGCGGCGGGCGCTCCCGCTCGTCTCGCATCGTCGGCGGCCACGCCGTCGGCGCCGTCGTCGGCTTCGCGGCCTACGCGCTCGTCGCCCCCGGCGTGACGCTCGACCCGTCGCTCTCGGCCGCGTCGACGGACACGCTGCGCCTCGTCACGAGCGGGGCGGTCTCGGTCGCTGCGACGAGTTGGGGAATGGTGGAACTCGACGCGGTCCACCCGCCGGCCTGCGCGACGACGCTCATCGTCTCGCTCGGCCTGCTCTCGACGCCGCAGTCGGTCGCGACTATCGTCGCGAGCGTGGTCGTTCTCGTGGGGGTCCACCGGGCGACGGGCGCGCTGTTCGCTGAGATGTACGGGGACAGTCCAACCGACGCGGGAACGCGGAGTTGAGGTCTGGGCCGGCCCTCGGAGGCCGCTCGGAGACCCATTGGAGGCCGCTCGGACGGTCGATTCTCGGTACCGCCGGCTCGAATCGATAGCCGAGAGAATAGATGGGGAGAAGGCGAATGATTCCGCTCGTCGCCCTGATGTGCCTCTGACAGCAGCAAACGTAATTCGTCATGGAGTAACTTATGATTTCTGTGAAACACGTTCGCACCGGCCGCGCTAGGGTCGCTCGCGTGCAAACGTGGCATATCCGGCATCGGTGAGCCTCCGCCCCGACTGACATTCCGCGACAAGAGACACCTACGACGACAGGTATATGTGCCATGGTCTCAATTGACACGCTGTATCGCTATGAAGCCGTGCCACAGCTGTCAGGCGGTTATCGACGAGTACATCCTGGACAAAAAGCTCGAAGTGCTGCGCGACCTCACGGTTGACGACTTCAACCTCTGTGCTGACTGCACGACAGTCGTCGCCGATGCGTGCGTGGAATGCGGCGGTGGCGTCTATGTCCCGCGGGGCGAAACGACGGTCCCCGACTACTGTCCGGCGTGCCGCGCGGACCTCATCCGGCGCACGGGGAGCGACCCCGGCTGGACCTGCGATGCCGTCTCGACCTGAGTAGCGGTTCCCGGCCGTTTTTTGGTGGTTGTTGCAGGGTGTGACGAACAGTCACACCGTGTTTGTCCCAGAGTCACCACGAGATTTTTGTCCGCCGCCGAGAAAAATGTTGTATGGCTGAAAAGAGTGTGGTCGAGTTCGTCGAGGAGTGGCAACGCGGCGCGTTTCTCCTGCTCGGTTCGGCGCTCGTGGGAGGCGTCTCCGCGGTGTTCGTCGGGTCGCGGACTGGCGGAACGATGGGGTTGTTGGCGTTCTTCCTCGGCTCGGTGCTGGCGTTTCTGGCGTTTTCGTATCTGTTCTACGGGGAGTGAGGTTCTTGTGGACTGCTGGCAGAACAAGTTAACTAGAACAACGTCCACGTCGGTCGAGTCTAGGCCATGAGTTTACATTAGGTCGAAAGAATCCGCACAGCGAGCTGGGTCCGCTACACAAGAAATCACGAAAGAGGTCTGGCGGCTGGTGAGTAGAGTTTTCACACACGTTGTATATATGTTCATTTAGATCTCATGTCCTGGTTTAAGGAATTATTCAAATCAGGTATGTCACTAGCTGGGCGGGTATTGTTCTCTGTTGGTCTGGTTAGTCTCTTATTTGTTCAACTATCTGGAGTTATTCAAAGTCACCCAATATACACCCCGCTTGCTCCGTATGACTGGCCCGCCTTAGGTATCGTTGCGGGTGGGTTCCTCATTCTATTCAGTACACTCATTCGCGATGGGCCCCGGCGAGTTGGGCAAGACAACGTCCGAGTTGTCCCAACAGTAGATTCCGATCAAGAACTCTCAACTCTTCTCGAAGAAGCTCAAACTGTAGTTGGTCATCAGGTCAGTTCAATCCAGAATTTGCGAACAGACGCGATTCAGTTGATCAAGTTGAACCTACTGTTAGCCAGTATTCTCATTTCGGCCATTGCTATTGGTATCGACTCTGACTCTTGCGTCACCGCAGTTTCTTTTGTAAACGTGTTCACGAAGGTAGGGAGTGGACTACTGACGTTTTCAATCTTCTCGGCAACGTACCTGTATGTAACCGTGGAGTATACTGGCGGTATCTCTGGTGACACGCTTGACCAGATATTCACTTCCCAAGAGCACTCACAGGTTTTTGTGGAAAATTGGCTTCTGAGTGGATACGAAGAGTGGATACGGGGAAATTCGGTCGTCCAGCGGGACGGTGCGATTCTGATTGGTCTTTCCACTCTGCTGACTATCTCTGCGTTAGTTATGTTCGGAAACGGGTTCCTCGCAGCAGTAGAGTGTTCTATTTAGCTAGTTTCGGCTCTGTTTAAATCCTTCAGCGTTGACATTGGAGAGAGCGCTCTTTCTGGCTAGTTTCCGTGGATCACAGTGAAAACTGGTCTCTCAACAAATCGCAAGACGGCAAGAGGATTTCAACAGAGCCCTAGTTTCAGCTCTGACTTAGTCGTGCGTGACTGTAATCCCCCGAGAATGTGAGACAGTTCTTGAGTACCGGATCAAACTGAACACAGGCGCACTCGATTCTTGCACCGCGAGGCGAGCAGAGCGAGCCCTCGCGGGGAGTTTTTGGTCCACCGTGAGACGCGAGGCGTCTCACGAGCATTCGTTCGCTGTCGCTCACGAGGACAGCTTTTTGCGAGGAGACTGTCGCTCTGTGAGCGACAGTCGACGACGTAAAACGGTGGTACGGGGTCGCTGAGAGTCGAACGTCGGAAGACGGTCCCGCTCGCTTCGCTCGCGGGCTGCGACTTCCGGGCTCGACGCTCAGCTCCGTGCATACGTCACCCGACGCGCGGGTCTCGCCGGAGTCCTGACGGACTCACGGCTCGTCGTGTTGCGTCGGCAAAAGTATGGGACCGCTGAGGTGAAGAATCCGAGTTCTACGCGTAGAAATCTCATTCATCATCGTCCTCCTGTTCAGTACGCTCTTCGAGGAACGCCCGTCGTGACTGCATCCGCTTGAGCAAATCAGGATGGTCGTAGTGCTGTCGGATGACTTCAGGAGTCGCGTTCGCGCGCTCCGACAGCACCTCAGGCGGCCACCCCTCGTCACGGTGGTGCGTGATCGCCCCCGTCCGAACCCGATGTGGTGAGCGGGCAGATGGGCACCGCTGCTCAAGTCCGTGTTCTCGAGCCTCGCAAGTCTGGACGTCCCGACCATGCGGACACGGTTCGTCGAAACGGCAAGGTTGGGTGATGATATTGAAAACGCGTCGAATCGCACCCCGACTCATCCGATTCTCTCCCTTCTCGGTTGAGAAGAGAGGGGCTCGGTCATGGTCATCGGTCACTGGAACCCGATTCACCCGGATGAACGCGTCCAAAACCTCAGCAACTTCATCCGAAATAGCAACGGGACGCTGTCCCTCGAACTTGTTCTTCAGAGGCGTCTGCTCCCGATGCCGGAAATAGACAAACGGCGTATCCACAGCCTCGACGATTTCCTCGAACTCCTCTTCACCAACCTCGGGGTAGTGTCGAAGACGGTCCAGGTCGTCATCATCGAGGTAGCAGTCCCCGACATCAAGCGCTCGAAGGGCACCAACACGGACAGTCGTGTGCCAAGCAAGGGCGAACATCGCGTGCTCGCGAGATGCAAATCGATACTTGGCGAGGTTGTCGAGAACCCCTTCAGCTCGACCCGATGCGAGTTTCTCTTTGTTCACCCGCTCGTCCTTCAGCAGACTCGGGATCTCGATAGCTTTGACCAGTCCCTCCTCAACGGCGTTCAGGTCCTCGCAGAAAGACAGAAACAGCTTCAGCGTCCCGAATCGATTCTTCAGCGTTGACTGAGACAAGTCGCGTTCTCGCAACTCAGTGTCGAATCTGAAGATATCGCGTGTCGTGAGCGTATTGAGATTCTTGACGCCGTTCTCGTCGCACCATTCAATGAACTGGTTGACTCGATAGTAGTAGCTCTGAACCGTCTGGTCGGCCTTCTCCGACCGTTGTCGAGTGAGCCACATCTCCATCGCATCAGCGGGCGAGAGTGGTTCGAGGTCACTCATCGTCTCAGAGCACCTCCGTAGGAGTGACTGATTCGATAGTAGAGAGATCCGACCCGCAGTCAGGACACTTTTCCAGGGAGAACATCTCCGAGGGCTTCGTCTCGCTGCAGGCGACCTCAATCTCGAACGCGACATGGTCAGGGTCGCTCGGACATTGCACAATCATCGTGCCGTCGACACGGTCAGTCAAGCGACGGTTAGTCATTCGAGACTAACCTCCGGTCTATCGAAGGAGATCGAGCGAGCGTGGAAGCTCACCGATTTAATCGACCATCCAAATTTCTGTGCGAGTTCGAGCGTCGCCTCGATGGCGAAGTCGGCGTCTGGGTCGAACCAGACGATTTCGGAGCCGTCGCGGTCACACTCGATGTGTCGGACGCCTTCGAGGCCGCTGACCGTCTGGAGCCACTCGTTGATGTGAATCTCTTCGTACTGGAGTGCCTCGCGGATGAGTTCGCGACTGCGCTCGTGGTTCGCACCGTCGAGGGCGTCCTGCAGCGACGTGATCGCCGGCGTCATCTGTCGGCCTCCTGTTTGATGGCCTTTAGAACCTCCTCCGTTGGCTGGATGTTGAGGTCGCGGTTGTACGACGCGAGAACGCGCGCCATCTGGTTGACGCCGAGTCCGGTCCGCTCGACCTCATCGAACGCGTCGAAGACGGCGCGGATGTCTCCTTTGTTCAAGCCGGAGTGTTTGCCGTAGAGGAAATCGACGAGGTCCTCTCGGCTCAGGTCGCGGGAGAAATTGAGGAGTGCTGTCCGCACCTGCTCGACAGCCTCGACGTGCTCCTCCCACGATTCGGAGAAGTTCCGCGCGAAGAGGTCCTTGTCGTCGTCATCGAATTCCAGTTCCTTCTTCGAGAGCGCTTCTGAAATCGCCCCTCGGGCTTTGCCGTACTGGCCGTCAGAGATGTGCCCGTAGATCTCCTCTGCATCGTCGTCGTCCAACGTTCCGTCTTCGCGGAGCTGCTGGACGAACAGCTTCAGTTTCTCTCGAACCGACTGCAACCGTTCTCGGGCTTCGTTGAACTGTTCTTTCTGCTCTTGCGCATCGACGAGGAGATCGTCGAGTGGGTTCTCTTCTCCACTCCCGTCAGTCTCGATACCGTCGCCACGTTCGACTCCAGCGAGATTGTACTTCTTGATGACGACGCCCTCGCGCCCACGAGATGCGCGTGCCGCGGCCTGCATCAGACCAATGCCAATCGCTTCGGCTTGGTCTGGCGTCATCGTCGTCGAGGCGCGCACCGTGTCGAACTCTTCACAGACTTCGAAGACAACTCGGTCGGTCGTCGACTCGACGTAGAGCCGGTTGACCCGGTCGGAGATATCCGCGGTCATCCCGCCATTCGAAGTGGTCGACTCCATATCGAGCGAGACGTGCATCTCGTCAGCACCGGCGGCCGCCTGTGCGTCGGGGACTGGCGACTCCCAACTGTCGTCTGGCGTCTGACTCACCGTTCTTCACCACCATCAGCAACAGCCTCAGTTAGTTCGAGCCCGGCAACGTGAGCCATGTGTTCAACCTCTCCAGCGAGCATCTGGCGCGCCAGCGGAGTCGACTGAACCGCGTTCGTTCGCTTGTCGAGCGGCTCCCGGTCCAGAACGCCCATCTCAACGAGGTCATCGATATTCGGGTAGACCTGAGCGTTGCTGACTTCGTGACCGTACCACTCACTTAGTGACCGCTTCACTTGGACGCCGTACGGCGACTTGCCCTCCTCGTTCTCGAACTCGATGACGGCCTTGACGAGTTGCTGCTGGAAGCCGGTCAGGTCGAGCCACCGAACACCACCATCGGCAACGAGCCTCACATCCTGCTCAAGACGAGTCACTCGCCATCGTGTCGCCTTCGTCTCCGGACGGTAGCGTTCGACTTCGAGGCCGTCAAACTCGACGGGGTCCCACTGCGGGTACAGACCGATAGCACGGGAGAACCAGTAGCCGACCTCTTTCCCATCGATGTCAGTCCTGTTCGAGATGTTCTTCGCGTAGTAGATGCGGTCTTGTCCGGGGTCGAGGTCCTCACGAAGGAACGCGAGGAGCGTATCGAGGTTGTTGTAACTCATGGTGTTAGTCCTCCCGCACGATATCGCTCGCGCGGACGTTCGGTAGGGTACAACCGCACGGTTCAACCGTACGACTGGCGGGCCCACTCGCGGCGAACCCCTCAATGGGCGTGGCACACGCTGGGCAGTTCGAAGACGTTGCACTAGTCGTGTCGCGGGACTTATTTCGCACCCGCGAGAGTGCTGATTTGGTCGTCATCTGGGGTGACGACCTCCTACCGGGCTCCTGCTGATACAGGGGTCCGGGCTTTTGCCCGAACGAGTAGCATCCGGAGAGAGTCGTCACTTCCCACATAACCCCTCTATCATATAAAGATTGACCAAATATTTGTTCAGAAAGAACTAATAATAGTCTAGCCCATGACAAGTCCAATGCTGTTATGTGAGCACTTGGAGACTGTTCGGCTGAATGCGACGCCGTGCCAGATGGATGACCGGAAATGACGACAAAATCCTTGAGCTTCTGGCTCAGGGACGTCTGGCACTCAGTAAGAAAGCGATCATGGTCAATTTCGAATTGAGCGGAATCGACATCTCGTATTCGACCGTGAAAAGACGCCTCCCAATGCTCGAGGATGCGGGTTTGGTTGAACTCGTCCGCGAGCAGGGTGGGTACTATCGTATAACTGATCAAGGGATCTCGTATCTGAACGAGGAGTTCGAACCACCCGAAATCTGATTGGGTTGTCACTCCCAATCGACCTCCAGCTGCACGAAAACTTCGCGCATCCAGTCCGGCTCGTCAGGATCGTCGCTCCGACCTTTTCCGTTGAACACATCGATGAACGTCGCACGCTGATTCGAATCGATACCGTAGACCCAGCGTTGCCCCTCGTGATGAACGTCAAGGCGGGCCGCATAATCCGCGTCCGAGGTGATTTCGATTCGAACTTCGACACCACTCAGCAGCCGAAGGTTTCTGCTGGTTCCGTTCGGTCCACTACCAATCGTCGTCGACATACCCGAGCCGATGAGAATTGGATATAAACGGTTTGCAGGGTGGTGAGCGAATCATCGAAATTCGACGTTCTATTCTCTGGTTTTTGGACGCTCTCGCTTCTCTTCTCTCGAATGAGCGAAAATGAGCGAATGAACGAATCCTCGCGCAGTCTGTCGATTAGCGCGATGAGCGAATCAATCGTTCCCACTACTATTGGTACTCAGACCAATGGATAGAGTTATGCCATTGGTCTACGTACCAATGGCTGAGGATGGCCTCGCTGACCGACGACGACCTTGATGGTGTGAGCAGAGGGGAAAAATACCCCGACTGAACTGTGGTTCGAGTGTTCTGCATGCGAACCTCAGATGATGCGTACCCATCTGGGTGGGCCTACAAGCTCCACTACGGTGCGATACAACCAGACTCTGAGCGCACTCTCAAGGATGGAACGATTCGTCGGTACGATAACTCACACGAAGACACAAAAGGCCACGAACTCCACGTCGCGCCGAACCCTGACCCAGAGATCATCGAGTTCCCCGGAATCGTCGAACTCTGGGAGCGGTTCTGGAGCGAGATACCGAAATCGGAGTTTGAACTCAAGTGAGGCCATCCGAGGGAGGTCCCAATGTCAGATACTGTGCCACCGCTGCACCCGATGGAACGCGAACTACTCGAAGCCGAATCGACACTCGTCGTTACAGTAAAATCGGACCGAGAGTTCGAAGAGGACGTTACCGAGAGTCTCACCGCTCTCGCAGATGGCGACTCTGTAGACTCCACACCGACGATTTCATTCACAAGCTATGATGACCTGATGGCTACGCTAACTCCGCGAACGCTTGACCTCATCAAAGCTATCCGTCGAGAAGAACCATCCAGCATCAACGAGACGGCCCGCGTAGTCAACCGTGACGTGAAGAACGTCCACGAAGAACTCAACCGTCTCGCTCGATTGGGTGTCATCTTCTTCGAGCAAGAGGGCCAGAGTAAGCGACCAGTCGTCTGGTTTGATGAGTTAGTCATTAACCTTCCATTCGACATGGAGAACAACGACACAGCCGCAGCAGCGTCGTGAGACTACGGCTCAACGAGTCGATACCGAGTCCCCCGCGTCGCCCCCTCTTGTTCGATGAGTCGGTACCGTTCGAGCGCACCGAGATAGCGGCGACGGGTCGCCTTCGATTTTGGCGCGGAGATGTGCTCTTCGTACGCTGCGTGGAGGTCCGTAGACGAGACCTCACCGTAGCGTTTGACGATGTCGTAGAGAAGTCGCTTGTGCGTCGAGAGGCGTTCGACGTTCCGCTCGTGGACTTCTCCCGCGGCACCATCAGCGACGTCATCGACGAGACCCGGACTGAGTGCATCGAGTTCTTGCAGGTCTGCAAGCTGGGCCGCCCGTCGAAGTTTGGTAATCGCGAGCCGAGCGTCGCCAGCTGCGCGATCTGCAATATGCTTGATTGTCGCCTCGTCGACAGCGCCGGGAACGAGACCGTGGTCGACGCGGGCGCGGATGATATCCGCGAGTTCGTCGTCCCGGTACTTTTCGAGGACGACCGACGCCGCGGCGCGAACGCGTGACTCGACGCGCATGTCGAGCGTAGAGAGAAACGCGTCTTCGGAGACACAGATCATCATCGTGGTGACGTTGTCGATGTCGTAGAGCATCGCGATGAGCGACGGGTCTTCGAGGACGTCGACCTCGTCGAGGACGATAACGAACTGCTCGTTTCGGTCGTCGATTCGAGTGAGATATTCGTGAACCGGCGTCGACGCTCGGTCGAAGTCGAGTCCGAGGCCGGCGTCACGCATGAGCGTGTGGAGAACAGCGGCGTTCGTCGAATTCGATAGGCAGTTCACGTAGGCGGTTCGGACATCGAGTGTCGCACGTTCGAGTTCGTTCGCCACGAACCGAGCAAGGGTCGTCTTCCCCGCACCGGAGGGTCCGGTGATGAGGATGTCCGACCCGGCTTCGCCGCCTTCGATTGGCTTCAGTAACGACGAGAGGTGCCCGATTTCGGCGTTTCGATGTTCCAGGTCAGCCGGGACGAAGCTATCCCGGAGTGCCCGTGCATCGCGTATCATGCCGATATCATTCGTGAGACAATGTTTTGAATAGTCGGCAAGCAGAGTGAAAGTAAAGACACGTACGAAAGTTATCAGACGGCAGAACGATTATCAAGTCTTCACTCAGTGATATTGATATGAGAAAGGGGCTGAATCATCGGTTCCACGACCTCCCGCTCGTCGATGAGGTGACGGGAATAGCCCTCTCGATGCTGATTCTGTACTGGCTTGCACTCAGCGCCGTCATTGGAATCGGAATCGTCGCCTCAATCTTTGCCGGAATAATCGCCAAGGCATTCCCACTACTCGGTGTCCAGTACCAAACAATCACGGACGCGATCATTTTCTCAGAGACCACTGACAAAGTCGCGTTATTCGTTTTCTGGACGTCTGCTGTTGCAACGGCAATCGTCGGAGTGTTCCTCGCACTCGACTACCTCACGAACGCCATCGACACCGTCTTCAGAAAAGTCGGGATTCTCGGGGGCGGACGCTAACCGAACGGGTGTCTATCGGCGTAACTCGGGAAGGCGTAGACGACCCAGTTGACGAAGAGTATCACGAGCAGCCCGAGGTCGTAGAGTGCGAGCCCGGCGAGACCCGAGACACTCGGGACGCCGAAGATGACGACCAGGAGCATGGCGATGCCGAGCCCTACGAGTGTCGGTGCGAGATGCGCGACGCGAATCGCCCAGACGGGTGCGTCGTCGTTCCAGTCCATCGTTACTCGTGAATCAGTACCATCGAGAGAGATGTCGATGTCTGCCCACGGGTAGGCCGCAGCAGCGTGGGTGAGTTCGTGGAGGGGGACCGATGGCGTCAGCAGGTTCGAGAGGCGGGTCATCGCGGCACCTCGCGGGCGAAGAGCGTGAGGAGGACCATGCCGTTGAATCCCAGCGCGAAGTAGATCCCGACGCGTGTGAGGACACCAGGTGCGTCAAGGGCGATGGGTGCGGCCATGAGCCCGTTGCAGAGAAGGTTGACCATGATGAAGACGTGCGCGGCGAGTTGTTTCTCGTCGAGGTCCTCACCAAGAGAGAATCCATCGCGGAGGTTCGAGATGCTCATTGTACCACCGTCTGGAAGAGTGCGGCAAACAACGAGACGACGAGCGTCATGAAGATGACCGTCCATGCGATCGAGGCGATGATACCGGGAAGCAACGTCGCAGCGAAGCCCGAGATGAGGACGAGAAGCGTCGCGGGCAGGACGTAGTCGCCGGTCTTGGCGTAGATGGGGATGATAACGCCTGCGACGATGAACATCGCGAGAACGTTCTCAGTACCGGGACCGAAGGCGCTTCCGAGGCCATCAGCGACACACGAGTGGACGTCCTGCTGAAACCAGCAGTCGAGTTCGCTCATGAGATACGCATCCCCCGGATGATTTGCCAGACGCCGATGTAGTTCACGAACTGAATCGGGACGCCGATGGGACCGGCGAACCACGCAGGAAACCCGACGTTTTGGAGGGCGATCGGAAGCATGAGGCTCCATTTCAGCGCTCCAACGATTGCGCCAGTCGCCTGCGTGGTGAACCCGAGGTAGGACTCGACTGAGCCGCCGCGGTCAGCACGGTACGACGATGCGTCTTCGGATAGCTGGTCGGCATCATCCTGGAGACCAGTCGCTTTGTCGATTCCAACGGCGTCGTTGAAACCGGACCCGGCCATGAGGCCGCCAGCGACGGCGAAGCAGATGACGAACAGCATTGGGACTGTGACTTTCATTAGTAGGAGTTGAAGGAGGCGGCGAGCCCGAGTAGCGCGACTGCGCCGGAGAGCCCGATGACACTCATCGGGATGTCGACCCAGCCGAGCCACGTGATGCCCGTGGCGACGGAGACAACAGCAACCGCGCCAACTCTCGACAGTGTCGAGGGGAACGCGGCCGAAAGTGCGACGAGAAGGACGAGTCCGGCGAGCGTCGCCCATCGAGAATCGATAGGGACGGGCGTCCGGATCGAGGCGGCTGACGAGATGGGCTCCTTGATGGTGATCGTCTGGTTGTTTCGTTCGAGGGTGATGTCCACGGCCCAGTCCTGTTCAAGTTGAGACTGACTGAGTGGTTGCGTGCGCTTGAACGTCGAGAGGTTGGTCGCAGACGACTCAAAGAGGATCTCAGAATCATCGCCACGCTCGTGGACGATGATTTTGAGACTGGTTGTTTGTTTTTCGCTGTCGTCAAATGCAACAACGAGTGACGAGTTTCGTTCGTCGATATAGGCATGCCACTGATAGGTCTCACCCTTGGGGGCTTGCCACCGAATTTGGCCGACTTCAAGCGTAGCAGACGAATTTTTTGTTGGGACGTACGCGCCAAGTTCGCGACGGTCACCGTCGTCGTTCTCTATCACGAGACGGTAGCGTTGGTCTTTCTCTAATTCGGTTTTATAGATTTGGTCGCTGCCGAAATAGTCTCCCGAGACGACTTGCCACTCAATGGTGCCGTTCGTCTCAATTGGTCGCTCCACATAGAGAACAGTATTTGATCCTTCGAACTCACCAGTGAGGTCGTTAAGAGTTAGTTCCTGATATACCGTACTCGTGTTCTCCGGGAGGAGATAAAGTGAAGACTGGTCGAAAACGCTCTTGATGGCGATTGTGCGGGTAACGTATCCATCCGCACTGACTTCGATAATGTAGCCACGGTCTGCATTGATGCCGGTGAGGTCGATAGTACCATCATTGGTCGTCTTTTCGAAGATGAGTTCACCCGAGTATAGCTTGGCTTTGATATCGACGGTGTCATTGATCTTCTCACCAGTCGAGACGTTCCGTATCGTGACGCCTGAGGGGATTGCAAAGCTTGCTGTGTCGCTGGTGACCTCGTTCCCGAACTCATCGACGAGTCGGACACTCCAATCATGAGTGCCTGCTTGTAGTCCACCTGCGTATGCGGTGACCTCTTGAGATGACGAAATGGTCTGTGATGCAATTTCTGAGCCGTCAACAGACCATTCGACCGTGACGGTGTCCCCTTGTGCTGTTGAGAAATCGCTGTCGTCGACAGTCAGAGATAGTGGGACTGGGACTTGGTCGACAGTTGTGCTTGTTGTGTTTGGAGAGAGACCAATGACAGATGGGGATGATGTGTTAGAACGAACACCCTCTGCATTGAGGCGGGCAATATGATGCGGGCCAGTCGGGCTGAACTCGACGTCGATGTCGACGTTGTCAGCGCTCGACTCAGACCACGTGAGCGTGTGGTTGCCGCTCGTCGAGAACGTCGATTGGTTGAGGACGGCTCCCGAGCCAGTTCGCCACGTGACAGTCGCGGTCGCGTTTTTGAGCGTGAGGTCGGTGAACCCGCTAACCGAATTTGTCACGGAATGTGAGGTGGAATACGTCGATGTCTGCGGAATCTCAGACGCCGGCTGTGTGCTGAGACGGGCGATTTCATCCGCCGACAATGCACGGTGGTAGAATCGCAGCTCATCGACACTCGCATTGAGATCGTTATTTCGGTTTGCCGCCCCTGGTGGTGCCAATTCGACGCCATCGAGATTAGCAGTTCCAGACGTCACCGGGTCAGATGCTGCGAGTGACCCATTAACCCAGATGCTGCGATGGGACCCATTGTAACGCATCGTGACGAAGGACCACGCATCAATCGGGACAGACCCGGCCTTGAATGTGGACTCAGCAACGCCGGGAACCCGATGCGAGAGTGTTTGACCCTCCTCAAGAACGACGAAGTTCTCGAGGCCGGACGTTGATAATATCCGACGATAGTCATTCTCGCTGCTCGTGTCAACTGCGTCTGGTCGGAGATAAAACGAGACGGAATACGTTTGGGCGCTGCCGTAGTCTCCAAGACTTGTCGAATTACCATCAAGGGTTGGGTCGAAATTAATCGCAGACCCAACAACTCCGTCATCAAACTCTCCGAACCCAACTGTCGATGTTTTCCCTTCGTCCGATTTGATCTCTCCAGACCCACGATCGAATGCCCAACGGTCGGTTGCGGGTGCGGTGAACTTTGTTACTGGGTGGCGTTCATGTCGAGTCTGCAACCCCGGAGACAATGGTGAGCTATGCATCGCAAGGTCGACAACCTCTCCGTGGAAATCGTTCCCTCCAACGACGAGACCTTGGTTTGTGTTGGCTGGCTCAAGCGTCCCCCCTCCGGATTTGACGAGCGTGCCGTTGTGGTAGACTCTGACCGTGCCATCTGACTCAATGGTCAAACCGACCTGATTCCGAGCGTTTGGATTGATGACTGGGTCCGTGACCAAAACAAGAGTGTTGCCATAAAACACAGACAACTCTCGATTGCTGTCGATTTTGAGCTGCCAGCCGGAATCTCCCGCATAGTCGAATCCGTTGCCCACGAGTTGTTGGGTCGAGCTTGACGATGGGTTTGGATTGATGACCATCGAGACCGTGGTTGGAGTTGAGACAACATCGCTGGAGACGAGGTCGTCACCCGGATCAAGTGCGACGCCGTTGGATGTCCACGATGCTCCAGAGAGTGTGAGATGACGGTTACCAACGTCGTCAATCGCAGTTGACCCAGATCCAGCATCGAAGTTCCATCGTGCGACAGCAGAGGGTCGAGAGACATCATGATCGACACTATCGAGACTGTCGATAACCTCCGCGTTGGTTAACGTCGCCGAACCAAGCTCGGTCGCAGTCGAGTTTGACGAGACGACTGCGATATGAGCTGCGCTGACCGGAGCGGCACTAACGGCGAGATAGACCGCGAACATAACTGCGAGGATTGATAATCTGCGCGTGAGCTTAGTCCTCACAGCCGACCCCTCCGGTACTGAGCGACCTGTTGTTTCTCCCGTGTCACGCCAGCGATGGCCGCGTACACAAGGTAGTCGACAATGAATATCGGGACGATGAGGAAGTAGCTCAGCGTCTCTAAGTTCTGAATCGGTCCCCAGACCCATGTCGGCTGGAGGAACGTCATACTCTCCGCGACGTGGAAAACCTCCGCACCGGCGGTGTTGAGGAACAACACGAGTCCGGCAATCTGGACGATACCGACTGCCACGAAGATGAGTACTCGAGGGCTCACGGACTGACACCACCGAGGAGCGCACCACGGGTGAGTCCAGTCACGAAGAGACCGACGATGACGAGTGCAACGAGCCACGTCACGGCCTGCGTGACGTAGAGGCAGTTCTGCGCACCCTCGACGACGGGCTGGGAAACCCGTGATGGCCCACAGGCGGGACCGAGCATTGGTTCGGTCACCGTCTGGAGGATGTCCTGAACGTACACCGAGAGGAAGAGCGTCAGCGCCGCCTTGATGTAGAACCCGAAGGTCGCCATCAGAGACCTCCGAAGCGCTCTTTCCAGAGCTTGTCGATGTCGGCGATGCCAGTTCGCCAACTGTTCTCCCACGCGCTCATATCGACCGCGAACGCGTTGCTGGGGTTCCGATTTCCGAAGGACTGTTGGCGCTCTCGCTCCCGCTCGAACTCGGTCTCGAAGCGTCTGCGAGCTTGTTCGAATTCGCGTTCGACTTCAGTTCCTGTGGACATCTGGACCGGTTCGTATTCGTATTCGGTCCCGGCACGCCCAATCTCACTCTCGAACTCGGTCGCACGTTCCGTCTCGGTCTCGAAGCCAGTCTCGAACCGCTGGTCGAGACGAACGTCTGTGGGTTGCCACGTATCCTGTCGAGTATCGCCCCGAGTGTCGAGACCGAGACGCTGTGCGAGGTCTGCCTGTGCGCGCTCGAACTCCCGCTGCTGTTGGCGCGCGAGTTCTTCTCCGGTCGCGATTTCAGCCCCAGTGGCTTTTCTCCGCCTGGTTCGAGCCGCATCAGCTTCGAAACTGGATGCTTCGGCTTGTTGCCGCATCTGTCTCGCCTCACGAGTCGGCCACTCCTGTCCGCTGAGGCGACTTCCGTCTCGAAGTTGACGACGACCTCGACTGGAGCGGCCACCGACGCTGTAGGCTTCGCGGAAGCGTCTCTCAGTTTCGAGACGGCGAGCTTCGAGTTCGTCTGGGTCGACAGTCAATTGGTCGGCGCGCGTGGCCTGCGTCGGCGTCGAGGTCGGCTGTCCGGCGTCCTCCAAGAGGACCTGCTCGGCATCGCGCTCTTCCTGGGCAAACCGACGCAGTTCATACTGCGTCTGGTCGAGGTCCTGTTCGCGGGCGTCGGCGCGGTCGAGTTCGGGCGACATCCGACCGGGAGAGTCATCGACTTCGACAGTCTGCCGCCCGCTCGGACCGGAGAGTTCGAGTTGCCCCCGTTCACCGGCGAGGAACTGTTTCGCGCGCTTGCCTTCTACTTCGAACCGACGGACAGCGTCGTATTTGGTGCGTCGGATACCACGGACGAGTTTCGAGGTGGCTGGCTTCGCTTTGGACGCGGCAGCCATCGCAATCTCCTCGTTGTCGATGCGACCACCGGGGATCGCGTCAAGGATGCGCTGACCCCTTGCCGTCTGCTCGAGAGCGCGCGTCGCAACGTAACTCGCAGCCTCTTCACCGGGTTGAACCGCGACGCGAGCGGCCGCGCCGGTCTTCCCACCGACCTTCGCCGCCGCCGCAAATCCCCCGGCAGACACAGCGAGTGACCCGACGACAGCGCCCGAGGTCCGTCCGGGATTCTTCCAAAAAGCGTCGTTTGCTTCTTGGGCTGCCTTCCAGCCTGCGCCCATCACGGCCGCGGAGGTGTCTGTACTGAGGTCTACAACCCCGTCAGTCCCCTCGTCGCCGGCCACGATGTACTTCCCCGTTTCACCGATTTCCATGAGACCAACAGCCGTCTGCGGAACGTTGGCGAGTTGGACAGCGCCTTCGACAGCACCGCTGGCGAACTCTTCGCCGAAGGTCTCGCCGTCTGGTCCGGCAACGACGTCATCAACGGGTTCGGGGACGTACTCTCGAACCGCGTCATAGGTCGCCCCAATCGCTGCGGGTGGGCCGTACTTGTCGTTGATCTCAACGACCTTTCTCGTGGCCTTGTCGACCTCGTCGGCGGCGCTTCGGAGGCCACCCTCGACTTCGTCTTTGTCGGGGTCGCCGAAGCCGAACGACCAGTCGATATCACCGAACTGCTCTTCGCGTTTGGGTTGCTCCTGGATACGCGCGCGGAAGCCGCCGCCGTCCGTCTGCCCGACAATCTTGACTCGGTCGGGGTCGACGTCGACTTTGTCGGCGATGTCGCGGCGTGCCTTCTCCCGCTGGACCGTGGAGATGTCGCCGCTGGCGTCCTTGGTGAGTTCGGCGTCGATGTCCTGCGCTCGGTCAGTCACGCTGTCGGATGATTCCCGACCAAGCTTCTCGGGGAGTCGCTGTTCGCGCGCTCGTGCGTTCCGCTGTTGTTCGACCTGATACTCGCGGACGTTTTGCTGACCGACGGGTGTGAGCGAGGCGACGAGCTTGTTGCCGTCGCGTCGGACTCGGACGTTCCGAGGGTTATCGAGGCCGGCCGTCTGGTCGACGACGCGCTGTCTGAGTTTCTGTTTCTTGCCCCGGAGTCTCGCACGACGCCTCGCTTCGGCGCGGGTAATGGGCTCGCCCCGGCCGCCGAAGTCGTCGGCCACCATCGGCGCGTCTTGCTTCTGGCGTCGTTGGTTCTGCTGTTTCGTCTCGCGGACTTCTCGCTTGTATCGAGTGGCTGCTTCGCGGTCACTAACCGAGTCACGGTCTCTGGACGAGCGACTGCTGGAGCGCCCAGACGATGACGAGCCAGAGGACGATGTGCCGGATGACGACGAACCCGATTGGTATCGGTCACCTCGACGCTGGGATTTCCGTTGTTCGACGACCTGTCGGTCGCGATCTCGCGAGCGGTCGACCGACGAACCCCTACCATCGTCGTTCGATGATGACGAGCGTGAGGAAGAGGAGGAGCTGTCGTTGTCATCCCGAGCGCGGTCGCGAGCGTCACGGATGTCTTCCTCAGCGCGCCGTTTCGCCTCACGGTCATCTGTGTCTCCTCCACCGGGGAGCGGCATCAGAACACACCTCCGAGACCGGCGTTAATCATGAACGGAAGGACGTTGATTCCGCCGCCAGTGCCGGATGCGCTCCCTGCGATACTCGCGGCGAGCGCGGGTCCGAAGAGACCGAGTGCGACGCCTCCGAGACCGACGAGTACGAGATAGAGCTGTTCTTTTCGGGACCAGTCGAGTTCGGCGAGCTTCGCACGCGTCCCCTGGAGGCTCATGTCCTCCTGTGTGACCTTGCTACCGAACAGGCGGTAGCCGTCGCGGAAGGAGATGACCCGGCCGTCGTATTCGTCATCGGCGACCTCGGCGTGGATTGCGACGTCGGTTCCACCGTCGGTCGTGGCGGTCGGCTCGAACTCCCCACGGCGACGCTGGCCACCCATGAACGCCTCGATTGGGTCGGTCGTCTCAGCGTACTTCCCGAGCGCCCACGCGACGGGGTACTTCCCGAGCATCCGGTACGGAATGCCCTGCTCGTCGGTTTTGAAGCGCTCGTCGTTCTCGCTACGGAACTCGTTCTCGGTCGTGTGCCACGAAGACGCGCGCGGTGCGATGACGCCGTCACCGTAGATGACGTGCGTGATGGTGTCGGCACCGGTCGTTTTGAGCTTGAGCTTGTAGCCGGCGTCGATGACTTTGTCTCCGAGTTTGTTCGTCCTCGGGACGAATCGAAGAACTTTGAGCCAAAACGAGACCCAGAAGACCCACCAACCGCGGAAGAAATTGTAGACGAGGCCGCCGCTGGCGTCGCCGGCTTTCCGCGCGATTTTGTGGTCTTCTGATTCCTCGTCGAGCTTCGTTCGAGTGTTCGCGAACAACTCTGGTTCGTCCGGTTCGAGCGGGTCGGTATCGTTTGATTTTGGATTCTTGTCAGTCATGGATTACCACGGGAGGATACTGCTGACTCGACCACCGGACTGCGTGTCACCGTCGGGGTCGCGCCGTTCGCTGGAGACGTGTGTTTCGGTGATTGCTTCGAGAAGCCGGCCGTCACCGAGCGACTGGCGGTCGGTTCGAACGTCGTCGATGACCGTGCGGATAGCCTCTTTCTCGTGGTCCGCGAGGTCTCTCCGGACGCCGCTGAACGAGTCGCCGTTGACCTCCTGTGCGACCTGCCGAAAGACGCCAGTACAGAGGTCTGGGTACTCGCGGCCGCGGACGATGCGGTCGCGGAGGTTCTCGTTGAGGAGTCGCCGGGACCGGGCGTCGTAGTACTCCTCGTCGTGGTCGGCGAGCATCTCACTCGGCGAGAGGTACGGCTGGATGAGCGAGACGAGTTCTTCGTACTCGTTGGATTCGACGTCGGCTTCGAGGAGACGGTCGAGAAGGTCCTCGGGCTCCATGTCGTGCATGGGGTCGACGACCGGGCCATTCGAGACGCCGCGGTTGACCGCGGTTCGTTCGAGATCTTGCGCGGCGCGCTCGTCGAGTTCGCGCGCCTGAAGCTCGCCGGGATCGGGCTGGGAGTCGCGACCCATCATGCGCGAGCCCTCTCGTTAGTGGCGGTGTGGAAGACGGCTCCGTAGAGTGCGATAGCACTCACGGCGGCCGCACTGAGACACACGAACTGGATGGTAGGCGAGCCGAGTGAGACGAACTCGCCGGTCGATTCGTTGAACACGGCGACGTTCCCGCTGGTGAGCGCCAGAGCGCCCCAGACGACGAGGCCGAGCAGTGCCCAGATCGCCTCGGAGTCGTGGCCGCGGAAGACGAGCGCGCCGAAGAGCGCGAGCGTACCGAGGAGACCGAGGGCCAACTGGTGTGCGACGAGTATCATCCGAGGAACCCCCAGATGACGAATACAGCGGCGATGAGAGCGAGAAGCGGCACCGGGATGCTAATCGCTCCGAGCCCGCGGTTCACGTCGCGGGTGGTTTGGTCTGGGGCCTCGAACTGGTAGCTGATGTTGACCTGCGTCCCGTTGGAGACGGTGGCGTTTTCGAGTCGTTCGAGTTCCCCGGTCGATTCGTTGAAACGGTAATCAACCCCTTCCGTGAGGGTCGATCCGTTGTGCGTGACGGTGACGTTCGCGCCGAAGTCGACGGCGATGTCGGATGCCTCGACCAGACGACCGGCGTCGTCGAGGGAGATGCCTTCCGTGGTCGCTTGGGCTTCGGCGCTCTCGATGTAGGAGGTGCCGAAAGTAGCGATGGCAAAGACACCGACGACGGCGATGGCGGTGAACGTGACGATTGCGTTAGTCATGGCTCTTGAGTTGGGTGATGAGCGGTGGAAAATCGGTGCGTAGGTGGTGAGATGTCGGTTTTACCGGCCGCCGCCCATACCACCGCCCATGCCGCCGAAGAATCCGAGCGCGACGCTCGCACCCGCGGCGATCAGGCCGACGCCGATGAGGATGAACGCCGTCTCGCCGTAGTTAGCGAACGTGTCGAACATCGACGTCCAGGTGTTGTTGTACGTCGGGTTCGCGACGATTTCGGTCGAGTAGAGCGACCCGAGGACGATGAGGGCGACGACGGCGACGATGATGGCCTGGGAGACCATCATGATCGAGCCGGAGATGCGGGCGGTGGTCGTCGCGTCCTCCGTGAAGTGCTCCTGTTTGGGTTCGATGCCGAGGCGCTGTGCGGCTTCGAGACCGCGGTTGAGCGCTTGACCGGAGAACCCGCCACGTCCGTGGACGAACTCCTCGATTGGGTTGGTGAACGGTTCCTCGACCGCCACTTCGATAGCGTGGTCGTCGTCGACGTTGGCACCCGGCCCCAGGCGGAACCCAGCGGCGGGGTGGCCTGCACATGCAGACATACACGTGCCCTCTTTTGCAGAGATGATATGTCTCCGGAATATACTGTCACGAATGGGGTAATAGAGCGGGTCTCCGGTGGATATCCAGCCGGATAGCCACCATGGCTATCCTCGTGTAGAGACTTAATGCAGATTCTCTAGTACGGCCGCTATGGCAATCCAGAATAGTGGTCAGACACGGCAAATAGAGTCTGTAATCGCGGAGTGTACGTCTCAGATGGGTGTTCGACAGTCGCTTGAGCTGAAGAAACTCGCTCAACACATCGAGTCCGGCAACCTCGACTCTGTGTCGCTCAACAGCGAGGTTCGGAATATCCAGCAGACGGGGAGTTCGATGAACATCAATCTCACGAGCTACGCAGCGGAGTGGCTTGAACTCGAGAAACAGCAGCCCCTCGTGGTCCACACGCTCGCCGATTCGATTGTCATCACGATTCCTGACGGTGACTGTGATGTCTAAATCGGATGACTTGCGGTCGAAGACGGTCCGTGAGCGTATCATCGAAGACGCACAGGTTCGGTGCCATCAGAAGCGCTCGGAGGTCCAAGACGCCCGGTTGCGGATGTCGATAGTTCCGCGGTCTCTCCGAGGCGATTTCCAGAATCGGGTTCTGGAGTACTACCGAGCGCTCCGTCCACTTCGGACCGAGGGCATCATCAAAGAGTGGTGGTCTTCCGTGGTACTGTCGCCAAGCTGGACCGCCGGACGAGAGTACGTCTTCGAGATTGACGGGCAGGAAATCGAGGTGTCGCAAGACGAGGCGATGACGATTTACGAGAAACAAGGTGTGGCACCAGTCGAAGTCAGAGACATCCCATATCGAGGTCTCGAACGTCTCGACGAACTGGAGGATGCGACCGAGACAGTCGTGGAAACCCGCTCAACGATGCGCGGAGTGCGGGAGGAACAGACGACGCAACAGGTCGTCCTCGACGTACGACAGTTGATGGATATCGCGGGTGTCCTCGACGACGCGGCGACGAAACTCGGGTTCAAGCCGTCTATCGAACTTCAGGACGCGGAGGGTGAAGTCGTATGAGTTCACAGATCGAGCCGGAGATCGTCGACCGGATGCAGTCGCACGTACCTCCTAAGAATCTCTCAAGCCACTGGTCGGAGATGCCCGACCGAGTTCGCGAGAACCTGATTCTCCGACGCAAGATATGGCCGCGGATGAACGTGTACAACGAGAACTGGATGTGCTTTTTAGCCGGGGAGACTGGGGACGGGAAGTCTTACGCGGCACTCCGACTCGCGGAGGCACTTGACCCGACGTTCGGGCCGCATCGTGTGACGTACTCCGTTGAGGAGTTCCTCGAAATCGCTGCGAGTGACCTCCCAGAGGGTGCGATTATCGTGCTCGAAGAAGCGGGTGTCGCCGCGGGGAACCGGAATTGGTACACGGTCGCCAATCAGGTCTTAGACGCTCTAACGCAGACGTGGCGACATCGAAACAACGGCGCGATTATGACCGCGCCTGACTTCGACCTCATCGACTCGCACGTTCAGCGTCGGTTCCATCACCTCGGGATTATGGTCGGCAAGGACGAGTCAGCCGGCATCAGCAAGGCACGGTGGAAGTACATCCAGACGAACAACGAGACGGGAAAGATGTACAAGAAGTACCATCGGATGATCGGCGACGATGGTGTGCTTCGCCGGCACAAGTGGATGAAGTTTCAGCTCCCGACACCCGATCTCGTGGAGGAGTACGAGTCGACAAAGGGAGAGTTCACTGACGACCTCATCGACGACTTGCTGGAGAAGGTACGGGCGGAGTCGAAGGAAGCCGAGGCGGAGCAGCTCTCGCCGGTGCAGGTGGCAAAAGAGATTCTCGACGAGGGCCGCGTTGAGGAGTACATTAGTGAGGCGTCGGGTGGCGAGTACTTCGACCGTGCTCTGTTGAAGATGGACTACGGCGTGAGCGAGGACGAGTCGAAGCAGATCAAGAAATACGTCGTACGGGAGGCGGATCTGGATGTCATGTAGAGTGTCGGGGCACCCACCCACCCCCCCACACCCTTGTGTTTATATTAACTTGAGATACGCAAGTGGCGGTTCGTCGGGTCGTGGCTTTCGGCGGTCCTTCGGCGTTTCATCGCGTGTACGCCCGGCTGGCGCGGCGCTCGCGAGGTCCTACGGTGGTGTGCGATGAAGATTGCCATCGCTCACGAGCACTATCCGCAGCGCGGGGGCGGCGAGATGGTTTCGGACGAACTCGCACGGACGTTCGACGCACCAGTCTACGCCGGGTTCGTCAACAGGGATGCGACCGCGCCGGACGTCGAGCTTCACGACTTGTTTGGTGATGGAGTCCTGGGCCAACTCATCAGACGGTCTGCGTTCATCAGAGACGCGTTCTATCAGTTCGCGTGGACGGATGTGGTTGAGCTGCGTGACTTCGACGTGATCGTGACGAGCGGGAACAATCCCGGTTGGTTCGTGCCGCGTGACACGCAGACGGTCGTCAGTTACGTGCACTCACCTCAACGGACGCCTTACGACATGTGGGCGGACTCTGAGGAGACCCACGGTCTTGCCAAACACATCTACACGAAGGCTGCGAGGACGCTCCATCCAGAAGGGAAGTACGCGGACCGATTGGTCGCGAACAGCGACCTCGTGAAGCGCCGGATTGTTCGATACTGGGACGTGGATGCTGACGACGTCGACGTGGTGTACCCTCCAATCGATGTCGAGGGCTGGTCTCGACATGACGATGAGACTGGCGACTACGTTGTGACGTGGTCCCGGATGTTCGACAACAAGAACATCGACGAGATTGTTCGCGCGTGCAACCGAACGGGGACGAAGCTGATTGTCGGTGGTGATGGTCCGGAACGCGAGCGTCTCGAAGAGATAGCGGGGCCAACAGTCGAGTTCCGTGGATTCGTCGAGTGGGACGAACTGTGCCGTCTGGTGAGTGGAGCGAAAGCGACGCTCTTCGCAGCGGACAACGAGGACTTCGGGATGGTCCCAGTCGAATCGATGGCCGCGGGGACGCCAGTTATCGGTGTTCGTGAAGGCTTCACTCGCCACCAAATCATCGATGGCGTGAACGGAGTTCTCTTCGACCGCGGCGTCGACAACCTCGTCGACGCGATAGAGCGATTCGAGTCGGAGGGCGTCACTGCGACTGAGCACGATATCGAGAGGTTCGCGCAACAGTTCTCGGTGGAGCGATTCAGACGTCAGATGCGTTCTATCGTGAACGAAGCGGTCGAAGACTCGCAAATCGAGACGTCCGTCGAGCCGCCGTTACCAACGCGGAGGCTCGCAGCAGATGGTGGTGATGAACAATGAGCCTGACAGAGAGAAGCGCTGAGTATCTCCATCTCGGGAGTGGACCCGACTACCGAGATGGCTGGACAAATGTCGACGTAAACGAAGACGCTGACCCGGACGTGGTGGCTGACCTAACCAAGCCGTGGGACTTCGCGTCGGATGATGTGCGAGTGATTGAGGCGCACCACGTCGTTGAGCACCTGGAAGACCGGACGGCGTTCTTCGTTGAGGCGGCGAAGGCACTGCGACCAAACGGGATTCTGCGCATCACGGTCCCGCTGGGTTCGAACTTCGACACTGACTCTGACCACGTCGCTCCACGGTGGACGTGGCGAACTCCTGAACAGTTCTCGCGGGCGCATCGAAGACAGTGGGACCCGGATATCCCGCTGGAACTTGTGCACCGCGAGGTCGACGTTTGGCTTGGTGGTCCGCTGTCCCCAGCATCTCCGCTGCTGCGACTCGCAGCACAACGGTGGCCAGATTGGGCGTCAAGTCGATGCTACGCTGGTGAATTGACTGCTGTGTTCCGGAGGTGCGACAAATGAGTTCTCGACTGCTGCCCCAGCTCGAGAGCGGCGTGATCCGTCTCGGTGGTGCAAAAGTGCTGTTCCAGCGGTCTGGGATGGTGACGCAGCTCATCACGATGCTCTCGGCGATGTCTGCAGCTTGGTCGACGACGCCGGTGATTCGCGAAGTCTTCGGAAGCTTCGTCGTGTTCATCGGTGTGGCTGTTTCGTCGCTGTCGGTGTGGATGCTGTTCGACTACGCGGTGGTTCTGCCGAGCGAGCAATCGTTCAACCAAACGCAATCGCAGAGGGCCGCAAGAAGCCCTCTGAAGCGCGATACTGAGGCGATTCTCGACAAACTGGAGGACGAGAAATGACGGTGTCGGACTTCCTCGCTCAGGTGCGCTCCGACTTCGAGCGACATCCGCCGTCGAAAGCCTTCGAGACCACAGTTGGCGAAATCGTCAACGGCGTTGGCCGGCGCGTTGGTGGGCGCGTGAACTATGGTGTTCCTCACTGGGAGCGTGGCGACTGGGACATTCTGGTTCTCCTCGACGCGTGCCGGTTCGACTTGATGACCGAGGTCGCTGACGAGACTGACTGGATCCCGGATGTCGACACTCATGTGAGTCCGGCGTCGATGTCAGCGGAGTTCGTCGAGCGGATGACGCGACCACGATATCGTGACGAGATGTCGCGAACCGCACTAGTGACGGCGAATCCATTCTCTCGTGACATCGACAGCGAGGAGTGGTTCACCGTCAACGAGGTGTGGAGACACTCGTGGGATGACGACCACGGAACGATTCTGCCTCGGTCGGTGACTGATGCCGCGATTCGACAGTCTCGTGCTGGCGACCAGGACCGGATAATTGTCTGGTTCATGCAGCCGCACGTTCCGTTCGTCGATTGCGATTGGTCGGATGGCTACCCTGACCAGAACGATATCGGCAAGACCAGCGTCGAGACCGGCGTCAAATCCCCGTGGATGCAACTCCGAGACGGTGAGCGTTCGTTCGATGAGTTCTGGTCTGCATATCGACGGAACCTCGAACTCGTGCTCGACGACGTTCGGCTCTTGGTCGAGAATGTCGACGGGACGGTAGTCGTCTCGTCTGACCACGCGAACGCAGTTGGAGAGTTCGGCGTCTACGGACACCCACGGAACTCGTGGGTTCCGTCGCTGAAACGCGTGCCATGGGTCGAACTCGAAGCGAGCGACACTGGCGGATACACTCCCGGTGAGATGGTGTCGAAAGCGTCACCGGCTGATGTCACAGAACAACTGGAAGCGCTTGGATACCGATGACACCGACGACACGTGTTCTCGAGGCGCTGGATGAATTGACGTGCAGTGGCCCGGCGATGCTGGTTGGCCTCCTGCGAGCGATGGCGCACCAAGCCGCGATGGCGCTGTTCTTTGGTGCGAGTTGTTCCGAGAATCGTCTAGTTCGAGAACGTTGATGGCATTCACAAGTTCCGAGAATCACCTATTCTCGTAACCAACTGCACCCTCAACGACGCGTAATCGACGTCTTTTCCGGACAAATAGACCCGGCCGAACTAGCTAAGGTTCCGGGAAACAGAGCTATCTACCAGAACTGGAACCATGCAGCGACGCCCATATCCATCGAAGTCGGGAAAGCGACTGTGGCTCTCCCAAGACGAACAACAGAAACTCCTCACCCTCGTCGAGGACGAGTACCCACGTCGACGTATTGCCCTCGACCTCGCGCTTCACGGTCTCCGCAGCGACGAGGTGCGGAACGTCGAACCGCGACACTTCAAGCCGATCGACGACCAGGGAAAGTGGAGGTTGGAGATTCCTGACGGGAAAACCGGCGGACGAGACACTCCAGTATCGAAGTCTCTTCGCGAGCGCGTGAAGTACCTGAAGTCCGCAGCGCGGATGCGTACCGACGAGTCGGTCATCGATGTCTCGACTCGCTCGCTGCGGGACTGGGTTGTTGATGCTCGTGAGCAGCTGGCCGACGACCTCGACGATGACCGGTGGCACGACCTCGGGATGCACGATCTCCGACGGACGTGGGCGACAGACACGTTCTACTCACTCGCGTTCGAGGGCGTGCCTATCGCTGAGGAGTTGACGATGGCGTGGGGTGGATGGGCGATGACCGATTCCGGGCGCGAGACGTTCCGTCGGAACTACCTCGGTCCCGTGCCAGACCATGTGACTTCGAGGGCCATGGCACATCTGCTATTGGAATAGGTCCAACGGCCGTGCACTGTTAAAAAATAAAAGCGAGCAGAATTTTCGTGGTGCCATCTCCTCGAGACTGATTATCTAATCTGGACTGTGACGAACTAGTTTTCACTCACACTCCGCTCTGTTTATGCTTATTACTATCCAGTGAGTTTGTCTGACTGCCTCCCGAGAGAAACAATCATAAGGAGAGAAATCATGCCAATCGACAAGAAATGGAGTAAGGCAACGGAACAGCATATCAAATCAAACGCACCTAAAAAGAAGGGAGTCTACGAGCTCAAGATGTTCGGCGAGATAAAATATGTCGGGAGATCTAGCAACCTCCGTCGCCGTCTTCTTGAGCATCTTGAGAAACGAAACCCGACCTTCTACCGGTTCAAGAAACTGGGGTTCCTCTCAAGCGCAAGAAAAGCAGAACAGAATCATTATGATAGACACGTTGAGAAGCATGGCCAGCCACCAGAGTGGAATGATAAACGACCATAAATGCGAACCGAGCTACAGAACACCTACTAATTACTCGTCTTGGGGTTTGTCTGTGCGAAGACGTGCACAGGCACAGACGGATTCATCGTGAATCTACCAGACCAAGTACTGGTATCTTAGATTCTTCTGGTTTTGGTCAAAATAGATCGCACTCTATGCGTTTTCGTCTAAGAACCAACCAACCAAACCCCCACCCACGAACCCACCGAGTACTTTCAGAAATAGACCCGAAATTAATCCGATGATTGCGAAAATGAGCAGGCTTCCCGCAGTACCACTATCTCCTCCTGATGAGGATGATATTAGTGCTGCATTGAGAATTGACCCGCCAATGACACCGATAAGTGATGATGGAATACCACCAATTAACCCAACAACAAGGCCGTATTTTGCACCGTCGCGACCTCCACTTTTCCGTAAGTAACCTATCGCAGCACCTCCCAAGAGGCCGCCACCGAGAGTGAATATCCATCCGAATAAAAGGCCGAATGCAGGGATGAGTACGCCGAGTGATACAAAGAACACGACAGACGAGCCTATCAATACGTGTCGTTGGCGCTCAGTCAGCCTACTGTTTGAACTGCTTGCCCCGGGTGCTGAGTTATTATTCTCCATTCTGTCCAAATATCTGAATTTCAGGGACATAAACTTGTTCTTGAATAGTCAGTAACTACATATTGAGATAGAAGCCGCGCCGAGTAGGCGCGGCGACCCCCGTTTCATCTGTTTCATCTGGAGTCTCCGGAGGAGACTCCGGTAATCTTGGAGTGTGGCTCTTTAGCCACACATCTAACGGAGAATTGGGGGGTACCCCCAAATTCGGAGTGCCTGCGGTCGCGGTCGCTGTCCGGGTAAATCGACAGCTGGAAAATTACATCTGATACAACCCTGAAAAAGCTGCAAAAGGAGCCGATTTCTCACCGAACGGGTAGTGTCGCCACTCAGGAGTCGTACGCTATCTGGCGAGCTTGACCACGTTCGAACCGAAGAGGCTCTTCAGTTCGTGGAGTTGGAAGACGACCCGCTTCGATGTATCGAGCGCGGTCGCCTCGATCTCGAACTCACGAGCGAACTCTATCTGTGGATTTCCAGTCACCCGCGACCAGGCGTTGACACCCGACCGGATAAGACGCTGGATCTCTGAGCGCGACTTCTGCGGAGCCAGTTCGAGACGTTCGCGGTACTCGCCGTCCTTCCGGTTGCGGACCCAATGGCGGAGCCAATGAGACCACGGGTCGTCGCTCTCGCCATAGGTGTCCGCACGGATGATATCGGCCGCGGCTTCCTCGAGGGTACACTCGACGGTTCGCTTGGCCGACTCGATGTGTTCGACGATCCCGTTGGCGATGTGCTTCGAAGCCAGTTCGACGTGTCCGTACTCGTGGATCACCAGCTCACCGAGTCGCTTCAGCGCGCTGTAGACCGTACTGATGTCCTTCCCGATTCGGTCCGCGAGGTCAGCAGGTGAGACGTTTCCACCGTCGGTCACCAGTTCGTCAACGAGCGCAACGTCGGTCTCGTTCATGTTCCCCGCGACCGCGAACTTCCGAATCTCGTGGTCCTGCTGTTGAGCGATACGCGGCAGCGGGTTGTCGACGACCTTCGCCATTCGTGCCTCGCCCTCAACGGCGAAGTAGTCGTCCGCGACGTACATCTGGTGGTCAGGCGTCACTGGGAGGTCGGACCAGTTCAGAACGTTCAGCAGAGCCTCGTCGAGTTCCTTGTGGAGCTGGTCGACGTCGTCGAACCGGAGGGTATCATCGTACAGCGAGTTCTGATAGGAGACGCCGATCTTCGGGTTCTTCAGCGGTGTTCCAGCGACAGCGTCCGGGTTCTTCACGTGGTAGTGCTTGAACTCCTTCGGGAGTTCGTGACCACCGACGATCTCGGCGGCGCGCATCGCGCAGACTGTGGACGTGTGATACCAGCCTTCGCAGACGCGGTCGTCGCGAACAGTCTTCGAGTAGCCGCTACGCTCGCCGCCGAGGATGAGTGCGATGCGGTGAAGCGTCCCGTCGAGTGCGAACACCCGACCGGTCTCGCCCTTCTTCGCGCGGACGTACAGCTCGGCATCAGTAACGTTCGACGACTCGTGTATCTCGTCGGGATGGAGCGCCTGGTAGTCGACGCCCGTGAACGAGTTCCATCCGAACTCCTCTTGTCGCTCGCGAAGCTCGCGTAGTGCCTCGAACAAGACGCTCGGGTACTGGTCGAACTCGAAGTAGCTCCCGCGCGTCTCGACGTCGACGCCGAGGATGTTGTGCGGGTTCGGGATATTCTTCCCGCTCTTGGAGGTGATTCCCGGCCACCGCGGACGAACACGGAAGTACGCGCGCTTGCGGTTCTCGTCCTTCGCGTCCTTGAACGACTGGTAGGCCGCGGGGTAGACGCGGATGAGGAACTCAGGAACGTCCTCAAGTCGCCAGTCCCACCGACCGAGGTCGGTACTATCGTCCGGAGTCGCGAGACCGGGGTTGTCGGCGTAGCCAAACTCGACGTTCCACTCTTCGCCACCGAACTCGATACCGGCGCGAAGGTTCCCGTACTCTTCGAAGTCGTGCATTTTGTACAGCGAGACGAGTCCGAAGTAGGTCGACAGCGCGTCGTCCCACTTCAGGTACGCCGAGAACTCGTGTGGCTGTGGGAAGAGGAACTTCCGAAGTCCCGAGACGGCGGTCGTCGAGTCCTGTCCACGCATCGTCCGCGCCCGGACGCCACGCTTCTGACAGCGTTCGTGCTGCTCGGCTTCCGCGCAGGCGTAGAAGTGATCCTCGCGAACGTCCTTCCGGATGTGCGCGTCGCCACAGAAGCGACACTCACCGGTCGGCTCCAGGTCGCAGTTCCACTCGTGTTCGAGCGCGGCCGCTTCGGTCTCGAAGCTCGTCTGGCAGTACCGACAGACGGCAACGAACTCCGGCATCTCGAACTCGACGTCGACCGGCTCGTCGTCGACGGTCGAACCGGGCTCGTAGCCGTTGTCAACTGCGGACTCGATGGTGTCCTCGTCGTTCGAAGTGACGAGGTCTGCATCGTCGAGGACGGAGAACTCCGCGACGACCTCACTGGTGTCGTCGCTCACCGGCGGTCGCCTCCGACGAGGTCGCGCCCGCAACGCTCACAGCGGAACAGTTTCTCTGACTCGTGACCGCACGTGGGGCACTCGCGGGTCACGCAAACCACCCGTCAGAAGGGGTTTTTAAGCAGTTTTTTATTTTCGACCTGCTATCTAATGCAAAATGTACAGAGAGAGCTTGTACTGCTGGTGATTTCAACCCATGAAAGTAAGAAGTGGGACCGCTGAGGTGAAGAATCCGAGTTCTACGCGTAGAAATCTCATTCATCATCGTCCTCCTGTTCAGTACGCTCTTCGAGGAACGCCCGTCGTGACTGCATCCGCTTGAGCAAATCAGGATGGTCGTAGTGCTGTCGGATGACTTCAGGAGTCGCGTTCGCGCGCTCCGACAGCACCTCAGGCGGCCACCCCTCGTCACGGTGGTGCGTGATCGCCCCCGTCCGAACCCGATGTGGTGAGCGGGCAGATGGGCACCGCTGCTCAAGTCCGTGTTCTCGAGCCTCGCAAGTCTGGACGTCCCGACCATGCGGACACGGTTCGTCGAAACGGCAAGGTTGGGTGATGATATTGAAAACGCGTCGAATCGCACCCCGACTCATCCGATTCTCTCCCTTCTCGGTTGAGAAGAGAGGGGCTCGGTCATGGTCATCGGTCACTGGAACCCGATTCACCCGGATGAACGCGTCCAAAACCTCAGCAACTTCATCCGAAATAGCAACGGGACGCTGTCCCTCGAACTTGTTCTTCAGAGGCGTCTGCTCCCGATGCCGGAAATAGACAAACGGCGTATCCACAGCCTCGACGATTTCCTCGAACTCCTCTTCACCAACCTCGGGGTAGTGTCGAAGACGGTCCAGGTCGTCATCATCGAGGTAGCAGTCCCCGACATCAAGCGCTCGAAGGGCACCAACACGGACAGTCGTGTGCCAAGCAAGGGCGAACATCGCGTGCTCGCGAGATGCAAATCGATACTTGGCGAGGTTGTCGAGAACCCCTTCAGCTCGACCCGATGCGAGTTTCTCTTTGTTCACCCGCTCGTCCTTCAGCAGACTCGGGATCTCGATAGCTTTGACCAGTCCCTCCTCAACGGCGTTCAGGTCCTCGCAGAAAGACAGAAACAGCTTCAGCGTCCCGAATCGATTCTTCAGCGTTGACTGAGACAAGTCGCGTTCTCGCAACTCAGTGTCGAATCTGAAGATATCGCGTGTCGTGAGCGTATTGAGATTCTTGACGCCGTTCTCGTCGCACCATTCAATGAACTGGTTGACTCGATAGTAGTAGCTCTGAACCGTCTGGTCGGCCTTCTCCGACCGTTGTCGAGTGAGCCACATCTCCATCGCATCAGCGGGCGAGAGTGGTTCGAGGTCACTCATCGTCTCAGAGCACCTCCGTAGGAGTGACTGATTCGATAGTAGAGAGATCCGACCCGCAGTCAGGACACTTTTCCAGGGAGAACATCTCCGAGGGCTTCGTCTCGCTGCAGGCGACCTCAATCTCGAACGCGACATGGTCAGGGTCGCTCGGACATTGCACAATCATCGTGCCGTCGACACGGTCAGTCAAGCGACGGTTAGTCATTCGAGACTAACCTCCGGTCTATCGAAGGAGATCGAGCGAGCGTGGAAGCTCACCGATTTAATCGACCATCCAAATTTCTGTGCGAGTTCGAGCGTCGCCTCGATGGCGAAGTCGGCGTCTGGGTCGAACCAGACGATTTCGGAGCCGTCGCGGTCACACTCGATGTGTCGGACGCCTTCGAGGCCGCTGACCGTCTGGAGCCACTCGTTGATGTGAATCTCTTCGTACTGGAGTGCCTCGCGGATGAGTTCGCGACTGCGCTCGTGGTTCGCACCGTCGAGGGCGTCCTGCAGCGACGTGATCGCCGGCGTCATCTGTCGGCCTCCTGTTTGATGGCCTTTAGAACCTCCTCCGTTGGCTGGATGTTGAGGTCGCGGTTGTACGACGCGAGAACGCGCGCCATCTGGTTGACGCCGAGTCCGGTCCGCTCGACCTCATCGAACGCGTCGAAGACGGCGCGGATGTCTCCTTTGTTCAAGCCGGAGTGTTTGCCGTAGAGGAAATCGACGAGGTCCTCTCGGCTCAGGTCGCGGGAGAAATTGAGGAGTGCTGTCCGCACCTGCTCGACAGCCTCGACGTGCTCCTCCCACGATTCGGAGAAGTTCCGCGCGAAGAGGTCCTTGTCGTCGTCATCGAATTCCAGTTCCTTCTTCGAGAGCGCTTCTGAAATCGCCCCTCGGGCTTTGCCGTACTGGCCGTCAGAGATGTGCCCGTAGATCTCCTCTGCATCGTCGTCGTCCAACGTTCCGTCTTCGCGGAGCTGCTGGACGAACAGCTTCAGTTTCTCTCGAACCGACTGCAACCGTTCTCGGGCTTCGTTGAACTGTTCTTTCTGCTCTTGCGCATCGACGAGGAGATCGTCGAGTGGGTTCTCTTCTCCACTCCCGTCAGTCTCGATACCGTCGCCACGTTCGACTCCAGCGAGATTGTACTTCTTGATGACGACGCCCTCGCGCCCACGAGATGCGCGTGCCGCGGCCTGCATCAGACCAATGCCAATCGCTTCGGCTTGGTCTGGCGTCATCGTCGTCGAGGCGCGCACCGTGTCGAACTCTTCACAGACTTCGAAGACAACTCGGTCGGTCGTCGACTCGACGTAGAGCCGGTTGACCCGGTCGGAGATATCCGCGGTCATCCCGCCATTCGAAGTGGTCGACTCCATATCGAGCGAGACGTGCATCTCGTCAGCACCGGCGGCCGCCTGTGCGTCGGGGACTGGCGACTCCCAACTGTCGTCTGGCGTCTGACTCACCGTTCTTCACCACCATCAGCAACAGCCTCAGTTAGTTCGAGCCCGGCAACGTGAGCCATGTGTTCAACCTCTCCAGCGAGCATCTGGCGCGCCAGCGGAGTCGACTGAACCGCGTTCGTTCGCTTGTCGAGCGGCTCCCGGTCCAGAACGCCCATCTCAACGAGGTCATCGATATTCGGGTAGACCTGAGCGTTGCTGACTTCGTGACCGTACCACTCACTTAGTGACCGCTTCACTTGGACGCCGTACGGCGACTTGCCCTCCTCGTTCTCGAACTCGATGACGGCCTTGACGAGTTGCTGCTGGAAGCCGGTCAGGTCGAGCCACCGAACACCACCATCGGCAACGAGCCTCACATCCTGCTCAAGACGAGTCACTCGCCATCGTGTCGCCTTCGTCTCCGGACGGTAGCGTTCGACTTCGAGGCCGTCAAACTCGACGGGGTCCCACTGCGGGTACAGACCGATAGCACGGGAGAACCAGTAGCCGACCTCTTTCCCATCGATGTCAGTCCTGTTCGAGATGTTCTTCGCGTAGTAGATGCGGTCTTGTCCGGGGTCGAGGTCCTCACGAAGGAACGCGAGGAGCGTATCGAGGTTGTTGTAACTCATGGTGTTAGTCCTCCCGCACGATATCGCTCGCGCGGACGTTCGGTAGGGTACAACCGCACGGTTCAACCGTACGACTGGCGGGCCCACTCGCGGCGAACCCCTCAATGGGCGTGGCACACGCTGGGCAGTTCGAAGACGTTGCACTAGTCGTGTCGCGGGACTTATTTCGCACCCGCGAGAGTGCTGATTTGGTCGTCATCTGGGGTGACGACCTCCTACCGGGCTCCTGCTGATACAGGGGTCCGGGCTTTTGCCCGAACGAGTAGCATCCGGAGAGAGTCGTCACTTCCCACATAACCCCTCTATCATATAAAGATTGACCAAATATTTGTTCAGAAAGAACTAATAATAGTCTAGCCCATGACAAGTCCAATGCTGTTATGTGAGCACTTGGAGACTGTTCGGCTGAATGCGACGCCGTGCCAGATGGATGACCGGAAATGACGACAAAATCCTTGAGCTTCTGGCTCAGGGACGTCTGGCACTCAGTAAGAAAGCGATCATGGTCAATTTCGAATTGAGCGGAATCGACATCTCGTATTCGACCGTGAAAAGACGCCTCCCAATGCTCGAGGATGCGGGTTTGGTTGAACTCGTCCGCGAGCAGGGTGGGTACTATCGTATAACTGATCAAGGGATCTCGTATCTGAACGAGGAGTTCGAACCACCCGAAATCTGATTGGGTTGTCACTCCCAATCGACCTCCAGCTGCACGAAAACTTCGCGCATCCAGTCCGGCTCGTCAGGATCGTCGCTCCGACCTTTTCCGTTGAACACATCGATGAACGTCGCACGCTGATTCGAATCGATACCGTAGACCCAGCGTTGCCCCTCGTGATGAACGTCAAGGCGGGCCGCATAATCCGCGTCCGAGGTGATTTCGATTCGAACTTCGACACCACTCAGCAGCCGAAGGTTTCTGCTGGTTCCGTTCGGTCCACTACCAATCGTCGTCGACATACCCGAGCCGATGAGAATTGGATATAAACGGTTTGCAGGGTGGTGAGCGAATCATCGAAATTCGACGTTCTATTCTCTGGTTTTTGGACGCTCTCGCTTCTCTTCTCTCGAATGAGCGAAAATGAGCGAATGAACGAATCCTCGCGCAGTCTGTCGATTAGCGCGATGAGCGAATCAATCGTTCCCACTACTATTGGTACTCAGACCAATGGATAGAGTTATGCCATTGGTCTACGTACCAATGGCTGAGGATGGCCTCGCTGACCGACGACGACCTTGATGGTGTGAGCAGAGGGGAAAAATACCCCGACTGAACTGTGGTTCGAGTGTTCTGCATGCGAACCTCAGATGATGCGTACCCATCTGGGTGGGCCTACAAGCTCCACTACGGTGCGATACAACCAGACTCTGAGCGCACTCTCAAGGATGGAACGATTCGTCGGTACGATAACTCACACGAAGACACAAAAGGCCACGAACTCCACGTCGCGCCGAACCCTGACCCAGAGATCATCGAGTTCCCCGGAATCGTCGAACTCTGGGAGCGGTTCTGGAGCGAGATACCGAAATCGGAGTTTGAACTCAAGTGAGGCCATCCGAGGGAGGTCCCAATGTCAGATACTGTGCCACCGCTGCACCCGATGGAACGCGAACTACTCGAAGCCGAATCGACACTCGTCGTTACAGTAAAATCGGACCGAGAGTTCGAAGAGGACGTTACCGAGAGTCTCACCGCTCTCGCAGATGGCGACTCTGTAGACTCCACACCGACGATTTCATTCACAAGCTATGATGACCTGATGGCTACGCTAACTCCGCGAACGCTTGACCTCATCAAAGCTATCCGTCGAGAAGAACCATCCAGCATCAACGAGACGGCCCGCGTAGTCAACCGTGACGTGAAGAACGTCCACGAAGAACTCAACCGTCTCGCTCGATTGGGTGTCATCTTCTTCGAGCAAGAGGGCCAGAGTAAGCGACCAGTCGTCTGGTTTGATGAGTTAGTCATTAACCTTCCATTCGACATGGAGAACAACGACACAGCCGCAGCAGCGTCGTGAGACTACGGCTCAACGAGTCGATACCGAGTCCCCCGCGTCGCCCCCTCTTGTTCGATGAGTCGGTACCGTTCGAGCGCACCGAGATAGCGGCGACGGGTCGCCTTCGATTTTGGCGCGGAGATGTGCTCTTCGTACGCTGCGTGGAGGTCCGTAGACGAGACCTCACCGTAGCGTTTGACGATGTCGTAGAGAAGTCGCTTGTGCGTCGAGAGGCGTTCGACGTTCCGCTCGTGGACTTCTCCCGCGGCACCATCAGCGACGTCATCGACGAGACCCGGACTGAGTGCATCGAGTTCTTGCAGGTCTGCAAGCTGGGCCGCCCGTCGAAGTTTGGTAATCGCGAGCCGAGCGTCGCCAGCTGCGCGATCTGCAATATGCTTGATTGTCGCCTCGTCGACAGCGCCGGGAACGAGACCGTGGTCGACGCGGGCGCGGATGATATCCGCGAGTTCGTCGTCCCGGTACTTTTCGAGGACGACCGACGCCGCGGCGCGAACGCGTGACTCGACGCGCATGTCGAGCGTAGAGAGAAACGCGTCTTCGGAGACACAGATCATCATCGTGGTGACGTTGTCGATGTCGTAGAGCATCGCGATGAGCGACGGGTCTTCGAGGACGTCGACCTCGTCGAGGACGATAACGAACTGCTCGTTTCGGTCGTCGATTCGAGTGAGATATTCGTGAACCGGCGTCGACGCTCGGTCGAAGTCGAGTCCGAGGCCGGCGTCACGCATGAGCGTGTGGAGAACAGCGGCGTTCGTCGAATTCGATAGGCAGTTCACGTAGGCGGTTCGGACATCGAGTGTCGCACGTTCGAGTTCGTTCGCCACGAACCGAGCAAGGGTCGTCTTCCCCGCACCGGAGGGTCCGGTGATGAGGATGTCCGACCCGGCTTCGCCGCCTTCGATTGGCTTCAGTAACGACGAGAGGTGCCCGATTTCGGCGTTTCGATGTTCCAGGTCAGCCGGGACGAAGCTATCCCGGAGTGCCCGTGCATCGCGTATCATGCCGATATCATTCGTGAGACAATGTTTTGAATAGTCGGCAAGCAGAGTGAAAGTAAAGACACGTACGAAAGTTATCAGACGGCAGAACGATTATCAAGTCTTCACTCAGTGATATTGATATGAGAAAGGGGCTGAATCATCGGTTCCACGACCTCCCGCTCGTCGATGAGGTGACGGGAATAGCCCTCTCGATGCTGATTCTGTACTGGCTTGCACTCAGCGCCGTCATTGGAATCGGAATCGTCGCCTCAATCTTTGCCGGAATAATCGCCAAGGCATTCCCACTACTCGGTGTCCAGTACCAAACAATCACGGACGCGATCATTTTCTCAGAGACCACTGACAAAGTCGCGTTATTCGTTTTCTGGACGTCTGCTGTTGCAACGGCAATCGTCGGAGTGTTCCTCGCACTCGACTACCTCACGAACGCCATCGACACCGTCTTCAGAAAAGTCGGGATTCTCGGGGGCGGACGCTAACCGAACGGGTGTCTATCGGCGTAACTCGGGAAGGCGTAGACGACCCAGTTGACGAAGAGTATCACGAGCAGCCCGAGGTCGTAGAGTGCGAGCCCGGCGAGACCCGAGACACTCGGGACGCCGAAGATGACGACCAGGAGCATGGCGATGCCGAGCCCTACGAGTGTCGGTGCGAGATGCGCGACGCGAATCGCCCAGACGGGTGCGTCGTCGTTCCAGTCCATCGTTACTCGTGAATCAGTACCATCGAGAGAGATGTCGATGTCTGCCCACGGGTAGGCCGCAGCAGCGTGGGTGAGTTCGTGGAGGGGGACCGATGGCGTCAGCAGGTTCGAGAGGCGGGTCATCGCGGCACCTCGCGGGCGAAGAGCGTGAGGAGGACCATGCCGTTGAATCCCAGCGCGAAGTAGATCCCGACGCGTGTGAGGACACCAGGTGCGTCAAGGGCGATGGGTGCGGCCATGAGCCCGTTGCAGAGAAGGTTGACCATGATGAAGACGTGCGCGGCGAGTTGTTTCTCGTCGAGGTCCTCACCAAGAGAGAATCCATCGCGGAGGTTCGAGATGCTCATTGTACCACCGTCTGGAAGAGTGCGGCAAACAACGAGACGACGAGCGTCATGAAGATGACCGTCCATGCGATCGAGGCGATGATACCGGGAAGCAACGTCGCAGCGAAGCCCGAGATGAGGACGAGAAGCGTCGCGGGCAGGACGTAGTCGCCGGTCTTGGCGTAGATGGGGATGATAACGCCTGCGACGATGAACATCGCGAGAACGTTCTCAGTACCGGGACCGAAGGCGCTTCCGAGGCCATCAGCGACACACGAGTGGACGTCCTGCTGAAACCAGCAGTCGAGTTCGCTCATGAGATACGCATCCCCCGGATGATTTGCCAGACGCCGATGTAGTTCACGAACTGAATCGGGACGCCGATGGGACCGGCGAACCACGCAGGAAACCCGACGTTTTGGAGGGCGATCGGAAGCATGAGGCTCCATTTCAGCGCTCCAACGATTGCGCCAGTCGCCTGCGTGGTGAACCCGAGGTAGGACTCGACTGAGCCGCCGCGGTCAGCACGGTACGACGATGCGTCTTCGGATAGCTGGTCGGCATCATCCTGGAGACCAGTCGCTTTGTCGATTCCAACGGCGTCGTTGAAACCGGACCCGGCCATGAGGCCGCCAGCGACGGCGAAGCAGATGACGAACAGCATTGGGACTGTGACTTTCATTAGTAGGAGTTGAAGGAGGCGGCGAGCCCGAGTAGCGCGACTGCGCCGGAGAGCCCGATGACACTCATCGGGATGTCGACCCAGCCGAGCCACGTGATGCCCGTGGCGACGGAGACAACAGCAACCGCGCCAACTCTCGACAGTGTCGAGGGGAACGCGGCCGAAAGTGCGACGAGAAGGACGAGTCCGGCGAGCGTCGCCCATCGAGAATCGATAGGGACGGGCGTCCGGATCGAGGCGGCTGACGAGATGGGCTCCTTGATGGTGATCGTCTGGTTGTTTCGTTCGAGGGTGATGTCCACGGCCCAGTCCTGTTCAAGTTGAGACTGACTGAGTGGTTGCGTGCGCTTGAACGTCGAGAGGTTGGTCGCAGACGACTCAAAGAGGATCTCAGAATCATCGCCACGCTCGTGGACGATGATTTTGAGACTGGTTGTTTGTTTTTCGCTGTCGTCAAATGCAACAACGAGTGACGAGTTTCGTTCGTCGATATAGGCATGCCACTGATAGGTCTCACCCTTGGGGGCTTGCCACCGAATTTGGCCGACTTCAAGCGTAGCAGACGAATTTTTTGTTGGGACGTACGCGCCAAGTTCGCGACGGTCACCGTCGTCGTTCTCTATCACGAGACGGTAGCGTTGGTCTTTCTCTAATTCGGTTTTATAGATTTGGTCGCTGCCGAAATAGTCTCCCGAGACGACTTGCCACTCAATGGTGCCGTTCGTCTCAATTGGTCGCTCCACATAGAGAACAGTATTTGATCCTTCGAACTCACCAGTGAGGTCGTTAAGAGTTAGTTCCTGATATACCGTACTCGTGTTCTCCGGGAGGAGATAAAGTGAAGACTGGTCGAAAACGCTCTTGATGGCGATTGTGCGGGTAACGTATCCATCCGCACTGACTTCGATAATGTAGCCACGGTCTGCATTGATGCCGGTGAGGTCGATAGTACCATCATTGGTCGTCTTTTCGAAGATGAGTTCACCCGAGTATAGCTTGGCTTTGATATCGACGGTGTCATTGATCTTCTCACCAGTCGAGACGTTCCGTATCGTGACGCCTGAGGGGATTGCAAAGCTTGCTGTGTCGCTGGTGACCTCGTTCCCGAACTCATCGACGAGTCGGACACTCCAATCATGAGTGCCTGCTTGTAGTCCACCTGCGTATGCGGTGACCTCTTGAGATGACGAAATGGTCTGTGATGCAATTTCTGAGCCGTCAACAGACCATTCGACCGTGACGGTGTCCCCTTGTGCTGTTGAGAAATCGCTGTCGTCGACAGTCAGAGATAGTGGGACTGGGACTTGGTCGACAGTTGTGCTTGTTGTGTTTGGAGAGAGACCAATGACAGATGGGGATGATGTGTTAGAACGAACACCCTCTGCATTGAGGCGGGCAATATGATGCGGGCCAGTCGGGCTGAACTCGACGTCGATGTCGACGTTGTCAGCGCTCGACTCAGACCACGTGAGCGTGTGGTTGCCGCTCGTCGAGAACGTCGATTGGTTGAGGACGGCTCCCGAGCCAGTTCGCCACGTGACAGTCGCGGTCGCGTTTTTGAGCGTGAGGTCGGTGAACCCGCTAACCGAATTTGTCACGGAATGTGAGGTGGAATACGTCGATGTCTGCGGAATCTCAGACGCCGGCTGTGTGCTGAGACGGGCGATTTCATCCGCCGACAATGCACGGTGGTAGAATCGCAGCTCATCGACACTCGCATTGAGATCGTTATTTCGGTTTGCCGCCCCTGGTGGTGCCAATTCGACGCCATCGAGATTAGCAGTTCCAGACGTCACCGGGTCAGATGCTGCGAGTGACCCATTAACCCAGATGCTGCGATGGGACCCATTGTAACGCATCGTGACGAAGGACCACGCATCAATCGGGACAGACCCGGCCTTGAATGTGGACTCAGCAACGCCGGGAACCCGATGCGAGAGTGTTTGACCCTCCTCAAGAACGACGAAGTTCTCGAGGCCGGACGTTGATAATATCCGACGATAGTCATTCTCGCTGCTCGTGTCAACTGCGTCTGGTCGGAGATAAAACGAGACGGAATACGTTTGGGCGCTGCCGTAGTCTCCAAGACTTGTCGAATTACCATCAAGGGTTGGGTCGAAATTAATCGCAGACCCAACAACTCCGTCATCAAACTCTCCGAACCCAACTGTCGATGTTTTCCCTTCGTCCGATTTGATCTCTCCAGACCCACGATCGAATGCCCAACGGTCGGTTGCGGGTGCGGTGAACTTTGTTACTGGGTGGCGTTCATGTCGAGTCTGCAACCCCGGAGACAATGGTGAGCTATGCATCGCAAGGTCGACAACCTCTCCGTGGAAATCGTTCCCTCCAACGACGAGACCTTGGTTTGTGTTGGCTGGCTCAAGCGTCCCCCCTCCGGATTTGACGAGCGTGCCGTTGTGGTAGACTCTGACCGTGCCATCTGACTCAATGGTCAAACCGACCTGATTCCGAGCGTTTGGATTGATGACTGGGTCCGTGACCAAAACAAGAGTGTTGCCATAAAACACAGACAACTCTCGATTGCTGTCGATTTTGAGCTGCCAGCCGGAATCTCCCGCATAGTCGAATCCGTTGCCCACGAGTTGTTGGGTCGAGCTTGACGATGGGTTTGGATTGATGACCATCGAGACCGTGGTTGGAGTTGAGACAACATCGCTGGAGACGAGGTCGTCACCCGGATCAAGTGCGACGCCGTTGGATGTCCACGATGCTCCAGAGAGTGTGAGATGACGGTTACCAACGTCGTCAATCGCAGTTGACCCAGATCCAGCATCGAAGTTCCATCGTGCGACAGCAGAGGGTCGAGAGACATCATGATCGACACTATCGAGACTGTCGATAACCTCCGCGTTGGTTAACGTCGCCGAACCAAGCTCGGTCGCAGTCGAGTTTGACGAGACGACTGCGATATGAGCTGCGCTGACCGGAGCGGCACTAACGGCGAGATAGACCGCGAACATAACTGCGAGGATTGATAATCTGCGCGTGAGCTTAGTCCTCACAGCCGACCCCTCCGGTACTGAGCGACCTGTTGTTTCTCCCGTGTCACGCCAGCGATGGCCGCGTACACAAGGTAGTCGACAATGAATATCGGGACGATGAGGAAGTAGCTCAGCGTCTCTAAGTTCTGAATCGGTCCCCAGACCCATGTCGGCTGGAGGAACGTCATACTCTCCGCGACGTGGAAAACCTCCGCACCGGCGGTGTTGAGGAACAACACGAGTCCGGCAATCTGGACGATACCGACTGCCACGAAGATGAGTACTCGAGGGCTCACGGACTGACACCACCGAGGAGCGCACCACGGGTGAGTCCAGTCACGAAGAGACCGACGATGACGAGTGCAACGAGCCACGTCACGGCCTGCGTGACGTAGAGGCAGTTCTGCGCACCCTCGACGACGGGCTGGGAAACCCGTGATGGCCCACAGGCGGGACCGAGCATTGGTTCGGTCACCGTCTGGAGGATGTCCTGAACGTACACCGAGAGGAAGAGCGTCAGCGCCGCCTTGATGTAGAACCCGAAGGTCGCCATCAGAGACCTCCGAAGCGCTCTTTCCAGAGCTTGTCGATGTCGGCGATGCCAGTTCGCCAACTGTTCTCCCACGCGCTCATATCGACCGCGAACGCGTTGCTGGGGTTCCGATTTCCGAAGGACTGTTGGCGCTCTCGCTCCCGCTCGAACTCGGTCTCGAAGCGTCTGCGAGCTTGTTCGAATTCGCGTTCGACTTCAGTTCCTGTGGACATCTGGACCGGTTCGTATTCGTATTCGGTCCCGGCACGCCCAATCTCACTCTCGAACTCGGTCGCACGTTCCGTCTCGGTCTCGAAGCCAGTCTCGAACCGCTGGTCGAGACGAACGTCTGTGGGTTGCCACGTATCCTGTCGAGTATCGCCCCGAGTGTCGAGACCGAGACGCTGTGCGAGGTCTGCCTGTGCGCGCTCGAACTCCCGCTGCTGTTGGCGCGCGAGTTCTTCTCCGGTCGCGATTTCAGCCCCAGTGGCTTTTCTCCGCCTGGTTCGAGCCGCATCAGCTTCGAAACTGGATGCTTCGGCTTGTTGCCGCATCTGTCTCGCCTCACGAGTCGGCCACTCCTGTCCGCTGAGGCGACTTCCGTCTCGAAGTTGACGACGACCTCGACTGGAGCGGCCACCGACGCTGTAGGCTTCGCGGAAGCGTCTCTCAGTTTCGAGACGGCGAGCTTCGAGTTCGTCTGGGTCGACAGTCAATTGGTCGGCGCGCGTGGCCTGCGTCGGCGTCGAGGTCGGCTGTCCGGCGTCCTCCAAGAGGACCTGCTCGGCATCGCGCTCTTCCTGGGCAAACCGACGCAGTTCATACTGCGTCTGGTCGAGGTCCTGTTCGCGGGCGTCGGCGCGGTCGAGTTCGGGCGACATCCGACCGGGAGAGTCATCGACTTCGACAGTCTGCCGCCCGCTCGGACCGGAGAGTTCGAGTTGCCCCCGTTCACCGGCGAGGAACTGTTTCGCGCGCTTGCCTTCTACTTCGAACCGACGGACAGCGTCGTATTTGGTGCGTCGGATACCACGGACGAGTTTCGAGGTGGCTGGCTTCGCTTTGGACGCGGCAGCCATCGCAATCTCCTCGTTGTCGATGCGACCACCGGGGATCGCGTCAAGGATGCGCTGACCCCTTGCCGTCTGCTCGAGAGCGCGCGTCGCAACGTAACTCGCAGCCTCTTCACCGGGTTGAACCGCGACGCGAGCGGCCGCGCCGGTCTTCCCACCGACCTTCGCCGCCGCCGCAAATCCCCCGGCAGACACAGCGAGTGACCCGACGACAGCGCCCGAGGTCCGTCCGGGATTCTTCCAAAAAGCGTCGTTTGCTTCTTGGGCTGCCTTCCAGCCTGCGCCCATCACGGCCGCGGAGGTGTCTGTACTGAGGTCTACAACCCCGTCAGTCCCCTCGTCGCCGGCCACGATGTACTTCCCCGTTTCACCGATTTCCATGAGACCAACAGCCGTCTGCGGAACGTTGGCGAGTTGGACAGCGCCTTCGACAGCACCGCTGGCGAACTCTTCGCCGAAGGTCTCGCCGTCTGGTCCGGCAACGACGTCATCAACGGGTTCGGGGACGTACTCTCGAACCGCGTCATAGGTCGCCCCAATCGCTGCGGGTGGGCCGTACTTGTCGTTGATCTCAACGACCTTTCTCGTGGCCTTGTCGACCTCGTCGGCGGCGCTTCGGAGGCCACCCTCGACTTCGTCTTTGTCGGGGTCGCCGAAGCCGAACGACCAGTCGATATCACCGAACTGCTCTTCGCGTTTGGGTTGCTCCTGGATACGCGCGCGGAAGCCGCCGCCGTCCGTCTGCCCGACAATCTTGACTCGGTCGGGGTCGACGTCGACTTTGTCGGCGATGTCGCGGCGTGCCTTCTCCCGCTGGACCGTGGAGATGTCGCCGCTGGCGTCCTTGGTGAGTTCGGCGTCGATGTCCTGCGCTCGGTCAGTCACGCTGTCGGATGATTCCCGACCAAGCTTCTCGGGGAGTCGCTGTTCGCGCGCTCGTGCGTTCCGCTGTTGTTCGACCTGATACTCGCGGACGTTTTGCTGACCGACGGGTGTGAGCGAGGCGACGAGCTTGTTGCCGTCGCGTCGGACTCGGACGTTCCGAGGGTTATCGAGGCCGGCCGTCTGGTCGACGACGCGCTGTCTGAGTTTCTGTTTCTTGCCCCGGAGTCTCGCACGACGCCTCGCTTCGGCGCGGGTAATGGGCTCGCCCCGGCCGCCGAAGTCGTCGGCCACCATCGGCGCGTCTTGCTTCTGGCGTCGTTGGTTCTGCTGTTTCGTCTCGCGGACTTCTCGCTTGTATCGAGTGGCTGCTTCGCGGTCACTAACCGAGTCACGGTCTCTGGACGAGCGACTGCTGGAGCGCCCAGACGATGACGAGCCAGAGGACGATGTGCCGGATGACGACGAACCCGATTGGTATCGGTCACCTCGACGCTGGGATTTCCGTTGTTCGACGACCTGTCGGTCGCGATCTCGCGAGCGGTCGACCGACGAACCCCTACCATCGTCGTTCGATGATGACGAGCGTGAGGAAGAGGAGGAGCTGTCGTTGTCATCCCGAGCGCGGTCGCGAGCGTCACGGATGTCTTCCTCAGCGCGCCGTTTCGCCTCACGGTCATCTGTGTCTCCTCCACCGGGGAGCGGCATCAGAACACACCTCCGAGACCGGCGTTAATCATGAACGGAAGGACGTTGATTCCGCCGCCAGTGCCGGATGCGCTCCCTGCGATACTCGCGGCGAGCGCGGGTCCGAAGAGACCGAGTGCGACGCCTCCGAGACCGACGAGTACGAGATAGAGCTGTTCTTTTCGGGACCAGTCGAGTTCGGCGAGCTTCGCACGCGTCCCCTGGAGGCTCATGTCCTCCTGTGTGACCTTGCTACCGAACAGGCGGTAGCCGTCGCGGAAGGAGATGACCCGGCCGTCGTATTCGTCATCGGCGACCTCGGCGTGGATTGCGACGTCGGTTCCACCGTCGGTCGTGGCGGTCGGCTCGAACTCCCCACGGCGACGCTGGCCACCCATGAACGCCTCGATTGGGTCGGTCGTCTCAGCGTACTTCCCGAGCGCCCACGCGACGGGGTACTTCCCGAGCATCCGGTACGGAATGCCCTGCTCGTCGGTTTTGAAGCGCTCGTCGTTCTCGCTACGGAACTCGTTCTCGGTCGTGTGCCACGAAGACGCGCGCGGTGCGATGACGCCGTCACCGTAGATGACGTGCGTGATGGTGTCGGCACCGGTCGTTTTGAGCTTGAGCTTGTAGCCGGCGTCGATGACTTTGTCTCCGAGTTTGTTCGTCCTCGGGACGAATCGAAGAACTTTGAGCCAAAACGAGACCCAGAAGACCCACCAACCGCGGAAGAAATTGTAGACGAGGCCGCCGCTGGCGTCGCCGGCTTTCCGCGCGATTTTGTGGTCTTCTGATTCCTCGTCGAGCTTCGTTCGAGTGTTCGCGAACAACTCTGGTTCGTCCGGTTCGAGCGGGTCGGTATCGTTTGATTTTGGATTCTTGTCAGTCATGGATTACCACGGGAGGATACTGCTGACTCGACCACCGGACTGCGTGTCACCGTCGGGGTCGCGCCGTTCGCTGGAGACGTGTGTTTCGGTGATTGCTTCGAGAAGCCGGCCGTCACCGAGCGACTGGCGGTCGGTTCGAACGTCGTCGATGACCGTGCGGATAGCCTCTTTCTCGTGGTCCGCGAGGTCTCTCCGGACGCCGCTGAACGAGTCGCCGTTGACCTCCTGTGCGACCTGCCGAAAGACGCCAGTACAGAGGTCTGGGTACTCGCGGCCGCGGACGATGCGGTCGCGGAGGTTCTCGTTGAGGAGTCGCCGGGACCGGGCGTCGTAGTACTCCTCGTCGTGGTCGGCGAGCATCTCACTCGGCGAGAGGTACGGCTGGATGAGCGAGACGAGTTCTTCGTACTCGTTGGATTCGACGTCGGCTTCGAGGAGACGGTCGAGAAGGTCCTCGGGCTCCATGTCGTGCATGGGGTCGACGACCGGGCCATTCGAGACGCCGCGGTTGACCGCGGTTCGTTCGAGATCTTGCGCGGCGCGCTCGTCGAGTTCGCGCGCCTGAAGCTCGCCGGGATCGGGCTGGGAGTCGCGACCCATCATGCGCGAGCCCTCTCGTTAGTGGCGGTGTGGAAGACGGCTCCGTAGAGTGCGATAGCACTCACGGCGGCCGCACTGAGACACACGAACTGGATGGTAGGCGAGCCGAGTGAGACGAACTCGCCGGTCGATTCGTTGAACACGGCGACGTTCCCGCTGGTGAGCGCCAGAGCGCCCCAGACGACGAGGCCGAGCAGTGCCCAGATCGCCTCGGAGTCGTGGCCGCGGAAGACGAGCGCGCCGAAGAGCGCGAGCGTACCGAGGAGACCGAGGGCCAACTGGTGTGCGACGAGTATCATCCGAGGAACCCCCAGATGACGAATACAGCGGCGATGAGAGCGAGAAGCGGCACCGGGATGCTAATCGCTCCGAGCCCGCGGTTCACGTCGCGGGTGGTTTGGTCTGGGGCCTCGAACTGGTAGCTGATGTTGACCTGCGTCCCGTTGGAGACGGTGGCGTTTTCGAGTCGTTCGAGTTCCCCGGTCGATTCGTTGAAACGGTAATCAACCCCTTCCGTGAGGGTCGATCCGTTGTGCGTGACGGTGACGTTCGCGCCGAAGTCGACGGCGATGTCGGATGCCTCGACCAGACGACCGGCGTCGTCGAGGGAGATGCCTTCCGTGGTCGCTTGGGCTTCGGCGCTCTCGATGTAGGAGGTGCCGAAAGTAGCGATGGCAAAGACACCGACGACGGCGATGGCGGTGAACGTGACGATTGCGTTAGTCATGGCTCTTGAGTTGGGTGATGAGCGGTGGAAAATCGGTGCGTAGGTGGTGAGATGTCGGTTTTACCGGCCGCCGCCCATACCACCGCCCATGCCGCCGAAGAATCCGAGCGCGACGCTCGCACCCGCGGCGATCAGGCCGACGCCGATGAGGATGAACGCCGTCTCGCCGTAGTTAGCGAACGTGTCGAACATCGACGTCCAGGTGTTGTTGTACGTCGGGTTCGCGACGATTTCGGTCGAGTAGAGCGACCCGAGGACGATGAGGGCGACGACGGCGACGATGATGGCCTGGGAGACCATCATGATCGAGCCGGAGATGCGGGCGGTGGTCGTCGCGTCCTCCGTGAAGTGCTCCTGTTTGGGTTCGATGCCGAGGCGCTGTGCGGCTTCGAGACCGCGGTTGAGCGCTTGACCGGAGAACCCGCCACGTCCGTGGACGAACTCCTCGATTGGGTTGGTGAACGGTTCCTCGACCGCCACTTCGATAGCGTGGTCGTCGTCGACGTTGGCACCCGGCCCCAGGCGGAACCCAGCGGCGGGGTGGCCTGCACATGCAGACATACACGTGCCCTCTTTTGCAGAGATGATATGTCTCCGGAATATACTGTCACGAATGGGGTAATAGAGCGGGTCTCCGGTGGATATCCAGCCGGATAGCCACCATGGCTATCCTCGTGTAGAGACTTAATGCAGATTCTCTAGTACGGCCGCTATGGCAATCCAGAATAGTGGTCAGACACGGCAAATAGAGTCTGTAATCGCGGAGTGTACGTCTCAGATGGGTGTTCGACAGTCGCTTGAGCTGAAGAAACTCGCTCAACACATCGAGTCCGGCAACCTCGACTCTGTGTCGCTCAACAGCGAGGTTCGGAATATCCAGCAGACGGGGAGTTCGATGAACATCAATCTCACGAGCTACGCAGCGGAGTGGCTTGAACTCGAGAAACAGCAGCCCCTCGTGGTCCACACGCTCGCCGATTCGATTGTCATCACGATTCCTGACGGTGACTGTGATGTCTAAATCGGATGACTTGCGGTCGAAGACGGTCCGTGAGCGTATCATCGAAGACGCACAGGTTCGGTGCCATCAGAAGCGCTCGGAGGTCCAAGACGCCCGGTTGCGGATGTCGATAGTTCCGCGGTCTCTCCGAGGCGATTTCCAGAATCGGGTTCTGGAGTACTACCGAGCGCTCCGTCCACTTCGGACCGAGGGCATCATCAAAGAGTGGTGGTCTTCCGTGGTACTGTCGCCAAGCTGGACCGCCGGACGAGAGTACGTCTTCGAGATTGACGGGCAGGAAATCGAGGTGTCGCAAGACGAGGCGATGACGATTTACGAGAAACAAGGTGTGGCACCAGTCGAAGTCAGAGACATCCCATATCGAGGTCTCGAACGTCTCGACGAACTGGAGGATGCGACCGAGACAGTCGTGGAAACCCGCTCAACGATGCGCGGAGTGCGGGAGGAACAGACGACGCAACAGGTCGTCCTCGACGTACGACAGTTGATGGATATCGCGGGTGTCCTCGACGACGCGGCGACGAAACTCGGGTTCAAGCCGTCTATCGAACTTCAGGACGCGGAGGGTGAAGTCGTATGAGTTCACAGATCGAGCCGGAGATCGTCGACCGGATGCAGTCGCACGTACCTCCTAAGAATCTCTCAAGCCACTGGTCGGAGATGCCCGACCGAGTTCGCGAGAACCTGATTCTCCGACGCAAGATATGGCCGCGGATGAACGTGTACAACGAGAACTGGATGTGCTTTTTAGCCGGGGAGACTGGGGACGGGAAGTCTTACGCGGCACTCCGACTCGCGGAGGCACTTGACCCGACGTTCGGGCCGCATCGTGTGACGTACTCCGTTGAGGAGTTCCTCGAAATCGCTGCGAGTGACCTCCCAGAGGGTGCGATTATCGTGCTCGAAGAAGCGGGTGTCGCCGCGGGGAACCGGAATTGGTACACGGTCGCCAATCAGGTCTTAGACGCTCTAACGCAGACGTGGCGACATCGAAACAACGGCGCGATTATGACCGCGCCTGACTTCGACCTCATCGACTCGCACGTTCAGCGTCGGTTCCATCACCTCGGGATTATGGTCGGCAAGGACGAGTCAGCCGGCATCAGCAAGGCACGGTGGAAGTACATCCAGACGAACAACGAGACGGGAAAGATGTACAAGAAGTACCATCGGATGATCGGCGACGATGGTGTGCTTCGCCGGCACAAGTGGATGAAGTTTCAGCTCCCGACACCCGATCTCGTGGAGGAGTACGAGTCGACAAAGGGAGAGTTCACTGACGACCTCATCGACGACTTGCTGGAGAAGGTACGGGCGGAGTCGAAGGAAGCCGAGGCGGAGCAGCTCTCGCCGGTGCAGGTGGCAAAAGAGATTCTCGACGAGGGCCGCGTTGAGGAGTACATTAGTGAGGCGTCGGGTGGCGAGTACTTCGACCGTGCTCTGTTGAAGATGGACTACGGCGTGAGCGAGGACGAGTCGAAGCAGATCAAGAAATACGTCGTACGGGAGGCGGATCTGGATGTCATGTAGAGTGTCGGGGCACCCACCCACCCCCCCACACCCTTGTGTTTATATTAACTTGAGATACGCAAGTGGCGGTTCGTCGGGTCGTGGCTTTCGGCGGTCCTTCGGCGTTTCATCGCGTGTACGCCCGGCTGGCGCGGCGCTCGCGAGGTCCTACGGTGGTGTGCGATGAAGATTGCCATCGCTCACGAGCACTATCCGCAGCGCGGGGGCGGCGAGATGGTTTCGGACGAACTCGCACGGACGTTCGACGCACCAGTCTACGCCGGGTTCGTCAACAGGGATGCGACCGCGCCGGACGTCGAGCTTCACGACTTGTTTGGTGATGGAGTCCTGGGCCAACTCATCAGACGGTCTGCGTTCATCAGAGACGCGTTCTATCAGTTCGCGTGGACGGATGTGGTTGAGCTGCGTGACTTCGACGTGATCGTGACGAGCGGGAACAATCCCGGTTGGTTCGTGCCGCGTGACACGCAGACGGTCGTCAGTTACGTGCACTCACCTCAACGGACGCCTTACGACATGTGGGCGGACTCTGAGGAGACCCACGGTCTTGCCAAACACATCTACACGAAGGCTGCGAGGACGCTCCATCCAGAAGGGAAGTACGCGGACCGATTGGTCGCGAACAGCGACCTCGTGAAGCGCCGGATTGTTCGATACTGGGACGTGGATGCTGACGACGTCGACGTGGTGTACCCTCCAATCGATGTCGAGGGCTGGTCTCGACATGACGATGAGACTGGCGACTACGTTGTGACGTGGTCCCGGATGTTCGACAACAAGAACATCGACGAGATTGTTCGCGCGTGCAACCGAACGGGGACGAAGCTGATTGTCGGTGGTGATGGTCCGGAACGCGAGCGTCTCGAAGAGATAGCGGGGCCAACAGTCGAGTTCCGTGGATTCGTCGAGTGGGACGAACTGTGCCGTCTGGTGAGTGGAGCGAAAGCGACGCTCTTCGCAGCGGACAACGAGGACTTCGGGATGGTCCCAGTCGAATCGATGGCCGCGGGGACGCCAGTTATCGGTGTTCGTGAAGGCTTCACTCGCCACCAAATCATCGATGGCGTGAACGGAGTTCTCTTCGACCGCGGCGTCGACAACCTCGTCGACGCGATAGAGCGATTCGAGTCGGAGGGCGTCACTGCGACTGAGCACGATATCGAGAGGTTCGCGCAACAGTTCTCGGTGGAGCGATTCAGACGTCAGATGCGTTCTATCGTGAACGAAGCGGTCGAAGACTCGCAAATCGAGACGTCCGTCGAGCCGCCGTTACCAACGCGGAGGCTCGCAGCAGATGGTGGTGATGAACAATGAGCCTGACAGAGAGAAGCGCTGAGTATCTCCATCTCGGGAGTGGACCCGACTACCGAGATGGCTGGACAAATGTCGACGTAAACGAAGACGCTGACCCGGACGTGGTGGCTGACCTAACCAAGCCGTGGGACTTCGCGTCGGATGATGTGCGAGTGATTGAGGCGCACCACGTCGTTGAGCACCTGGAAGACCGGACGGCGTTCTTCGTTGAGGCGGCGAAGGCACTGCGACCAAACGGGATTCTGCGCATCACGGTCCCGCTGGGTTCGAACTTCGACACTGACTCTGACCACGTCGCTCCACGGTGGACGTGGCGAACTCCTGAACAGTTCTCGCGGGCGCATCGAAGACAGTGGGACCCGGATATCCCGCTGGAACTTGTGCACCGCGAGGTCGACGTTTGGCTTGGTGGTCCGCTGTCCCCAGCATCTCCGCTGCTGCGACTCGCAGCACAACGGTGGCCAGATTGGGCGTCAAGTCGATGCTACGCTGGTGAATTGACTGCTGTGTTCCGGAGGTGCGACAAATGAGTTCTCGACTGCTGCCCCAGCTCGAGAGCGGCGTGATCCGTCTCGGTGGTGCAAAAGTGCTGTTCCAGCGGTCTGGGATGGTGACGCAGCTCATCACGATGCTCTCGGCGATGTCTGCAGCTTGGTCGACGACGCCGGTGATTCGCGAAGTCTTCGGAAGCTTCGTCGTGTTCATCGGTGTGGCTGTTTCGTCGCTGTCGGTGTGGATGCTGTTCGACTACGCGGTGGTTCTGCCGAGCGAGCAATCGTTCAACCAAACGCAATCGCAGAGGGCCGCAAGAAGCCCTCTGAAGCGCGATACTGAGGCGATTCTCGACAAACTGGAGGACGAGAAATGACGGTGTCGGACTTCCTCGCTCAGGTGCGCTCCGACTTCGAGCGACATCCGCCGTCGAAAGCCTTCGAGACCACAGTTGGCGAAATCGTCAACGGCGTTGGCCGGCGCGTTGGTGGGCGCGTGAACTATGGTGTTCCTCACTGGGAGCGTGGCGACTGGGACATTCTGGTTCTCCTCGACGCGTGCCGGTTCGACTTGATGACCGAGGTCGCTGACGAGACTGACTGGATCCCGGATGTCGACACTCATGTGAGTCCGGCGTCGATGTCAGCGGAGTTCGTCGAGCGGATGACGCGACCACGATATCGTGACGAGATGTCGCGAACCGCACTAGTGACGGCGAATCCATTCTCTCGTGACATCGACAGCGAGGAGTGGTTCACCGTCAACGAGGTGTGGAGACACTCGTGGGATGACGACCACGGAACGATTCTGCCTCGGTCGGTGACTGATGCCGCGATTCGACAGTCTCGTGCTGGCGACCAGGACCGGATAATTGTCTGGTTCATGCAGCCGCACGTTCCGTTCGTCGATTGCGATTGGTCGGATGGCTACCCTGACCAGAACGATATCGGCAAGACCAGCGTCGAGACCGGCGTCAAATCCCCGTGGATGCAACTCCGAGACGGTGAGCGTTCGTTCGATGAGTTCTGGTCTGCATATCGACGGAACCTCGAACTCGTGCTCGACGACGTTCGGCTCTTGGTCGAGAATGTCGACGGGACGGTAGTCGTCTCGTCTGACCACGCGAACGCAGTTGGAGAGTTCGGCGTCTACGGACACCCACGGAACTCGTGGGTTCCGTCGCTGAAACGCGTGCCATGGGTCGAACTCGAAGCGAGCGACACTGGCGGATACACTCCCGGTGAGATGGTGTCGAAAGCGTCACCGGCTGATGTCACAGAACAACTGGAAGCGCTTGGATACCGATGACACCGACGACACGTGTTCTCGAGGCGCTGGATGAATTGACGTGCAGTGGCCCGGCGATGCTGGTTGGCCTCCTGCGAGCGATGGCGCACCAAGCCGCGATGGCGCTGTTCTTTGGTGCGAGTTGTTCCGAGAATCGTCTAGTTCGAGAACGTTGATGGCATTCACAAGTTCCGAGAATCACCTATTCTCGTAACCAACTGCACCCTCAACGACGCGTAATCGACGTCTTTTCCGGACAAATAGACCCGGCCGAACTAGCTAAGGTTCCGGGAAACAGAGCTATCTACCAGAACTGGAACCATGCAGCGACGCCCATATCCATCGAAGTCGGGAAAGCGACTGTGGCTCTCCCAAGACGAACAACAGAAACTCCTCACCCTCGTCGAGGACGAGTACCCACGTCGACGTATTGCCCTCGACCTCGCGCTTCACGGTCTCCGCAGCGACGAGGTGCGGAACGTCGAACCGCGACACTTCAAGCCGATCGACGACCAGGGAAAGTGGAGGTTGGAGATTCCTGACGGGAAAACCGGCGGACGAGACACTCCAGTATCGAAGTCTCTTCGCGAGCGCGTGAAGTACCTGAAGTCCGCAGCGCGGATGCGTACCGACGAGTCGGTCATCGATGTCTCGACTCGCTCGCTGCGGGACTGGGTTGTTGATGCTCGTGAGCAGCTGGCCGACGACCTCGACGATGACCGGTGGCACGACCTCGGGATGCACGATCTCCGACGGACGTGGGCGACAGACACGTTCTACTCACTCGCGTTCGAGGGCGTGCCTATCGCTGAGGAGTTGACGATGGCGTGGGGTGGATGGGCGATGACCGATTCCGGGCGCGAGACGTTCCGTCGGAACTACCTCGGTCCCGTGCCAGACCATGTGACTTCGAGGGCCATGGCACATCTGCTATTGGAATAGGTCCAACGGCCGTGCACTGTTAAAAAATAAAAGCGAGCAGAATTTTCGTGGTGCCATCTCCTCGAGACTGATTATCTAATCTGGACTGTGACGAACTAGTTTTCACTCACACTCCGCTCTGTTTATGCTTATTACTATCCAGTGAGTTTGTCTGACTGCCTCCCGAGAGAAACAATCATAAGGAGAGAAATCATGCCAATCGACAAGAAATGGAGTAAGGCAACGGAACAGCATATCAAATCAAACGCACCTAAAAAGAAGGGAGTCTACGAGCTCAAGATGTTCGGCGAGATAAAATATGTCGGGAGATCTAGCAACCTCCGTCGCCGTCTTCTTGAGCATCTTGAGAAACGAAACCCGACCTTCTACCGGTTCAAGAAACTGGGGTTCCTCTCAAGCGCAAGAAAAGCAGAACAGAATCATTATGATAGACACGTTGAGAAGCATGGCCAGCCACCAGAGTGGAATGATAAACGACCATAAATGCGAACCGAGCTACAGAACACCTACTAATTACTCGTCTTGGGGTTTGTCTGTGCGAAGACGTGCACAGGCACAGACGGATTCATCGTGAATCTACCAGACCAAGTACTGGTATCTTAGATTCTTCTGGTTTTGGTCAAAATAGATCGCACTCTATGCGTTTTCGTCTAAGAACCAACCAACCAAACCCCCACCCACGAACCCACCGAGTACTTTCAGAAATAGACCCGAAATTAATCCGATGATTGCGAAAATGAGCAGGCTTCCCGCAGTACCACTATCTCCTCCTGATGAGGATGATATTAGTGCTGCATTGAGAATTGACCCGCCAATGACACCGATAAGTGATGATGGAATACCACCAATTAACCCAACAACAAGGCCGTATTTTGCACCGTCGCGACCTCCACTTTTCCGTAAGTAACCTATCGCAGCACCTCCCAAGAGGCCGCCACCGAGAGTGAATATCCATCCGAATAAAAGGCCGAATGCAGGGATGAGTACGCCGAGTGATACAAAGAACACGACAGACGAGCCTATCAATACGTGTCGTTGGCGCTCAGTCAGCCTACTGTTTGAACTGCTTGCCCCGGGTGCTGAGTTATTATTCTCCATTCTGTCCAAATATCTGAATTTCAGGGACATAAACTTGTTCTTGAATAGTCAGTAACTACATATTGAGATAGAAGCCGCGCCGAGTAGGCGCGGCGACCCCCGTTTCATCTGTTTCATCTGGAGTCTCCGGAGGAGACTCCGGTAATCTTGGAGTGTGGCTCTTTAGCCACACATCTAACGGAGAATTGGGGGGTACCCCCAAATTCGGAGTGCCTGCGGTCGCGGTCGCTGTCCGGGTAAATCGACAGCTGGAAAATTACATCTGATACAACCCTGAAAAAGCTGCAAAAGGAGCCGATTTCTCACCGAACGGGTAGTGTCGCCACTCAGGAGTCGTACGCTATCTGGCGAGCTTGACCACGTTCGAACCGAAGAGGCTCTTCAGTTCGTGGAGTTGGAAGACGACCCGCTTCGATGTATCGAGCGCGGTCGCCTCGATCTCGAACTCACGAGCGAACTCTATCTGTGGATTTCCAGTCACCCGCGACCAGGCGTTGACACCCGACCGGATAAGACGCTGGATCTCTGAGCGCGACTTCTGCGGAGCCAGTTCGAGACGTTCGCGGTACTCGCCGTCCTTCCGGTTGCGGACCCAATGGCGGAGCCAATGAGACCACGGGTCGTCGCTCTCGCCATAGGTGTCCGCACGGATGATATCGGCCGCGGCTTCCTCGAGGGTACACTCGACGGTTCGCTTGGCCGACTCGATGTGTTCGACGATCCCGTTGGCGATGTGCTTCGAAGCCAGTTCGACGTGTCCGTACTCGTGGATCACCAGCTCACCGAGTCGCTTCAGCGCGCTGTAGACCGTACTGATGTCCTTCCCGATTCGGTCCGCGAGGTCAGCAGGTGAGACGTTTCCACCGTCGGTCACCAGTTCGTCAACGAGCGCAACGTCGGTCTCGTTCATGTTCCCCGCGACCGCGAACTTCCGAATCTCGTGGTCCTGCTGTTGAGCGATACGCGGCAGCGGGTTGTCGACGACCTTCGCCATTCGTGCCTCGCCCTCAACGGCGAAGTAGTCGTCCGCGACGTACATCTGGTGGTCAGGCGTCACTGGGAGGTCGGACCAGTTCAGAACGTTCAGCAGAGCCTCGTCGAGTTCCTTGTGGAGCTGGTCGACGTCGTCGAACCGGAGGGTATCATCGTACAGCGAGTTCTGATAGGAGACGCCGATCTTCGGGTTCTTCAGCGGTGTTCCAGCGACAGCGTCCGGGTTCTTCACGTGGTAGTGCTTGAACTCCTTCGGGAGTTCGTGACCACCGACGATCTCGGCGGCGCGCATCGCGCAGACTGTGGACGTGTGATACCAGCCTTCGCAGACGCGGTCGTCGCGAACAGTCTTCGAGTAGCCGCTACGCTCGCCGCCGAGGATGAGTGCGATGCGGTGAAGCGTCCCGTCGAGTGCGAACACCCGACCGGTCTCGCCCTTCTTCGCGCGGACGTACAGCTCGGCATCAGTAACGTTCGACGACTCGTGTATCTCGTCGGGATGGAGCGCCTGGTAGTCGACGCCCGTGAACGAGTTCCATCCGAACTCCTCTTGTCGCTCGCGAAGCTCGCGTAGTGCCTCGAACAAGACGCTCGGGTACTGGTCGAACTCGAAGTAGCTCCCGCGCGTCTCGACGTCGACGCCGAGGATGTTGTGCGGGTTCGGGATATTCTTCCCGCTCTTGGAGGTGATTCCCGGCCACCGCGGACGAACACGGAAGTACGCGCGCTTGCGGTTCTCGTCCTTCGCGTCCTTGAACGACTGGTAGGCCGCGGGGTAGACGCGGATGAGGAACTCAGGAACGTCCTCAAGTCGCCAGTCCCACCGACCGAGGTCGGTACTATCGTCCGGAGTCGCGAGACCGGGGTTGTCGGCGTAGCCAAACTCGACGTTCCACTCTTCGCCACCGAACTCGATACCGGCGCGAAGGTTCCCGTACTCTTCGAAGTCGTGCATTTTGTACAGCGAGACGAGTCCGAAGTAGGTCGACAGCGCGTCGTCCCACTTCAGGTACGCCGAGAACTCGTGTGGCTGTGGGAAGAGGAACTTCCGAAGTCCCGAGACGGCGGTCGTCGAGTCCTGTCCACGCATCGTCCGCGCCCGGACGCCACGCTTCTGACAGCGTTCGTGCTGCTCGGCTTCCGCGCAGGCGTAGAAGTGATCCTCGCGAACGTCCTTCCGGATGTGCGCGTCGCCACAGAAGCGACACTCACCGGTCGGCTCCAGGTCGCAGTTCCACTCGTGTTCGAGCGCGGCCGCTTCGGTCTCGAAGCTCGTCTGGCAGTACCGACAGACGGCAACGAACTCCGGCATCTCGAACTCGACGTCGACCGGCTCGTCGTCGACGGTCGAACCGGGCTCGTAGCCGTTGTCAACTGCGGACTCGATGGTGTCCTCGTCGTTCGAAGTGACGAGGTCTGCATCGTCGAGGACGGAGAACTCCGCGACGACCTCACTGGTGTCGTCGCTCACCGGCGGTCGCCTCCGACGAGGTCGCGCCCGCAACGCTCACAGCGGAACAGTTTCTCTGACTCGTGACCGCACGTGGGGCACTCGCGGGTCACGCAAACCACCCGTCAGAAGGGGTTTTTAAGCAGTTTTTTATTTTCGACCTGCTATCTAATGCAAAATGTACAGAGAGAGCTTGTACTGCTGGTGATTTCAACCCATGAAAGTAAGAAGTGGGACCGCTGAGAGTCGAACTCAGGTCCTACCGACCCCATCGGCAGAGGATACCACTACCCCACGGTCCCGGGGTGCATTCAAAGCGATGCGTGTCTCGCGGTTAAGCCCTTCGTTTCGTCGCGGCGACGCGAAGAGCTGGCGTGCCACGGTATCGCACCGTCGTCGTGCGGTTCGAACGGTGCCAAGAAACCGATTCCGCCCCACGAGTACGCTTTTGCCGCCTCGGAAGTAATGACAACGCATGTTCACGTCCCTCCAGAGCGTCCCGCTCGGACTCCTCCCGTTCGTCGCGATGCTCCTCGTCCTCCTCGCGGTGGGCGTCGCAGGCCTCCGGTGGTGGTCGATTCGCCGCGGTTCCGAGTCCGAACCGTCGGCGGAGCGCCCCGAGGAGTCCCACGGCTACCCGCTGGCGTCGTGGCGCTACGTCTACGACCTCGACAAGTCGGACGCGAAACGAGAGGTCGCGTCGGTCAACGAGCAGGCGGAGACGCTCGCGGACGCGGAGAAAAAGCGCCGGAGAAAGTAGCGCGAAGCGGCCTCACACTAACACGGCTTCCAGCGAGACGACCTCGCCGGCGTCGGCGTCCGCGTCGCCGACGAGTTCGCCCAGACAGACGGCCGAACCGTCGTCGGTGTAACAGGCGACGAGGTCGCCGCGAGAGGCGTCGGCGTCGACGTCGAAGACGCCGGGCGCGTAGACGGGCGCGCCGTTGGCGACCTCGCGGGCCGCGCTGTTGGCCACGGTGACCGATGGGAGGTTCGACAGCGCCCGCTCGGCGGGCGAGACCACGTCGCGGAGCCACGACTCGTCGCCCTCCTCGGCGAACGCGAGGGCGTCCGTGAGGTCGTGGAGCGTGGCGAGGTCCGCGTCGTCGAAGGGGTCGGTCGCGGTCCGGCGGAGGTGACCCATGTGGCCGCCGGTACCGAGCGCGAGTCCGAGGTCGTGACACAGTTTCCGGATGTACGTGCCCGACTCGCACCGGATGCGCAACAGCGCCTGTCTGTCTTTCACTTCGAGGAGGTCGAGGTCGTACACCTCGCGGACGCGGAGGCGGCGCGAGACGGCGGACTTCCGCGGGGGCTTCTGGTAGAGCTTCGATTCGAACTCGGCGACGGTCGAGTCGATGTCGGCCGGCGCGGGCCCGTGGAGTTCGAGCACGGAGACGTACTCCTTCGAGCCTTCGAGGAACACCTGCGCCATGCGGGTCGCGTCGCCGAGGAGCGTGGGGAGACAGCCGGTCACCTTCGGGTCGAGCGTTCCCGAGTGAGCGGCGCGGTCGACGTCGGCCATGTCGCGGACCCAGCCGGTGACTTGGTGGGCCGACGGCCCCGGCGGCTTGTCGAGGTTGACGACGCCGAACGAGAGCAGGTCGTCGACGCTCCGGTGTTCGGGCGGGTCTCGGAGCATGGTCAGAAGTCGTAACGGACGCCGTCGACCGGGTACTTGCCCTCGTCGGCTTCGGGGTCGTAGGAGTCGACCGCGGCGATGCAGACGGCCGTCACCTCGTCGGGCCCCCAGCGGGCGGTGTTGAGCGCGATATCGTAGATAGAGAGGTCAGTGATGTCGATGTCGTAGTAGGCGTCGTACCGCTTGGCCTCGCTCGCCTCGCGGGTCGTCGTCTCCTCGCGGGCGATGTCGGGCGCTTTGTCCTCGCGGTCGGCGATGCGCTCGGCGCGAACGTCGACGGGGGCGTCGAGCCAAAAGCGGAGGTCTGCGGCGTCCCCGGCGAGCCAGCCGGCGAGGCGAGATTCGAGGAGCACGTCGTCGCGGTCGAGGGCGATGTCGCGGAGGCGGCGGTCGAGGTCGCGGTCGATTTGGTCGTCCTCCTCGGCGAGTTTGTTGAACTCGACGGCGGTCATGTCGCGCTCGGCGGCGAGCTCGCGGAAGATGTCCCCGCCGCTTATGTGTTCGAGGTCGAACGCCTCGGCGAGCGCGGCGGCGGTCGTGCTTTTCCCGCTGCCCGGTGGTCCGGAGACGGTCAGTAACATATCCATGCTGCGTGCGGTCGGCTAAAAGGTGTTATCGTTGCCGACGGCCCCTGCGGAGGCTTCTCACGGGGGAGAGTGGGAGAGAACCGAGGGTGGTGAGACGCGGAAACGGAGAGAGAGACGGAGTCGTTTCGAGTCGCTCGGGTCGGCTTACGACGCCGACGGCGACATGTCGATGTTCAGGCTCTTGCGGATGATCTGGGTGAAGCCCATCGAGCAGAGGAAGTACCAGACAATCCACGCCTGCATCGGGCCGATGACACCCTGCTTCCACTCGACGGACCCGACGAGCGGGAGCACGATGTTATCGGTGACGATGTGCGGGTCGGAGCCCCCGCCGACGCCGATGGCCCAGTACATCCAGAGGAACACCGGGATGGTGAGGAACATGATCCAGACCATCGGGCGGAACTGCTCTTTGAACATGCCCATCTGGTCGCCCATCGCCTCCATCTGCTCTTCTTGAATCTTCTCGAGCGCCGCGTCGTCGCCGCGCTCCTTGGCGTCCTTCTGTCGCTGTTGGATGTCCTTCATCCGCTCTTGATACATGCCCATCTTCTCCATGTCCATGAGGTTCGCCTGCAGGAGCGTGGAGTAGAGGCCGGTCGCGAGCGCGAGGACCATCACGACGGCGTAGAACGGGAGCATGTCGGCCAGCGGGCCGAGCGCCACGTCCATCACGCCGCCGATGACGTTCCGGACCTCGGAGACGGAGTAGCCGAGGAACAGGCCGACCGTGACGACGGCCGCGCCCTTGTCGTACTTCGACCACGAGGAGTCACCGGTGTCGGTATCGACCGACGAGGACGACGACGAGCCGCCGGAGTCGGACGTGTCGTCTTCGAGGCCGGCGCGGGTCTCCGCCGCGTCGGCGAGCCGGAACCCCTCGTCGCCGTCGACGAGGATGCCTTTCTCGATGAGGCGACCCCACTGGCCGCTCGTGAGCTCGTCGCGAACGTCGGCCCACTCGACTTCTCCGTCGTCCGCCCGTTCGATGACGGTTTCGACGGCGGCGCGCATGTCGGCGTCGGAGCCGACGAGGTCGCGCACCCGAGATTCGATTCGTGCCATTACCGGCCCTTTAGCAACCGGCTGTTATCAAGGTTTTACTCTGGAGACGAGAGCGGGCGCGCCGGCGACAGCGCCGGCGCTCCGAGTATAGTCGGTGAAAAACGTCGTTCCGAGCGCGCGCTTACGCGTCGTCGACGACGACCTGAACGTCCTCGAAGACCTCGTCGGGGGTCTGTTCGCCGTCGACCTCGACGAGGACGCCCTCGTCGCGGTAGTGTTCGATGACCGGCTCGGTGTTCTCCTTGAACACCGACAGGCGCTCGCGGACCGTCTCTTCGGTGTCGTCGTCGCGCTGGACCAGTTCGCCGCCGCAGTCGTCGCAGACGCCCTCCGCTTCGGGCTGGTTGAACTTCACGTGGAAGTTCGTGCCGCAGTCGTCGCAGACGCGGCGGCCGGTGAGGCGCTCGACGAGCTCGGACTCGGCGACCTGCAGGTAGATGACCGCGTCGAGGTCGGTGATTTCGGTGAGGTACTCCGCCTGCGAGAGGTTCCGCGGGTAGCCGTCGAGGACGTAGCCGTCGGCGTCTTCCAGCGCGGCCTCGACGATTTCGTTGACGACCGCGTCGGGGACGAGTTCGCCCTTCTCCATGAACGAGCGGGGCGTCCCGTACTCGGTCTCCATGTCCTTGTTCGCGCGCAGCGCGTCGCCGGTGGTGACGTGTTCGACGCCGTAGGTCTCGGCGAGTCGCTTCGACTGTGTGCCCTTACCTGCGCCCGGCGCTCCGAGCAGGAGGATGCGCTTTCCCATATCTGACCCCATCCGTCGAGAGCATATAGTGTTGAAGATACGTACTGAGTTCTGCGACGGCGGCGGTCAGAGGAACGAGACAATGTTGCTCCTTGTTCGCCGTTCTACAGCTCTCACGGCCGTCCCACCGCGGTGTTCGCGGGTTTTGTTGCCGGTTTCACAGACGGAAGCGACACGTTCAACGGCGCGGCCCTCGTGGCACCGACAGATGCGCGATTCGTCCCTCATGCGCGACGCGTTCGGCGCGGCCACCGTCGAGCGCGCGTACGGTCTGTGGTGTACGCTCGAACGCGGCTGGCGCGCGACCGCCCTCGGGCTCGTCGTCGTGACCGTCCTCGCGACGCTCGGGCCGTGAGCGCCGGGGAGAGCTCGGACGCCGGCATCGGCCGGCTCGCGCGACTCGCACCGGGCGTCGGCATCCTCGTCGTCCTCGCGGGGGCGGCGGCGCTCGTCGCCGGCTTCGTCCCCGGCGTCAACGCGCTCCTGCTCGGCGTGCTCTTCGGGGCCGTCGTCGCCAACACGGTCGGCGTTCCCGACTGGGCGCGCCCCGGCGTCGACACGCAGAAGCTCCTCCTCGAAACGGGTATCGTCCTGCTCGGCGCTCGCATCGCAATCGACGAACTCGTCGCCTCCGGGCCGGTGCTCGTCGCGCTCGTCGTCGTCACCGTCGCCGCCGGCGTCCTCCTCGTCGAGGCCGTCGCCGGCCGCGTGTTCGGCCTCGCCGACAAGACCGGGTCGCTCCTCGCGGCCGGCGCGAGCGTCTGCGGCGTCTCCGCGGCCACCGCCATCGCCGGCACCATCGACGCCGACGGCGAGTCCCTCACCCACGTCGTCGCCGCGGTCCTCCTGTTCGACGCGCTCACCCTCGCGGTGTTCCCCATCGCCGGCGACCTGCTTCCGCTGTCCGGCCGTCAGTTCGGCATCTGGGCCGGCCTGAGCATGTTCAGCACCGGCCCCGTCACCGCGGCCGGCTTCGCCCACTCCGAGGTCGCCGGTCGCTGGGCGACCGTGACCAAACTCGCGCGAAACTCCATGCTCGGCTTCGTCGCCGTCGCCTACGCGGTTCGCTACGCCGGCCGGGCCGAGGAGGCAGCCACCGGTCTGCGCGCCGTCTTCGACGGCGTTCCCCGGTTCCTCGTCGGCTTCGTCGCCGTCGCCGCCGTCGCCAACCTCGGCCTCCTCTCGGAGGCGACGCTCGCGACCGTCGGCACCGCCAGCGACGCCCTGTTCGCGCTCGCGTTCGTCGGTCTCGGACTCGACGTTCGGCTCGACGCGATGCGACAGACGGGCGCGGCTCCGCTCGCCGTCCTCGGACTGCAACTGCTCACCATCAGCGCGCTCGCGCTCGCCGCGGTTCTCGCGCTGTTCTGACGCGCTGACGGCCGTTCGGGTCGCTCCGCGGTCCGGGACTCACCGCCCCGACGCGGGCCGTTTTTGTACCGCGCGCGTGTAGCAAGTCGCATGACCCGATTCGAGGCCGACACCGCGCGCGAGCGCCGAAAGCTCTTCGCCGACGCCGTGTCGGCGCACCGCGACCGCGGCAGCGCCTTTCTCACCATCGAGGCCGAACGCCTCGCCGACGTCGACGGCGAGGGGCCCGGCCCGTGGATTCAGTTCGCCGACCAGACGTTCAACATGGACGTGACCGACGAGGAACTCGACCGGCTCAAGGGGCTGCTCGCGGAGTTCCCCGAGTTCCGAATCGACCAACTGGAGAGCCCCGAGGAGGCCGAGGGGACGAACGTCCGCATCACCGCCCGCTCGGACGCGAACCGCCTCGCCGGCTTCGCAGACCGCGTCTTTCAGGCGGTCTACGGCCGCGACGAGGCGTACCGGGCGTGGGTCACCGCCGTCTGAGCGGGCGGGTTCCCTCCGCGTTCGATTCGATTCGACGCTGTGCCCCGGTTTGCGAACTTCTAAATCTATTGCCGCACAACCTCCGCGCATGAATTCCCGACGGTCACGTTGTGAAGTGGGCTCGCTCGCCCCGGCACAATCCCGTTCCGCCGGGTGGAATCGCCTCCCTTACTCCACTCTCGCAGGTCCGACACATGACTGAACACGTCGAGTCGCTGTTCTCTCGCCCGCTGCTCCCGCTCGCGAACGCGGACGACGCCGATACCACCTGTGCCACCGCGTTCCCGCGCATCGCGGCGGCCGATGGTCGGGCCTCCGTCGTCCACGTCATCGAGAAGGCGGGCGGCGCGCCGGACAAAGCCGGCGTCGAACAGCGCGAGGAGGTCGCGGACGAACTGTTCGACATCGCCCGCCGCGCCGCGGACGACGCCGGCATCGAACTTCAGACCGACCTCCGGTTCGCGACCGACGTCGGCGACGCCATTCTCGAAGCGGCTCGCGAGGCCGACGCGACGGCCATCGTCTTCACCCCGCGCGGCGGCCGCTCGTGGTGGGACCTCTTTTCGGGCGCGGTCCGCGAGGAGTTGATTCGGCACAGCGACCGTCCCGTGGTCGTGCTGCCGGCGGACGACGCCGACGAAGACGGTGAAACATGACGGACGAGGAACTCGCCAAAGACCTCGGCCCGCTCGCGGCATTGACTATCGGTATCGGGACGATGATCGGCGCGGGCATCTTCGTGCTTCCGGGGGCAGCGGTCCAACAGGCCGGGCCGCTCGCGGCCGCCGCGTTCGTCCTCGGCGGCGTCATCGCGCTCTTGACCGCCATGTCCGCCAGCGAACTGGGCACCGCGATGCCGAAATCCGGCGGCGCGTACTACTACATCAACCACGCCCTCGGGCCGCTGTTCGGCAGCGTCGCCGGGTGGGGCAACTGGATGGGGCTCGCGTTCGCCTCCGCGTTCTACATGACCGGGTTCGGTCAGTACGTGGTGACGTTCCTCCCCATTCCGAGCCTCGTCCTCGGCGGTATCACGGTTTCCGGCGTGAAACTCGTCGCCCTCGCGGGCGGTCTCCTCTTCGTGTTCATCAACTACGTCGGCGCGAAGGAGACGGGGAAGCTACAGAACGCCATCGTGCTCATCTTGTTGGCCATCCTCGCCGTGTTCACGGTCTTCGGACTGCTGAACGCGGACCTCGCAAAACTCCGACCGTTCGTCCCGCCGGACAAGGGCGTGTCGCCGCTCCTCCCCGTGACCGGCCTCATTTTCGTCTCGTACCTCGGATTCGTCCAGATCACCTCCGTCGCGGAGGAGATCAAGAACCCCGGGAAGAACCTCCCGCGGGCCGTCCTCGGCAGCGTCGTCATCGTGACGGTGGTGTACGCGCTCGTCCTCCTGACCGTGCTGGCCGCGGTGGACAACAGCCTCGTCGCCGGAAACGACACCGCCGTCGTCGACGTCGCCCGGCTCCTCATCGGTCCGGTCGGCGCGGGTGCGATGCTGTTCGGCGGCCTCCTCGCGACCGCCTCGTCCGCGAACGCCTCGATTCTCGCCTCCTCGCGCATCAACTTCGCCATGGGGCGCGACCGCATCGTCTCCGAGGAACTCAACGAGATTCACCCCCGGTTCGGCACGCCGTACCGCTCTATCGCCATCACCGGCGGGTTCATCCTCCTGTTCATCCTGCTGGCCGACGTCAACACCCTCGCGAACGCCGGGAGCGTCCTCCACCTCATCATCTACGGGCTGCTCAACGTTGCGCTCATCGTGATGCGCGTGTCCGACCCCGAGGATTACCAGCCGGACTACCGGGTTCCGCTGTACCCCATCACCCCCATCCTCGGGGCGATTACGTCGTTCGCCCTCATCGCCTTCTTCGCCAACAACATCGTCCTCCTCGCTGCCGGGTTCGTGGTGTTCGCCATGCTGTGGTACGCCGCCTACGCCCGCACCAGGGCGACGAAACAGGGCATCCTCGGGAAGTACCTGCTCCAGCAGTCGGAACAGCTCCCGGATGCCGCAGTCTCGGCCGCCACCTCTGTCCAGCCCGACGGCGGCTATCGCGTCATGGTCCCCCTCTCGAACCCCGAAAGCGAGCGCGACCTCATCTCGCTGGCCGGGGCCGTCACCAAGGCCAACGACGGGACGCTCGTCGGCGTCCACATCGTGAAGGTGCCCGACCAGACCGCGCTCGAATCGGCCCGCGAGGAGTACGACTTCGCCGAGGCCGACCGCCTGCTCGAACAGGCCCGCGTCGACGCCGACGAACTCGGCGTGGACATCGAGACCCACACGGTCCTCTCTCACCGGTCGTTCGAGGAGGTCTTCGACGCGGCGGAGACCTACAGCGCCGACCTCGTCGTCATGGGCTGGGGCCCCGACAGCCACGGGTCGCCCGGCCGCGCCGAGAGCGCGTTCGAGGAGATAACGCACGCGCTCCCCTACGACGTGTTGGTGCTGAAGGACCGCGGGTTCGACCCCTCGCACGTGCTCGTGCCGACCGCCGGCGGTCCGGACTCCGACCTCTCGGCGTCTATCGCCTCGGTCCTGCGCGAGTTCTGCGACGCGGAGATAGAGCTTCTCCACGTCGCCGACGACAGGGAAGCGGGTGAGCAGTTCCTCCGCGAGTGGGCCGACGAGCGCGGTCTCGGCGACGCCACGCTCACCGTCGAGACCGGCGACGTCGAGAGGGCTATCGAGTCGCACGCGACCGACGCGTCGCTGCTCGTCGTCGGCGCGACGGAACGCGGCCTCCTCTCGCGGCTCGTCCGCGGCACCGTCGTCATGGACGTCGTCGACGACGTGGAGTGTTCGGTCCTCCTGGCCGAGCGGAGTCGCTCGCGGAGCATCAGGGAGCGCCTGTTCGGGTAGTCCGAAGGGCGCCGCGGAACCGACCCGTTTTCTCGCCGCCGATGGCCTCTCGCGTCGCCGCGGCACATTTGTCCTTCGCCGCCGTAGCGGGGGGTATGGCGAAGCAATCGGGGCTGTCGCGCGACGACGCGGAGCTGTCCGTCGAGGCGACGAGCCGCCGCATCGACGCGGGTGAGGTCACGCTCCACGCGGTCGAAGCCGGACCGGAAGACGGCGAACTCGTCGTCCTCCTCCACGGCTTTCCGGAGTGTTGGTACGCGTGGGCGGACTACCTCCGCCCGTTGACCGAAGCGGGCTACCGGGTCGTCGCGCTCGACCAGCGCGGCTACAACCTGAGCGACCGCCCCTCGGGCGTCGAGTGGTACAGCATCGACGAAATCGCCGACGACGTGGTCGGCGTCGCGGACGCGCTCGGCTACGAGAAGGCCCACGTCGTCGGTCACGACTGGGGTGGCGCGGTGGCGTGGTGGACCGCGCTCCACCACCGCGACCGGGTGCGTTCTCTCACCGCGATGAACCTCCCGCACCCGGTAGTGCTCTCTCGCCACCTCAGACGCGACCCGGCCCAGCAGCTCCGGAGCTGGTACGTCCTGTTCTTCCAACTGCCGAAGCTCCCCGAGCTCGTCGCCCCCGTCGGCGACTGGGCCGTCTTGGAGCGGACGATGACCGGCACCGCGCTTCCCGGCACGTTCTCGGCGGCCGACCTCGACTGCTATCGCGCCGCGTGGTCGGTCTCCGGAGCCTACGGCTCGATGGTCGACTGGTACCGGGCGGTCGCCCGCGAGCGCCCGCGACCCCGCGTCGAGACGGTCGAGCCCCCGACGCTCGTCGTCTGGGGGACCCGGGACCGGTTCCTCCGGCCGAAGATGGCGCGCGAGAGCCTCGCGTTCTGCGAGGACGGCCACCTCAAGACGTTCGACGAGGCGACCCACTGGGTCCACCACGAGGAGCCGGTGGCCGTCGCCCGCGCGCTCGTCGAACACCTCGACGACGCGTGGCGAACGCCGAACAACACCCCCGACGAGGCGGGCCATCGCCCGGTCTGAGCTCCGCCGGCGATTTTGATTAATGAGCAGTATTTGCCGGCTGCTCGTTGAAGCTATATAGGTCCATCGAGGGAACTTAGCGAGGTTCTTGTACGTCCGGCGTGCACGTTGAATCGACGCGGGAGCAGTCCGGTGGTGGGACTTTCCATGCCCCTTCGAACCGTCTCCGCGTCTCTTCATGAGCAGGGACGGGGGACCGTCCCACCTTTCGACCGGCGAGCGACTGCGCCCACGACCGGGCCTCGAACCCCACCGGGCCGGACCCGTCGTCGCCGGATGAGTACGTTCTTACTCGCGGCCCCCGCAGGTCGCGTATGACCGACCTCGGAAAGGTCGACCGCGAGTTCTTCGACGAGTACATCTACCCGCGGTTGGGCGCGGCCCGCGACGACGTGGCGCTCGGCCCGACCCACGGCGTCGACTTCGGCCTCCTCGACATCGACGGCACCGCCGTCGCCATCGCGACCGACCCCGTCTCCGTGCTCCCCGCGCTCGGCTTCGAGCGCGCGGGCCGGTTCGCCATCGACATCGTCCTCTCGGACATCGCCGTCTCGGGGCTGGACCCCTCGCACCTCGCCGTCTCCTTTACCCTCCCGCCCGAGATGACAGACGAGCAGTTCGCCGAACTCTGGGGCGCGATGCACGACGAGGCCGACGACCTCGGCGTCAGCATCGTCACCGGCCACACCGCCCGCTACGCCGGCTGTTCGTACCCGTGGGTCGGCGGCGCGACCGCCCTCGCGGTCGGCGACCACGACGACGTGGTCCGCCCGGACGGCGCGAGACCCGGCGACGACGTGCTCGTGACGAAGGGCCCCGGCGTCGAGGCGACCGGCCTCCTGACGACGCTCTTTCCGGACGCCTTCGCCGACCTCGACGGCGACGTGCTCGCCGCCGCGCAGGCGCGACTCGACGAGACCGACGCGGTCCGCGACGCGATGACCGTCTCGGCCGCCGGCGGCCGCGGCGTCCACGCCATGCACGACGCCACCGAGTGCGGCGTCCACGGCGCGCTCAACGAAATCGCCGAGAGCGCGGGCGTCCAACTCGAAATCGACGAGTCGAGCATCCCGTTCCGGCCCGGCGTCCGCGAGACCTGCGACTTCCTCGGCATCGACCCGTGGCGCTCGACCACCGCCGGGTCGCTCGTCGTCGCCACGGACCCCGACGTCACGGACGACGTGGTCGCCGCGCTCGACGCCCGCGGCACCCCCGTCGGCGTCGCCGGCACCGTCGTCGCGGGCGAGGGCGTCGTCGTCGACGGCGAGCGCATCGAGCACCCCGACGTTGACCCCTCGTGGGCCGCCTACGACCGGCTCGCCCGCGAGGCCGAGCAGTCGGGTGCCGACGAATAAGCAGACTCACCCCTCGTTTTCCAGCGCGTCAGCGACCCGGTCGAGCGCCGCGTCCGCCGCGTCGACGTCGGCCGCGAGGCTCAGAAAGCCGTGCGGCATGGCGGCCTCGTGGTCGTGGACGACGTCGACTCCCGCGGCGTCGAGTACCGACGCGTAGGCCGCGCCCTCGTCTCGAAGCGGGTCGAAGCCGGCGGTGACGACGTGCGCCGGCGGGAGGTCGGCGTGCGAGTCGGCCCGGAGCGGCGCGGCGAAGGGGTTGTAGCGGTCCACCGGGTTCCGGAGGTAGGTGTCGTGGGCCCACAGCACGTCGCGGCGGGTGAGAAGCGGGCCGTCGGCGTTCTCCCGGAGCGAGTCGTGGTCGGCCGAGCAGTCGGTCATCGGATACAGGAGGACCTGTCTCTCGATGGTCGGGCCGTCGAACTCGCGGGCGTGGAGGGAGACGGCGGCCGCGAGGTTGCCGCCGGCGCTCGTCCCCGCGACGGCGAGGCGGTCGGAGTCTGTGCCGATGGGCGCACCGCGTTCTGCGACCCACTCGACCGCCCGCACACAGTCATCAAGGCCGGCGGGAAACGGGTGTTCGGGCGCGAGTCGGTAGTCGACCGAGACGACGACGCGGCCCGAGCGGACCGCGAGCCGTCGGCAGACGCCGTCGATGGAGTCCAGCGTGCCCATCGCCCAGAGGCCGCCGTGGAAGAACGCGACCGCGGGGCGCGTCTCGCCGGGTTCGGGGTGGTAGACGCGGAGCGGAATCTCGTGGGTCGAGGCGGCCCTGTCCCCGCCCTCGCCGGAGATTGCGAAGTTCGTAACGCGGGCGACCTCGGGCGCGTCGCCGGCCGAAAACACCTCGTCTTCGACCCGGCGGGCGCTCTCGACGCCGAGCGCGGACCACTCGGGGAGTCCCAGTCGCTCGACCTCGGCGACGGCCGCGTGAGCCTGCGGGTCGAGGTCGGCCGCGCGGTCGGCGACACCGATGGCGGACGAGCCGTTAGAATCGTCCTCGGGGTCGCGTCGGGAGTCACCGTCAAAGAGAGCCATACCGGTGGGCCGCGGGCGACCGTGAAAAACACCACGCCGTGCGGGTCGTGAATCTACTTGTCGCGCCGGCGCTTCGACACGCGTATGACCGACGACCCCACCGTCGAGGCCGCCCGCGAGATGGACGCGGCGGACCCGCTTTCGGACCTCCGAGACCGCTTTTACGTCCCCGAGGGCGAACTGTACATGGACGGCAACTCGCTCGGCCCGCTGTCTGTCGACGCGGAGGCGGCCCTCGAACGCGTCGTCGACGAGTGGCGCGACCTCGCCATCCGCGGGTGGACCGACGCCGACCCGGAGTGGTTCACCTACGGCGAGCGACTGGGCGAGCGACTCGCCCCGCTCGTCGGCGCGACGCCCGAGGAGGTCGTCGTCGCCAACTCCACGACGGTCAATATCCACGCGCTCGTCGGGACGTTCTACGACCCCGCCCGCGGCGAGAACGTCGTCGTCGACGACCTCGACTTCCCGACGGACCACTACGCGATTCGCGCGCAACTCCGGCACGCCGGCCGCGACCCCGACGAGGCGCTCCGCGTGGTCGAGAGCCGCGACGGGCGGACCATCGAGACCGAGGACGTGCTCGACGCCATCGACGACGACGTGGGGATGGTGTTTCTCCCGTCGGTCCTCTACCGGAGCGGCCAGCTGTTCGACGTCGAGGCCATCACCGAAGCCGCTCACGAGGCCGGCGCGCTGGCCGGCTTCGACCTCGCGCACTCGGTCGGCGCGGTCCCGCACCGGCTCTCCGAGGTCGGCGTGGACTTCGCCGTCTGGTGTCACTACAAGTACCTCAACGCGGGCCCCGGCTCCATCGCCGGCCTCTACGTCAACGAGCGCCACTTCGGCGTCACGCCCGCGCTGGCCGGCTGGTGGGGCAACGACAAGGAGACGCAGTTCGACATGGCGATGACCTACGAGCCGGCGCAGTCGGCCGGCGCGTTCCAGTCCGGGACGGTCCCGGTGCTGTCCGCGGCCCCCCTCGACGGCGCGCTCGACATCGTCGAGGACGCCGGCGGCGTGGCCGCCCTCCGCGAGAAGTCGCTGGCGCTCACGGACTACCTCATCGCCCTCGTGGACGACAGACTGCCGGAGTGCGAGGTCGGCACCCCGCGTGACCCCGCGGCCCGCGGCGGCCACGTCGCGGTCGAACACCCCGAGGCCTACCGCGTCAGCCTCGCGCTCAAGGAACGGGGCGTCGTCGTGGACTTCCGCCAGCCGAACGTCGTTCGCATGGCTCCCGCGCCGGCCTACGTCGGCTTCGAAGACGTGTACCGGGCGGTCGAGCACTTCCGCGAGATTCTGGACAGTGGCGAGTACGAGGCGTTCGAGAAACAGCGCGGCGGCGTCACGTGAGGGTCGCTTCGGCGGGGCGTCGGTCGCTTACCAGTCGATGACTTCCTTGTCGCGCCAGAACTTCCCCGCGGGCGCGCCAGGCTTGAACGTGGCGAGCCACGTCGGCGTCTCCGCGCCTTTCTCGACCGGTCGGTTCGCCTCCTCGCCGCCCATGTCGGTGCGGACCCAGCCGGGACACACCGAGTTGGCGATGAGGCCGTCGTCGCCGTACTGGCCGTCGAGGTAGGCGGTGAGGCCGTTGAGACCGGTCTTCGAGATTCGATACGCGGGCGACCCGCCGGACTGCCCCTCGCCGAGCGCGCCCATCCCGGAGGAGACGTTGACGACGCGGCCGCCGTCGGACTGGAGGAGGAGGGGAACCGCGTGCTTGCACAGGAGCATCGGCCCGCGGAGATTGACGCCGAGGGTGCGGTCGATTCGCTCGGTCGGTTCGGCGACGATGTCCTCGCCCTCGCCGCCGACGCCGGCGTTGTTGACGAGGATATCGAGGCGGTTCTGGTCGGCGAAGATGCCGTCGACGACCTCCTCGATGTCGCCTTCTTGGGTCACGTCGAGGAGGACGCGTTCGGTACCCTCGGGCGTCTCGTTCGTGACGCTGCGCGACCCCGCGTACACCGTCGCGCCGCGGTCGCGGAGGTTCTCGGCGATCTGGCGGCCGATACCTCGGTTTGCGCCGGTGACGAGCGCGACCTGTCCGTCGAGGTCGTCGTAGCGGTCGGGTTCCATGGCTGCGTCTGTGAACTGAGAAAGGATATTCTCACCGAAGCGTGCCGGTGGTCGCGGCGTACCGGCGAGGGTTCGGGAGGCCGACGAGTCACTCGACCGCGATAGTGAGTTCGCGGAACTCGTCGCCGGTCCACTCGTGGGCGGTCGTCCGGCCGTCGGGCGAGCAGATGAGATAGACGTACCCCGGCCACGACGCCTGTTCTCGGTCGGTCGCGCTCGGGACCGGGTCGGACTCGGGGTGTGAGTGGTAGAAGCCGACCGCGTCGTCGCCCGCGGACTCGATGGCTTCGAGAATCGAAACCGTCTCCTCGGGGTCGAGTTCGTAGGCGACCCGCGGGTCGTCGGCGACGTTCGAAACGGGGTGGGCGGCGGTGACGGTGCGCGCGTCGCCATCGCCGGCGAGGACGCCGCAGACCTCCGCGGGCGGGTCGCTGGCGGCGCCCTCGCGGGCGTGCGAGAGAACCGACTGCCGCGCGTCGACCGCGAGCGAGAGCCTACTCGAAGTCACGGCGCATGGCGATTTCGAACCACGGGCAGAGACGCAGTTGGCGGTACCACTCGGGGTTGTCGTGGAGGTGCTCGTAATCCGCCCAGAGCATGCCCGCGATTTCCTCTTCGTCGGGGTCGAGGGAGGTGTCTTCGAGCGTGACCTTCAGGACGGCACAGACCTCCCACTCCAGTCCGGCGTTCTCGTAGTAGCGCTTATACTCGAACTTGTCCGTGACGCGGAGGTCGGAGTACTGGTCGGGCGAGATGCCGAGTTCCTCTTCGAGGCGCTCTTCAGTGGCTTCCTCTTGGGTCTGGCCCTCGACGGGGTGAGAGGCGACGGTGCCGTCCCAGGAGGTGTCCCACAGGCGCTTGTTTGGCGCGCGCTGGGCGAGGAGTATCTGGCCCTCCTCGTTGAACACGAGACAGGTAAAGGCGCGGTGGCGGATGCCGTCGCCCGTGTGGGCGTCGAGTCGGTTGACCGTCCCCTCCGCGTTGTCGTCGGAGTCGACGGCGATGACGTCCTGCGCTGCGTTCTTGTGGAGTTCAGTAGCCTCGTCGGCCGCTGCGTTGCTCATGTGCCTTCCGTCGGAGTCGGGGGTCAACTAAGCTTCGATGCGAACCGCGGACCACGCGGCGGCGGCGCGGGATTAGCCGAGGCGCTCGTCGAGGATTAGGCGGGTCTTCGTGCTCTTCACGTCGTCGTGCTCGCGGGCGCGGGTGATGAGGTCGTTGACGGCGCGGGTGTCGGCGGCGTCGACGACGAGGACGATGTCCTCCTCGCCGGAGACCTGCCAGACGAAGTCCACGTCCTTCCAGTCGGCCATCAGCTCGGACACGTCGTTGGTGTCGACGTCGACCGCGACGGTCACCTCTATCATCGCCTTCAGGTTCCCCGTGCGGGTCGAAATCGTAAAGCGCTCGATGACGCCCTCCTCGACCAACCGCTCGACGCGGTTCCTGACGGTCCCCTCGGAGGTCCCGACTTCGGCCGCAATCTCCGTGTTGGGGGTCCGAGCGTCCCGTCGAAGGATATCGAGGATGCGTCGGTCAAGCTCGTCCATATCTCACGTGCCGTCCCCAGCGACTTACCGATTACGAATTTCGTAACTCGACTTCGAAAGTAACACTTATGCACCCGTGTTCCGTTCGTTTCTCGTAATGTCGGACGCCTATCTGGCGCTGGAAGACGGTCGCGTGGTCGAAGCGCGTGGCCGTGTTCCGGGGCGCACACGCGGTGAACTGGTGTTCACAACCGCATATACGGGATACGAAGAGAGTCTGACCGACCCTTCGTACGAAGAACAAGTGCTCACCTTCTCGTACCCCCTCATCGGGAACTACGGCGTCCGAGCCGAGCGATTCGAGTCCGACCGGGTCCACCCTCGGGCGGCCGTCGCACGCGAGTTCACCGAGGAGGTCGTCGAGTGGCTCGCCGACGAGGGCGTCCCGGCGGTCGACCACCTCGACACGCGCGACCTCGTCACGTCTATCCGCGAGGAGGGCGCGATGAAGGTCGGAATCGCCGTCGGCGAGGACGTGACCCCCGAGGACGCGAAGGAAGAACTCGCGCAGTGTAAGGGCATGAGCGAGCACGTCGACATCGGCGCGCAGGTCACCACGACCGAGCTGACGACGTTCGAGGGCGACGGCGACACCACCGTCGCGCTCGTCGACTGCGGCGCGAAGGGCTCCATCGTGGACTCCCTCGTCGACCGCGGCGCGACGGTCCACGTGCTTCCCTACGACGCGGACGCCGAGGACGTGACCGCGCTCGAACCCGACGTGCTGTTCATCTCCAACGGCCCCGGTGACCCCGAGAACTACACCGCGACGCGCGACCTCGTCGAGGAGCTCGCCGGCGAGGTCCCGCTGGCGGGCATCTGCCTCGGCCAGCAGATCGTCGCCAGCGCGCTCGGCGGCACCACCGAGAAGATGGCCTTCGGCCACCGCGGCGTCAACCAGCCCGTCCGCGACCTCCAGAGCGGAAAGGTCGTCATGACGACCCAGAACCACGGCTACACCGTCGCCGACCCCGGCGACCAACTCGACGTGACGCAGGTCAACGTCAACGACGACACCGCGGAAGGCCTCGCCAGCGAGGAACTGAGCGTCATCACGCGCCAGTACCACCCCGAAGCCCACCCCGGCCCCCACGACTCGCTCGGCTTCTTCGACGACGTGCTCGCCATGGCGGGTACAGAGGGAAACGAGCATAAGCCCCGAGTCGCTCCCTCGGACTGACCACCCCGACCGCGACTTCTACTAGCCCGATTCCAGACGCCCCGGTCGACTGCACCCCGACCGCCGGCGACAGAACACCGATTTTTCGGCGCGTTTCCCCCACGAGCAACGGGATTCGCATTTCGGACCGGATGTGGTAGAAACTGTCAAACTGTTCCCCGGCGTATTCTCACTTATAATGGACGACGTATCGCTCATCGAACGCGGGTTCGAGGAGTTCCCGGCGACGGTGGCGATTCTCGACAGGCACGGGGATATCGTCTACACGAACCGGGCGTGGCGGACGTTCGCCGACGAGAACGGGTACGCCGGCGACCCCGATTCGACGGGGGTCAACTACCTCGACGTGTGCGACGCGGCCCGCGAGAGCGACGAGATCGCGGGCGTCGTCGCCGACGGCATCCGCGCGGTGCTCCGCGGCGACCGCGACTGTTTCACCGCCGAATACCCGTGTCACTCGCCCGCGGTCTACCGGTGGTTCTCGCTCCGCGTCGTCCCGATAGATACGCCGAGACACGGGGAGTTCGCGCTCGTCATCCACCTCGACATCACCGACAGGCGGCTCGCGGAACTGCAGGTCAACGAGAAGAACGAACACCTCGCGGCGCTCGTCGGCGGGCTCGCCTCGGAGTTGAAAGCCCACCTCGCGTCGGCTACCGAGTCGGCCGAACGGCTCGTCTCGGTCGACGGCGACGACGCCGCCGCGCTGTTCGAGAGCCTCTCGCGCATCGAGTCGCTCGTCGAGTGGGGCATCGACGTCGCCGAACAACCGAGCACGCTCGACCTCGCGCCCGTGGGCTTCCGCGAGCACGTCGCGCAGGCGTGGGCCGTCGCGTCGCTCGACGGCGCGAACGACGCCACCTACCGAGTTGTCGGCGACGGGTCGCTCCTGGCCGACACGCACCTGTTCGGGCTGTTGTTGGTCGCGCTACTCACCAACTGCTTCGAGCGGAACGCCTTGCCCGGGCCGCCTTCCAGCGTCGTCGTGGGGACGACCGCCGACGGGTTCTACGTCGACGACGACGGCCCCCGCCCGTCGTCCGAGGAGCGCGCGGCGACGGCCCCGAGCCCGAACCAGTTGCTCGGCGTCGATTACGACTCGCTTCACCTCTCGACGGCCCGGCGAATCGCGGACCTCCACGGCTGGCAACTCGACGTGGCCGACTCGGAACTCGGCGGCGCGCGCTTCGAAGTCCGCGGCGTCGTGTGGAAGTAGGCCGCGTTCGGCCGAGAGCGAACGAGACGCGCCGGTCAGGAGAGGTCCGCTTCCATGACGAACGTCGGTTCCTCCGCGAGGTCGCTCCGGGCGAGCGACGCGTCGGAAATCCAATCGATTCGCTCGGGGAACAGGACGCGCGTCCGGTCCGCGCCGACCGAGGCGGCGTCGCGTCGAACCGCGTCCAACAGCGACTCGCAGGCCGGCGCGTCGTCCCACGCGGCGACCGCGTACTCGGCCCACGTCACCTCGCCCTCGTCGTCGCGTTCGCGGGTGTAGGTTCGGTTCCGGTAGGTGAAGCCTGTCGCGCGGTCGTCGCCGACGACGAACAGTCGGTCGTCGGCCGCGGCGTCGTGGAGGCGCGCGCGGGTCAGCCCGGAGAGCGCCCACGACTCGACGGGGTCGAGCGCGAGCCCCGACAGCGCGGTTCGCGCCTCGCACCCGGTCCAGTAGGCCCACGCGGCGTCGGCGTCGTCGCCGACCGCCGCCTCCGGCTCGGCGGCCGCGTCCGGTTCGGGCGTCGCCCAGCGGAACTCGACGCCGGGGTCGAACCCGACCGTGCGGGCGTTGGCGAGGCTCGGGACGTTCCACGAGTGAATCATGTTGCGGACGCGGCGCGCCCCCCGCTCGCGCGCCCAGTCGAGAAGCGCGTGCGACAGCCGGGTCGCGAGCCCCCGCTCGCGGTAGTCGGGCGCGACGCGCATCCCCTGCGCCCAGCCCTCGTACTCCGAGAGCATGACGACCTGCGCGATGGCGGCCACGTCGTCGGAGGGCGTCTCTTCGCCCATGTCCACGAGGAGCGTCGCCTGGTCCGACTCGCCGGGGGAAATCCAGTCGTGGTAGATGTCGGGGATGTAGTCCGACCCGCCGCGGTCGGCCCACGTGTCGCGGGTGAACGCGGCGACCGCGTCGTAGTCCTCGGGTCGGGCGGGTCGAATCTCCATCAGTTCACTCCCACGGGACGGAGCGCTGGGTCAGCTCGCCTTCGAGGTTCCGGCCCATCGCGCCGGCCGGGTCGGAGAGGTTGGCGAGCGACCACATGAGCTTCACCTTCGCCGTGCCGGGGAGCGTGTCGCCCGCCTCGACGACGCCGGCGTCGAGCAGGTCGCGGCCGGTGTCGTAGACGCGGTCGCAGACGCGGCCGTCGAGACACTGCGAGGTCATGGCGACGGTGGTTCCGTCTTCCACGAGTTCCTCGAACCGCGGGATGAGGTCGGTGTGGACGTGGCCGAGGCCCGTCCCCTCGATGACGACGCCGGCCTTCCCGTCGAGGTAGTCGAGCGCCGCGGGGTCCATCCCCGGCGTGAACTTCACGAGTTCCACCTCGGACTCGATGTCGGCGTGGAGCGCGAGGTCGGCCTCGCCGCGGGGGGCGTAGTCGCGGCGGAACGTGACCTCCTCGGCCTCGTAGTCGACCTCGCCGAGCGGCTTCGCGCCGACGGTCTCGAACGCGTCGCGCCGGGAGGTGTGGTTCTTGCGGACGCGCGTCCCCTCGTGGAGCGCGCAGACGTCGTCGGACTCCGAGGCGTGCATGCAGACCATGACCTCGGCGGCGTCGGCCTTGGCGGCCTCGACGGCGCAGACGGCGTTCATCACGTTGTCAGACGAGGGGCGGTCGGCCGAGCGCTGACTGCCCGTGAAGACGATGGGGACGGGCGTGTCGAGCATGAACGACATCGCCGACGCGGAGAACTGCATCGTGTCGGTGCCGTGCATGACGACGACGCCGTCGGCCCCGGCCTCGATTTCCTCGGCGACGGCCTCGGCGAGGTCGACCCACACGTCGGTCGTCATGTTCTCCGAGAGGATGTTGGCGACGACGCGGCCGCGGTAGTTCGCCCGGCCCGCGAGGTCGGGGACGGCCCGGAGCACGTCCTCGGCGTCGAACTGCGCGGTCACCGCGCCCGTGCGGTAGTCGACCGTCGAGGCGATGGTCCCGCCGGTCGAGATGAGCGAGATGGTCGGGAGGTCGTCGTCGAACTCGATCTCTGAGGTGCCGTCGCCCTCGGACTGTGCGTCTTCGATGTCGTACACGTCGGTTTCGAGCACGTCCACGTCGGCTCCCTCGCGGGCGATGCCGACGTTGTACCCGCCGTCGAGCTTGACGACGAGGTGGTCCTCGGTGGAAGACGGCATGAGTACGCCTTCGTTCGTGACGTCCGCGCGGGTGACGCGGACGCGGTCCCCTGCGTTCATATCGCGGGATACCGTGGGGGCAGACTTCAAACCCACCATTCCACCTTTTTCCTCCTCGGGGTCGCATAGCGACCCGCTCGGAGCAAAAATCTGGACCAAAAATACCGAACGGCTCGCTACGCTCACCGTTCGGTGCGATTGCTGGCCACGATTATCACAGATTCATACCCGACCCACGAGCGTGGCTGAGGGGACGTTAGCTCCACCGACATAACGGACACAAGACATTTTACCGGACCGTCCGTCGGCCAGCGTATGCTCCCCACGATACTCCTCCAGTCGGGCGGCGCGGCCGGCGTGTTCCTTCTGGTGTTCCTCGTCACCATCGGGATGGCGGCGTGGACGTACAGTGACGCGAAGCGAAACAGCAGTCACCCGGCGTTCCTCTGGGCGGTCGTCGTCTTCCTCGCCCCGCTCCTCGGCATCCTCCTGTACCTCATCTTGGGTCGGGGTTCGTAACGACCGCGTCGCGCCTCCTTTTCGACGGGCACCTGTCGCACCGGCACAAGAGCCATCAGGCTCGCCCGCGACCCTGTACACATGCAACGGTCGGACCAACGGGAGTCTGAGCAGTCCGTCGACGACCTGCTCTCCGGCGTGAACCGCGAGAGCGACGATTCGATGCGGGCGGAGCGCTCCGCCTCGTCCGGCGGCGGTCGCCTCGGCGGGCTGTTCTCCCCGCGCGTATTCCTCGCGGCGCTCCTGCTCTCCATCGGCGGACTGCTCGTCGGCGGCGCGATTCCCATCGTCGGCTTCATCGGGCGGTTCGTCGGCATCGCCGCCGCCGGCTTCCTCCTCGGCCTCGTCGGGTCGAAGCGACGCTACACGGAAGTCGTCCTCGCCGGCGCAATCGCCGCGGGCCTCGCGTTCGTCCTCTCGACGCTGTTCGCCGTGTTCGCGCCCTTCGCGGTCCAACTGCTCGCGGACTACGGCGTCGCCATCGCGGGCGTCGGCGCGGCGAGCGGCGGGCTCGCGGGGCTGGTCGGTCACTACTTCGGCCGCGACCTCCGGGCGGGCCTGACAGAGGAGTTGTAGGCGTCAGTCGATTCGCCAGCGGTCGCCGTTGTGGGCGACCAGACCGCCGTCGGCGAGGTGGTGCAGCGCGCTGTCGACGACCGCGGGGTCCGCGTTGAGGTCCTTCGCGATGCCGCGGACGGTGTTCGACCCGTTGGCGAGCGCGGCGAGAATCTCCGCGTAGAACCGGCTGTCGGCGTCGACGCCGAGGCGGTCGTTGAGGCGGTCGAGCACGTCGGTGATGCGGCCCTGCACCCACCGCTGGGCCAAGGAGAGTTCGTTGTCGAGTTCCTCCAGTTTCCCGAGTTCGCGCGCCAGTTCCGAGACGTCGTCGGTGCCGGCGTTCTCGACTTCGAGCGTCACGTGCGGACAGCGCCCGGCCATGTCGAGGCTCGGACTCGGCGGATAGGCGCTTTTCGCCCCGAACCCGTACGGCGAGACGTTCACCTCCAGCCTGAGGTTCCGCGAGATGTGGAAGTACTTGCGCCGCTGGTCGTCGGTGCGGGACTCGATGAGCCCCGCGTCCTCCAGCTTTCGGAGGTGGTCGATGACGGCCTTGGGGCTGACGCCGAGGTACTCGCTTATCTCGGTGACGTAGCACGGTTTGTGCGAGAGCAACCGCAGGATGCGCCGGCGGTTTTCGTTCCCGAGTAGGTCAAGCAGTACCGCGGAGTCCATTACGAGGTCATAGACTGCGGGCGGGGAAAAGCCTGACTCATGTGATACTCCGCGCCGTCATGCGATTAGCGATTGTGGCTCACGGGGAGCTGTCGGGGCCGTCCCGAGGCGCTCACGGGGCCGTCTCCGGCGTCTCTGAGAGGCGGTCGAACGCCCGGGAGGCGAGGAACACCGCGAGAAACGAGAGGGCGACGGTGATGCCCGCGAGGAGCGCCCCCGCCTCGTACTTCAGCGGCGGGTAGTAGCCGAGGCCGTAGTCGAACACGTCGTTGACGAGCGCGAGGGTGAGGGCGAACCCGAGCGCGCCCTTCGTGGTCGCGCCGTAGCGCGGGACGACGAGGGCGAGCGCGAGAAAGCCCGCGTGGGTGAGCATGATGCCCCAGTAGTCCCAGAGCGCGGCCCCGGAGAAGCCGACGTAGAGGTCGGGTCGGAGGTTGAGCGCGACGACCGTCCAGACGCCGTACTTGACGAGCCAGACGAACGCGAGCGTGTGGAGGTACGCGAGCGGCCGGTTGACCGGCGCGTCGGCGACGCGGCGGCCGAGGTTCGGAAGCAGCGTCGCGGCCGACAGCGTCATCAGCGCGAGGGCGGTCGGCGAGTCGCCGAAAAGCGGGTAGAGGAACGTCGGCAGGTCCGACAGCGCGGGGTCCGAGTGGACGTAGAAACTCACCCCGACGAGGAACGCGGCGGCGTTGAGGACGAGGAAGACGACGAGGCTCGGGCCGTTTCCGAGGTAGTACTCCGTCCAGTCGTCGACCGCCGCGCCGAGGTCGAAGTCTCGCAGACCCATCGCCGAGTCGGACGGCGCGCCGAAAGAAAAGACCGTCGGGGCGGGGGCGACTGGGGCGGGGACGGGGCGGCTCGAACCCGCCGTCGGGGCGCGAACGCCGCCCTCTCATCTCCGTACGCGACACGTTGTCATTCCATGTCGGGAGCAAAGGACAGTTAGCCCGGCGCGCCGAACGGCGACGCATGGACGCAGCACTCATCATCCTCGACGGGTGGGGACTCGGCGACCACGACCGCCGCGACGCTATCAAGGCGGCGGACACGCCGAACTTCGACCGCTACCGCGACGCGGGCGCGTTCGGGACGCTCATCGTCGACGGCCGGCGCGTCGGTCTTCCGGACGGCCAGATGGGCAACAGCGAAGTCGGCCACCTCAACATCGGGGCCGGCCGCGTCGTCAAGCAGGCGTACACCCGCATCGGCGACAGCATCGACGACGGCTCGTTCTTCGAGAACGATGCCATCACGGCCGCCTACGACCACGCCGACGAACACGACGGCCGCGTACACCTCATGGGCCTCGTCTCCGACGGCGGCGTTCACTCCGACCAGGAGCACCTCCACGCGCTCATCGAACTCGCCGCCGAACGCGGCGTCGACGCCGTCACCCACGCCTTTACCGACGGCCGCGACACCAGTCCCACCGGCGGCGAGGCGTACCTCTCGGACCTCGAAGCCGTCGCCGAGGAGCAGGGAACCGGCGGCGTCGCCACCGTCTCCGGGCGCTACTACGCGATGGACCGCGACCAGAACTGGGAGCGCACCAAGCGCGCCTACGACGCCATCGTCGAGCGCGAGGCGGAGTGGACCGCCGACACCGCCGTCGACGCCGTCACCGAGTCGTACGACCGCGGCGACACCGACGAGTTCGTCGAGCCGACCGTCGTCGACGACGCGCCCGCCCTCGAAGACGGCGACTCGGTCATCTTCTTCAACTTCCGCGCGGACCGCGCGCGACAGCTCGTTCGGATGCTCTGCGACATCGAGCCCGTCTGGGAGTTCGAGACGGCGCCGCCGGAGATCCTCATGACGACGATGACGCAGTACGACAAGACGTTCGACGTCTCGGTCGCCTACCCGCCGGAACAGCCCGAAGACACGCTCGGCGAGGTGCTCGCCGAGGCGGACATGACGCAACTGCGCATGGCCGAGTCCGAGAAGTACCCCCACGTCACCTACTTCCTCAACGGCGGCCGCGAGGTCGAGTTCGACGGCGAGATTCGGAAGATCGTCGAGAGCCCCGACGTGCCGACCTACGACCTCCAACCCGAGATGTCCGCGGCGGAACTCACCGACTCGGCCATCGACATCATCGAGTCCGACGACCCGAACGTGATGGTGCTCAACTACGCCAACCCCGACATGGTCGGCCACACCGGCGACTACGAGGCCGCCATCGAGGCGGTCGAGGCGGTCGACGAACAGCTCGGGCGGCTCGTCCAGAGCGTCCGCGCGCACGGCGGCCACGTCTGTATCACCGCCGACCACGGCAACGCCGACGACATGGGCACCGAGGACGACCCGCACACGGCCCACACGTTCAACCCCGTCCCGTTCGTCTACCTCGCGGCCGACCGCGACGACGAGGCCGCCCCGGAGAACGACGCCGAGGACGAAGCCGCCGACCTCGACCCCGAACACCCGCTTTCGGGCGGTCGGACCGTCCGCGAGGGCGGCTCGCTGTGCGACATCGCGCCGACCATCCTCGAACTCGTCGGCGTCGACCAGCCGGCCGCGATGACCGGCGAGTCGCTGTTAGAATAGGGCCCGCCGCTCGCACGCTCTACGTACTCTCTGCCCTCTATTTTCGTCCCCTACGCGCCCGATTCTGCCCGGTAGCGACGGTACGCGGTCGGGACGAGCATCGACACGCCCGCGACCGCCGCGAGCACGACGAACTCCGGGCGGACGGCCGCGGCCAGCGACTCGGTCGTGAGCGTCTCGACCGACGCGCCGGCGATGACGCCCGCGACGGCCCACGGGAGTTCGCCGACGGCGGTTCCGAGCGCGAACGCGCCGAGCCGGACGTTGGCGACGCCCGCCGCCACCGACACCACGTCGGAGGGGATCGGCAGCAGGCGGCTCGCGGCGACGCCCCTGACGGACCCCGTCTGCTCGACGGTTCGCTCGCCGACCTCGGCCAGTCTGGTCGTCCCGCGGTAGCGCCGCGCGAAGAGGAACGGCGGGACGCTCGTGAGGACGATGAGCGCCAGCGCGAACGGCACGCCGACCGGGCCGAGGCCGTAGCCCACGACGAGCGCGAGGAGCGTCGTCGGCCACGCGAGAAGCGGGCGGACGAGCGCGAGCGCGCTCACGACGACGACGAGTCGGACGGGGTCGGCGGCGACCCACGCCGCGCGCGCGATGACGGCGTCTGGAGACGCGAACAGGAGACCGGCGACGACGGCCGCGAGCGCGAGGCCGGCGGCGAGACGCGGACGGGGCACGGAAGCTCTGGAGTCGGTCGTCGCGCCGCGACCAAACGCTTTGTGCTTCGGAGGGCTTTAGCCCGCCCCGGTTCGATTGGCTCCCGAACCGTGACCGAGCCCACACGCGACGAGCGCGTCGAACTCGCGCTCGACCTCCTCGCGCACCTCGAAGCCGACGAACTCTCCCTCGCCGAGGTCGTCGACCGCATCGAGACGGTCACCACGGACCCGACGCTCACGCGCGACATCCTCGATACCGCGGAGCTTCGGGGCATCATCGAGCGCGACGGCGGCCGCGTCCGTCACAACCGCGGCGGCACGTTCGTCAGATTCGAGAGTCAGGTCGTCCAGCGCGAGGGCGACTTCGACTGCCGCCGCTGCGGCGCGTCCATCTCCACCGGCCACTTCGTGCGGTTCGAGTCCGGCGAACTCGGGCCCTTCGGCTCGTCGTGTATCAGGAAAGTGCTCGGGCGGGAATAGGTGTCCGGGCGGTCGTCGTCGGGCGAACTCCGCGGTTACCGCCCGCGGCGGAGTTCTTCGATGAGCTGTTCGACCAGCTCCTGCTGGTGGCGAATCTGCTCGCTTTGGGCCTCGACGACCTCGCGGAGCGACTCGATTTCGTCTGCGAGTTCGGCGTAGTCGGCATCGACGGCACCGGAGCCCGCCGACTCGGACTCGGCGGCCGACTCGAAGCCGGAGCCCTCGAACCCGAGGTCCGCGGCGTCGGCGACGTTGCCCGACGCCGACTCGGTCGACGCCGCCTTGGCGGCCTGCTTCGCCTCCGCCACCGCGCCGGTCGCGGAGGGGGCTTCGACGGACTGCGTCCGGGTGGCCTGCTGGCTCGCCTCGGCGGCCGCGTCGCCCTCGGCGCGGGTGGCGTTCGCCGGTTCGTCGGACAGCTCACCGGGATTCGCGCTCAGCGGGTCGGGGCCCGCGCCGAAGTCGGTGTTGTCGCGGTCGGCGGCGTCGGCGGACTCGTCGTTCGCCCGCGCTTTCTCCATCTGGACGCGGAACTCCTCGAGACTGCCGACGCCGTGGTAGTCACACAGCGCACGTGCAAGTTTCTCGCGGACGAGCCGGGCCTCCTCGTTGGGAATCTTGAACCGCTCCTGGCGGCCGTCGACGGTGAGCACGACCGTCGTAGCGACGCTTCCGGACTCGAATTCGAGGTCGGTCACGTCGGCGTAGCGGTACGACTCGTAGTCTTCGTCCCAGACCGCGCTGCCGATGTGCCGGACGACGCGGGCGTCGGTGACGACGAACGTGAGTTCGCTGAAACGGAACGTCTGGACGACGCGCTCGCCTTCTTCGTCGGTCACGCCGGCGGCCGCGAGCACGCCCTCGACGATGGGTTGGAGCGCGTCGTCGAGCCGCTTCGAGGACATCGAGAACGTCTCGCTCCCGTCGAGACCGTAGTCGAGCGATAGCTTCGCTTTTCGTCGCCCTTCCTTGACGGACAGTCGCTCCGCGGCGTGCGAGAATTCGTCGACGGACTCGTCCGAGAGGAGGCCTTCGGCCCGATAGACGAGCGTCCGCGTCGGAGTCACAAACAGTTCGTCCTCGCCCCCGAGGTGGACGCGCGTCACCACGTCTTCCTCTCCGAGGACGGACTGGACGATCTCCGGTTGGCTCATGCGTGTGTGCACCCGGTGTTGGGACATAAATCCGCGGGTGATGACGCGAATCGAGTGGCGTGGTGACTCGCCCCGCGGTCGTCGGAGATGAGAAGCTTAAATACAACCAGCACACAACGGGAAGTTGAGCCCGGGTGGCTTAGCTGGACATAGCGCCGCACTCATAGGGTTTCACAATCGGTGCGGAACGCCTTGGAAGCCTCCGCCCCTCGCGAAGTCATGCCGGCTTCGCACCTGGGACATGCGGAGATCGTGGGTTCGGAGCCCACCCCGGGCATTCTTCGATTCGTCACGCACGCAGAGCCGTCCGTGGGTCGTCACGGCCGCGCCCGTTTTCCGCGAAACCACGTCGCTGTGAGCGACGGCCAATCACCGAAAAAAGCCGAAAACGTCGTCTGCGACGCTAGTCGAGCGGGTCGTCGAGTTCGCCCATGACGGCTTCGAGAGCGTCGGTCGCGGTGAGGAGGCCGACGACCTCGCCGTCCCGAAGGACGAGCGCGAGTTCCTGGTCTTCCGCTTGGAACTGGTCGAACGCGTCGCTGGCGTTCGTGTCGGCGGCGAGCGTCATCGGCGGCGCGGCGATTTCGTCGAACGAGCGCTCGCCGGCGCGGAGCGCCTCGAAGTTGTCGATGATGGAGGGCGCGTAGACGACGCCGCGGAAGTCGGTGAGCGACTCGCCGACGAGCGGGAACCGGGTGTGGGGCGTGTTCCGAATCCGGTCGAAGTTCTCGCCGGGCGTCGCCGCCGTCGAGAGCGAGACGATGTCGTCTGTCGGAATCATGATTTCGCTGATGGAGAGTTCGTCCGCGTCCAGCGCGCTGAGCACCTCGTCGCGGCGCTCCTCGGTGAGTTCGCCCTCCTGAAGCAGCGAGTTCAGACGCTCGCGGAGTTGGCCGCGGGACTCGATGACGTCGGTTTCGGTTTCGAGCCACGCGCCCGACATCTCGATGCCGAAGAGCTTGAGCGTCCACTTGGCGACCCAGTCGCCGAACTTGATGACGGGCGAGATGGCGACGTAGAACCAGTGCAGCGGCGCCGCCCCGTAGCGACAGACCATCCGGGAGCGCTCGACGCCGAGGTACGTCGGCGTCTGCTCGCCGTGGGTGAGGTGGAGGAGGTTGATGATCAGGTAGGCGAGGAGCGCGCCGGCGCCGATGGTCGCGAGCGTCGTGCCGGCGAACAGCGGCTCGAGTAGCGGTTCGAACAGCGCCGCCAGCGCGGGCTCGGCGACGATACCCACGGCGATGCTCGACGCCGTGATTCCGACTTGGCAGGTCGTGAGATACAGTTCGAGCTCCTGGGTCATCTCCCAGGCCCGTTCGAGTCGGGAGTCGCCGTCGACGAACTCGGACTCGGTGAACTGGCGGGCGCGCGTCAGCGCGAACTCGATGGCCACGAAGAAACCGTTCGTGAGGATGAGCAACGCCCCCGCGACGAGGCGTATACCGATCTCTGTTGGGTTCATCTGTGTCGGTGTCCCCTTCGTTCGCGTTCGACCCGTTAGAAAGCATCGGCCGTCCGGACGTATATGTAGTGTATTGTCGGGAGTCGCGTATTATTCAATTTGAACTAAGCTTCTGACAACGATGCCGGGAGGGTTAATGTCGCGGGCGACAGACGACCGGACGAATGACGAGTCGAGAACTCGACGCGCTGGACAGGAAGATACTGTACACGTTGCAGTCGGAGGCGCGCCGCACGTCGTCGACCGACATCGCCGACAAACTCGACGCCTCGGCGAGCACCGTCCGAAACCGTATCCAGCGACTCGAAGCCGACGGAGTGGTCCGCGGCTACCACGCCGACGTGGACTACGAGCGCGCGGGGTACCAACTGTACACGCTCATCGTCTGTACGGCCCCGATTCCGGAGCGCGAGGAGTTGGCCGAGGCCGCCGCCGCGGTCCCCGGCGTCGTCGAGGTACAGGAGGTGATGACCGGCGAGCGAAACGTCATGGTCCGAGCCATCGGCGTCGACGGCGACGACCTCAGTCGAATCGGCGAGGAGTTAGACGAACTGGGGCTTCGCGTCTCCGACGAGGACCTGATTCGGAACACCCACCGCCGGCCGTACGCGAAGTTCGGCGACGGGGGCGACGAGTGACTCGGCCGAGAGTCGACGCGCGAGGCGCCGCCGCTCGGAACCGACACCGGTGACAGTTCGGTAGGTGAACCGATCCCACGGGGCGTGAAACGCCGTCTCAGTGCCGAATTCGACTCCGTCGATGTCCGATGGCCCGGCCCTCGAACCACCGGTACAGCTTTGACAGGTGATAACGAACTGGTAATCGCCGTTGTCAGAGACCCTCCCGTTCGCGTCGGTCTCTCGCCGACCGGATGCCCCCCACCACCACCACCATCACCACCAGAGCGGTTCAACGCGCTCCGACAACGGGTAGACGCAGCTGCAACAGCATCGCGCGGTCGGGCCTCCCTGCACTCGCCGCGTGGTACGCTACGTGGTTTCACCGAACGACCGCCCCCGGTCGTTCGCTTCCGACGGCGTCCACGCCTCGGGTTTTGTTCTCCGACGACGCCGATTCCCGCGAGCGACGGCGTTTCAACGGTCGGGAAGTCAGGTCGCGGCCGACTCAGTCGAGTCGCTCGACCTGAACCAGCGCGACGGGGTCGTCCCAGCCGTAGACGGCGGGGTCGAGGTCGCCGTCGCCGACGATACCCGCGTGCGGCGCGATGACGCCGTCCTCGGCGAGGTCGGGGTCGCTCATGCCGGTTCCGTCGGTCCCGGAGTCGATGCCGTAGAGGGCCTGTGCAGGGGGGACCATGTCGCCGTACGCCTCGGTGTTGACCTCGGTTCCGGCGTCGTAGCTGGCCGCGAAGTACGACCGCGACTCGTTGACCCGCTCCGGGAGCGGGACGGTGTCGAGGCCGGCGAACCCGTCGTTCGTGCCGATGAGCATGCTGACGAACGAGAGGTACGCGCCGCTGGCGTCGGTCTCCAGTTCGAGCGTCGCGGCCGCGGGAAACATCTCGCTCGCCGGGAGTTCGTCTGGGACGAGCGGCGCGTCGCCGACCGCGACGCCGCGAACGTCGTCGGTTTCCTCGGCCAGTTCACCAAGCGGGCCGAGGTTCCCGTTCTCGGCGAGTTCCCTGATGGCGTCGCTCGCCGGATCGCCGACGGCGAACAGTTCCACGCCGGCGCGGTGGGCGACCACCGCGGGCGGGGTGAGCGGCTGTCCCGTCGTCAGGTTCGCCACGGTCACGCGGTAGGTTCGCGCGGACTGGCTGTTTCCGTTTCCGGCCGATTGGCCCGGCAGGCTCGCACTACCCAAACAGCCGGCGAGGGCGGCCAGCACGCCCGCGCCGGTCAGTCCGAGCACGGTTCGTCGCGTCGTCGGAGTCGTCGTGTCCGTCATTGGTCTCACGTGTGGTCGATGCCACGACAACGAAGACGCGAGACCGGCTAAAGGCGGTTTTTCGAGATTCGGGGTGACTCCGTGACGAATCGGGGTCGACTCTGTACCAAATTCGGACCGGGCGGGGGCCGAAGGTCGAGACCGCCGGGCGCTCACCGGACCGTCACGTAGGTCAGGAACGCCAGCGCGACGAGTTGGAGGCCGCGGAGGACCAACACGGCCTGCTGGACGTGGGGGTCCCCGGAGTAGAGGCTCTGCATGGTGAAAAAGAAGTAGAGCGCGACGGCGTTCTCGACGAGCATGACGACGGCGAACGCGAGCAGGCCGAGGACGAGCGAGGTGCGGAACGTCCGGTAGTTGCGAATCCACACGGCGGTCAGCGCCGCGAGGAAGACGATGTTCGCGCCCGAGAGGGCGCTGGCCGCCATGATTTGGGTGTCCATTGCCATGGTCATTCGAGGTGTGTCGTGATTTCTTCGAAAGTGTCGCGGTACCGTTCGAACTGGTCGGTGAGGAAGTACAGCCGTCCGTACTTGTCGCCGCCGGCCTCGACGACCCCGTGGGATTCGAGGGCGTCGAGGTGGTGTCTGACGGTCTTGTAGCCCACGTCGAGCTCGTCGGCGAGGCGGTTCGCGTTCTGCGGGCGCTCCGAGAGGGCGCGGATGATGCGGACGCGGTTCTCACCGCCGCGAGTCGCCGTGAGCAGATACCAAAGCGCCTTCTCCATCGACTGTTCGTTTAGTTGATTGGTCGAGCGCGGTAATATTCTCGCGGGTGCCGTTCGACGCGACGAGTTCGACTCGGCGACGACCGTACATGAGCGTTGTTCCAGTTCCGTACCAAATTCGGGTGGAGTCTCCGGACGCGTCGAGTCGGTCGGTGCCGCCGCCCCGACGGCGCTCGCCGGTGTCCGAGACGGAATCGACTCGGCCTCACCGGCGGACCGACTCGAACCGGCAGGGCTCCCCGACGGCAGTAAGGGATATGTCGGTCGCGTCCTACGAAAACTCGTATGGACGACGACACCGGACGGAACGCGTGTGCCATCGAGTCCCCGAAGGGACGGCCCTGTCCCTTCTGCGGCACGTCGATGGACCACCGCCACTGCAAGTACGTCTGCCCGGAACACGGGGTCGTCTACGACTGCAGCGACACGTTCTGGTAACGAAACCTGACAGGAGACGCCCGCGCTGGTACCACTGCGAAGTCGGCGGGTTCGCGGGTTGATTTCACGACAGCACGAAGCGTTATGTCGGCGGAGACCTAACGAATGACTGTCCTCCCCGGTCAGCTCAGTTGGTCCCGAGACGGATGCGGCCACGTACACGAAACGATGCTCAACGAATCACAGGTCGAGGCGGGAAAAGACATCCAACAGCGGACGGGAAAGACGTTTTACTTCGCGACGCGCCTCCTCCCGGAGCGCGTCAGACACGCCACGTACGTGCTGTACGCGTTCTTTCGGGTCGCCGACGAGGTCGTCGACGCCGAGGAGACCGCGCCGCCGGCACAACAGCGCGAGCGTCTCGAACGCCTCCGCGCCGAGGCGCTCGGCGAGGTCGAGACCGACGACCCCGTCCTGTCGGCGTTCGCCGAACTCAGAGAGCGCTACGGTATCGACCCCGACGACGTGAACGTCTTCATCGACGCGATGGAGTCGGACATCGAGAAGGACCGCTACGAGACCTACGACGAACTTGAGACGTACATGGACGGGTCGGCCTCCGCGGTCGGTCGGATGATGACCGACGTCATGCGTCCCGACGACCCCGAGGCGGCGCTCCCGCACGCGACGGCGCTGGGACAGGCGTTCCAGATGTCGAACTTCCTGCGCGACGTGGGCGAAGACGTGGTCGAGCGCGACCGGGTGTACCTCCCGCGGACGACACTGGACCGCCACGGCGTCGACGCCGAGCAGATACTCGCCCTCGAGTTCGACGAGCGCGTCGCCGACGTGATGCGCGACGAACTCCGCCGAACGGAGTCGCTGTACCGCGACGGCGTCGCCGGCATCGAGTACCTCCCGGCGGACTGCCAGTTCCCGGTACTCCTCTCGGCGGTGCTGTACGCCGACCACCACCGTTCGATTCGGAACCTCGGCTACGACACGCTCGCGACGACACCCGAACTGAGCTTCGGGCGGAAGCTCACGCTCCTCGCGAAGACCGCGGCGTACTGGGCCGTCTGGCGCGACCCCGTGGCCGTGTTCAAGGCCGTCAGCGTCGTCCCGTACCCGGACGACGACGACCTCGACGCGGATTTCGGCCCCGGTTCGACGCGGGCCACCCGCCCCCGACGCAGCGGGCGCGTCTCCGGCTGGCTCCGGTCGCTGAACCGCTGGGGCTCGGACTGAGCGACGCGCGATTTTTCCGCGACTGAAAGATTTAGTGGGCGGCCGAGAGAGCCCTCGGCATGCATCGCGTCACCCTCGACACCCGGTTAGACGACTGTCCGCTGGGACGGGTGACCGCCGCGCACGACGTGACGCTGACCACGCCGTACTGGAATCTCTCGCCCGAAACCGGCCAGTGCGACCTCTGGGTCGAAGCCTCGTCGCCGGGGCGGTCGCAGTTGGAGGCCGGCATCCGCGCGCTCAGAGACGCCGACGGCGTGCGCCGCTTCGAACTGAAGTGGAAGCGCGGGTCGCACGCGACGGCCCACGTCGTGCTCGAAGAGACCGTCGCCATCGAGACGGTCATGGCCAACGGCGGCGCTGTCATCGCTCCGTTCCGCGACAGGGACGGCTGGGAACGGTGGCACCTCGGGTTCGCCGAGCCGGATGCCGCGGCGGCCACCCTCGACTCGCTCGACCGCCGCTACGAACTCACCGTCGTCGAGCAGACGCCGCTCACGGACTCGGGTGCGGCCGCCGTCTTCCGGAACTTCCACGAGGCCGCGACGCTCCTCGACGGCTGTGAGCGACTCACCGAGACGGAAGCGCGGGTGCTCCGAACCGCGGTCGAACACGGCTACTACGAGACGCCGCGGGGCGAGTCGCTCGCCTCCCTCGGCGACCGCTGTGGCGTCTCCGACGTCGCCATCTCGAAGACGCTCCGCCGCGCGGAGCGAAAGCTCCTCGGGGCCGCCGTCTCCGCGCTCGCCGGTCTCGACGCCGACCGCGACCCGCCGACCGGGCGGCCCGGCGACGGGGGTTAGCATCCTAACCCTCCGGTTCTCCCGGCTCGCGGGCGTAGGTCACGGTGATGAGCGCACACGCCGACGCATCGCTCTCGACCGCCGACGAGCCGAGATCGATTCTCGACACGCCACCGCGAACCGCTGACTCGACCGCGCCCGCGACCCCGGGGGTCCCCGATCAGCCGCCCCATGGTCGGTGACCAACTCCTCCCCGGTCGGTACCGAAACGCCGTCCTGTTCGTTATTTTGGCGGCGCTGTGGGGCGGGACGTACCCCGCGGTGACGCTCGGGCTGGGGTCGTTCCCGCCGATTCTGTACGCCGCGTTCCGACTCGACATCGGGGCGGCGCTCCTGTTGCCGTACGCGGCGTGGCGCACCGACTACTGGCGGCCCCGCACGCGAGGCGACTGGGCGGCCGTCTCGGTCGCCGGTCTCCTGACGCTCGCGGGCTACGGGGTCCTCCAGAACGTCGGCCAGCAGACCGTCCCGAGCGCGGTCGCGTCGGTGCTGGCGGGGCTGATTCCGATACTGACCGTCGGCTTCGCGAAGCTGTTTCTCCCCGACGAGCGGTTCGGCCCGGTCGAACTGCTCGGCGTCGTCGTCGGCTTCCTCGGCTTAGTCGTCATCACCGACCCGGACCCGTCGAACCTCCTCGGGGCGAACGCCGCGGGGCAGGTGATACTGGTGCTCGCCGCGGCGTCCTTCGCGCTCGGCGGCGTACTCGCCCAGCGAATCGAGACCGAGATGCCGTTCGCCGCCCAGACCGCGTGGGCGATGGTCGTCGGGGCCGCCGCGACCCATCTCGCGAGCGCGGCGAGTCCGACGGAGTCGCTGGCGGGGGTCGATGTGTCGGTCGCCGGCGTCGTCGGCCTCGTCTACCTCGGCGTCTTCGCGAGCGCGGTCAGTTACCTGCTGTACTTCTCGCTTCTCCCCCGACTCGGCTCGGTCGAGCTCAACCTCGTCACCTACGCCATCGCCGGCTTCGGGACGGTGTACAGTTGGCTTCTGTTCACGGAGCCCGTCACCGCGGCCACGCTCGTCGGCTTCGGGTTCATCCTCCTCGGCTTCGGCCTGCTCAAGTGGAAACGGCTCGGAGCCGCCTATCGGGGCCGGCGTCGCGGCGTCGAATCCGACTGAGAGACAGCGCTGGGGTCGCGACAGACGGGCGCGAGCGCGAGCGAACCCCGCCGCTCAGGAGCGCCACGGCAGCCGCCGCGGAAGCCGCAGAAGCCGCGAGTCGAACCGGTCCGTCTTGAGCAGTCCGACGCCGAACAGCGCCGCGACCGCGACGGGAATCCAGTTGCCGAACCACGCGTTGATGCCGCCCCAGAGGATGACGAAGCTCACCAGGTCGTCGAGCATGAACTCCGTGCGGTCGAGCCGCGCGAGGAGCGCCTCGCGGTCGAACGACCAGTCGAGCGCGACGACGGCGACGGTCGCGCTGACGACCCAACCGGCGTAGTTCGAAAGCGGGACGCCGTAGAACAGCACCGCGTCGTCGGCGAGGCGGTAGTACTCCCAGAAGCCGAGCGCGACCGCGCCGGGGTCGAGCACCACGTCCATGGCGAGGACGGCCGCGATGACGACGCCGAGGCGGACGGCCCCGTTGCGGGCGCGGTCGCCCAGCAGGAGCAGACACAGCAGGTAGGCGTTCATCACGAGCGGGATGAAAAACACCGGCAAGCCGATCGGAACGCCGGCGACCGTCGGCCCGAGGTCGACGCCGTAGTGGAACCAGCCGTACGGCCAGCCCGTGGTGACGCCGGTGTACTCGATGGCGTAGGCGTACGCGGTGAGCGTGCCGACGCCGAGGGCGGCCCGCCGGGTCACGAGCGGGAGGACGCCCACGATGAGCGGCGAGCGCATCACGAACGTCCCGAGGAGGATGAGAAACGCGTTGAACGCCAGCGGGTCGGGGAGCCAGCCCATCGCGCTGGCGACGAGGAGCACCGCGCCGTTCAGCGGGAAGAACACCGAGATGGTAAAGCGGTTGTCGCGCACGAGTCGGTCGAGCGCCGCCTCCGCTTCACCGCGGGGAGACGGCAGCCGCGCTCGCAGGTCGCTCGCGCTCACGGCCGCACCTCCGGTTCACCCATTGACGAGCCTCCAGAGAGCCCCGAGGGTGATGAGCATGCCGACGACGGTGTTGATGACGGGGTACCACCAGTACGCCCGGTCCACGTCGACGCCGGAGGTGGCGATGCCGAGGACGACGACCGGATAGGCCGCCAAGAGCGCGCCGAGTCGGAGGTCGACCGCGGCGAAGGCGACGGCGGCGAGACCCCACGTCGCGGCGCAGTACCAGTAGGTCCGGCGCTCGCCGAGGGCCGTCGCGGTCGTTCGAATGCCGGCCTCGCGGTCGGGCTCGATGTCGGGAATCGCGGAGAACGTGTGCATCCCCATCGTCCAGAGCCACGCGCCCGCGACGGCGAGCATCGGGGGGTTCGACCCCGAAACGGCCGCGTAGGCGGCGACGCCCGGCAGGACGTACAGGCCGTTCGAGACCGAGTCGAGAAGCGGCGTCGTCTTGAACCGAAACGGCGGCGCGCTGTACTCGACAGCGAGGAAGAAGTGCGCGGCGAGCCACGGCCACGCCACCCGCGGAACGACGGCGAACAGGCCGACGCCGAGCAGGCCGCTCGCGGCGACGACGGCGGTGTTGACGGGGTCGCCGCGCCAGCGGGCCTCGCGGTCGTCCTTCTTCGGGTTCGCCTCGTCCACGTCGGCGTCGAACACGTCGTTGACGCCGTAGAGAAAGACGTTCGCGGGGACGAGGAAGTACGCGAACAGGGCGACCGGTTCGAGGCCGAACAGGTCGGCGGGGGCGCTCGCGGCGGCCGCCACGCCGACGACGACGGGGCCGGCGAGGTAGAGCCAGAAGCGGGGCCGCGAGAGGACCGCGAGGTAGACGAGCCGGTCTCGGAGACCGCCGTCTGCTCCCCCGTCGTCGCCGCCTTCGCCGGACTCGGTCTGTGCGGCCATGTCGGCGCTCATCTCGCGTCGTCGGCCATCTCCTCGGCGGTGAGTTGACCGCTGATGAGGCACATCGGGACGCCGATGCCCGGCGTGGTAAACGAGCCGGTGAAGTAGAGGCCGTCGACCGCCTCGGAGCCGTGGGGCGGGCGGAGGAGCGCCGTCTGGAACAGCGTGTGCGCGAGGCCGAGGGCGGTGCCCTGCGTGCTGTTGTAGCGCTCCTTGAAGTCGTTCACGCAGAACGACTCCTCGACGACGATTCTGTCGCGGAGGTCGACGCCGGTGTTGTCGGCGATGTCGGCGAGGACGAGGTCGCGGTAGCTCTCGCGGAGTTCCGGCGTGTCCTCCAGCCCGGCCGCGATGGGGACGAGCGCGAACAGGTTGCTGTGGCCCTCCGGAGCGACCGTGTCGTCGGTCTTCGAGGGGACACAGAGGTAGTACGCGGGGTCGTCGGGCCACGCGGGGTCTTCGAATATCGTCTCGAAGTGGTCGTCCCAGTCGGTGGGTAACACGAGCGTGTGGTGGGCGAGTTCGTCCACGTCGCCCTCGACGCCGAGGTAGAGCAGGAACGCCGAGGGGGCGTAGGTCCGAGAGTCCCAGTAGTCGGCGTCGTACTGGCGCTTCTTCTCGGGGAGGAGCTCCTGTTCGGTGTGGGCGTAGTCGGCGTCGGAGACGACCTGGTCGCAGAGGAACTCGCGGCCGTCTTCGGTGCGGACGGCGAACCCGCCGCGGCGACCCGCGATTTCGGCCACGGGGGAGTCGGTGTGGAACTCGACGCCCAGCTCCTCGGCGAGGTCGACGATGGCGTCGACGACGCCCGCGAGACCGCCGTCGGGGTAGTAGACGCCCATGTTGAAGTCCACGTGGCTCATCAGGTTGTAGAGCGCCGGGGTGTTGTTCGGCGCGCCGCCGAGGAACACCAGCGTGTACTGCATTATCTGCTGGAGCTTCGGGTGGTCGAAGTACTTCTCGACGTGGTCCTGCATCGAGCCGACGAGCGACAGCCCCCACGAGTACCGGAACACGTCGAGGTCGATGTAGTCGGTTAGCTCCGGGCGGTCGGTGTAGACGAAGTGCTCCATCCCGATGCGGTAGTTCCGCTCGGCCTTCCGGAGGTAGTCGTCGAGCCTGTCGCCCGCGCCGGGCTCGTAGGACTCGAAGGTGGCCTTGTTGGCCGCGACGTCGGGAAGCATGTCCACCCGGTCGCCGTCCTTGAAGAAGATGCGGTAGTGCGGGTCGAGTCGGGTCAGCCCGTAGTAGTCCTCGGGCCGCTTGCCGAAGTAGGCGAAGAAGCGCTCGAACACGTCGGGCATGAGATACCACGACGGCCCCATATCGAACCGGAAACCGTCGCGTTCGAGCGTGCTGGCTCGGCCGCCGAGCTGTTCGTTCTTCTCCAACAGCGTCACGTCGGCACCGGCGTCCGCGAGGTAGCACGCCGTCGAGAGGCCGCCGAACCCGCCGCCGACGACGACGACGGACTCGCCGGCGAGGGAGTCGAGAGCCGAGACAGAATTCATGTCCGTTCGTAAGGACGTAGAGGACATAAATCGACTGACCGAATCGACCGCCGTCGGGGGGTAGCTTTAGGCTCGGTCCCTCCTTACGGCCCCGCATGAACGACACCACCGCGGTGGTCACGGGTGCGAGTTCGGGAATCGGCGCGGCGGTCGCGCGCGCCCTCGGTCGCGCCGGCGCGACGGTCGTCGCCTGCGCCCGCGACGGCGACGCCCTCCAGTCGGTCGTCGACGACATCGAGGCCGGCGGCGGGACCGCGAGCGCCGTCCGCGCCGACGTGCGCGACGAACTCGACATGGAGCGCCTGATAGAGACGGCGGCCCGCGCCGGCGGGCGCATCGACGTGCTCGTCGCCAACGCGGCGGTCGCCCACGGCACGCCCGGCGAGATGCCCGCGCCCGAGGAGTCCTACGCGGCGTTCGACGACACCCTCCGAACCAACGTCCGCGGCGTCTTCGCGGCGGTCAAAGAGGCGCTCCCGCACATGGCCGACGACGGTCGGATCCTCGTCCCCTCCGGCTCTATCGCCCGCGAGGCGAAGCCGGGAATGGGGGCGTACGCCGTCTCCAAGGCGGCCGCCGAGGCGCTCGTCCGGCAGTTCGCCGCCGACTGCGACCGGACCGTGACGGTCGTCGACCCCGGCCTCGTCGCCACCGACCTCACCGGCGGGCAGGGCCGCGCCCCCGACGACGTGGCCGACCTGTTCGTCTGGGCGGCGACCGACGCCGACCCCGCCGAGTTCGACGGCGACATCGCGGACCTCAGAGCCTGGAAGAAAGCGACGCGGTGAGGGTTCTCGCCGCTTCGACTCCCCCATCCCGCCGGAACCGCGCCCCTTATTAATCAGAACCAGTTCGTTCACAATATGAACCGTTCGACGGCCATCGGCGTGGGGAGCGTCGTGGCACTCGTCGCGCTCTCCGCGTACGCCGCGAGCGCCGAGGCGCGGAACCTCCTTATCGTCTCGTGGGCCGCTTTCGGCGCGATGGCCCTCGCCGCACCGTTCGGCGCGCGCAGCCGGGCCGAACACGCCGAGGGGCTCGTCTGGGGCTACGGTCTCGCCAGCGGCGCGATGGTGACGAGCGCCGCGGTGTTTCTGGTCCCGCAGGCGCTCGGTCACCACCCCCAGTTCGGTGGCTTCGGCATCGCGTTCGGTATCCTCGTCGGCTTCGCCGCCCACACCGTCGGCCACCGCTTCGCCCACATGGACCTGCCCATCGACCGCACCGTGGCCGAACTCTCGGCGCACGCGGTGTCCGCGGGCGCGATTATCGGCATCGTCTACGGGAACATCGACGTGGGCGTCGGTCTCGGCCTCGCCATCGTCTCCCACAAGGGACCGGCCGGCTACGCCGCCGCCCGCCGGCTCTCGGGACGAGGTGAGTCGGTCGCCCCGCTTCTCCTCCCCGCGGCGGGCCTCGGCATCGCCGCCATCGTCTCAAGCGCCGTCTCGCTTCCGGCGACCGGCGCCTTCCGCGGGCTCGTCTTCGGCTTCGCTTCCGGCGTCTTCCTCCACGTCGCCATGGACTTCCTCCCGCGCTGTGAAATCGGTAGCGAGATTCACGAACTGCTGTCGGTCGAAGACGACCACGCCCACGCGATACTCGACCGCCTCCGAGTCCACGCCGCGCTGAGCACCGGCGTCGGCGGCCTCGCCGTCTTCGCCGCGTGGCTGGTGCTCAACTAATCGACTCCCGACGAATCGACTACTCGCCGGCCGGCCCGAGGTAGCCCCACGCGAGCAGTCGGTCGCCGTCGCCGTCTACCCAGCGCTCGCCGATGTCGTCGCGGTAGTACAGGTTCGGGATGACGATGTCGTCGACGCGGTCGTACGCCCGTTTTCTCGCCTCCTGCATCGTCTCGCCCTTCCCGGTGACGACGAGCGGGATGCCGCTTTCGCCGGCGGCGCGCCACTGCCCGTCGACGAGTTTCGCGTCCTCGATGTGGACGCCCTCGCGGCTGTCGGTCTCGAAGACGACCGCCGCGTTCCGCGAGTTCTCGTCGTAGGTCTTCTCGTCGGTGAAGGGAAACGGCGGCAGGACGATGCGGACCGCGATTTGGTAGCCGCCGTGGACCGATAGCTCGGGGTCGTTGCCGTGGGCGAGGTCGTAGAAGAACTGCGCCGTCGACGACTCGAAGGACTCCTCTTGGAGCGTAATCGTCGGGTAGCCGAACCGCGGCGTGAACTCCAGCGGATAGATGCCGTGTTCGTTGACGATGCAGTTGATGTCGATGCTCCCGACGTAGCCCTCCTCGGCGAGCCACGGTTCGAGCCGACCCAGCGTCTCCTCGAACAGCCGGTTCCGCCCGGCCCAGAACATCGACGTGCCCATCTCGCCGGTCGAGGGGCCGATGTTGCCCGGAAAGAGCTTCTTGTGCTCGAAGTTGAAGTTCACCGGGTCGACGAACGTCTCCCCGTTGAAGAAGCCGCAGACGGCGATTTCGACGCCTTCGACCTTCCGCTGGAGCTGAAAGCCCTTCATGCGGTGGCCCCACGCCTGCTTGTACGCGCGGAGCACCTCGACCACGTCGCTGCCGTCGTCCTCGTTGCCGACGTAGAGGAGGCGCTTGACGTTCTGCACCTCGCCGAGCGGCTTGATGACGTAGGGGGCGCGGTTCCGCCGGACGTACTCGATACCCTCGTCGAAGTCGTGGAAGACGCGCTGTTCGACCGTGTTCACGCCGTGGGACTCCAGTACGTCCATCGCGTAGCCGCGGTCCTCTTCGAGGCGGTCGGTGTTGGGCGTCCCGCCGACGACGGCGTGTCCCTCCTCGCGGAGTTCCTGCGCCAGCGCGCCGGTGCCGATGTCGGAGCCGACCCAGATGTCGTCGAAGACGGTCACGTCGGCCCACTCGACCTCCGCGCGCCAGTCGTCGGTCTTCGGGACGAAGCCGTCGCCGATCTCTTTGTCGCGCTCGGCCTCGATGTAGTACCGAACGTCGTGGCCCTCCCTGTGGACCTGCCACGCGAGGTCGGTGATGAGCGCGGCGTCCGCCGACACGAAGAGAAAGTTCATATCCCACGACTCGGGCGGCGGCCTGAAAACTGTGTGTGTGGTGAGAGGTAGCTCGGCAACCGCTCAGTCGCTCGCCAGTCGGCGAAGCTGGACCGAGACGCCGAGCGCCGCCCCGAGGAGCAACACGAGGTTGAACGCCGCTTGGAACGGCGCGCGGTACTCGGGGTTCACCCACGTCGTGATGGTCTGGCTGGCGTTGAGGTAGAACTGTAACGCCGCGATGAGCGCGAGCAACAGCAGCCCCGCGAGGACCGCGTAGTCGAGGTAGCGTCGCATCCGCTCCGCGAACTCCCGGTTCTCGCTTTCTTCCTCGTCGGTCGGCTCCGGGGTGGGCTCTCGAAGCCTGTCCACCCCGGACGCGTCATCGTCGGCGGTCGGTGGCTCGTCGGTCGTCGACTGCGCTGTCTCCGTCGGCGTCTCGTCGCTCATTTCGACCACCTCCGGGCGGCGAAGACGGCCGCGAGCAGTCCCACGACCGCCACTATCGGCCCGAAGCCGGGTGCCTGCGAGGAGGTCTCGGTCTGCTCGTAGTCGGTTCGCTGCGGCACGTCGCCGTCGCCGTTCTCGAAGTCTTCGACGCGGAGTTCCACGTCCTCTCTGGTCTGGTTCACGCTAATCGTCCTCGTTGGGTTCAGGTTCGCCGCGCCGCGGGCGGTGTCGATGACGACCCCGTCGCGGAGCAACACGGCGTCGATGTAGTAGTTGTAGTCGTTCGGGACGCTCGCCGACGCGTCCACCGTCTCGGTTCGGCCGGCCGCGATGGTCCCCGCGTCGACCGTCGTCCGGGAGGCCACGATGTTCGATTCGGCCTGCCGGAGGACGAACATCACCGAGAGGTCCTCGGCCGGGTCGTCGCCGGCGTTCGTCAGCGTCGCCGTCAGGTCGAGCGTCGTCCGGTCCTCGCCGGCCTCGGCGACGGCGAAAGAGACGGGCGGGAGCGCCTCGCTGTCGGTGAACGAGGTGGTCGACCGGAGGTACGGCGGCTTGATGGCCGAGACGCCGCGGACGCTCTTTCGCGCCTGGTCGACCCGCTCGTCGTCGCTGTAGAGGACGACCTCGATGTCGTAGCCGCCCTCGCGGGGGACCGTGAGGTTGGTCGTCGTCGCCACCTCACCCGTCTTCGAGAGCGTCCCGACGTCGAGTTCCTGCGTCGTCGTCAACAGCCCCGACTCGGCGTCGACGGCGCGGACGAGGACGCTCACGTTCTGCGTGGGATTTCCTCGGTGGTCGATGCGCGTCTCGATTTCGAGCGTGACCGTCTCCCCCGTCGCCTGTCCGGCCGCGATGGAGACGCCGGCGACGTCTACCGGCCCGGGTCGGACGGGGCCGTCGTCGGTCGGGTCCGCGACGACCCCCGGAACCACGGCGGCGGCGACGAGCGCCACGACGACGACGCCGACCGCCCCGGCGGTGAGGAGGGCGTTTCTTTCCATACCCGACTGACATTTACGGCCGGGTATATGTTTTGTCCCCGATGGGTCGGCGGAGCGGGCGACACAACGGCGACGCCGCGGCCATAGAGACACCGCGGCCGCGGGGACTCGCCCGTCAGCGGGAGTGTCACGACGAGTGTGAACACACGCTTTGCTCTCGGGGCGCCTATCTCTGCTGCCATGTCGAAGGCGATGCAACAGGCGACGTGTTCGTGCGGGTTCAGCGTGACCTCCGAGAACAGAAACGAGGTCGTGAAAGTGATTCAGGAACACGCCCACGACGAGCACGGGAAACAGATGACGAGAGACGACGTGCTGGCGATGATGAAGCAGGCCTGACGAGCGCGGTCGGGCGTGGATTTTTATAGGACGGCGTAGCGATATGTGGCATGGCAACATACGTTATCGGGACGAACTCGGTCCACACCAGCGCCGAAGTCTGCGACTATCTCTCCCGGCGAATCGACGCCGGCGACGTGCTCCACGTCGTCAACTCCCACCGCGGCGGCGACGAGACCGACAGCGAGGACGTTCGCGACGGCGAGGACGCCCTGAACGTCGTCGTCTCCCGTCTCGGCGACCTCGTGGACGTGGAGACTCACCAGTACATCCGCGGTAACGACGCCGCCGACGACATCCTCCAGTGCGCCGACGAACAGGACGCGGACGAAATCGTCATCGGCGTCCGAAAGCGCAATCCGACCTCGAAAATCGTCTTCGGCAGCACGGCACAGGACGTGCTGTTGAACTCGAACATCCCGATGGCGGTCGTCCCGCTGGAAAAAGTCTAATCGTCGCGTCCGAGGTCGACCGCGGCCGCGTTAGTCTCCGGCTCGGTACTCGACGAGTACCATCTCGAACGCGGGCTCTTCGTCGCCTTCCTCCTCGTAGAACGCCATGTAGCCCGGCAGCGGGCTCTCCGGCGTGACGCAGCTCTCCCAGAAGACGCTCCCGTTCGTCCGGACGACGAAGTTCGCGCACTCCAGGCCGGCGTAGGTGGATATCTCCTCGACTTTGAAGCTCACGTTGCCGTTTTCGCCCGAGGCTTCCCAGCCGTCGCCGACGCGGAGCGTCTCGCCGTCGACCCCGCTGTAGTACGGCGAGTCGAAGCCGATGGTAGCGACCGAGCCCGACGGGCTTCCGGCGAGTTCGCCGTAAATCTCGTCCGGCGGCGCGCTCACGGTCTGCTCGCTCGTCGTGTTGGGCGTGACCAGTTTCGTCCGAATCGTCACCTCGTCGTCGGTCGCGGAGACGACCTCCCACTCGTAGGTGGCGGTGCCGTCGATGCTCGGACTCGTGATGTCGTAGCGGTAGTACTGCCCGGTCCGGTACCGCTGGTCCCACGTCCCGTTGAACGAAAACGAGGACCGTTCGGCGTCGCCGTCGCCGCTCTGGTCGGCCGATTCGCCGTCGGTGGCTGTCGCGGTCGCGTCTGTCGCACCCGTCGATGCGTCGGTCGCGGTCGTGGCGTCGCCGCCGACGCCGCCCCCGCACCCGGCGAGGAGAACCATGAGTGCCGCGAGAAGCACTCGCGCTGCTGTGGGTTGCATACAGGACAGAGAGGCCACCCGGGGTCATAATAGACACGTCAGACGGGGCGGCGCGGGGCGAACCGCGAGCGACCCGCTCAGTTCTCGCCGTCCGCTTCGAGCACCTTCTCGGCGAGCGTCGGCACGAACGTCCCGATGTCCGTGACCATGCCGATGGCCTGCGAGGAGCCGCGGTCGAGCAGTTGCGTGACGGTCGCGGGGTTGATGTCCACGCAGACGGTCTTCGCCGTCGAGGGCAGGCAGTTCCCGACGGCGACCGAGTGCAGGAGCGTCGAGAGCATGAGCACCATGTCGGCGCGGTGGGCCTGCTCGCGGATGGCGTTCTGCGCCTCGATGGTGTCGGTGATGGTGTCGGGAAGCGGGCCGTCGTCCCGAATCGACCCCGCGAGGACGTACGGCACGTCGTTTTTCACGCACTCGTACATCACGCCCTCTTTGATGAGTCCCTCCTCGACGGCCTCGGCGATGCCGCCGGCGCGGATGACCTCGCTGATGGTGTAGATGTGGTGTTTGTGGCCCTTTCGGGGGTGTTCCATCGTCTCCATGTCCATCCCGAGTGAGGTGCCGTACAGCCCGCGTTCGATGTCGTGGGTGGCGAAGCCGTTGCCGGCGGAAATCATGTCCACGTAGCCCTCGCGGACGAGTTCTGCGAGCGCGTCGCCGCCGCCCGAGTGGATGAGCGCCGGCCCGGCGACGACGAGGACGTTCCCGCCGTCTGCCTTCGTCTCGCGGAGCGCGTCGGCCACCTCGCCGATGAGCGATTCCGAGGGTCGCTCCGAGGAGACGCCGCCCTGCATGAACCCGAAGGGACCGGAGGCGTCGCGGGGCCGTTCCGGCGGCTTGACGCGAATCCCCGCCTCGTCGGTGACGACGAGGTCGCCCTCCTCGATGCCGTTGAGTACCTTCGTGTAGGCGCGCGGCCCGGTTTCGGTCTCCTCGATGACTATCGCGCAGTCCATCTCGATGTCCTCGACCGGGAGCCACTCGCCTTGATACCGAACGTCGGTCGGGTGGTTCGTCGTCGAATAAAAGCCCACGGGGACGACCCGGTCGGCCGGCGAGGCCTCGACGCGGGCGTCGACGGGGTCCGTGAGGTTCGCGCCGATTTGGTGGAGTTCGTGCAGTATCTCCTGGAGGGTCTCGCGGTCGTCCGCGGACACCGACATCCGGCAGTAGGAGGTCTCGTCTTTCTGCCGGCCGACGTCGAACTGCTCGACGTCGAAGTCCCCCCCGAGGTCCATCACGATGCCCATGGCCTGTTGCATCATCCCCGAGTCGATGATGTGGCCGTCGAGTTCGACCGTTCGCGTGAACGTCATCGACGGAGAGACGGGAGAGGCGGCAAAGTGGGTTACGGACGCGATGACGCGGAGAAAAGACGGAGTCGGACGGAGTCGGACGGAGTTCGGTTCGGCCCGTGTTCAGAGGAAGAAGCCCTTGAACGTGTTGGCGACGGTCCAGACGACCTGGTCGACGGGGTGGCCCTTCTCGCCGGAGACGCGGATGCGGTCGTCGGCGAGGGCGTCTTGAACCTCCGCGAGCGGGTCAGGCGAGTCGGCGATGGTTTCGAGGGTCTGTCGGTCCGTCGTGATTCGGGTCGACGCCTCGTCGTTGGGGCCGGTGGAGATGTCGTCGATGCGCATGTCGTCTTGCACCGACGCCGAGAACACGTGGGTCTCGTCGCCGTCTTCGACGTAGACGTTCACCGTCTTCCCGGCGATGAGGCTCCGCGCGAACGAGACGTCGAGCTGTTCGACGTTATCGTTGTACAGCGCGACGCCCTCTTCGAGGAGCTGTTGCATCTCCTCGTCGCTCGGCGTCTCGGACTGTGCGAACACCGGGGCGGACGCGGCCACCGCGACGAGCGCGACGGCGAGGAACAACGAGACGAAACGTGTGGATGTGGACATTTCTGTGTGGTATAGGCCGGGCGAGGACATAATGGTTCGCGCGAGCGTTCAACGAGGTGACTCGTCCCCGTCAGCGAACCGTTCGAAGGAACGACAGGAGGTGGCCGAACGTCTGTTCGAACGCCCGGTCGTAGTGGTCGAAGTGACCGGCGGGGAGTTCGACCAGCGTCGACTCCGGTAACTCGTCGGCGAGGGCGGCGACCGCGTCGGCGGGCGCGAGGTCGTCGCGCGTCCCCGAGACGAGGAGCGCCGGGCAGGTGACGGCCTCCGGGTCGGGGAGCGCCCGGTAGCGGAGCAGCGAGAGGAACAGCCGAGCGGGTGTCTCGTCTCGCCACGCGCTCCCCGGGGGCACGAGGTCGCGGTAGGCGGCGCGCACGCCGGGGTCCTCGAAGACCGCCATCGACGAGCCGTCGCCGACGACGGGGACGCGATACGGGCCGAGGAGCCGCGACTGGAGTTTGTCGCGGACGGCGGCGGCGACCGCCGCGAGCGTCCCTTTGACGCCTCGGCCCCGCGTGACCCCCTTCCCGTCGAGCATGGGGTTCTGGGCGACGACCGCGGCGACCCGACCGTCTTCGGCCGCCGCGCGGAGCGCGTAGCCGCCGGAGAGCCCCGCCCCCCAGAGGACGAGCGAGCGCGAGTCGATTTCGTCGCGCCCGCGGAGTCCGTCGAGCGCGGCGTGCCAGTCGGCGACCTGCGAGTCGGGGTCCACGAGATTCCGGGGTTCCCCGTCGGAATCACCGGTGTTCCGGTAGTCGAAGAGGAACGCCGCGTAGCCCGCCTCGGCCAGTCGCTCGGCGTAGGGGCGGAGACCGAAACGACGCTCCGCGGCGAGTTCGCCCGCCATGACGACCACCGGCGGCGACTCGACGCCGTCGGGGCGGTAGAGCCAGCCCGCGCAGTTCGTCCCCTCGCTCTCGAAGGTCAACGCGACGCGGGAGTACTCGAAGTGGGAGGGTCGGCGCGGACCGCGCGCGGCGGGCGGCTCGCCGCGGTGACGCCACGCGCTCACGCGTCTCCCTCCTCGTAGAGGCTGTCGAGAACGCGTTGGGACAGTTCCTCGTCGTCCAGCGAGTAGTCGTTGTACGCGCGAATCCAGTCGGCTTCGAGCGTCCACGTCGCCTGCACGTCGCCCTCGCTTCGGAGCACCGTCGCCTCGACGGTCCTCGGGTTGAACTCGTCGTCGCGAGCGAGGTCGAGGAAGGCCGTGACGGCCCGCCCCACTTCGCCGTGGTCGGGTTCGACGTCCGGGAACGCCGTGAGATAGGTCAGCGAGACGGCGTCGTCGAGCGAGACTGACTCGACGCTGATGCCGTTGCCGCGGAGCGCCTCCTCGACGGCGGCCGTCGGTTCGAGGTCGTTCATACCACGCGATACGACTGCCGGCGGCTAAACGTTTGCCGCGAGACAGGACGACGCGCGGGCCCGACCGACGGTGTCGAGCCGGGTCGGCAGGGGGAAACGATTCAGTCCGCGGTCGCGCCGGCCCGGCGGAGCGCGTCGTGGAGCGAAAACAGCGGTTCGATGTCGCCGGCGGCGTAGTCGACGAGGAGCCGAGTGAGTTCGGCGTGCGTCCGCGTGTGTCCGAGCCCCGCGACCACGCCGTCGACGTACGCCTCGCCCAACGCCTCCCCGACGTGGGCTCCCTTGACGTGGCCGTCCTCGATGCCGAGGCGTTCGAGGTAGCCCGCCGGGAGGTCGTAGTCGTCGTACCAGACGGTCGGCTGGTCGACGCCGGCTTCCTTGCACGCCTTCCACAGCGCCGGAATGTCGCGGTTCGGACGGACCGCCTCCGGGTACGCGTCCGCGGCGAGGGTTCCGAGGTCGACGTGGTCGGCGAACAGCGCGTCGATTCGACGCGGCGCGTCCGCCCAGACGCCGGCGTCGGCGACTCGGTCGGCCCACGCGCGGAGGTGGTGTTCGTCGAAGTACTCGCCGTTGTAGGTGACGACGCCCTCGTCGCGCGCCTCGCACCACTCGACGACCCGTCGGAGGAGGTCGGCGGTGTGTTCAAGCGACCAGTCGCCGTCGCGGAGGAGCACTTCGACTTCGACCTCGGGGTCGTCGCCGTCGCCCCGGTGGCCGAGGCCGACGGCGACCAACTCGAAGTCGTCGGTGTTCCGGAAGTCGCTCGGCGGGCCGTTCGGGCTGGCCGTCTCGATGTCGACTGCGAGTCGCCCCTCGTGCATACCCCGCTGTTCCGGCGGCGGCAGTCAAAAGTGGCCGGATTGTCCGGCGGTACGGTGGTTCGAGGCGGTCGCGCCGCTCTCGGTGCGAGCGCGTCAGAAATGAGGTGATGTGGAAGTGACGTTCGCCGCGAGCGTGCGGCGGCAGTCGAGCGCGTCGGTGCTCGCTATTCGGAGCCGAACATGTTGCGCATCATCGGGTGCATCTCCATGAGCTGTTCCTCCGCGATCTCCTCGTACAGCTTGTACGTGATGGAGACCGTAAGGAGCAGCCCCGTCCCGGAGACTGCGCCGATGGTGCCGAGCATGTTCGCCATGACGGCGAGCAGGCCGACGAGCGCGCCACCGATGACGGTCACTTGCGGGATGTACCGCTCCATGACCTTCTCGATGACCTGCGGGTTGCGTCGGAACCCGGGAATCTGCATCCCGGAGTTCTGAATCTGTCGCGCGGTCGATTCCGGACCCATGCCCGTCGTCTCGACCCAGAATATCGCGAACACCGCGCCACCGACGATCATGAAGACCAGGTCGATGAGCACGCGGATGGCGATGTCGAGCGGGTCGGCCGACGTGAGCCCGAGGAACCACATCCAGTCGGACCGCGACTGGATGGGCGCGAGGTAGTAGAACAGGCCACCGGTGACCTGCCCGCTCGTGTACTGGCCGAGCCACGCTGGCATGGCGGCCCACGAGTTGTTGAGGATGCGCCCGAGGAACTGGATGTTCGCCTGCAGGGCGCGGACGAGGATCATCGGCAGGACGCTCGCGTAGATGAGCTTGACCGGGAAGCGACCGCGGGCACCCTTCACGCGGGCGTGCGAGAGAGGAATCTCGACGCGGACGCTCTCGGCGTAGACGACGATGCCGAAGATGAGCACCGTCGTGACGAGCGCGAGCAGCTGTCCCTGACCGAGGAATATCGTCGACAGCAGGTCGGTCGGCGAGGCCGGCAGTTCGATGGCACCGGTGACGATGCCGATCCACGTCGGGAAGAACCCGGACGCGCCGCCGAGGCCCTCCCAGCTGAACAGCCCACCGACGAGCTGCTGGCTGACGCCGGCGATAATGAACAGGCCGACCCCGGAGCCGACGCCCCACTTGCTGACGATCTCGTCCATGAACAGGATGAGGACACCACCGACGGCGATCTGCGCGAAGATGAGTCCCTTCACGCCGAGCGTACCGATGCCGAGCGACGCCGCTACGGCCTGGTCGGCCGGCAGGAAGTTGCCGGCGAACACCATCGGTAGACCCGTCAGGACGATCATGACCCCGACGAGCAGCTTCTGCAGACCCTGATAGAGGATCTGGTCGCGCGGGTTGTTGTCCGTGTCGAGCCCGAGCAGGTCAGCACCGCCAAGCAGTTGTAGGACGATGCTCGCCGTGACGATTGGACCGATACCCAGTTGGAGCACCGAGCCCTGCTGGCCGGCCAAGATGGACCGGAACTGACCGAACAGGTCGTTCGCGGTCGCGGCGTCGACGCCGAACAGCGTCACGTTCGTCAGGAAGAAGTACAGAACGAGGATACCGCCAGTCCACCCGAGCTTCCGGCGGAACGGTACGTGTCCCTCCGGTCGGGCGACTGCGGGCATCCGCGCCAGCACTGGTTCGGCGGCGTCCTTCCATCCCATGATTTATTCCTCGTCGTCCTCGTCGGCGTCGGCCGATTCCTCGGCCTCCGCCGCTTCTTCGGCGCGTTCGGAGAGTTCGGCGTTGCCGCCCGCCTCTTCGATGAGTTCGACGGCACCGGCGGTGAAGGCGTCGGCGACGACGTGCAGTTCGTTACGAACCTGCCCGCCACCGAGCACCTTCACGACGTCCGCTTCCCAGCCGTCCTCGGCCACGTCGCGGGCGTCGATGGTGTAGGTGTCGCCGTCCTTCTCGGCGACTCCGTCGGCCGCGAGGAGCGCCGCGTCCTCGTCGAGCTTCTGGATCTTGACTTCGGCGACGTCGTCCTGCAGGACGTCCGGTCGCTTGAAGCCGTGCTTGCCGAGCGGCTCGTAGTTGTGGAACTCGTGTTTGTCGCGTCCGGCGCGGCCGCGACCGCCGCGGTGACCGGCACCGCGTCGGTTCTTGTGCGTACCGCCGCTGTGCGTGCGGGAACCGCGTTGGCGTCGCTTCTTGGACGTCATCGCATGTCCTCCAGGAGCTCGTCGATCTGTTCGGTGCTGTGCTTTCCGAGTTGGCCACCTTCCTTGGTGACGTGCTTCTGTCCGCGGTGACCGCCGCGCGGCGGGTGCAGACGGAGCACGGGGGAGACGCCCTGCTTTCGCAGCGTCGTCTCCTCGTCGACGATGGCCTGCGCGAGCGCGGCCACGTCGTCGTAGTCGGTGTTCTCGGAGACCCACTCGTCGGTGATGTCGCCGTCGCCCTGCTCGGGCTCGGCGCGCGTGCTGATGAGGGTCTCGACGACGTCGACGCTCGGCTCGCCGTGCGCGACGAAGTCGTTGACCTTCGAGATCATCCCGCGGTAGGCGTCCGTTTCCGGCACGAACGTCGCGTGGTTCACGCGGTGGATGTTGAGCATCGAGAGCGTGTCGCGGACGTCCTGTGCGATGTTGACCTCACCGCGAAGCTGAACGATAGCCTGCATTATTCGCGCACCTCCTGACGCACTTCACGAGCGCGCTGCGGCGTACGAGACTGCGACGCGTTCTTGAGCGCGTTGTAGGTCGCCTTCGCGAGGTTGACCGTGGTCCGGGTGTTCCCGTCGCTCTTGGTCCAGGCGTCCTGGATGCCGGCGAGTTCGAGGATGTTCCGGACGGTCTCTGCGGCCGCGAGGCCGAGACCCTGCGGGGCGGGGATGATGCGGACCGTCACGGAGCCGGCCTTGCCCTCTGCCTTGCGCGAGAGGGAGTTGAGGCCGCCTGCGCGGTCTTCCCACGACCCCGAGCCGCGGTCTACCTTGATGATGTTCAGTTTCGCCACCTCGATGGCTTTCTGGATGGCACCGCCGACCTGGTCGTCGCGGGCCTCAGCGTAGCCGAGGTAGCCGTCACGGTTCCCGACTGCGACGACACACCGGAACTTCACCCGGCGGCCGGAGTCGGTCATGCGCTGGACCATGTTGATGTCGAGCACCTCGTCGTCCAGTCCGGGAAGGAGCTGGTCGACGAGCTGGGGTTCCTTGAGCGGAAGTCCCGTCTCGAGCGCCTGGTCCATCGACGTGACGTCGCCGTTCTGCACCATGCGGCCGAGCCGCGTTCGCGGCTCCCAGCCGTTGTTATTTCTGCTCATTCGTCCTCCTGAAGGTTCCCGAGCACTTCGTCGAAGTGGTCGGGGAGGTTCGTGGCATCGAAGTCTCCACTGTAGAGCGGCTCGTCGAGCTGCTCTGCGTACTCGGCGATGTGGACACCGCGGTTGCGGTCCCAGTCAGCGAGTACTGCATCGTTGTGGGGGATTTCGAGGCCAGCGTCGATAGCACCCTCCTGCACCGCGAAGACCTTGTTTCCGGGCGTGGCCGTGTTGAGGCCGATGTCGAGGACCGCTTCCTCGACGCCGGCGGCCAGCGCCCGCTTACCTGCCAGATACCCCGTGAGGTACGCGCTCGGGAGGTTGCCCGTGGGGGCTTCCCAGCCGTACTCGTCGAGGTCGGCAGAGGTCGCTGCAGCGTGGGTCTCGTCGCCCTGCGGGCCCGGAGTGACCAGCTGCGCCCTGACGTGCTTGTTGCTCACGCGAGCAACGAGGCGGGGCTTGCCCGATTTCAGCAGGCGCAACCTTTGATGGTAATCGGTCCGGACTTCGCGGCGACGCCGCATCGGAACCTTGTATCGTGGTCCGGTCGCCATTATTGAATCTCCACCTGGTAGTTGTTCTGAATGTACGCTTCGAGCCGGTCCACGCTATCGAATTCGCCACCGGACGCCTTGTTGTAGAGCGTGCGGTACTGGGAACGGTCGAGCGTTCCGTCCTCGCGAAGCTCCTTCAGGCGACGGCGCTGGGCGCGGATTCGGCTGACCCATGCGTCTTTCTTGTTCTGTCGAGCGCCGGAACGGCCCTTGCGGGAGCCGGCACCCTTGCGGTGACCGTAGGAACGCTTGGCGGCGCGCTCGCGTGCGCGACCCTTCGAGTTGCCCTTGGCGTCCTTGGCGCGAATCGTGCCCTCGTCGACGAGTTCACGGATGTCTTCGCGCGTGATGGCCTCCGCGATTTCGGCCTGTTCCTCTGGGTCGAACCAAACTCGACCCTTGCCGACGTCGAGGACGTCGGCCGCCATTCGCTTCTGCGCTTTGAGGTCCGTCATCAGTTGTCCACCTCGACTTCGACGTAGGTGGGGTTGAGGACGCGAATCTCGCGGTCCTCACACGCTTCCTCGATGCGCTCGCGCTTGCGCGCGCCGACCGAGGAGGCGATGCGAACTGCCTGCGTATCGCCGTCGATGCCTTCGAGGTCGTCCGTGTTGAACACGCGGACCTCCTCGAAGCCCGACGGGTGCAGGCCGCGGGCGGCCTTCGGCGTGCGGTAGCCCGCCTCGACCTTGGGGCCCTTGCCCTTGATGCCGATACGCTGTTTGGAGAGCCCACCACGGGGGCGACGCCACGACGTGGGCGTGCGCTTCTTCTTGTGGTGGTCCTGCCGGTTGAACTGCGGCTTGCCCTCGCGGCGCTTCTGCGCCAGGGCTTCCGCGGTTTCCTCGTCGAGCTGGGGCTTCTTGTCCGCGTGACCGCGGGGCTGAAGCTCCGTCTCGACCTCTTCGGCTTCCTCTTCCTCTGGCTCGGCTTCGGACTCGTCTTCGACTTCGGCCTCGGCCTCGTCGGAGACCTCGAGGCCACCGACGTCGGCTTTGATACGCGCGGCGAGCGCGTTACCGATGCCGTCGACCTCGGCCAGTTCGGACTGGCTCGCGGCCTGTACGTCGTCGACGCTCTCGAAGCCGGCTTCGCGGAGTGCGTCGGCCTTCGACGGGCCGACGCCGCTGATGTCTTCGAGTTCGGTGATTTCTTCCGACATTAGGCATCACCAGTCTGCGGTTTCTGGGTGATGTACACGCCGTCGGTGAACACGCGAGTGTCCTTGTCCTTGACGCGGGTGAGTTGTTCGATGTCGGCGGCGGTCTGCCCGACGTCCTCCTTGTTGGAGCCCGTCAGGGTGAGTTCTTCGCCGTCGACCTGTACGTCCGTGTCGCCGCGAATCTGCGCTCGTCGCGGGGACTTCTCGCCGAGGAAGTTCTTGATGACCACGTCGCTCCCTTCGACACTAACCTGCATCGGGAAGTGAGCGTAGTGGACTTCCATCTTGTACTCCCACCCCTCGGTCGCGCCGTGAAGCATGTTGTTCACGTGGCTCTCGAAGGTACCGATGGTCGCGTTGGTCTTCGCGTTCTCGACGTCGCTCTCGATGACGATTGCGTCGTCTTCGGCGGAGACCGAGACGTTCGGGTACCAGAGGCGCTTGGTGACGCTTCCGTTGGGGCCCTCGATGGTGAGCTCGAGGTTTTTGACCTCGGCGGATACCTCGTCCGGGATTTCGATTTCTATTCGGCTCATTGTTCTAGTAGACGTAGGCGATGATCTGGCCACCGATGCCCTTCTCGCGGGCCTCGTAATGGCTCATGACGCCGTGGCTCGTCGTGACGATGAGCGCGCCGTAGTCACGGGCGGGGAGGAATCGCTTCTCCCATTTCTCGAAGTCGTCGGCTCCGGCGGAATACCGGGGCTTGACGACGCCACAATCGTTGATTGCGCCTTTCAGTTCGACCTCGAACAGACCGGCCTTGCCGTCGTCGACGAACTCGAAGCCGTCGATGTACCCGCGGTCGTAGAAGACCTCGAGGACGGAGCCGATGATGTTGGAGGCGGGCTGGATCTCGTGGGACAGATGTCCGACGCTCTCGGCGTTGTCCACACCGGAGAGAGCGCTACTGAGTGGGTCGTTGTCAGCCATTGCTTATCGGTACTTCTTGAATCCCATCTCGCGGGCGATCTCTCGGAAGCACTGGCGGCACAGGTTGATGTCGTACTTGCTGACAAGTCCCTGCTTTCGACCGCAGCGCCGGCACTCGTTCTCCTGGCCGGTGCGGCGGGATGCGTGCTCGCCCGTCTGTTCTGTTTCGCTATCGCTCATTCTTCAACCTCCACGTCGAACGTGGACTCGATGAACGCGACGGCGTCCTCGACGGTCATCCGGTGGGACGACGGAATCTGGCGGGAACGCTTGTCGCGCTTTTTCACTCGGTAGCCGGGGCGGACGAGGTTGACCGTCACGTCCAGCCCGTAGATACCGATCTGCGGGTCGTACTCCTGGCTCGGGAACTCCGTGTGCTCTTCGACGCCGAAGCCGAAGTTGCCCGTCTGGTCGAACGACGAGACGGAGAGGTCCGCGATGGGGAGTGCGGTTTCGAGGAACTCGACGGCGGTGTCACCACGGAGGGTGACCTTCGCGCCGACGGGTTCGCCGCGGCGGACGCCGAAGTCCTGCGAGGCGCGGCCGGAGATCGTGCGAACGCTCTCCTGACCGGTGATCTCCTCGAGGATGTCCTCGGCCTTCGCGAGTTCGCGACCACCTTCGCCGACGCCCATGTGGACGACGACCTTCTCGATGCGCGGGTCGCGCATCGCGTGGAAGTCAGCCTCGCTCATTCGTCATCACCCGTGAAGTTCTCGTCGATGACGACGACGTACTGTTCGACCGTCTCGAACTCGCCGTCTTCGGTCTCGACGACAACGGAGTTGTTCCCGCTGCCGGGCGTGACGATAATCTCGGTGATTTCGCCGATTTCGCCGGAGTGCCGTCCGTTGACGGCCGTGACGAGCGCGCCTTCCTCGTAGGGGAAGTGCGCGACGACGTCCTTCGTCTCGTTGTCGACGACGATGGAGTCCTTGCCGCTGTACTCCGAGGCGTCCTCGACGATGAGGGTCGCCCCGTCGTGGAGCGTCAGCTGGAAGTCGCCACCGCCGACCTGCGTCTTGTTCACGATCTTACCGAGACGGCTGGATGCCGAGTCGGCGTCGATGGGGGTCAGCGCCAGGCGGCCTCCCTCGTCGGGGAAGACGCGGTAGTACTCCTCTCGCTGGACGAACGCCAGGATGTCGAACATCCCGATGGGACGGCGGACGTCGGAAGCCACGTCGCCGTTGACCAGAATGCTCTGGTGGTTGAGGGCGTACTGGGCCTCCTTCTTCGAGTCCACGTAGCCGAGCACGTCGCGCAGGACGATGAGGAGGGGAACCCCCTCTTCGCCGTGCGGACCCGCTCCGGCCTTGACCGTGAACGTGCCTGTCTTGCGCTCGACCGGCCAGGACTTCGGTACGGACAGTCGCTTCTGGTGTCGAGTCATTCGTTATCCTCCTTGAGTCGGGCCTCGCGCACGTCGTCTTCGAGGTCCAGTTCCGTCACGCGGACGTTACTGGCCTGAAGGGGGCGTGGGACCTCCTCGCCGTCGGCTTTCTCAACGGTGACGCCGTCGACGTAGATGACGGCGTCGGTGAGGTCGACCTCGGTGACTTCGCTTTCTTCGCCGGCGAAGTCGCCGCGGAGCACCTCGACCGTGTCGCCCGCGTTGACGCGGACGTTACGGCTGCCGTACTCCTCGCTGAGGTCGTCCGACAGCGGTGCGCGGACCTGCTTTTGCCGCTCGTGGAGCGGCGCGTCGCGAATCTGGGTTCGCTGTTTGCGCGGTTGTCGAGTCATACTATACAATCATCGTAGCCGTCGATGCGATACTCCCGAAGCGCTCGGCGACTTCGCGTGCGACGGGACCCTTGATTTCGGTCCCGCGAGGCTCTTCCATCTCGTCGATGATGACGGCGGCGTTGTCCTCGAACTTCACACGCGTGCCATCGGGCCGGCGGATGGATTTCCGCTGGCGGACGATGACCGCTTCGAGCACCTGGCGGCGCATCTCGGGGGTACCCTTGGTGACCGAGACGGTCACCTTGTTCCCGATGCCTGCCTTGGGGTGGCGGTTCTTCGTGCCGGAGTAACCCGCGACGCTGATAATCTTCAGTTCACGAGCGCCGGTGTTGTCGGCGCACGTGACCAGCGAGCCACGGGCGACACCCTTGGTGATGTCCGCTTTGAGCGCTTCCATCACTCGTCACCTCCGATAATCTCGACGACGACGTGGGATTTCGTCTTCGAGAGAGGTCGGGTCTCCGCAATCGTTACTTCGTCACCGACAGCGACGTCGTCGAGCACGCCCGGCACGTGTGCCGGGATGCGGGAACGTCGCTTCATGTAGCGGTCGTACTTCGGAACGAATACGTCGTACTCCCGCTCGACGATGACGGTCTTTGCCATGTCCGTCGAGACGACTGTCCCCTCCAGGGTCTGACCCCGGACGGAGAGCGAGCCGTAGAACGGACATTTTTCGTAGTCGTAAGCCTCGGAATTGTCTGGTTCCGGAGGCATTGGAACGTCAAGTCCTATCGCCATTTCGAGTCACCTGTAGTTTCGGTGCGCAGGGCGGGTCGTGAGAGCAGTTGTGCGCCATCCACCGTAACGTAGGCCGCGCCCTCGCAATTCCCGGGACGGGAAGCCGCCGATGATGAGTCGGCGAGCCGATCAGACTGACTGGCATCAAATCCGCCAGTAGTATCCGACCGAAGTTTGGACGCGGTCCCCGACGCCTTCGCGGCGCCGGCGGCTTCATCTGTACGCGGAATCTCGAATTCGAAGGTCGCCCCTCGTTTCGGCACCTGCCGCACCCGGGACCCGTCGTCGACCATGAGCGTGTGCATCGTCTCGACGACGATGCGACCGGCTATCCCGACGAGGTCGGGGTTCGCCGCGTCGACGACCTCCACGTGGAGGCCGTTGAGCTCGTGTCGCGTGAGGGTCTCGGGTGTGAGTGGCATTTTATTCTTCGTCGAGGTCGCCTTCTTCGCCCTGAATCGTCTTGATTCGGGCGATGGTCTTCTTCAGTTCAGAGACGCGGCCGGGGTTCTCCGGCGCGCCACCCGCGGCCTGCACGGCCTTCGCGTTGAGCAGCTCCGTCTCGAGCTCTTCGAGCTCGGCGGTGCGCTCTGCGGGCGTCATGTCGCGAATCTCTTCGGTGTAGAGGATCGCCATTTATTCTTCCTCCGTTTCTTCGTCGTCGTCTTCCATCTCCGCGACGAGGTCGGCCGCCTCTTCGGCGACGTCTTCGTCGAGTTCTTCGTCGTCGTCGACGACTTCCTCGACCGCTTCGTCGTCCTCGTCGTCGGCTTCGTCGACGACTTCTTCTTCGACCGCTTCGACGGCCGCTTCCTCGACGACGTCTTCGTCGACTGCGTCCGTCTCGGCGTCGGCCTCCTCGGAGACGTCCGGAACTTCCTCCGGCTCCTCTTCGAGGAGGTCCTCGACGCTCTCGGTCTCTTCGATCTGTTCGACCGCTTCGGGGTTCGCGTCTTCCTCGACTTCGAAGTCGTCGGGGAGCTTCGCACCCGGCGGGATGATCTTGACCGTCACGCCGATGGTGCCGAGCTTCATGACTGCGACGCCCTGGCCCTCGTCGACGATCTCCTGTGCGGGCTCGCCGTTGTGCTTGATGTAGCCGCGGTTGAACTTCTCGACGCGGGAGCGAGCGCCCGTGACCTTACCGGAGAGGACGATTTCGGCACCGAGGGCGCCGGCGTCCATGATGCGGTCGATGGTCGTGTGGCCCGCCTTACGGAAGTACCAGCCGCGCTCGAGCGCGTTGGCGAGGCGGTCGGCGACGATCCGGGCGTTGAGGTCCGGCTCGTCGACTTCCTGCACGTCGATCTGGGGGTCGTCGAGGTTGAATCGCTCTTCGAGTTCGCGGGTGACCTTACGGATGTTCTTCCCGCCTTTCCCGATGACCATCCCGGGCTTTTCGGCCTTGAGCACGATCTGGGTGCCCATCGGCGTCTTGGCGACGTCCATGCCGCCGTAGCCCGCTCGGCCGAGCTCTTCGGCGAAGAACTCGTCGATCTGGGACCGCTGCAGTCCGTTCTCGATGAATTGGTGTTCGTCAGCCATTATTCCTCGACCTCTTCGATGATGAGTTCGACGTCACAGATTGGGGTGTTCCACGGGTCCGCCCGACCGAAGGCACGGGGCTTGCGACCCTGACGTTCGCCGACCTTGTGGGCGGCGACGTGCTTGATCTCCATGGCCGGTCCGTCGAACCCCTGTTCGGTCGCGTTGTTGCGAACGTTTTCGAGGAGTTCGAGGAACGCCTTGGACGCCTTCTCGGGGTACCGTCCCGCGTCCCAGCCGTCGATGTCGCTTCGGTGACCGACACCGGAGTTGTGCTGCTTGAACGGAACCGACCGCTCGCCGTCGATGACGGCTTCGAGGTACTCCTCTGCGTCGGCGACGGGCATCCCCTTGATGGCTCGGGAGATGGCCTTGCTGTGCTTGATGCTGATGGGCCGGTCCCGGAGCATACCCTTGGCCGTGGTGTCCGGGTCGGCCTCGACGCTGTAGTTGATTCCCATGGTTTACTTGAGGGGCACGAACTTCGAAGACCGGGTCGCGCCGATACCGGCCTGACCGTGCTCGACCGAGCTACGGGTCAGCTGGAACTCGCCCAGGTAGTGACCGATCATCTCGGGCTGAATCTGGGTGCGTTCGAACTCCTGGCCGGTGTAGACGGCGAAGGTGAGACCGACGAATTCGGGGAGAATCGGCATGTCACGCAGGTGCGTTCGAATCGGCGTGTTAGCCGTCTCCTCTTCCGTCTTGTCCTGAGCCTTCGCGAGCAGTTTCTCGTGCTCGGCCGACAGGCCTCGGGTGATGGTTCGCCGCTGACGAGCGGGGAGCAGTTCCGCGACCTCGTCGAGCTCCATGTCCTGCAGCTCGTCGAGCGTGTAGCCGCGGTAGGTGAACTCACCTTCGCGGCCGGTGCGGTATTGCGTACTCATGGTTACTTACCTCCCTTGCCACCGCGACCGGTGCGTTTGGAGGCGATGTCACCGACCTTCCGGCCCGGCGGAGCGTTCCGCGAGACGGACTTCGGCTGACCGGGGTGCTGCCGGCCGCCGCCACCGAACGGGTGGTCGACGGCGTTCATAGCAACACCACGCACGCGCGGCCACTTGATACCGCGCGCTTTCATCTTGTGGTACTTCTTGCCTGCCTTGACGAACGGCTTCTCCGTGCGGCCGCCACCGGCGACGACGCCGATGGTGGCTCGGCAGTTGGGGTTGAGGCGCTTGACCTCGCCCGACGGGAGCTTCACGATGGCGACCTTGCGGTCGTGCGAGAGAAGCTGCGCGCTCACGCCGGAGGCGCGGGCGAACTTCCCGCCGTCGCCGGGCTGGTGCTCGACGTTACAGACGGGGACACCCTCGGGAATCTCGGCGAGCGGCAGCGTGTTGCCGGGCTTGATTTCGGCGGAAACGCCGATCTGAAGCTCTTCGCCGACGGTGACACCCTCGGGCGCGAGAATCATGCGCTGTTCGTCCTCGAACTCGACGAGGGCGATGGGCGCGCTGCGTGCGGGGTCGTGCTCGATGCCGACGACCGTGCCCGTGATGGTGTCTTTCTCCTCGGACTTCTTGTGCGACAGTTCGGCCTTGTAGCGGTGCGACGGCGCCCGGAAGGTGGACGTACCGCGACCACGACGCTGGCCCTGAATTCGGCGTCCCATGGTTAGAACACCCCGATACGCGACGCGACTTCCTGCGCGTCGTCGTCTTCAGAGAGACGAACTGTTGCTTTCTTCTTGCCTTTCATCGTGACCTGCGTGTTGACCTTCTCGACGGTCACGTCGTAGCGCGACTGGACTTCGTCCTTCACGTCGGACTTCGTCGAGTCGATGTGGACGATGAACTGGAGCTTGTTGTCGAAGTCCATCTGGTTCATCGCCTTCTCCGTGACCAGCGGGTGTTCGATGATGCTCATCGTTCTGCGACCTCCTCGAGCGCGCTCTCGGTGAAGAGCGTGAGGCGACCGGCGTGGGTGCCGGGCGCGAGGTCCTCGGCGGAGACGTTCGCCGCGGTGGCGACGTCGACGCCGGCGAGGTTGCGAGCGGCCTTCGAGGGCTCCTCGGCCGTCACGAAGAGAATGGACTTCGGACGGGTGTACTTGCGACCGCGGAGCTTGCCTTGGCCGCCTTTGACCTTCTTGTTCTCCTCGGAGCGCTCGATGTCGTCGTAGACGCCGAGCGACTGCAGGAGGTCGACGACCTCCTTCGTCTTGACGAGGTCCTCGAAGTCGTCGGAGACGACGAGGGGGAGCTCGACGTCGTCGTCGAAGCGGTGACCGCGCTCGGCGACCAGCTCGGAGTCCGTCGTGGCGGCGAGCGCCGAGCGGACAGCGAGCTTACGCTCCTTCGTGTTGATCTCCTTCCCCTGGTCCTTCTCGGCCTTCGGCGGGTGAGCGCGACGGCCGGAGACGGCGTGCGGGACGCGTCGGGCGACGCCGTTCTGGCGTGGGTCGTGGGACATCCCACGGCCGCTGCCCATGGACTCTGCCGGGGTTCGAAGTCCGGCGTAGGGGTCGGCACCGTACGGCTGTTTTCGGTTTGCCTGCGCGGCGATGACGGCACGCTTGATGAGGTCGGGACGGTAAGCCGTCTCGAAGACCTCGGGCAGGTCGATGCTGCCCGCGTCGTCGCCGTTCAGGTCTCGGATAGTTGCCTGCATGGATTATCCCTGGTTCGATGCGGTAGAGACGTAGCGCACCTCGGGGTCGAGGCGCGGCTGGTCGTTCGGCCGGATGGCCGGGCGGAACCGCAGAAGGCGCTTGTTGGGGCCCGGCAGCGAGCCCTTGATGAGCGCGTAGGAGCCGTCGACCTCGCCGTAGTTGACGAAGCCACCTTCGACGGAGGCTTCGTCACCCTCACCGAGGTCGATGAGGCGCTTGTTGAGCTCGGTGCGCTGGTGGTACCCAGTCTGACCGAGCTGCGGAACCGTAGAGCGGACACGGGACGGGTTCCAGGGGCCGAGGTTGCCAATACGGCGTCTCCAGCCCTGGCGGGCGTGCTTGCCCTTACGCTTCTGGACGCCCCATCGCTTGACGGGACCCTGCGTACCCTTACCCTTCGTGACACCCGCGGCGTCGAGGTACTCGCCGGCGCGGAACACGTCGGACATCTCGTGTTCGCCGCCCTCGGCAACGAGGTCGAGGGCGAAGTCGGCGCGCTCCACCATGGAGCCGCCACCGACGCGAGTCTCCATCACGTCGGGCTTCTTCTTGGGCACGTTCGCGAGCTCGGCGGGCACCGTGTGCGTGATGACGCGGAGGTCATCGACTTCGCCGGCCTCGACGGCCTCGCGAAGCGCGTCGGCGTCCGAGTCGAACGTGTTCTCTGCCGGCAGGTCGAGGACGCGGTCGAGTTCGTCGTGGAACTCGTCCGTCCAGACCTCGGTCTGCGGCTTCATACCGTACGGCGTCTGCTCGTAGGCGCGAAGGGCGACGGCGCGCATCGGCGGCGTCTCGACGACGGTCACCGGGACGGACTCCTCCATTCCCTCGCGGGGGGAGTCGGCCTCGTCGTTGACCATCATGACGTGGGTCATACCGGCCTTGTAGCCAGCGAATCCCTGCAGTGCAGGGGAACCGTCGTCACTTGGCCACGACTTGATACGCGGGACCTCTTTGGTCACACGCTTGCGGGGGCTGAAGCCCATCGAGCCTTTTCGTGGTCTGCTTGGTTGTGGCATGGATTCACTCCGTGAGTGTCAGGGAGGCGAGGGAGGCGAACATCGCTTCTTCTGTTCGCACGACCTCGCTGCCCTGTCGCGGAATCGTATTGAGCCAGAGGTCGAACCCCGGACCAACGGAAGGTTCGACGTCTGCAACATCCTCGGGAGACATCCCGAGCATGTCCGGAAGCCCACGGCCCGGCGACCCGAAGACGACGGTCATGCCGCCGGCATCGGTGATGCGGGCCGTCAAGTCGCCCAATGTGGGGACCGACAGCGGTTCGCCATAGCGAGACGTGGCGATTCGCACGCCCGCATCTGGCCTGCCGAGTGCTTCCGTGAGGTCCATGCGGGATACGTCGAAGCCCGGGAGGGGCTCGTCGACGATCCGCGCACGGACCGGTTCTCGCGAAGAGATCCTGACAGCGACGCGCTCTCCCTCTGTGAGGTCCATCCCGGGAGGGACGAACAGGGAGATCGGGTGTTGCATTCCGCAATTGACCCGAACGCGGTCGTCAGGTCCGACCTCGGTCACGATTCCTTCTCGCAACGCGGGCGACTCGTCAGAGTCGTCCGCGGTCGTAGACGCCACGAGAACGGGCGGCAGGATACCAGCGTAGCGGAGTTCGTCGCGCTTGCCCCAGACCTCCTTGCGGAGGTAGGGGGGCGTCGCGGCGTACCGAAGTACGGTTTCGACGAACTCGCCGCCCCACTTGTTCTCGCCGTCTTCGTCGGGGAAGACGACGAGTTCGTTCGCCCGGAAGACCGCCGCCGCGCGGGCGACGTAGCCGAGTTTGCGAGTTGCCTCGCGTTGATCTTCGGCTTCCCGGACGAGTGAGGACGGCACGAGTACGCTGAGTTTCATGCCGGGTTCATCCTCGTCTCGTCTAGACTGTGGCGTTTGTACCGGGGGCCTACCTAAAAGAGTAGCGAATCCGTTCTGGGGTGGTAGAGCGTCCCACGACCCAGTTTGTGGACGATTGGCGAATGACGCGTGGTACGTAATTACACGGTCGACGACAGGTCGGCGAAGGCGAATCTCACGTGGTAGCAGGTGGCGCGCCGTCGCCCGATTTCTCCCCCGTTTCGCAAGTCTTATTTATCAACCCGACACTATCGAGTAACGCAGCAGCACGCCACGATACACGCGGAATGCGCTGGTAGTGTAGTGGTATCACGTGACCTTGCCATGGTCACAACCTGGGTTCAAATCCCAGCCAGCGCACTTCCACCACATGCGTCGGTAGTGTAGTGGTATCACGTGACCTTGCCATGGTCACAACCTGGGTTCAAATCCCAGCCGACGCACTTTCTGAACGGTACCAAACGAGGAGTCGTCAGACTCCGAGTTTCCGTGGAGTGAAGAAGTGCGGCCAAGAGGGATTCTGAACCCGACCAGTCGCGCACAGCGAACGAAGTGAGCGAGCACGTCTGGGTTCGGTTCAAATCCCAGCCGACGCACTTCTACAACGAATCTACCCTCCGAGCGACCGCTGTGCGTGTCGCTCGGACTGTGAGTTGTGAATGCGGGACGCTGGGATTTGAACTAGCGAGCGAACGTGAGTGAGCGAGTGGAGTTCAAATCCCAGCCGACGCACTTCTCTGAACGAAACTCAGTCACCGACGCGTCCCCGAGAACTCACGTTTCGTCCCGTGCCCGCCACCACCAGACCATCGCGGCCACGCCGACGACGAGGACAACGACGGCGAGCGCGTCGAGGGCGTAGTTGAGCGGCGTTCCCGTCGGCACGGTCCCGGACTGCGTCACCTGTAAGAGGGCGTACGAGAGCCACGTGAGACACATCCCGACGAGGAGAACCGCCCGCGGAGCGGAGAGCGTTCCGCGCCGGTACTGCACGGCCGTGCCCGCGAGGAGCAACAGGTACGCGACGAGCAGGAAAACGCCCCCGAGTTCGGCGAGCACGCTCATGAGTCGATCGGAACCGTCACGAGGACGATAGCGGCCGCGAACACGACGAGTAGCGCGCCGAATTCGAGCGGCGACCGGGTGGCGAGGCGTGTGATGAGCGAGGCGGGCGCGGTACTCTCACGGAGTTCGATGCCGAACTCGCTGGCGGAGAGCGCGGCGGACGCGCCGACGGCGGCGGCGACGACGCCGACCACTCGCGTGACGCGGGAATGGAGGGAGACCATACGGAACGTCCGCAGAGAATACACTAAACAGTTGACAACAGTCGCGGTTCTGGCCTCGCACGCGTGGGCGAAGAATCAGTAGCCGAGCGTGTCGACCGTCTCGATTCGCTCGATACCGTCGAGTTCGCAGAGGTCGGAGACGGCCGACTCGGCGAGCGAGACCACGACGCCGCCGAACCGGAGTTCGCGTTCGAGGCTGCCGCCGAGCGACTCGACGCGGGTTTCGAGCGCGGCGCGGGCGTCGTCGTCCGCGGGTTCGACGCGGAGTTCCGCGACCTCGTCGTCGAGGGGGTCGTCGCGCATGCGACGGACGGGGTGAGAGAGATACATATCCGGGGGTCGTCGGCCGGCGGGAAAACGGTCGCGGTCGGCCGGTGGCGGACCGCGCTCGACCGAGGCGTCAGTCCTCGGTGAAGTAAAACAGCGCCTCGCGACCCGCGCCGCAGTCGGGACACCCCGACGGGAACGAGGTCAGCGAGCCGAGTTCGCCGCAGTCGTCACAGCGCCAGACGAGCAGCGCCTCGCCGAAATCCTTCTCGGGCAGTCGCCGGTGTTCGACGACGGTCGGAGGCCGAACCGCGCGGGAGGCGGTCTCGGCGGTCGTCTCCACGGCCTCCCACCTCGTTCGGTCCCCTTCGAGCGGTCGCGCCGGCTGAGTCGGTCGGGCAGGGGTCTTTATTGCCATAGTGTCGCATACGCACGCCAGCCTCATAACGCCCGTCGTCACTCCTCCTGACTGTCAGGCCACGAGGACCATCGGAGTTCCAGTCTGACAGGCCCCTCCGGCAGGAATCGACTGGTTTCGGTGTCGGCGACGACCCGTTCGGGCCGGGGGAGCGTGACGGACTCGTCGCCGACGCGAACCGTCAGGTCCTCGTGTGGCGCGGCCGCCACGAGGTGGTCGAGTCGTTCGATGGCCGCGGTCACCTCGCCGCGAGTCACCGCGTCGGTCTGCGAGTCGAGGGGGACGCCGCCGAACAGCGGGCGGACGTTCACGTCGCGCGAGCGGTTCGACAGCACCGCGTTGACGGCCGCGCCGAGGAGGATGACGAGCCCGCTGAAGTAGAGCCACGTCAGGAGGACGAGGATGCCGGCGACGACGCTCGACTCGGGCGCGCGGCTACTGAACTCGACGTAGAGCCGGAACAGCGATTCGAAGGTCGTCAGCCCGACGGCGGCGACGAGGGTCCCGGGAACGACTTCGAGGTAGGTCACGTCCTCGTCGGGGAAGATGTAGTACATCGGGTAGAACGTCACGAACAGGACGACCACGAGGAGCCCGCGGTAGACGGCCCACCCGAGCGCCCCGTCGAGCGCCGGGAGCGCGGACTCGATGAGCGCGCCGGCGACGACGGCGACGGCGACGGTGACGAGCACGACGATGCCGTCGGAGAGTTGGTCGGCGAAGGTGTTGGCCGCCTCCGACTCGTAGATGTCCGAGAAGGCGGTGTCGAGGCCGCGGAAGATGCGAAGCGTCCCCCACACCAACACGAGCACCCCGACGACCGAGAGGCTCGCTAGTTGGGTCGACGACTCCAGTTCGGCGATGATAACGTCGCCCGCGCCGGGAGTCAACACGGACTGGATGACGGCGATGACGCCCTCGCGGAGGCCGCTGTCGCCGGTGGCGGAGACGGCCGCGAGGACGAGCAGGAACAGCGGTAACAGCGAGACGAACGCCCCGTAAGCGATGCTTCCCGCCATGAAGGTGAGCCGCTCGGTTCGCACCTCGTAGACGATGGCCCGGCCGAGCGTGAGCGCTCTCGTGACACGTGGATTCATGAACGCTGATACGTCGGCCGACGAGAAAAGCGCGATGCGCCGCCAAGTCGGGGATGCGGAGGCGGCTATCGCCGGGCGGCGAAGACGGCGACTGCCAGCCCCAAGACAGCGCCCGTCGCGGTCCACTCCACCGCGTAACCGACCGTGCCACCGATGGCTGAGCCGAGGGTCACCCCACCGACGACGTTCGCACCCGCGACGAGTGCCACCCGAGTGAGTTCGCTCTGGAACATATCGGAATCTGTGGCTGTTCGAGGAGATAGCCTCGTCGGTTCCGTCATCGAATCGGCAGCCTCGGTCCACTCCGTTTTACTACCGCGTGGCGCGTGGGTTCGACCATGACAGTCATCGCGATGCTGAGCGTCGCACCGGTCGTCGAAGGGAGCATGTCGGGCGAGGTCGCCAAGGCGGTCGCGGCTCTCGACGACTTCGAGGTGTCCTACGAGACGAATCCGATGGGGACGGTCATCGAGGCCGACGACATCGACGAACTGCTCGCGGCGGTCGGCGCGGCCCACAAGGCGGTCGACGGCGACCGCGTGAGCACGTTCCTGAAGATAGACGACAAGCGCACGAAGGACCAGACGGCCGCCGACAAGGTCGACGCGGTCGAAGCCCACCTCGGTCGGGAAGCGAGAAGCGACCGCGAATAGTGTCGCACGGGGGTGCGGCGACCCGCCGCGCATTCCCGCGACGCGCCCCACGTGGCACGTCCACGCGACCCGTAGCGGTAGGTGACTGACAAACCCTTTAGCCGAAGGCGCGCAATCGCCTCGCATGGACAGCATCAATCGGATGGCCATCGAACTGGTCGACGAGGCGCTCGATTTCGCCGGGGAACTCGGCATCGAGGGCTACGAACTCGACTCGGGCGCGACGGTCATCGACTTCGGCGTCGACGCCGACGGCGGTGTCGAGGCGGGGATGCTCCTCGCGGAGATTCAGACCGCGGGTCTCGCCACGGTACAGACGCGGATGGGCGAGGTCGCCGGCACGCCCCGCCCGCACGTCGAACTCTCCACCGACCGCCCCGCGCTGGCCCTCCTGTGCTCGCAGAAGGCCGGCTGGGAGCTCACCTTCGACGACTTCGACGGCCTCGGCTCCGGCCCCGCACGCGCGCTGGTCGGCGAGGAAGAGGAGTTCCACCACCTCGGCTACTACGACGAGTTCGACCTGACGGTCCTCTCCGTCGAGAGCATCGACCTCCCGACCGACGAGGTCGCGGAACACGTCGCGGAGACGACCGGCCTCGAACCGAGCGCCGTCTTCCTGCCGACCTACGCGACCGGCTCGCTCGTCGGGAGCGTCACGGGCGCGGCCCGCGCGGCCGAACTCGCCGTGTTCAACCTCTTCGAGGCGGGCTACGACCCGACGAACGTCCTCTCTATCAACGGTTCCGCCCCGCTCGCCCCCGTCAGATACGACGAGAGCGTCGCCATGGGACGGACGAACGACGCCGTCGCCTACGGCGGGCGCGTCCACGTCACCGTCAGCGAGGACTTCGACGACTTCGACCGCGCGATTTCCACGGCCGGACCCGACTACGGCGTGCCGTTCGAACAACTGTTCGAGGACGCCGACTGGGACTTCGGCGAGGTCGACCCCGACGTGTTCGGCCCCGCGCAGGTCACCGTCGACGTGGTCGACGGCCCGACGTACGCCCTCGGCGAGACCGACGAGGACGTGCTCGCCGACTCGTTCGGACTGTGAGGCGCAAACCGGTCCCGCCCGCGCCGGACTCCCTCGACCGACTGTGGGACGCCCACCGCGCCGTCCCGCTGATTCCGGGCTCCGAAGACGACTGCTGCGGCCGGGTGGCGAACCGACTCAACGTGACGCCCGACGAGGGCCGCGACTGGCTCGTGTTCTGCCAGTCGCTCGGCCTCGCCCGCGAGGTGAGCCGCGGCTTCGAGCGCGTCCGCGAGGACCCGACGCGGGACGACTTGCGGGCCGCCTTCGAGGCGAACGTCTTCGGCGCGAGAGAGGCCCTCGACGCCCTTGGCGACGAGCCGAGGTCTGCGGACGCGGTCTTCGACGCGTTCGAGCCGACCGTCCCGAACTGGGAGCGCCACCGCGACCCCGACGGGTGGGAATCGCGCTGGCGAAACAGGGTCGCGCGGCTGCTCGACTGGGCGGTGCTGTTCGGCGCGGCGGCGAGAAAACCGGACGGCTACGTCGCGGTCGAGGAATCAGCCTGACCGCCGGCGGGGACGAACCCGCGTCGCCGCCCGTGTTACGTTAGTCGACCTTGGTCACGGTCCCGACGCCCTTGGACCGGCCCTCGCGGAAGACGAACCGCTGGCCCTCCTCGACGAAGTACGGTCGGAACTTGAACTCCACGCGGGTCGTGCCGGTGTCGCCCGGCAGGAGCCGCCCCCCGTCGGGGTGGAAGACGGCCGCCTCAGAGATGGTTTCGAGGTGGACCACGGGCTCGTAGCCCTCCTGAATCCGCGTCGGGTGGTTGAGTACCATCACGTCGGCCTCGAACTCGCGGACGGCGGTGGGCTCCGAGTCGGCCGGGAGGAGCACCATCCCCCGTTCGATTTCGGACTCGCGGACGCCCTTGAGGGCGATGCCGACGATGCGGCCGGCGTTGGCCCGGTCGACCCGGTGGTAGTGCATCTCGATAGAGCGGACCTCGACCTCGCGGAACTCGCCGTCGGACATCGGTCCCAAGAGCAGTTTGTCACCGGCCTCGACCGCCCCGGAGTTGACCGTGCCGGAGGCGACCGCGCCGACGCCAGTGACCGAGTAGGTCCGGTCGATGTACATCTTGAAGTCGCCCTCGGCGGCGCTGCGCTTCGGGAGCGACTCGAACAGCCGGTCGAGGTCGTCGAGGCCGTCCATCGTGACCGCGCTCGTCAGGAACAGCGGGACGACCGACTCGCTTATCTCGTCGACCGCGGCGTCGACGCCGTGGCGCTCGACGCTCAGGGGCGTCCGGCCCACGTCGCGGAGGAGCCGCTCGACCTCGCGTTCCACCTCGGCGGCGCGCTCCTCGGAGACGGCGTCGACCTTCGTGATGGCGACGACCGTCGGTAGCTCCATCGCGAGCAGGATGCCGAGGTGTTCGCGGGTCGTCCGCGTCGGGCCGTCGTCGGCGGCGACGACGAGCAGGCCGTAGTCGAGACGCTGACCGACGAGGCCGCGAATCGTCGTCCGGAGCCACGGCTCGTGGCCCACAGTATCGACGAACGAGACCAGCCGGTCGGCCTCCTGAACGATTTGCGCCCGGTCGGACTTCCGGTGGGGGTTTCGCATGTGGACCGGGCCGTCGTCGGAAAAGCCGTAGACGGCGTACGAGAGGTCCGCCGACAGGCCGCGTTCGACCTCGTGGGGCTGCACGTCGAGGAACGACCGCGTGCCGCCGTTGCCGTTGTCGGCCTGCCCGGTGACGAGCGAACCGACGAGGGTGGACTTCCCGTGGTCGACGTGGCCCGCGGTGCCGACGACGATGTGGTCGTCGTCCACGTCGAGCATCGCCCCCTCGCGGATGGTCGCGACGCCGACGAGGCCGCGCTCGGCCGAGTCGCCGACGCCCCACGTCTCCACGTCTTCGATGTGCGCGCCGGCCTCCTCGGCCAGAAGCGACAGCACGTCCATGGTCTCGGAGAAGTCGTCCGGCGGGATGCCGGCGATGCCGCCGTCGTCGGTGACGCCGACCACGTAGGTCGCCACGCCGTCGCCGGAGAGCACTCGGTGTCGGAGCTGAGCCGCGAGCGACTCCATCCGGCCGTCGGACAGGTGAACGGCGCGGGTGAGGCGTTCTTTGAACTCGACGTTGCCGCCTTCTTCCTCACCGCGCTCGAGGGCCTCGTCCAAGAGAGCCCGATCCGCGCTCATGGAAGCGGGTAGGAAACCGACCGTGAAAACGCTTTCCGCGGTAGCGATTACCATGAGAACGTACCGCAATCGAGACGGAACCGACGCGGGGGCGCTCGTCGAGGCTTGTGCCGGTCGAATGCGGGTGAAAAGGAAACCGCGTTACTCGGTCAGGCGCTCGTAGGCGCGGTTGACGCGCTTGAACGCCTCCTCGTCGCCGGTCTTCGAGTCCGGATGGGTCTCCTTGACTCGCTTCCGGTAGGCCGCCTTCACCTCGTCCTCGGAGGCGTCGTCGTCGAGGCCGAGCGTTTCGAGGGCTTTCTGCCGACTCATGCCGCGCCGCGGCGGGCGGACCCGCGTCCCGCTTCCGTCGCGGGCGCGCCGTCTCCGCCGACCGCCGTCGAATCCGCCGCCGGGGCCGGCGTTCGGGCCGAATCGACCGGTTCGTGGTCCCTCTTGGGGGTCGCCGCGGGGACCCGCGCCGAAGCCGCCGGTCCCCCGGCGGTCGCCCCGCCGTTGGTCCGACCGGAAGCCGAACCCGCCGCGCCCGGCGTCGGCGCGGACGCGCGTCCTGCGGAACCGCTCTTCGAGGCGGCCGCTGACGTGGGCGTACATGAAGTACGTCGTCGCGCCGAAGGGGATGGCGACGAACAGCAACAAGAGCTGTTGGTAGGCGAACGCCAACACGACGAGGAGCATGGTGATTCCCGCGAACACCGCCGCGAGCCCCATGACGAGTCGGTCTCGGTCCACGAGCGCAGTTAGGGGCGCACGGTGGTAAACGTCTCGCCGGGGAGTCACCTGCCGAAGAGTCACCCGCCGAAAATCGAGCGCCCGCGCCGACTCAGCGGTACTGGTTCAGCCGCTTTTTGAGGCGCTTGGCCGCCTGTCCGGCGGCCTTGTCGAAGTCCTCGCCGTCGTCCTCGCCGGCGAAGATGATGCCGCGCGAGGAGTTCACGAGACCGACGCCGTCGGCGAGGCCGAACTCGACGGCGGCCTCGGCGTCGCCGCCCTGCGCCCCGACGCCGGGGACGAGGAAGGGCAGGTCGGGCACCTGTTCGCGGAGGTGTTCCAGTTCGTCGGGACCGGTCGCGCCGACGACGAGGCCGACGTTGCCGTGTTCGTTCCAGAGGTCGCAGAGCGCCGCGACGCGCTCGTAGAGGGGTTCGCCCGAATCGAGTTCGAGCGACTGGAGGTCGGAGCCGCCGGGGTTCGAGGTCCGACAGAGGACGAACACGCCCTTGTCCTCGCGGGCGAGGAACGGCTGGATGGAGTCGCGGCCCATGTAGGGGTTGACCGTGATGGCGTCGGCGTCGTCGAGCAGGTCGGCGTACTTGCGGGTCGTGTTACCGATGTCGGCGCGCTTGGCGTCGAGGAGGACCGGCACGCCCTTGCCGTGGGCGTAGGCGACGGTCTCGCGCAGGGAGCGCCAGCCGTCTTCGTCCTCGTAGAACGCCGCGTTCGGCTTGTACGCCGCGGCGTGCTCGTGAGTCGCGTCGATGATGCGGCGGTTGAACGCCCACCGCGGGAGGTCCTTGTCGAGGAGGTGGTCGGGGATGCGGTCGATGTCGGCGTCGAGGCCGACCGAGACGACGCTGTCTGTCGCCTCGATGCGGTCGCGGAGGTCGTCGAAGAAGCCCATTGCCCGCGAGTGCGACGACCGGCAGTAAGGGGTTTTCCCTTCGCTCCGGGTGGACCGGCCCGCTCACCCGGTCCGGAAGGAGAAGTCCGAACTCGGCGCGCTGTGGGTGAGCCAGCCCATCGAGACCACGTCGACGCCGGTGTCGGCGTAGGCGGGGAGCGTCTCCGGCGTGATGCCGCCGCTGGCCTCGGCGATGACGCCCTCGGGGAGCCGGGAGACGCCCTCGCGGACCGCCTCGGGCGGGAGGTTGTCGAACAAGACGATGTCGGCTCCGGCGGCCGCGGCGCGCTCGCCCATCTCGGGCGTCTCGACTTCGACTTCGAGCTTCGTCGCGAACGACTTGCGCTCGGTGAAGCTGCGGACGGCTTCTTCAAGCCCGAGTTCGGCGACGTGGTTGTCCTTGACCATCACCATCCCCGAGAGCGTGAGGCGGTGGGTGTCGCCGCCGCCGGCGACGACGGCGCGCTTTTCGACGCCGCGGAGGCCGGGCGTGGTCTTGCGGGTCGCGGCGACCCGGACCGAGTCGGAGACCTCGCGGGCGGCGGCGACCGCCTCGCGAGTCGTGGTCGCGACCCCGGAGGCGTGGCCGACGACGTTGGCGGCGACGCGCTCGCCGCGGAGGACGCTCCGGGCGTCGCCGTCGACTCGCAGCACTTCGTCCCCGGCTTCGACCGCGTCACCGACTTCGACCGCTCGCTCGGCCTCGACGCCGAGGTAGTCGAAGACGGCGACGGCGGCGTCGAGACCGGCGGCGACCGCCGGCTCCTTCGCCACGAGTCGCCCGGTGGTGTCGCCGGGCACGTCGTTCGTCACGTCGCGGTGGCCGACGTCCTCGGCCAGCCAGCGCTCGACGGTCTCAGTCGTCAGCACGCGGGGTCACCCCCCGTCCGGCGTCGTCGCTCTCCTCGCTTCCGTCCGGGTCGACCAGCGAGTGACAGCCGGCCGACGGCGCGTCGGCGGCCGCGCGGGCGACGAGGAGCGACGAGACGCAGGCGTTCCGGAGTTCGTAGATGGACTGCGAGACGCGGGTGCGGGCGTAGGCGTCGACCTCGCCCTTCAGGCGGCGGAGCCGAGCCCGCGCGGTCCCGAGCCCGTCGGGGGTGCGTTCGATGCCGACGAACTCGTCCATCGTCCGCCCGAGGCGGTCGAACTTCGTGTCGGCGAAGGCGTCGGGCAGCGCCGGGTCGGAGTCGCGCGGCGGCGCGTACTCGACGGCCTCGGCGTCGCCGCGGCCCCGGTCAGCCGCAGTCTCGCCGGCGCGGACGCCCCAGACGAGCCCTTCGAGCAGGCTGGTCGAGGCGAGTCGGTTCGCGCCGTGGACGCCGGTGCGGGCACACTCGCCGGCGGCGAACAGGCGGGACAGCGAGGTTCTGCCGCGGTCGTCGACGGCGACGCCGCCGCAGAGGAAGTGCTCGCTCGGGGCGACGGGGATGCCGGCGTCGAGGTCGACGCCGCGGTCGTCGCAGAGCGCCGCGAGGTCGGGGAACTCCTCGCGGAAGTCGAGGTCGGACACGTCGAGGACGACGCGGCCGGTTCGGTCGCGAGCGCGGGAGACGGCGCGGGCGACCACGTCTCGGGGGGCGAGTTCGGCGTCTTCGTGCACGTCAGGCATGAATCGGCGGCCGTCGGCGTCGCGCAGGGCCGCGCCCTCGCCGCGAACGGCTTCGCTGACGAGGAACGGTTGCGCGTCGTCGTCGGCCTGGGGGTCAGTCCGGGGGTCGTACGCCGTCGGGTGGAACTGGACGTACTGCATGTCCGAGACGGTCGCGCCGGCGAGCGCGGCCATCGCCACGCCGTCGCCGGTCGCGCCCGCGGGGTTGGTCGACCGGGCGTAACAGTCGCCGATGCCGCCGGTGGCGAGGACGGTCGCCCCGGCGAACACGGGTTCGACCTCGCCGTCGGCGAGGATGGTCGCGCCGCGGACGGTCCCCTCCTCGGTCAGGAGGTCGAGCGCCGTCGCGTCGTCGACGATGCGCACGCCGTCGCGGGCCGAGAGGTGCTGAAGGAACGGCCGGAGGACGTGCGCGCCGGTGCTGGCGTCGACGTGGAGGATGCGGCGGCTGGAGTGGCCCGCCTCGCGGGCGAGGTCGAAGTCGGTGCTGTCGGTGCTGTCGGCGCCGTCGGCGCCGCCGCCCACCGCGTCGAACTCGACTTCGAGCGTGTCCAAGAGCACGTCCTCGACGACGGCTCGGGACTCGGAGACGAGCGTCTCGACCGCCTCGGGGTCGGCGGTGTCGTCGCTCGCGCGGCGGATGTCGGCGGCGAACTCCTCGGGCGCGGACTGGGTGACGGCGATGCCGCCCTGCGCCCAGTCGGACGCGGCGTCCTCGGGCTCGGTCGCCTTCGTGACGACGAGCACGTCGGCCCCCTCGCGGGCGGCGGCGAGGGCCGCGGCGCAGCCGGTGATGCCGGAGCCGACGACGAGCACGTCGGCCTTCATAGTTCGAGCATGCGGTCGAGCGCGACCGCGGCGAGTTCTTTCTCCTCGGGCGCGACCTCGACGACGTTGGGTTCGCGGCCCGCGGCGAGTTCTTCGAGCACCCACGTCAGGTAGTTGGGGTCGACCTGCCGCATGGCGTTGCAGTCCATGCAGGCGTCGCCGCAGAGCGGCCGCACGTCGACCTCGGGGTGCCAGCGCGCGAGGTGTCGCGCGAGGTGGACTTCGGTGCCGATGGCCCACGTCTCGCCGGGGTCGGCGTTCTCGATGACGTCGCAGATGTGGCTCGTCGAGCCGACCTCGTCGGCGGCCGCGACGACGCTCGGGCGGCACTCGGGGTGGGCGACGACCTTCGCGCCGTCGGCCTGCGCCTCCTCGACGTGATCGACGCGGAAGCGCTCGTGGACCTGACAGTAGCCGTCCCAGAGGATGACCTCGGCGTCGCCGAGGTCGGGAATCTCGGGGTCGACCTCGCCGGCGGCGCCCATCGACTCGGCCACGTCGCCGGCCCACGGGTCCCACTCGACGACCCCGTCGATGCCGAGGTCGTCGGCCGTGTTGCGCCCGAGGTGCTTGTCGGGCAGGAACAGCACGGCGTCGCCCCGTTCGAAGGCCCACTCGAAGGCGTCGGCGGCGTTCGAGGAGGTGCAGATGAGCCCGCCGTGGGAGGCGCAAAAGGCCTTCAGGTCTGCGTAGGAGTTCATGTACGTCACGGGGATGATGTCCTTGCCGCAGGACTCCTCGACGAGCGTCTCCCACGCGGAGTCGACCTGCACGGCCTCGGCCATCCCGGCCATCGGACACGACGCCTCCATCGACGGGAGAATCACCGTCTGGTCGTCGTCGGTGATGATGTCCGCGCTCTCGGCCATGAACGTCACGCCGGCGAAGACGACGTACTCGGCATCGGACTCGGCGGCGCGCTTCGAGAGCTCGTAGGAGTCGCCGATGAAGTCCGCGTGCTCGACGATTTCGCGTCGCTGGTAGTTGTGTCCGAGCACGATGACTCGGTCGCCGAGCTCCTCGCGGGCGGCGGCGATTCGCCGGGAGCGGGCGGCCTCGTCGAGGTCGCGGTGGCTCTCCGGAAGCTGTTCGAGCGTGTCGTATTTGAACAGGCTGAGCTCCGACTCGAACCCGACCGACTGTAATTCAACCACGATTGGTCACCACGGTGGAAGTCCAATCATCGGGCCTTATTGAAAAATATTTTTCTTCAATACTCGACACCCACCCGTAAAGATTCTCTACAGCCCCGATTGGTCGGTGGTACTTTCGTCTGATTGGATTCAGAACCCGCGAACGCCGTCTACTCGGTTGAAGAATAATTTTCTTCGAATGTACTCCCCCGTCGATGGCGATTGTTCGCTCAGTCGCGTTCGAAGACGACGCGACCGTCCACGACGGTCATCGAGACCGCGACGTCGCGAATCGAGTCGGTTTCCCACGGCGACTCGTCGAGGACGACGAGGTCCGCGGCGGTGCCGACCGCGACGGTTCCCAGTCGGTCCTCGTCGAAGCCGGCGTAGGCCGCGCCGGACGTGTACGCCCGGAGCGCCTCGGTGACGGTGAGCGACTGGTCGGGGTTCGGGTGGTCGGTGGCGAGGTCGACGCCGAGAAGCGGCCCGAGCGGCATGCAGTCGCTCCCGAACGCGAGGTCGACCCCGGCGTCGAGCAGGTCGCGGTAGCGGTTGGTCCGCAGGCGTCGCTCGCCGAGGCGGGCGTCGTAGAGGCCGCCCTCGTCGGCCCACTTCAGGAAGTTCGGCTGGACCGAGGCGACGACGCCCAGTTCGGCGAACCGTTCGATGGCCTCGTCGGAGGCGAGTTCGACGTGTTCGACCCGGTGGCGGGCCGAGCCGGGGTCGTCGGTCTCCTCGTACGCGTTGAGCACTGCGTCGATGGCCGCGTCGCCGATGGCGTGCGCGGTGAGCTGGTAGCCCGAGTCGTCCGCGTCGGCGACGAGTTCGCGGAGTTCCTCGGGGTTGACGACCCACTGGCCCGCCTCGTCGTCGGCCGCGTCGGGGTCACCCGCGGCGTCCGCGTACGGTTCGGTGAGCTTCGCGGTCCGGCCGCCGAAGCTCCCGTCGGTGAACGTCTTTATCGCGCCGACGGCGACGAGGTCGCCGCGGCTCCCGCCTCCGTGGTTCGTCCGCAGACCGACCTCGCGGAGCGCGTCGAGGTGGTCCGACCAGTAGTTGATTCGGACGCGGAGGTCCAGTTCGCCGGCTTCGTCGAGGTCGCGGTAGACCTCGGGCGCGCGGGAGCCGCGGACCATGTCGTGGACGCCGGTGACCCCGCGGGCGGTTGCGTACGACTGCGCGGCGCGGACGAGCGCCGCCATCTCCTCGCGGCCCGGTTCGGTCGCCTCGCGGAGCACGTCGACCGCGCCCTCGACCACGACGCCCGTCGGCTCGCCGGCGGCGTCGCCGTCGACGACGCCCTCGGAAGCAGCGTCTCCGCCGGCGGTCTGCACGCCCGAGCCGGGCATCTCGTCGGCGTAGCGGTCGAGGACGACCGAGTTGACGCCGGCGGTGTGGAGGTCCTCGCGGAAGGCGACCACGGGAAGCGACTCGGAGACGGCGTCGAGGTCGTCGCGGGTGAGATATCTGGATTCGTCCCACGTGCTCTCGTCGTAGCCGTAGCCGAGCACCCAGTCGGTCTCGTCGCCGGTCCCGTCGCTGCTGGCCCCACCACCGCCGGCTCCGCCGTCGTCAGCTTCGACTTCGGCGGCTCGCTCGCGGAGCAGTTCGACCGCCTCCGCCGGGGAGTCGGCGGCCGAGAGGTCGGCGTGGACGAGCGACCGGCCGACCATCGGGAGGTGCGTGTGGGCGTCGATGAAGCCGGGGAGAACGACGCGGCCGCCACAGTCGACGACCCGCGTCTCGACGCCGACGAGCAGTTCCACGTCGAACGCGCGGCCGACGCGGACGACCTCGCCGTCGCGGACGGCGACGGCTTCGTGCGTCTCGTCGGGCGAGCCGAGCGTGTGTACCTCCGCGTTCGTCAGTACGAGGTCCGCTGCCGCGGTCATACGTTCGACCCCGACGCGGGAGGGCAAAACGGTTCGGGAGGCGGCGGGGTGGCCGGGCGGTGGCCGGGTGGTCTCGGACGGGGACAGACGGCGACCGTTGAAAGAACCGGAACGCGTTAGGGCCGGCGCGGGAAACGTCGGGGCATGACAGACGCCGCGTCCCTCGCCGACCGCGTTCGGGAGGGCGAACTCCGCCTCCACGAACTCGAAGCGCACGCCGACGCCGACACCGCCGCCGAGGCGCGCCGGCTGCTCGTCGAATCGCAGTCCGGCGCGTCGCTCGACGCGGTTGGTAACTACGGCTTCCCCGCCGAGGCCGCCGAGTCGGCCATCGAGAACATGGTCGGCGCGATTCAGGTGCCGATGGGCGTCGCCGGCCCCGTCAGCGTCGACGGCGGCTCCGTCTCCGGCGAGAAGTACCTCCCGCTCGCGACCACCGAGGGCGCGCTCCTCGCGTCGGTCAACCGCGGCTGTTCGGTCATCAACAGCGCCGGCGGCGCGACCGCCCGCGTCCTCAAGTCCGGGATGACCCGCGCGCCCGTGTTCCGCGTCGCCGACGTGGCCGAGGCCGAGGCGCTCGTCTCGTGGACCCGCGACAACTTCGCGGCGCTGAAGGAAGCCGCCGAGGAGACGACGAACCACGGCGAACTCCTCGACGTGACGCCGTACGTCGTCGGCAACTCGGTCTACCTGCGGTTCCGCTACGACACCAAGGACGCGATGGGGATGAACATGGCCACCATCGCCACCGAGGCCGCCTCCGGCGTCGTCGAAGCAGAGACGAGCGCCTCGCTCGTCGCCCTCTCGGGCAACCTCTGTACCGACAAGAAGCCCGCCGCAATCAACGCCGTCGAGGGCCGCGGCCGGAGCGTCACCGCCGACGTGCGCATCCCGCGCGAGGTCGTCGAAGAGCGCCTGCACACCACGCCTGAAGCGGTCGCCGAACTCAACACCCGCAAGAACCTCGTCGGCTCCGCGAAGGCCGCGAGCCTCGGCTTCAACGCCCACGTCGCCAACGTCGTCGCCGCGATGTTCCTCGCCACCGGACAGGACGAGGCGCAGGTCGTCGAGGGCGCGAACGCCATCACGACCGCCGAGGTGCAGGACGGCGACCTCTACGTCTCGGTCTCCATCGCCTCCCTCGAAGTCGGCACCGTCGGCGGCGGCACGAAGCTCCCGACGCAGTCCGAGGGCCTCGACATCCTCGGCGTCAGCGGCGGCGGCGACCCCGCCGGCTCCAACGCCGACGCCCTTGCCGAGTGCATCGCCGTCGGCTCCCTCGCGGGCGAACTCTCGCTCCTTTCGGCGCTCGCCTCGCGGCACCTCTCCAGCGCCCACGCCGAACTCGGTCGATAACTCGAACCGGGTTTCAGTTTCACCGGCACCGGACACAGCTGAACTGCTTTTCTCAGCACACTCCCGCACTATACTAGCGTATTCGCATCTCTCTGTTTACTTTCACTTTCACCCCGCACCCGTGGCTCGCGTTTATTCCGTTTCCGCGGAAACGATGAAAACGCGCCCGTCGGGCAGCACCCGCGGGCGTGTCCACACCCCATCCCCTCCCATGCCACTCTCTACACGCAGTACCGACCCCGAATCGCCCGACGAGTACGACGACGCGCGGCGGTTGGCGCTCGCGCTCAGGCTGGTGAAGTTGGCCCTCGGCGTCGTCGCCTCCGCGCTGACCGTGGCGAAGTTGCTCGGCGCGCTCTGAGGTGCTCGCGCTCGCGGCCCCCTCCTACCGGTCGCCCGCCGCGACGCTCAGACCAGTCGGTGTCGGCCCCGCGACTCCGACACCTCGCCGCGCCGCCGGAGTTTGTCGAGCAGGTCGCGGGCGCGGTCCTCCGGGACGCCGCGTTCGACCGCGGTCGCGACGATTTCCTCCTCGGTCGGCCGGTCGCCGTCCCGAACCGCCTCGCGAACGACCGTCAGGCGGTCGGGCGACCCCGACGACGAGTTCCGACCGCGAGAGGCGGCCTCGCCCGCCTCGAACACCTCGTCGGCGTCGAGCCCCGAGCCTTCGAGGTACTCGCGGTCGTCGACGCCCGACTCCTCGGCCCGCCGGTCGAGTTCCGAGACGTGTTCGACCTGCGCGAACGCCTCGCTGTCGCCGTGTTTCTTCGCCAACAGCGCCGAGCGCGCCTGCCGCGCGGCGTCCCTGTCGTCGGACTCGAAGAAGCGCCGGAGCTTCTTCGTCTGGTGTCGCCTGCCGCACCGCGGACACGTCGCCGTCTTCGACCCGTCGGGGTCCGAAAGCAGCCACATGTTCGCGCAGTCCGTACACCCTACGACCGCGTACATACGCCGATGTTCCGCGGCGTCGGATTTGAACGTTCGGGAGCGGGAGCGACCGCGGGCCCCTCGCGGGTGACGACCCCCGCCGCGCCTCCCCGGCGGATTTATCCCCGTTCCCTGTGGCTTGCCACCATGGACCGAGTTTCACTCGACGACGCGCCGTCCGCCGAGGCGGCCGACGGCGTCTCCCTCTCGCTCCTCGCGGGCGGGGAGAAGATGAACGTCCAGCACTTCCGCATCGAACCCGGCGCGGCCGTCCCGGTTCACGACCACCCGCACGAGCAGGTCGGCTACATCGTCGCCGGCGAACTGACGTTCCTCGTCGGCGACGAGGGCGAGGAAGTCGCCGTCGGTCCCGGCGACGCCTACTCGCTCGCGGGCGGCGAACTCCACGGTGCGGAGAACCGCGGCGACGAGACCGTCGTCGGCATCGACGTGTTCTCGCCGCCGCGGGAGAATCCGCCGTGGCTAGACTGACGCCGAGTGCGACCCCCCGTTAGAACCTCCCTTACGGGCCGTCGGGGTGGGGTCTCTCGAACGAGTCCCGGAACGTTTCGTTCGAAACACATGAGGAGAAAGCATTTATCAGTCCGGTGTCACCATCCGGTAGACGGTAGTCCCTAACTATGCCCCTCCCCCGCGTACTTCCTCCATGGATAGCGCCCGGCGCGCCGAACACCCCGGATACCCCGCCGAGCAGCGGGCGACCATGAGTCACTCGAAGCTCGCACGCGAGCCGTGGCTGTGGGTGTTCGTCGGCGTCTGGGCGGCGGTCGTCAGCGCGCTCCACTTCGGCGGGCTCGCCTACGACATCTACACGCGTATCTGGTGGTGGGACGTGCTCACCCACTCGCTCTCGGGCTTCGGCGTCGCGGGCGTGTTGTTCCTCGTGTTCCCCCGGACCTTCCGGGGCGCTCGCGCCCCGGTGGTCGTCGGTGGCATCATCCTCGCCATCGGCGCGGGGTTCGAGGTGTACGAGTACCTGTTCAAGGACTTCTGGTGGGGCTGGTCGATGGCCTACTACGTCGAGGACACCGCGATAGACCTCGTGGTCGACGTGGTCGGCGGCCTCGGCTTTTTCGCCCTCGTCGAGGGCGTCCTCAGGTCGCGGACGCGGGCGGACAGCCCCCGCGGCGACTCGCCGCCCTCCTCCGGTCACCTCCGCTCCGACGGCGGCGAGAAGGCGGACGACGACTCCTCATCGGACCGCTGACTCCGGACGCGATGCTCCCGTCGGGAGGGTTAATTTAACCCCAAACGTGTTGCTCCGTCGGGATAACGTACATATCGATGATGTCCTATCTCTCGTCTATGCTTCCGCTCGCAGCAGGCCCGGCACCGACCCTCCTCACCGTACTCGGCGCGACTCGCGCACTCCCCCGCGCATGCTGAGGCGCACCTGGGACGAGATGGTGCTGGCCGGGTGGGAAGAACGCCCCCGAGAGATGGCCGCCGTCGCGGTGTTCGGGGGCGTCGTCACCGCGACGCACTTCACGAGCATGGCGCTGTTTCTCTACACCCGCATCTGGTGGTGGGACATCCTCGTCCACGCCGCCTCCGGGTTCGGCGTCGCGGCGGTCCTCTACGTCCTCAACCCCCGCCTGCTCCACTCGCGGGTCGCGCTCCTCGTCGTCCTCCCGATGGCGGTCGCCGCCATCGGCACGTGGTTCGAGGTGTACGAGCGCCTGTTCACTAGCTTCTGGGTCGAGTGGCCCCGCTCTGTCTACTTGGAGGACACGGGCGTCGACATCGTCGCCGACACCGCCGGCGCGGTCGTCTTCGGGTTCGTCAGGCCCCTGTGGAACCGGATTCAGCGCTGGCGGGACCCGAATCGACTGTAGTCGGCGCGAAAGAACTGCGGCGTCGGTGCCGCGAGAGAGAAGTGGTGTGTTCGTTTACGCCAATTCGTGAATGTATCCAGAAATCGGAGATTTCTGGCTGCTCAACGAACTCGCGTAGGCGAGTTCGTTGATGTTCTCGGAAATCACAGATTTCCGAGCGCACGAAAAGCTCGCTTATGCGAGCTTTTTGATGTTGCCGAGCGAAGCTCGGCAGACTCACGAATGGGCTTACGCCAATTCGTGAATGTTCTCGACGACCTTGTCGGCGTACTCGCTCGTGGCGAGCTTGTTGCCGCCCTCGATCTGGCGTTCGAGGTCGTAGGTGACGTCGCCGTCCGAGATGGTCTTCTCGACGGCGTCGCGGATGAGCTTGCCGGCGTCCTTCCAGCCCATGTACTCGAACATGAGACGGCCGGAGAGAATCATCGCGGTCGGGTTGACCTTGTCCTCGCCGGCGTACTTGGGCGCGGAGCCGTGGACGGGCTCTGCGAGACAGAGACCCTCGCCGAAATTCGCGCCGGGGGCGATGCCGAGACCACCGATCTGCGCGCCGGCGGCGTCGGACATGTAGTCGCCGTTGAGGTTCATCGTGGCGATGACCTCGTAGTCGGCGGTGCGGGTGAGAAGCTGCTGGAGCATGTTGTCGGCGATGCGGTCCTTGACGACGACCTTGTCCTCGGGCTTCTCGCCGTCGTACTCCTCCCAGAGCTCGTCTTCCGTGATGGTGACGTCGCCGAACTCCTCTTCGGCGAGTTCGTAGCCCCAGTCGCGGAACGCGCCCTCGGTGAACTTCATGATGTTACCCTTGTGGACGAGGGTGACGGAGTCGCGGTCGTTTTCGAGGGCGTACTCGATTGCCTCGCGGACGAGGCGCTTCGTCCCGAACTCGGTGATGGGCTTGATGCCGATGCCGACGGGACCGTCGTGGATGACGCCGTCCGCGCCCATCTCGTCTTCGACGAACTCCTTGACCTTCTGGACCTCGTCGGTGCCGGCTTCCCACTCGATGCCGGCGTACACGTCTTCGGTGTTCTCGCGGAACGTGACCATGTCCATCGCCGAGGGGTTCTTGACGGGCGACGGGACGCCGTCGAGGTGGTAGGTCGGGCGGACGTTCGCGTAGAGGTCGAGCTTCTTGCGGAGCGCGACGTTGAGCGAGCGGAAGCCGGCACCGACGGGCGTCGTGAGCGGGCCCTTGATTGCGACGCGGTGGTTGCGGATGGCGCTTACCGTGTCCTCCGGGAGGTTCTCGTCGTACTTGTCGCGGGCGGACGAACCGGCGTAGACGCGCATCCAAGAGACAGAGCGGCCGGTCGCCTCGGCGGCGGCGTCGAGGACCTTCTGTGCGGCGGGGCCGACGTCAGTTCCGATTCCGTCGCCGTGGATGATCGGAATAATCGGGTTGTCGGGGACGGAGAGCTCGCCCGTCTCCTCGTCGACCGTGATCTTCTCGCCGTCGTCCGGAACCTCAATCTGGTCGTAGCTCATGAACAATTTGGGTTTTCCAGTGCGGTGTAAAAGTCCTGCCGTTATCGACGGCGAAGTGCAAGTATCGCTCCATTCATCGGTCGATACGTTTAGGACCACGCTCCGAAGACACCCTCGTATGCGAATTATCCTCCACGGCGGTGCCGGCGGTATCCCCGGCGAACCGGAACCCAGACAGGCCGTCTTGGACGACGCGGCCGACGCGGGCGCGAGCGAATCCGACCCGCTTTCGGCGGTCGAGACCGCGGTCCGCGTCCTCGAATCCGACCACCGATTCAACGCGGGCGTCGGCGGCGCGGTCCAGTCCGACGGCGTCGTCCGCACTGACGCGGGCGTCATGCTGAGCGACCGACGCGCCGGCGCGGCCTCCGGCATGGAGGGCGTCGAACACGCCGTCTCCGTCGCGCGGGCGGTCCTCGAAGACACCCCGCACGTCCTCCTGACGGGCGAGCCGGCGGTCGACTTCGCCGCCGACGCGGGCGTCGAGACCGGCGTCGACCTCTTCACCGACGAGACCCGCGAGCGCTGGGAGAACGCGGACGCGCCCGAGGGGTCGCCGACGGAACACCTCGCGTGGCTCGCGGACCGCTTCGGCGGCAGCACGAGCGACCCGACGGCCGAGGCGGGTGACGGCTACCTGCCGGCCCGCGAGGAGACCTCGGCAGGCAGTGGCCGCTCGGCTCGCAACGCTCGCCTTCCCGGCCACGACAATTCTGAGGGAACCTCAGCAAGCAGTGACCGCTCGGCTCACGATGTTCGCCTTCCCGGTCACGACACGGTCGGCGCGGTCGCCACCGACGGCGAGATGTTCGCCTCCGCGACCTCGACCGGCGGCCGCTGGTTCGCCCTCGCCGGCCGCGTCGGCGACGTGCCCCAAATCGGCTCGGGTTTCTACGCCTCCCCCGCGGGCGGCGCGTCGACCACGGGAGCGGGAGAAGACATCGCGCGCGTGACGCTCGCACGTCGCGCTGTCGGCCACCTCGAACGCGGCTGCGACGCCCAGACCGCGGCCGACCTCGCCATCGAGGAGTTCGGCGAACTCACCGGGTCGTCGGCTGGCATCATCCTCCTCGACGACGAGGGCTTCGGCTCGGCGTACAACTCCGACGGGATGCAGACCAGCACCGCGTCGAAGTAGTCCCAATCGGGCGTCTGCGACCGCTCGCCCGGCCGCGCCAGCGGTCGCCGCCACGGTTTACTCGGTTCGGTCCTTGGAGTTCCCCATGAGCGATTGGACCGCGGCCGACGCCCCCGACCTCTCGGGGAAGACCGTCGTCGTCACCGGCGCGAACAGCGGCCTCGGCTTCGAGGCGACGCGCATGTTCGCAGAGAAGGGCGCGCACGTCGTCATGGCCTGCCGGAGCCTCGACCGCGGCGAGGACGCCATGGCCGACATCCGTGACTCGGTGCCGGCGGCCTCGCTGACTCTCTCGGAACTCGACCTCGCCGACCTCGACTCCGTCCGCCGATTCGCCGACGAGTTCGCCGCCGAACACGGGTCGCTGCACGTCCTCTGCAACAACGCCGGCGTGATGGCGATTCCCCGGCGGGAGACCGCACAGCGCTTCGAGACGCAGTTCGGCGTGAACCACCTCGGTCACTTCGTCCTGAGCGCCCGCCTGTTTCCGACGCTCCGCGACACGCCCGGCGAGACGCGGCTCGTCACGATGTCGAGCGGCCTCCACGAGCGCGGCCGGATGGACTTCGACGACCTGCAGGGCGAACGCGACTACGACGAGTGGGACGCCTACGCCCAGAGCAAGCTCGCGAACCTGCTTTTCGCGTTCGAACTCGACCGCCGGCTGACCGCCGCGGGCATCGACGACGTGCTGAGCGTGGGCGCACATCCCGGCTACGCCGACACGAACCTCCAGTTCCGCGGCCCCGAGGCGTCCGGGTCGACGCTCCGGTACTGGATGAGCAAACTCGGCAACGCGATATTCGCCCAGTCGGCCGAGATGGGCGCGCTCCCGCTTCTGTACGCCGCCACGTCGCCGGCTGTCGAAAGCGGGGAGTACGTCGGCCCGCAGGGGCTGTTCGGCATGCGCGGCAACCCCGGCATCGCGGAGTCGAGCGACCGCGCCAGAGACCCGGAGACTGCCGCACGGCTCTGGGAGGTCTCGGAGGAACTCACCGACACGCGGTTCCGACTGGCCTGAACCGCGCCGGGCCGAGCGGCGCGGCGACCGGGTGGTGGGAGAGGCGAGACGGCCAAATACTGTGGCGTGCTATCTACCCCCGTGACCGAATCAACGCCGACAATCACCGGGAGCGTCGCCGACGCCCTCGTCTCCACCTGCCGAACGACCCTCGGGGACGCTCTCCGAAGCGTCGTCCACTTCACCCGCGACGACTTCGACGTGCTGTACGTCCGGCGGGACCTCTACGGCGGCGACGAGGCCGCGGCGCGCGCGGCCAAATCCGAACTCGTCGAGAGCGAGCGCACCGGGTTCGGACCGCAGGAAACCTACAACGCCGACAGGAACGGCGAGCGTCCGGAGTTCGGCGAGTACGAGTTCACCCTTCGCGTCTTCTCTGACGGGTTCGTCGGCCGCGTCGTCGCCGGGGACCGCGGCGTCATCGTCACCACCGACGAACTCGAACTCTCGGAGTTCGAGGAGATGGAAGTCGCGCTCCGTCGGATGCTCGAAACGAACACCGCCGGGTGAACCGACTCGCCGGCGGGCGCGACGACCCTTCGAGCGCTGTCGGTCTCGTTGGTCGCTCGTCCGGTCCTACACGCCCTCGACGAGTCGCTCTAGCTGTTCCGGCGGAACCGCACCTCTCGCGGCGTAGCCCTCGTACGCGAACGTCGGGACGCCGGTGACGCCGTGTTGCTGGGCCTCGCTGAATCGTTCGCGCACCTCGCTCCGAAGCGTTTCGTCGCCGAGCGCGGACGTGACTTCCTCGCCGTCGACGCCCACCGATTCGGCGAGTTCGACGAGTACCGCCTCGTCGCCGATGTCTTTGCCGTCCTGCCAGAGCGCCTCGAAGACCGACTCGTCGAACGCGAGCCACGTCTCGTAGTCGGCGTGTCCCTTCAGGTAGTACGAGACGACCTGCGCCGGAAGCGAGTCCACGTCGGTCCCGAGTTCCAGGTTCATCTCGACGCCGTACCGCTCTTGTAACCGGCGGACTCCCTGCTTCGCCTGCTCGTAGTAGTCTTCGTCTTTTCCGTCGTCGACCGAGAAGTCGATGCTTCCGTCGGGGCGACGCTTCTGACTCCGCAGGTCGAACGGATGCCAGTCGATGTCGAGTTCCTCGTCTCTCGTCTCTTGGTACTGCGACAGGGACTGCCTCCCGAGGTAGCAGAAGGGACACACGTAGTCCGAGTAGACCGTTATCGCCTGGTCGGCGTCTGAGCTCATACGCATTTGTCTCTCCTACGGTTACAAAAACGGCGCGGTCGCCGGCGACCAGTTCGAATGCCGACGCTACTGAGTTGCAGAGAGCGAACGGCCGCGAGGAGAGTAGCCGACCGCCTCAGCGTCCGAACAGACGCTGCCTGAGGCTTCGGTCGGTGGCGCGCTCCACCAGGAGAACCGCGTGGTCGGTGTCGTTGACCACGTCGAGGTGCAGCGAGTCGGTCAGGAGTCGAGTGAGAAGGCCCTGTTCGGTCGCTCCCATCAGCACCATCGAGTGGCTGTCGGCCCGGTCGGCGATGGCTCGTTCGATGTCGCCGGAGTCGTCGACGATTCGCGCCGCGTCCTGCAGGCCGTGTTCGGTCGCCCAGTCGGAGAGGAACGCCTCGCCCCGTTCGCGGTCGTCCGGGCCGTCGACGACGTGAAGGAGCGTCACCTCCGACCCGACGGTCGAGTGGAGGGACTTCGCGACCTCGGCACTCAGCGCCGAGTGGGCGCTATCGACCGTCGGCAAGAGGAGTCGGCTGGTGTCGTAGTTCCGGTCGTTGAGGACGAGGAAGTCGCAGGGCAGGCGACTCGTCAACTCGCTCATCGTCCGCTCTGCACGTCCTCCCGCCCAGATTCGGTCGTTGCTCCAGCCCATGACGACGAGGTCCGCGTCTTTGCGGCGGGCGACGGTGAATATCTCCTCGAACGAGCGGTGTGAGACGACGGTCGACGTGCGGGCTTCGATATCGTAGCCGGCAGCGCGTTCACGGGCGTCTTCGAGCTGCTCGTTGGAGTGTGCGATAATCCGCTGGTTCTGTGCGGCACCGTAGCGTTGCGAGACGCGCGAGGGGACCTGCACCACGTGGACGATGTCGACGATGGCGTCCTCTTTCGACTTCGCGAGCGCGCAGGCGAGTTCGACGACGTGCGACTCGGTCCGCGGGTTCGCGATGGGGACGACGACCCGGTAGGAGTCCGGGTGGTCTTCGGTTCCCTCTTCGGTCTCGATGAGCGGGACGTACGACCGTCCCGCGAGTCCACCCAGCACCCACTCGCGAACCGAGAGCTGCCGTTTCGCGCCCTCGAAACGAGCGGATTCTAACCGGTTTTCCGTCGTCTGGAAGTAGTTGACGACGGTGACGAGGACGACGCCGCCGAAGGTGTTGCCCAACAGGACGGGGACGACGAACTCGGTCAGGCCGACGAGGAACGCCAGCTGGCCGTTCATCACGAGGTAGACCATCTCGGTGTAGGAGACGACGACGTGGAAGAGGCCACCCAGCGGGACCGCGAGGAACGCGAGGTAGACGACGACGAGACGAGAGATGGTGTCGCGGGCGGCGAAGGTGACCCAGACGACGCCGGCGACGATGAGGCCGGCGAACGCGGCCTTGAAGAAGAGACTCCACCATGGCGTCTCGACGCCCTTCTGAGCGAGTTCGAGCGCCGCGTTCGCGGCTTCCGGCGAGAGGACGCCGCCGAAGGCGAGGGCGGCCGCACCGAGCGTCCCGCCGAAGAGGTTCCCCGCGAGGACGACGACCCAGTTACGCAAGAGCGCGGGGATACTGGCCAACCGCTCCAGCGTCAACGCGACCGGCGGGAGCGTGTTCTCGGTGTAGAGCTGATAGCCCCCGATGATGATGTAGATGAACCCGAGCGGGTAGAGCATCGCACTTAACACCGGGTCGCCGCCGGTGGACGCCTTCATCGAGACGTAGAGGAGGAACGTGATCGTAATCGCGAAGCCCGCGGCGAGGGCGCTGAAGAACAGTTCCCGCGCCCCGGAGGTTATCTCCTCGTCCGCGGCCGCGACGATGCGCTGGAACACCTCGTCGGACGAAAAACGGTCGCGAACCACCGAACCGACCGCCGGCGCGCCGCTTCGTGACCGTTCGACGGCCTCGCGAACGGATTCGTCGAGCTCCGTCGACTCGGGTTCTGTCATTGAGCGGTGTTTTTCGAATAAACCGTTCTAAACGTACCGGTTCAGGCCGTCTACAACAGTTCGGTCGCGTCGGAAGCGTCCACCCATGTATGTCGAGTATCATCTACGGCGTATCCGTACCCACGACCAACAGACGCCACCGCTGCAACCGCTGCGGCCGCGGTTTCGACTCCGGGGGCGACTCGACGAACACGTCGAGCGCCGCCACCCGAAGGAGGACGTCCGCTGGTGGGTCGTCGTCGAAGACCCCGCGAAGGACCGCAAGTTCTCGCGCTGACCGTCCCGACCCCCCGCTCCGCGGTCGCCGGCGACCGCAGGCGACGCCCTCAGCCGAGGTGGCTCTCGAACCAGTCGGCGGCGAGGTCGGCCACCTCGTCCAGTTCGCCCGGCCCCTCGAACAGGTGGCCCGCGCCGGCGACGACTTCCAACGACTTCTCGCAGTCCAGTCGGGCGAACGCGTCGCGGTTCAGGCTCAAAACCGGCTCGTCGGCACCGCCGACGACGAACAGCGTCGGTGCCGTCACGTCGCCGAGCCGCGACTCCGCGAGGTCGACGCGCCCGCCGCGAGAGACGACCGCGCCGGCGTCGTCGCCGAGGTCGGCCGCCGCGAGGACCGCCGCCGCCGCGCCGGTGCTCGACCCGAAGTAGCCGTAGTCGAGGGCCGCGACGTCGTCGCGGCCGCGGAGCCACTCGGTCGCGCCGAGCAGTCGCTCGGTCAGAAGCGGGATGTCGAACCGCGTCTCGTACGTCTCGTCTTCCGCCTCCGTGAGCAGGTCGAAAAGGAGCGTCCCGAGCCCGCGGTCGCGGATGACCTCGGCGACGAAGTTGTTCCGCGGGCTCTTCCGACTGCTGCCGCTGCCGTGGGCGAACACCACGAGCCCCGACGCCCCGGACGGAACGCGGAGGTCGCCCTCCAGCACCGCGTCGCCGACGGGTATCGAGACGAGGTTCGTCGTCGTGTCGTTCATACGAGACGATACGCTCGAACCGGGCTTAGACCTGTCTCGACCCGTCGCTTCGCGTGAATCCGCAGTCCGTTCGTTCTGATGGTCATGACTTACACAATTAATGTTAATAGATACTCGGGAGTACACCCGCACGCCAACTATGGTGAGTGTTACCGACCTACAGACGATGTACGAGCAGATGGTGACCGCTCGGCACTACGAGGAGCGACTGGTGGACGAGTACCTCGTCGGCAAGCAGCCGGCGTTCGACATCTCGGCGGGGCCGATTCCCGGCGAACTCCACCTCGCGGCCGGCCACGAGGCGTCCGGAGCGGGCGTCTGCATGCACCTCCGTGACGACGACACGGTGACCGCGCCGCACCGACCGCACCACATCGCCATCGCGAAGGGCGTCGACCTCAAGCGCATGACCGCCGAGATTTTCGGCCGGAAGACGGGGCTCTGCCGCGGGAAGGGCGGGCACATGCACCTGTTCGACCCCGACGTGAACTTCGCGTGTTCGGGCATCATCGCGCAGGGCTGTCCGCCGGCGGTCGGCGCGGCGATGGCGGCGAAAAAGCGGAACACCGACGCCGTGGCCGTCGCCTTCCTCGGGGAGGGCGCTATCGACCAGGGCGGCTTCCTCGAATCGCTGAACCTCGCGGCGGTCCACGACCTCCCGGTCGTCTTCGTCGTCGAGGACAACGACTGGGCCATCAGCATGCCGAAAGACCGCGTGACCGACGTGCAGAACGGCGCACAGCGCGCCGCCGGCTTCGACCTGCCCGGCGTCCGAATCGACTCCGACGACGCCACGGCGGTCTACGAGGCCGCGGGCGAGGCCGTGATGCGCGCCCGCGACGGCAACGGGCCGACGCTCATCGAGGTACAGGTCCACCGCCGGATGGGCCACTTCATGGGCGACGCCGAAGCCTATCGACCGGAGGCCGACATCGACCGCGCGAAGCAGCGCGACTCCATCGAGCGACTCGCCGAGGACCTCCGCTCGCACGGCGTGACCGACGACGAACTCGACGAGATTCGAGAGCGCGCCCACGAGCGGGTCGAGGAGGCGATTTCGTGGGCCAAAGAGCAGCCCGAACCGGCCCCGGAGGAGGCGTACGAGAACGTGTTTACGAACCCGCCGGCGCAGGCGGCGACGGACGGCGGGAGCGCGACAGACGCGCCGGACGACGCCGGCGAGACGGGAGGTGACAACTGATGGCGACCGAATCACGAGACTACACGGAAGCGACCGAGACGGACCGCGAACTGACCATGAGCAGGGCGATGGTGGAAGCCATCGCGTGGGAGATGCGCGAGAACGAGGAGGTGTTCTACATGGGCGAGGACGTCGCCGACTACGGCGGCATCTTCTCCAGTACGACCGGCCTCTTGGACGAGTTCGGCCGCGACCGCGTGATGGACGTGCCCATCAGCGAGACGGCCTACCTCGGCGCGGCCGTCGGGGCCGCACAGGCCGGCATGCGCCCGATTGCCGAACTGATGTTCGTCGACTTCTTCGGCGTCGCCATGGACCAGATCTACAACAACATGGCGAAGAACACCTACATGAGCGGCGGGTCCTTTTCGGTCCCGATGGTGCTGACCACGGCCGTCGGCGGAACTTACAACGACGCCGGCCAGCACTCCCAGACGCTCTACGGGACCTTCGCCCACCTGCCGGGGATGAAAGTCGTCGTCCCCTCGACGGCCTACGACGCGAAGGGCCTGATGCACAGCGCCATCCGCGACGACGACCCGGTCGTCTACATGTTCCACAAGCGCCTCATGGGCCTCGGCTGGATGCCCTCGCCCTCGGGCCCGAAGACCGGGGTTCCCAAGGACGACTACACGATTCCGTTCGGCGAGGCCGACGTGAAGCGCCCCGGCGACGACGTGACCGTGGTCACCCTCGGCCTGCACGTCCACCGGGCGATGGAGGCCGCGGAACAGCTCGACGACGACGGCATCGACGCCGAGGTCATCGACCTCCGGACGCTCGTACCCCTCGACACTGAGACGGTGCTCGACTCGGTCCGCAAGACCGGGAAACTCCTCGTCGTGGACGAAGACTACCAGTCGTTCGGCGTGACGGGGGAAATCATCGCGCGGGCCGCCGAGGGCGCGCTGAACGACCTCTCGGCCGTCAAGCGCCTCGCCATCCCCGACGTGCCGATTCCCTACGCCCGCTCGCTGGAAGACGAGGTCAACCCCGGCACCGACGATATCGCGGCGGCCGTCCGCGAACTCCACGAATGAGACGAGCGCCCGAAACAGACGGGGACGGAGGCAGAGACGGGAACGGAGGCGGACGATGAGCGACGCCCTCGACGTGAACTCGGCCGATTCGTGGCCCGACGACGCCGACGACGTGGCCGAGGGCTACCTCGCCAACTGGTTCGTCCGCGAGGGGTCGGCGGTCGACGAGGGCGAGACGCTCTGCGAGATACAGGTCGAGAAGGTGAGCATCGACGTGGCCGCGCCGACCGCGGGGACGGTCACGGAGATACTCGTCGCCGAGGGCGGCGACTTCGACCGCGGCGACGTGCTCGCGCGGGTGCAACCGAGCGCCTGACGACGGCTATTTTTCGGCGGTACGCTGTTCGGGTCAACAGGGAGAGACGTCGTCACCGCTGGTGCGTTCGACATCCGTCTCGGTCACGAGGTAGAGCGCCTCCGAGGACGAGTCCGCTTCTTCGCCTTCTTTGCCGTACCAGTACGGATGCGTCACGTCGACGACGACGCCGTCAGCAGAGCGTTCGACGACCATCGCTTCTTTGCTCGCCGTCGTCGGTGTCGTTCCCCAACTCAGGAGACAGGTGGCGTTCTGCAGACGGTTTTCGAGATAGGTTTCCTCGGCGGCGAGCGCTCGGGCTTTGGCGTCCTCGTCTGAAATTTCGGCGAGTGGAACTGCTGTCTCGGATTCCGGTGTTGCCGTCTGGTCATCGGTCGTCTCGGGGTGTGTCGTGGTGGGTGAGCCATCACCAGTCGGTGTGTCGGCGAGACATCCTGCGAGACCGATTCCGAAGACGAGAACGATGCCGGTACGCTGGAGGATACGTCTTCGGTGGTGAGGAGAGTTCATAGACTCGTCTGCAACGTGGACCAGAATATGTCTTCTGTCCAACTAAACGTGCGGGCCAGTCGTGTCGGGCACGCTACGACTCGTGGTCGCCGTTCTTCGACCGGTGGGTCTCCGCCAGCGCCCGGTTCATCAGGACAGTATGCGCCTCGACTTCCTGTGCGTCGTCTGTCGGGCGTAGTTGCTGGTACCGACCGTCGGCGTCCATCACCCAGCGCCGGCGGTTGTCCGACAGGAGCGCGTCGAGGACGGCGTCGAGTTCGGCGCGGTGTTCCGGGTCTTCGACGGGCGCGACGGCCTCGACCCGGCGGTCGAGATTGCGCGTCATCCAGTCGGCAGAGCCGACGTAGTAGTCGGGGTCGCCCGCGTTTTCGAAGTAGAAGATACGCGAGTGTTCGAGGAACCGACCGACGACGCTCGACACCGAGACGTTCTCCGAGAGCCCATCGATGCCGGGCCTGAGCCGGCAGATTCCCCGGACCACGAGGTCGATATCGACGCCCGCCATCGACGCCTCGTAGAGTTCGCGGACCATCGCGGGGTCCTCGAGGGAGTTCATCTTGGCGACGATGCGGGCGTCGCGGCCGGCGCGGGCGTGGTCGGCCTCCCGGCGGACGAGTCGGGTCATCTCCTCGCGGAGACTCGTCGGCGCGACCAGCAGTTTCCGGTAGGTCTCCTGGCGCGAGTGGCCGGTGAAGAAGTTGAACAGGCGAACGAGGTCGTGACCGATGTCGGGGTCGGCCGTGAACAGCCCGAGGTCGGTGTAGAGCTTCGCCGTCTGGGAGTGGTAGTTCCCGGTGGCGACGTGGGAGTACAGTCGCACCTCGTCGTCCTCCTCGCGGACGACGAGCGCCGTCTTCGAGTGGGTCTTCAGCCCGATAGTGCCGTAGGCGACGTGGATGCCCTCCTCTTCGAGGCGGCGGACCCACCGGAGGTTGTTCTCCTCGTCGAACCGCGCTTTGAGTTCGACCATCACCGCGACCTGCTTGCCGTTCTTCGCGGCCTCGATGAGCGTCTCGATGACCTCGGAGTCCGGCGCGGTCCGGTAGATGGTGGCTTTGATGGCCAGCACGTCCGGGTCGGCCGCGGCGGCCGCGAGGAACGTTCCCACCGTGCCCGTAAACGAGTGGTACGGGTGGTGGACGAGCACGTCCTTCCGGGCGATTTCGGCGAACACCGACTCGGGGTCGTCGGCGGAGCGCCCGGCGAACCGCGGGTGGGGCTGCGGCGTCCACGGCTCGACTTCGAGCTCCGGGCGGTCGAGGTCGAAAAGCGACGTGAGCGCCCCGTAGTCCAGCGGTAGGTCGCGCTCGAACACCTCGGGGTCGTCCACGTCGAGCTGTTCCGCGAGCAGGTCGCGGACCGCCTCGGGCGTGCCCGACTGGACTTCCAGTCGAACGACCGTTGCGAACCGGCGCTGGCGGAGCACGTCCTCTATCGTGGCGATGAGGCCCTCGGCGACCTCCTCGTTCCGGCGGACCTCGGCGTTCCGCGTCACCCTGAACGCGGAGGTGTCGATGACCTCGACGTTCGGGAACAACAGGTCGATGTTGCGCTCGATGACGGCCACGAGCGGAACGAACCTGACGGGGGCGGCTGAGCCGGCGGATTCGGAGGTGGAGGCATCGGCGTCGGTCGCCTCGTTTGCGTCGCCGACGCGCTCGTCGACGTTGACGAGTCGCGGGCGGTTGCCGGGGACCTTGACCCGCGAGAACTTCGTCGGCTCGTCGTCGCCCTCGGTCGTTCGGACCGCGAGCGACAGCGAGAGGTTCGAGATGAATGGGAACGGGTGCGCCGGGTCGAACGTCAGGGGTGTGAGCGTCGGCAGGACCGACGCCTCGAAGTAGTCGCGGAGCGCCGCCCGCTCGTCGGGCGCGAGGTCGTCGTAGCCGACGATTTCGATGCCCGCGTCGGCGAGCGCGGGCCGGACGAGGTCGTGAAAGCAGGCCGACTGCCGGTCAAGCAGGTCGCGAGCGCGGTCGAGGACGAGCGACCACTGTCGGCTCGGCGTCCGACCGTCGGGCGACAGTTCGCTCACGCCGGCGGCCATCTGCTGTTTCAGGCCGCCGACGCGCTTCATGAAGAACTCGTCGAGGTTCGAGGTGAGAATCGAGAGGAACTTGACGCGCTCGAAAAGCGGGTTGCGGTCGTCGACCGCCTCGTGGAGGACGCGCTCGTGGAAGGCGAGTTCGCTGAGTTCGCGGTTGAGGTACAGCGCGGGGTCGGTGAGGTCGGCGTCGGCTGGAGTGGACTCGCCGTCTCCGCGCTCGCGGACGCGGACCGGCGCGGTCGTCTGACTGTCCTGCCGGGCCTGCGAGTCGCCGCCGCGAGCCTCGTCGTCGGACATGTGCTGAGAGGAGATGGTTCGGCGGCGACCTTTAGTTCGCCGCCTCCGACTCGGCGGGGCTCAGACCAGCGCGGGCTGGCGCGGTTCGAGAATCTTCGAGTCCTTGCGGGACTCGTGGGTGACCTCGGACTCGACGGCGACGAGTTCGTCGGCGCGGAGGTCGTAGGCGGTGAGCGCGCCGCCGTAGACCGCGCCCGTGTCGAGCCCCATCGCGTGCTCGAAGACGGCGGGGTGGGCCATGACGGTGTGGCCGAAGAAAACGCGCTCGGGGCCCTCGTAGTGCTCGAACCAGAACGGGCCGTCGTAGCTGTCGCCGGGGTTCATCGCCCGGGTGTTCTCGAGGGCGTCCACGTCGTGTTCGTCGAGCGGCTTTTCGGGGTGGATGCCGCCGTGGACGACGATGGCCCCGTCCCACGTGATAGCGACCGGGAGGTTCGAAATCCACTCGAGGTCGTCGTCGGTCAGCGCGTCTATCTCCTTCGTGCCGCGGATGAGTTTCTCCTCGTTGTTGCCGCGGACGGTCAGGAAGTTGTCGCGCTCGCGGACGTAGTCCACGACGCCCTTGCTGTCCGGCCCCTTCCGCACGAGGTCGCCGACGAAGACGACGAGGTCGTCCTCGGACGGGTCGAGCCGGTCGACGAGGCGTTCGAGCGCCGGCAGACACCCGTGTACGTCGCCGACGACGTACACGTCGTCCCAGTCGTCGATGTCGACTCGAAGGTGTTGCTCGGCGACGTCGGGGTGGAAGGATGGGACACTCATTGGAAACGTTCTCTCCTATTTCAGAACATCCCTGCCTAAGAAAGGGTTGCTAGTTTCGGAATGTTGTGCTATATAGACGTGGGTGCGTTTGTCTCGCACGGTATCCGAGTCGGCTGCGGCGGCCCGCGCTCAGTCGCCGGCCATCCCGCAATCGCTTTCCGGCGCGGCCGCGAAGTCGCGGCCATGAGCATCGGACCCCTCGACGACGAGACGGTCGAGAAGTATCGAGAGGCAGGGGAGGTCCTGCGCACGGTGCTGGACGAGTCGGCCGAGATGGTCGAACCCGGCGTCACCCACCTCGAAGTCGCCGAGTACGCCGAAGGTCGCATCCGCGAACTCGCCGACGGCTGCGCCTTCCCGGTCAACATCAGCGTCAACGAGGAGGCCTCGCACGCCAGCCCCGGCCGCGACGACGACACCGTGTTCGGCGAGGACATGGTCTGTCTCGACGTCGGCGTCCACGTCGACGGCTACATCGCCGACTCCGCCGTGACCGTCGACCTCTCGGGCAACGACGAACTCGTCGAGTCCGCCGAGGAGGCGCTCGACGCCGCCCTCGACATGGTCGAAGCGGGCGCGCACACCGGGAAAATCGGCGCGGAAATCGAGGACGTGATTCGCGGCTACGGCTACACGCCCGTCCTCAACCTCTCGGGCCACGGCGTCGAACAGTGGGACGCCCACACCGACCCGACCATCCCGAACCGCGGCGCAGAGCGCGGCGTCGAACTCGAAGTCGGCGACGTAATCGCCATCGAACCGTTCGCCACCGACGGCTCCGGCAAGGTCACCGAGGGCTCGAAAAACGAGATTTACAGCCTCGTCAACGACCGCTCGGTCCGCGACCGCATGTCGCGCAAACTGCTCGACGAGGTGCGCGAGAAGTACAAACTGCTCCCCTTCGCGGGTCGCTGGTTCGAGGGCGGCCGCTCCGAGATGGCCATCCGCCGGCTCGAACAGCAGGGCATCCTGCGCGGCTACCCCGTCCTGAAAGAAGAGGAGGGCGCGCTGGTCGGACAGGCCGAAGACACCATCATCGTCACCGAAGACGGCTACGAGAACCTCACGCGGTAATCGGACGAAGTCGGGGTCCGCATCGAGGTCGACACCGACCGCTCCGAGACCGAAACGGCTTGCACGTCCGGTCCCGTTGGGCCGCCATGGACCAACTGTTCGCCCCGTGGCGCATCGAGTGGGTCGCCCGCGACGACGACCAAGATGCCGACGACCCGGACGACGACCGCTGTCCCTTCTGTGCGCTCCCCGAACGCGACGACGACAGAGAGAGCAAAATCGTCGCTCGCTCCCCGCACTCGTTCGTCCTCCTGAACAACTACCCCTACGCGCCGGGGCACGTCATGGTCATCCCGTACCGCCACACCGGCGAGTTCGCCGCCCTCTCGGACGCGGAACTCCTCGACCACGCGCGGCTCAAATCGAAGACGCTCGCCGCGTTAGACGCCGCCTTCGACCCCGACGGCTGTAACGCGGGCGAGAACCTCGGCGGGTCGGCCGCCGGCGGCTCCATCGACGACCACCTCCACACCCACGTCGTCCCGCGGTGGAGCGGCGACACCAACTTCATGCCGGTCATCTCCGACACGAAAGTGCTCGTGCAGGCCCTCGACGACTCCTACGACCAACTTCGCGAGGCGTTCGCCGGCCTCGACGGCGCGGTCGTCGACGCCGACGACGACGCGGTTCGCTTCGAATTAGACTGACTCTAAAACTCACGTCGAGTGCGTCTAATAGGCCGCTCCGGCCCGAAGCGCATTTGAACCCCACTCCCGAAAGCCACGGTAATGGAGCGAAAGCGGGCCATCCGTCGAGTCGGATTCGTCGTCCTCGTGGCGAACCTGCTTCTCGTCCTCGGGAAGGGCGGCGTGTGGTGGACGACCGGGAGTCTGGCCCTCGGGTCCGAGGCGGTCAACAGCCTCTCGGACGTGGTCTACAGCACCATCATCCTCGGCGGCCTCTACCTGACGACGAAGCCGCCGGACTGGGAACACCCCCACGGCCACGAGCGCATCGAGCCGTTCATCTCGCTTTTCGTCGCGGTCGGCATCTTCGCCGCCGGCGGGGCGATTCTCTGGCAGAGCACGTCCAGCATCCTCGCCGGAACCTACGGCGGGTCCGCGGGGATGCTCGGCGTCGTCGTCCTCGTCGTCGCGGCGGCGGGGAAGTACGTCCTCTACCGCTACTGCTACTCGGTCGGCCGCGAGCAGAACTCGCCCGCGCTCGTCGCCGCCGGCGTCGACAACCGAAACGACATCCTCACCGCGGGCGCGGCGCTCGTCGGCGTGGTCGGCGGCCAGTTCGGCTACCCAATCTTGGACCCGCTGGCCGCCATGGTCGTCTCCATCGGCATCGTCTACACCGGCTACGAAATCGTCCGCGACAACGTGAACTACCTCGTCGGGGCCGCGCCGCCGGAGTATCTCCGGGCGCTCATCGTCCAGACCGCCCTGTCGCACCCCGACGTCTACGGCGCGCACGACGTGGTCGCCCACTACGTCGGCCCCGAAATCGACGTGAGCCTCCACATCGAGGTCGAAGGCGACATGACGCTCGCGGAGGCCCACGACATCGAGACGTGGGTCGTCCAGGCGATTCGGAACATCGACGAGGTCGACGACGTGTTCGTCCACATCGACCCGCGAGAGCTCGGCGAGTGGAAGGAAGACGACGAGACGGACCGCTACACCATGTTCTCGCCCGACGGCGGCAACAGTCGCTGACGCGTCGGGGGGTGTTCAGAACAGTTTCTGCGCTTCCAGTCGGAGCGCTCCGAGGTGCGGCACGTGGAACTGGCCTTTCGCCCGCACCCAGTCGGGTCGGACCGGCGAGGCGATACCCTGCGCTTGGTCGTAGTAGTCGTTGTTGTCGCCGCGGGTGACGTAGCCGGCGTGCGGCGCGGGACAGTTCAGAAGCTCCGCACAGGAGTCCGCACCGCTCGCGTAGGACTCGTTGGCCCGGTCGTACCAGTTCTCGCCGTCCTCGACCCAGAAGACGGCGCGGTGGATGATGGGCGTGGGGTGCGACGGCGCGTCGTAGACGACGACGTCGCCCGGCCCGCCGAGCCGCCCGTAGCCCTCGCTCTCGTTGGCCGTGACGACGCCGTAGTCGTCGGCCGCGGGGCCGCCGTAGCGACCCTCCGCGGTCACGACGACGAGGTCGCCGCGTTCGAGGGTCGGTTGCATGCTCCCGCTCTCGATAGCGACCATCGGGGGCCACACGCCGCTCACCGCGAAGAGCACCGCGCCGACCGCGACGACGATAGCGACCGTCTCCAGCGCGTCTCTCGCGAACGTTCGGGGCTCCGATGGGCTGTCGTCGGACACGGGTGCTGTCACCCCGCGGGTCGCTATCAATCTGTTGCTGGGTTCGGCGGAGAGAAACCGTTAGGACCGGGCGGCGCGACGGCCGAATCGTGACCGACGACTACCGCCTCGTCCCCGAGTTTCCCGACCCCGAAACGTACGTCGCCCTCCGCGACGCCGCCGGAATGCCTCCCCGGTCGCTCGCGGCCGCCGAGCGCGGCGTTCCGAACACGACGTTCGGCGTGCGCGTCGTCTTCGACGGCGGTGACCGCGATGGCGACGCTGACGTGGCCCGTGGCGGCGACGACTCGGACGAGCTCGTCGTCGGCATGGGTCGGCTCGTCGGCGACGGCGGCACCGTCTTTCAGGTCGTCGACGTGGCGGTTCACCCCGACCATCAGGGCCGCGGGCTCGGCACCCGCGTGATGGACGCGCTCGTGGACTACCTCGACCGCGAGGCCCCGCCGTCGGCGTTCGTGAACCTCCTGGCCGACGTGGACGGCTACTACGAGCGCTGGGGGTTCGAACCGACCGCGCCGGCGTCCAAAGGGATGTTTCTCCGGGTCGGCGAGGACGGCGTTCGGGGGCGCGACGAGCGCTGAGAAACGAGTGCGGTCGGCGGGGAATCGACCGCTTAGGCAGCGGTGGGCTCGCGCGGGTCGGGCTGTGCCTCGACCGGTTCGGCGAAGGCGTAGACGGTCTGGTGGGCGGTCACCTTCACGCGGGCGAAGTCGCCGGGTTCGAGGCCGTGTTCGGTCGCGTTCTGGACGATTATCTGTCGGTAGGCCTCGTCGCGGCACTTCACGGAATCGCCGGTGCCCTCCTCGACGACGAGCACCTCGCGCTCCGTGCCGACCATCTCGTCGTAGGCGGCGGCGACGATGTCCATCTTCGCCTCGGACATCTCCTTGGAGCGCTCCTTTTTGAGCGTCCCGCCGAGGCCCTTCAGGTCGGCGGCGTCGGTACCGGGGCGCTTCGAAAAGCGCGTGACGTTGACCTTCTCGGGGCGAATCTCGCGGAGCAGCTCCATCGACCGCTCGTGGTCCTCGTCGGTCTCGGTCGGGTAGCCGACGATGAAGTCGGTCGAGAGCGTCCAGTACGCAAGCTCCCGGTCGAACGTCTCGACGATTTCTCTGAACTTGTCGACGCGGTGCTGGCGACGCATGTGTTCGAGCACCTCGTCGGAGCCGGACTGCACCGGCGCGTGGATGAAGTTGTAGAGCTTGTCGTGTTCGGCGAACACGCCGGCGAGTTCCTCGCGGATGCCGTGGACGCCGCCGGGGTTGGCCATGCCGACGCGGACGCGGAACTCGCCGTCGATTTCGGTGCAGATGCGGTCCAGTAGCTCGGGGAGCTTCCGGTCGCCCTTGTCCCAGCCGTAGACGCCGGTGTCCTGGCCCGTGATGCGGAGTTCCTTCGCGCCGGCGTGGACGAGCGCCCGCGCCTTCTCGACGTTCTCGTCGACCGACGGGGAATCGACCCGGCCGGTGGCGAACTTCGTGATGCAGTACGAGCAGTTCGACATACAGCCGCGGGCGATTGGCAGGATGCCGACGACGCCGTCCAAGACAGGTTCGACGCCGGGGCCGGGAGTGGGACACTCGCCGTTGGTGACGGCGGTCGGCACGTCGTCCCAGTGGAGAATCTGGGCGTCGATGCCCTCCTCACGGAAGTCGTTGCCCTGCGCGAGCGCCATGCAGCCGGTGATGATGAGGTCCGCCGTCTCCGACTCCAGCTCTTTGGCCCGACGGAGCATGTTCCGCTCCGTCTTCTCCACGACCGTACAGGTGTTCATGATGGCGACATCGGCCTCCTCGGGCCCGTCGACGCGGTAGTGACCGGCGTCGCGGAGCGCGCTCTCGATGGCGCGGCTCTCGCCGCGGTTCGAGGTGCAGCCGTATGTCTCGATGTGGTATCGGGCCATTCGGTTATCCCACGTACCGGGTCAGCGGGCAAAAACGCCGCGGTCTCCCGCGAGACCGCCGGCGTCCGCGGGCCGTGATAGCGTCCCCCGAGTGCTTCGCCCGCTCGACGTGGACGCCGACGCCGACGAACACGGCGGGCGGAGCGTCGCACCGACCGGACGCTCCGTCGCCGAGGAGTCTCGCGCCGGCCGTATCATCCGCCCGAGGACGAATATAATTCATTACCTCAAGCGTTGTATTTAGATTCGCTATGAAGTTCAACATGCGCGCCATCGCCTACGGGTTCATCGCGACCGTAGTCGTCGGCATCCTCAGCGGCTTCGCGGTCCCCTTCACGAACGTCACCCTCCCCACGGTCGGCTACGTCCTCACGGGCATCATCGGCGGCCTCGTCGCCGGCTACCTCGTCACGACCGGCATGGCCGACGGTGCGCTCAACGGCCTCGTCGGCACGACGCTGGGCGCGATTATCGTCGCCATCGGCCTCGTGATTATGAACGTCCTGTTCGCGGGCGCGTTCTTCGGCCTGACCGTGTTCGCCGCGGCCGTCGTCATCATCGCCCTCGCGGGCATCCCCGGCGCTATCGGCGGTGCGGTCGGCAGCATGCTCCACGACCGCTCGGCCGCCCGCCGCACCAGACCCGCGGCCTGAGCCGACTCGGCCCCGGTTCCTGTTTTTCGCCCGTGTTTCGCCTTCCGCCCGACTCACGCGTCCTCCCAGTTCCTCTCGCCCCCTCTCACTTTCGCGCCCTCGCCACCGCTCCCGGCGAAAAGTTACTTGTCACGGTGTTGTGCAGTTGTGGTAGATGCGTTCCCGCAGGATACCGCCCGGTTCGCCCTCCGACCACGACTCGGGCTCGACCGACAGCGACGCTTCGTCCGCCGCTCACAGTCCGTCTTCCGTCGGTTCTCCACGTCGCCGCGACGTACTCCGGCTCCTCGGGTCGGGTGCGGCCGTCGGCCTCGCCGGGTGCCTCGGCGGCGACGAACAGACCGACGACGACTCCGCCGAGGGCGTCCGCTTCGAAAGCGGCTGGCGGACCTACGCCCACGACGACGCCAACACCGCGTTCCTCCGCGAGGGAACCCCCATCTCCGAGCCGACCATCGAGTACGAACCCGATTTCGGGATGGACTCCACCGAGCCCGTCGTCGCCGACGGAGTGGGCTACACGCCCGGCGACCCGATGCGAGCAATCGACCCGGCGGCCGGCGAGGAGTTGTGGGCCGCACAGGGCGAGAGTTGGACCGCTCCCGTCGTCCTCGACGGCGTCGTCTACTCGCTCGGAACGACGGTTCACGGGCCGAACCGACTCGCGCTCTACCACGCCCGTTCGGGTCGGCTGTTCCGAACTATCGAACTCCCGGGCCGTCCGCAGACGCCGCCGGCGTTCTCCAACGACCGCGAGACGCTGTTTCTCGGCCTCGACGACGAGCGCGTCTGCGCGGTCGACATCGACGCCGGAGAGGTCACCTGGACGCGGTCGCTGTTCGGCGCGGTCCGGCGTCCCCTCGCGGTCAACCTCCACTCGGTGTTCGTCGTCACCGAGGGACAGCGGCTCTACTGTCTCGGTACTGACGGGAGCGCCTACTGGCAGGCCCCGACCGAGACGGTCGAGGCCGTCGCGCCGGTCGTCGGCGACGAGCGGGTGTACATCGCGGGCTGGGACCGAATCGCCGCGCTCGAACGGCGGAACGGCGACGTGGTCTGGGAGGACGACCGCGGCGTCCACAAGCGCCTCGCGTTCGACGGCAAGCGCCTCTACGCCGCCCGCGGGTCGCTCCGGGCGCTCGACAGCGCGACCGGCGAAGAGCGATGGAAGTACGACCCACGAGAGTCCGTCTCCGCCGCGAGCGTCGTCGGCGACACGGTCTACGTCGGCACCGGACACGGTGAACTGGTCGCCCTGGATCGAACCGGCGGCGGCGGCCTCTTCGGCGACCGCGAGCGCTGGTCGATTTCGCTCGGCCGCAACGTCGGCCACTCGCTGGCCGCGACCGACCGCCGGGTGTTCTGTCCGGTCGTCCGCGACGACGGCCTGTTCAGCCTGACCGTCGTCGGCGACGCCGACCCCGACGCGTCGACCGCGGGAACGACCGCTGCTGCAGGGACGAACGCGACCGCGGGGACAGCCGCGGACGCCGGAGGTTCGGGGTCGTGACGGAACCCGGCGCGGACCTTTCCAGACGAACGTTCCTCGGTGCCCTCGGAACCGGCGCGGTCGCCGGTCTCACGGGCTGTGTCGGCGGCGACGAGGGCTCTACGGGCGACGGTCGCGCCGACTGGCCGCACCCGTACTTCTCGCCAGAGGGGACGGGCTACAACCCCCGCGCGACGGGTCCGGCGTCGAAGCCGAGCGAGTCGTGGGGCGTCGACGTGAACGGCCTCGAACTGGCGCGTCCGGTCGTGTTCGACGAGACGGTGTACCTCGCGACCAGCGAGCGCCTCCGGGCGTTTTCGGTCACCGACGGCACCGAGCTGTGGTCGGTCGAAAGCGACCCGCAAAGCGGCTTCCGCTCGTCGGTGACGACCGACTCGGAGCGCGTCTACGTCGGCTACGTCGGGACCAGAACCGGCGTGCTCGCGTTCACTCACGACGGCGAGGAAGCGTGGCACGCGCCGACCGAGTCGAGCGTCTGGGCACCTGTCGTCCGACCCGAACCGGACCGTGACCACCTCTACACCGCCGACACCGCGGGGAACGTCTACCGCGTCCGCGCCAGCGACGGGACCGTCGAGTGGCGGACCGAGGTTTTCGGCCCGGTTCGGTCCCTCGCGGCCCGGTACGACACCGTCATCGCCGGCACGGAGGGGGGCGAAGTGGTCGCGTTCAACGACGAGGGCATCGAGCACGGGCCGACCGGAAAGTGGCGAACCAAACACTCCGGCGGCGTGCAGTCGCTCGCGGTCGCCCAGTCGAACGACGTGTTCGCGGGCTTCTTCGGCGCGGGCGTCGCCCGACTCAGGGGCGGTCTCCGCGCCGGTGCCGTAGACTGGCACCGCGAGGAGCCCTCGCCGCACGGTTCGGTCGTCGTCGGCCCCCGGCGCGTCTTTTCGACCGACGGGACCGGTCTCGACGCCTTCGACAAGCGTACCGGCTCCCCCTCATGGGCGGCCGGCGACGACTTCTTCGCCCCGCCCGCCGGTGCGGGCGACACCGTCTTCGTCTCGGACACGAGCGACGACGGCGGGGTCGTCGCCTACGACGCCGGCGGCGGCGTCGGCCTCGACGACACCCGAATCGGGGCCGAGCGCTGGCGATACGAACTCGCGGGCGGCGCGCTGACCGGCCCGACGCCGGCGGGCGACGCGCTGTTCGTACTCGAATCCGGCGGCGACGACGGGTCGCGACGGCTCGTCGCGTTGCGAGCCGAGTGACAAACGCGTGCGAGGGCGGTCGTCCGAGAGAATCGCATCGGGACCCCCGCGGCCATCAGATGAGCCCCAGTATCCACCGGGTGACCTCGGAGGTCGTGAAGAAAGCGCCCTCCAAGCGGGACAGGACCCGCCCCGTCCAGAGCGCGGCAACTATCAGGATCGTGACCGCGACGAGCCACGCGAACGTCCCGAGCGCCGACCCGCTCACCACGAAAGGGCTGGCGACCGACGCGACCCCGACGATGCCCGTGATGTTGAGGATGTTGCTGCCGACGATGTTTCCCACCGAGACCCCGAGACTCCGCTGTCGGAGCGCGACCAGCGAGACAGCGAACTCCGGGGTCGAGGTGCCCGCCGCGACGATTGTCCCGCCGATGACCCACTCGGAGACGCCGGCACCGCGGGCCAACTCCGACGCGGCGAGCACCATGTAGTCGCCGCTCACCAACACCAGCCCCAACCCGCCCAGGAGGAACACGGCGTCTCGCCCGGGGAAGTCGATTCGTTCGGTTATCGGACGGGTCACGCCGCCGTCGCCGAGCGACTGGTCTGTCGCGCCGTCCCCATCTGACTGGGACCCCCGGAGCAGGTACGCCGTGTAGGCGACGAACGCCCCGACCAAGAGCGCGCCTTCGAGCCTCATGACCCGGAGGTCGAACAGGACGACGCCGCCGAGGAGCGTGCTCGCCAGCAGAGCGGCTCCGTCGCGATAGACGATGGACTCCGCGACCGGAATCACCCGGAGTAGCGAGATGACGCCCAACACGAACGCCAGATTGTAGATGTTCGAACCGAGGACGTTCGCGACCGCGATGTCGCCCAACCCCTTGTACGCGGCGTCGACCGCGACCGAGAGCTCCGGCGTCGAGGTCCCTATCGCGACGATTGTCAGCCCGATGGTGAGTTCCGAGAGCCCGAACCTCCGAGCCGACCGGACGGCGGCGTCGACCAACAGCCGCGCGCCGACCCAGAGCCCCAGTACTGACACGAAAATGACGCCGATTTGAACGACCGGCCCGCCTCGGAGCATGGTACTGGGTTCTCGGGAGTCGAGTAATCAATGTTGGGCACCGGCGACCGCGCGATGCCGACCGGCCGACGACCGACCTATTCTTCGGGCGCGCCGGCGACGATGTCGACGCCCGACGATGCGCCGATGCGCTCCGCGCCGGCTTCGAACATGGCGACCGCCTCGTCGTAGGAGCCGACCCCGCCGGAGGCCTTGACGGGCAGGTACTCGGCCATGAGCGCCACGTCTTCGACCGTCGCACCGCCGTCGGCGAAGCCGGTGGCGGTCTTGACGAAGGCGGCGTCGGCCTCGACGGCGGCCTCGCAGGCGCGGTGCTTCTCTTCCTCGGCGAGGAGCGACGTCTCGATGATGACCTTCACCGGAATCGGGACGGCCGCGACGACCTCGGAGATGTCCTCGGTCACGAGTTCGTCCTCGCCGGCTTTGAGCCGGCCGACGTTGATGACCATGTCCAGTTCGTCCGCGCCGGCCTGCCACGCGTCGACGGCCTCCTCGCGCTTGGCCGTGGTCGTGTGCTGGCCGTGGGGGAAGCCGACGACCGTCGCCAGCAACACGTCCGGAGCGTACTCGCTCGCCTCGCCGACGTAGCACGGCGGGATGCAGGCGTTCATCCCCCACTCGTCGGCGTCGTCGAGGACGGCCTCCACGTCGGCCATCGTCGTCTCGGGTCCGAGGACCGTGTGGTCGATGCGGGCGGCGAGGTCGGCTCGGTTCATACCCTGTCGAGGCGACCCGAGGCTAAAGAACGTAAGGCTTTCACGCCGCCCCGCCGCGCCTCCTGCATGGCCATTCTCCCCGAGGGGTTCGCGCTCCCGCCGCTTCCCTACCTCGTCGCCCTCGTCGCGGGACTCGTCGGCGTCGGCGTCGGACTGAGCCGCAGGCGACCCGCGGTCACGCCCGCCCACGTCGCCGCACTCGTCCCGTGGATGGTGTCGGGGTCGGCGCTGCACGTCCTCTACGTCATCGACGCGCTCCCGCCCGCGGTCGAACCGCTCGCCGGCACGCCCTCCGTCTACCTCTCCGTGGCCGTCGCCGCCGGCGCGACGTGGCTCGCGCTCGACGCGGCCGACCTCGCCTCCCCGACGGCGCTCGCGGTTCCCGGACTGCTCGTCGCCGCCGGACTCGCGGGCTTCGCGCTCTTTATCGGTCTGGCCGCCGGGACGCTCTCAATCGTCTGGCCCGGCGTCGCCCTCGTCGCCGCGCTCGTCGTCACCCCGCTGACGTGGCGGGTCGTGACGCGAATCGACACCGACGCGGCCGCCGCGGGGTCGCTCGGCCTGCTCGCCATCTTCGGGCACGCCCTCGACGCGCTGTCGACCGCCGTCGGCATCGACGTGCTCGGCTTCGGCGAGCGGACGCCGCTGTCGCGCATCATCCTCGAAGCCGCCGCTGCGCTCCCGACCGCCGAGGTCATCGGCGTCGGCTGGCTGTTCGTCCTCGTGAAACTCGTCGTGGCCGGCTTCGTGGTCGCCCTGCTCGCCGACTACGTCCGCGAGGACCCGACGGAGGGGTCGCTCCTCTTGGGTCTCGTCGCCGCCGTCGGCCTCGGCCCCGGCGTCCACAACCTCCTGTTGTTCGCCATCGCCGGCTGAGGCCGCGATTCTGCTCGGACACGCCCACACTCCATTTTCTCGGCACCGTAGTCGCCCGACCCGGGAGAGTTATCCCACCGGCGAACCGACCTACGCGGACGCATGTCCCGTGTCATCTGCGCCGGCCACGTGAACTGGGACGTCACCCTCCGCGTGGACGCGCTGCCGGAGCCCGACGGCGAGGCGACCGTCGAGTCGCGGGTCGGCGCGGGCGGCGGGAGCGCCGCCAACGTCGCCAGCGGCCTCGTCGGCCTCGACGTGCCCGCCGCGCTCCTCGGGAGCGTCGGCGACGACGAACACGGCCACGCCGCCGTCGCCGAACTCGCCTCGAAGGGCGTCGACTGCCGCCACGTCGTCAGCGTCGACCGCGGCCCGACCACGGTCAAGTACATCGTCGTCGACGCCGCGGGCGAGGTGTTCGTCCTCGGCTCCCCCGGCGTCAACGAGGCGTTCGAGGCGACCGACCTCCCGGCCGCCCCGCTCGCGGCGGCCGACCACCTCCACCTGACGAGCCAGTCGCCCGACACGGCCGCGACGCTCGCCAGACGGGCCCACGAGGTGGATACGACGGTCAGCTTCGACCCCGGCCGGCGCGTCGGCGACCGGGGCTACGCCGACGCCCTCCGCGAGGTTGACTACGTCTTTCTCAACGACCGCGAGGCCGCAACCGCGCTGGACGAAGCGGCGGTCGAGCGCGGCCGAAGCGCCGGCTCGGAGCCCGCCTCCGAGGTCGCCGAGGCGCTCGCGCGGACGACGCTCGTCCTCAAACACGGCCCGCGCGGCGCGGAGGTCAGAGACGGCGACGACCGACACGTTCACCCCGGCTACCCTGTCGACGCGGTGGACACGACCGGCGCGGGCGACGCCTTCGCCTCGGGCTTCATCGCCGCTCGCCTCGACGGGGCCGCCTACGAGCGGGCGCTGGCGGTCGCCAACGCCTGCGGCGCGCTCACCGCGGCCGAGCCGGGCGCGCGGACGCAACTCAGTTGGCGACGGCTGGACGACCTCGTCGAGGGCTGAACCGGCCGCGCGACCGTTTCGACGCCGCCCGAACCCGGGCCGACCCCGACCCGACAAATTTTATCCCCACCAGTCATTCGTCGGGACGATGTTAGACCAGCTCCCGGTCGCCGTCGCCGCCCTCGACGCCGCGTCGAGCCTCGGTGCGGTCGCCGGGCGACTGCTCCTCGGCGCGGTCGTCGGGGTCGCGGCCGCGGTCGTGATGGCCATCCCGATGTGGCGACAGGACGAGGGCTTCACCCCCGCCTACGTCGCCGCGTCGGTCGTCCGACGGACGACGCCCGACGAGGTGAGCTTCGGCGACGCCAACGTCGTCCACCACGCCGCCGGCGCGCTCGCCGGCGTCCTCTACGCGTTCGTCTACCTCGCGACCGACGCCGTCGCGCCGGACCTCGGGGTCGCCGGCGTCGACCTCCCGTCGCACCTCGTCGCGACCGCGGTCGTCGTGGCGTTCATCTACGTCGCGTTCGCCCGCCTCGTCCTCCCGCGCGCCGGCCGGCGCATCTACGAGGAGCGCGCGACGGCGGTCCGCGGGCAGTGGCTCCGCTCTTCGCTCGTCTTCGGCGCGACGCTGCTGGTCCTCGCGCCGGCGCTTTTCACCGGGTTCGCGTGACGGCGACCCGGTCGGTTGGCTGGTCGTTCCAGCCGACCGCACCCGCCCCCGGTCGAACCGCGTCGTTTTTGCCCGCGACCCGAGTGGGTCGGAACATGGCGAAACAGCCCCATCTCCTCGTCGAAGAAGGCGACGTGAACGACATCGCGCTCATCCCGGGCGACCCCGGGCGCGTCGACCGCATCGCGAAGCAGTGTGACAACGTCGAGGAAGTCGCGCAGAACCGCGAGTACAAGGTCGTCAACGCCGAGTACGAGGGCGTCCCGCTCACCATCTCCTCGACCGGTATCGGCTGCCCGTCGGCCGCCATCGCCATCGAGGAACTCTCCCGCGTCGGCGTGGAGACGTTCATCCGCGTCGGCACCATCGGCGCGCTCCAGGCGGACATCGAAGTCGGCGACATGATCGTCGCCACGGGCGCGGCCAAGGAGGAGGGAACCTCGAAGCGCTATGAGTCCGAGGTCTACCCGGCCGTCCCCGACTACGACGTGCTCACGTCGCTCGTCGACTCGGCGGAGGCCAACGACGAGGACGTGCACGTCGGCCCCATCGTCTCCGACGACGCGTTCTACAACGAGTCCGACGAGTACGTCGACGACTGGAACGACGCCGGCCTGCTCGCCATCGAGATGGAGGCCGCGACGGTGTTCTCGCTCGCCCGCCGGAAGGGTCTCCGCGCCGGCGCTATCTGTACCGTCGACGGCAACCTCGTCGCCGGCACCCAGAAGGGAGCCGACTCGGACGAGGAACTCCCCGAGAAGGCGAAGAACAACGTCGAGCGCGCCATCTCCATCACGCTCGACGCCGTCACCGACCTCGCGTAACCGAGCCGTGGACCTCCGCCACCTCGCGGCCCGAGCGGTCGCACGCGCCGGCGCGCTCCGCGCCCGGCTCCGCCGGATAGAGCGGCGCGAGATGGTGGCGTTCGGTCGGTGGATAGAGAACACGAACAACCTGCTTCACCTCTCGATTCTCCTCATCATCCCCGTGCTCATCGCCGGGGTGACGTTCATCTCCAACTCGGTCAGCACGCTCTCGTTCCTGCTTTTCCCGCCGCTCGCGTCGGGGTCGTACACGCTGTTTTCCGACCCGGAGGGGCGGTACTCGTCGCCGGTGAAGTTCACCGTCTCCCTCACGGTCGGCGCGCTCTGCGGCCTCGTCGCGGTCGGGTTCACCGGGTGGACCTACGGCCCGACGGGGACCGCAATCGTCCACCCGTCGGCGGCGGCGCTCGCCATCTTCCTCGCGGGGGTCACGACGTGGCTCCTCGACGTGGAAGCCCCCTCCGCGTTTTCGACGGCGCTCCTGACGCTCGTCACGGGCGACGTGAACCCCGAGGAGTACGTGGTGAGCATCTTCTTCGCCAGCGTCGTCATCGCCATCGCGTTCACTATCTGGCGCGAGCAGTTCTACGAGCGCCGCGCGGAGTACCTCTACGGGACCGTCCGCGGCGACGACCACGTGCTCGTCCCGATGCGCGGGGAGGCGGCGACCCAGACGGCCTTCTTCGCCGCCCGACTCGCCGCCGCCCACAGCGCCGGCAAGGTCGTCCTCCTCGACGTGCTCCCGCCGGCGGCGACCGCCGAGGGCGGCGCGGACGCGGCCGCGGAAACCGACGGCGAACTCGACACCGACGCCGACGCGTCGGTCGAGCGCCTCGAATCCTGCGCGCACCAACTGCGGACCCGACTGGGCGTGCCCGTGGAGGTCGCGGTCGCCCGCGGCGACCCGTTGACCGCGACGACCGAGGCCGCGGCGAACACTAATTCGGACCTCGTGGTGGCCCCCTACGAGGAGGACCGCGGTCTGCTTTCGGACTACATCCGCGGCCTGTTCGGCGGGTCGTACGACACCGTGGCGTTCCGCTCGACCGGCGAGACCTACCGCTGGCGGCGCGTGCTCGTCCTCGTCTCCCGCCCCGGCGACGCCGCTCACGCGATGATAGATTTCGCGACCCGCCTCGCCGGGAAGACCGGGAGCGTGAGCGTCACGACCTGCATCTCCACGGAGGTCGAACGGCGGCCCGCAGAGTCGAAACTCGCCAATCTGGTCGAAACCGCGGACGGGAACATCGAGACGCGGGTCGCCCGGTCCGACGTGACTAGTTTCATCGCCTCGAACGCCGCCACCTACGACCTCGTGGTGCTCGGGTCCAGCGGCGACCGGTCGCCCGCCTCGCGGTTCATCTCGCCGCCGACGTTCGAGCGAATCCGCGAGATAGACTGCGACGTTGCGGTGTTCGACCGCGGGCACTGAGCGGCGAGACGCAGAGTCGGAGTCGCTTGCGTTTACGAGCGGTTCGTGTCGTCGGTGTCGTCGGTGTCGTCGGTGTCGTCGGCCGCACCCGCCCCGTTCGTCTCGGCCGTCTCGTCTACGGGCGGGTCGGCGGGCTGTTCGTCGAGCAGTCGTTCCTCGATGGTTTCGAGGCCGCTCCCGCCGACGGCGGACTCGGCGAGGAAGTGACCGCCGAGCGCCGCCGGGCTGATGACGGTGTTGGCCCCGGCGCGGCGGAGCTTTCGCTCGTTTTCGCGCTGGGTCGCCGCCGCGACGATGTGCACGTCGGGGTTGAGCTGTCGCGCCGTGAGGATGGCCAGCGCGTCTTCGGCGTCGTTGTTGGTGGCGACGACGACCGAGCGGGCGGCGTCCACGCGGGTCCGCTGGAGCGCCTCCTCGTCGCTCGGGTCGTCGGTGACCACGTCGTAGCCGCGGTCGGTGAGGCGCTTGGCGCGGCTCTCGTCGGGCGTGACGATGACGACGCGGGCGCGGTCGCCGAGCTCTTCGAGAATCGGTTCGGTCAGCTCGCCGTAGCCGAGGACGAGGACGTGGTTCTCCAGGATGTCGAGTTGTGATTCGGTCATGCGTCCGAGTGCTTTGGTGAGTCGCGCTTCGATTGCGGGCGTGAGCAGGACACCGAGCGCCACGGCGAACGTCGCCACCGTGATGAGGAGCGCCGATATCCCGAACAGTCTGGCGATGGCGGTCCGCGGGTAGATGTCGCCGTAGCCGACCGTGCTGCCGGTGACGACGCCGAAGTAGAACGCGTCGAACAGCGTCTCGATGCCGTTGAACTGCTCTCTGAGCGCCCACGCGCCGGCGGTCGCGTAGGTCTGTGCGCCCGCGATGGCGAGCAGGGCCGACAGCTGTGTCGCCGTCAGGTCGAGGTCGCGGTTGAACGCCCTGTGGTTGAAAAGCAGGAGCGCGAGGCTGATAAGCGAGAGGCCGACGAGCGGTGCCGCCCGTTCCGGCGACTGGACGAGCCCCTGCGCGGCGGTCACCGGGAGCAGCACCGCGGTCGAGTACCACGCGGCGCGGTAGCGTCGGCGGAGCCCGAAGACGCTCGCGAGGAGCAGAAAGCCCGTCAGCGTCCCGGTGAAGCCGGCGGTGATGCGGACCGCTTCCGGGATGTACGGTGCCAACACGCCGCCGGTGACCGGGGAGCTGATGTTGAGGATGCCGATGGCGACCGACAGGACGGCGGCGAAGAACACCGTCCCAATCGTCGCGCGGGCACCGACCCACTCGCGTACCGAAGCCATGTCTCTCCCAGTTCTGGCGTCCGAGGCCAAAAACGGTCGGGTATCGGCCCGTCACGGGCGCGTCGTCACGTCTTTATCCCGTCGGCGAGTGTACCGGTCCATGGCTTCACTCCCCGTCGAAGTCGTTTACGGGCTGTACTTCGGCGTTCTCACCGGGCTCGTTCCGGCCGCCGTCGCGTGGCTCCTCGGCTTCGGCTTCCGCTACGTCACCGGCGTCACCGTTCCGGGCCTCGCCGTCGTCGTTCTCAGCGTCGCCATCGCGGGCGCGAGCGGCGGTCTCATGGCGCTGGCCGACCCGACGATTACCCAGTCGGAGAGCCAGGTCAGGCTGACGGTCGCGCTGCTTGTCGTCTTGATGGGGGCGCTGTACGCGCACAACCGCGGGGACGCCTTCGCCAACGACATCCCGCGGAAGATGTCGCTGCGAAAGCTCACCGAGCGGTCGCTCTCGACCGACGTGGTCGAACTCGTCGGCGGCCGCGGACAGGTCAGCGTCAGCGTCACCGGCGAGGTCGGCGACATCGAGGGCTACCCGCCGGTCCCGCTCGACATCCGTACCAGTATCCGAAACGGCGAGTGGACGTTCCCCGCCGACATCCCGCTCGTGGAACTCGAATCGCGGTACGCCGACCGCCTGCAAAACGAGTTCGACCTCGCCGCCGTCGAGGTCAGACTCGACGAGCGAGCCCGCGCGACCGTCTCCGCCGCGGCCCCGGTCGGCGGCCTCTCGAAGCGCCTCCCGACGGGCAAGCGCGCGGTGTCGGTGACGGCGCTCGTCCCGACTGGACTCGCGCGCGGCGACGAGGTGGTCGTCGTCACCGACGGCGGCACCGTCTCGGCGAGCGTCGCCGGGGTCGAATCAGTCGTCGAGACCCCGAGCGACGCCGACGAGGACGAGGACGACGCGGACGCCCCGAAGGCCGCGCCGCGCGCGCCGACGGCCGTCGGCGGCGAGGGCCGCGTCACGCTCGCGGTCGACCGAGGCAAGGTCGAATCGCTCCTCGGGAGCGACGCGGAGCGATTCATCGTCACCTCCCGCGGCGTCCGCCGGGAGTTCGAACTCGTCTCCCTGCTCCGCCGCGCGGGCAAGCGCTTCTCGCGGCTCTCGGTCGGTGCAGAGGGGCCGCTCGACGGGGTAACACTCGGGAAGGCCGGCGTCCGCGACGCCTACGGCGTTGCGGTCCTCGCGGTCCGCCACGGCGGGAACTGGACGATTGCGCCGCGGGGTGACCAGGAGGTTTCCGCCGGCGACACGCTCTACGCGGTCGGGTCGAGAAGCGACCTGACAGCCTTCGAGGGGGCGGTCGCGTGATGTTCGCCGCCCTCGCCTCGGCCGCCGGGTCCGCTTCGGCCGCACCCGCAGCCGACCTGCTCGCGGCGGTCGGACAGTCGGCGACCGCCGGACAGGTGTCGATTCCGCCGGTGGACGACTCGCTCGTCCTGCAGATTCTCCGGTTCGTCGGACTCGTCGTCGGCGCGTTCGTCGTCTCCGCGATCGCCTCGCTGCTCTACCGGTGGTACACCCGGGAGATAATCCCGCGGGCGCTTTCGGTCCTCTTCGGCGGGGCGGTCGTCGCGCTCTACCTGAACACGATCGGCCTGTTCGGCGCGTTCACCACCGGCACCGAGACCGAGGTGTTCCAACTCGACACCGTCCTCTTCAACACCGCGTCGCTCCTCGGCGGAGCGCTTATCGCGCCGGTCGGCCGCGTCGCCGGCGACCGGCTCACGACCGACGTGTTCGCCGTCGCGGGCGCGAAGGAACTCGACGCCGACGTGAGCCGACTGGTCCGGACCGTCGGCCGCGTCACGTCGGTGACGCTCCCCGAGGACATCGCCGACATCGAGGGGTACGACCCGGTCGGCGAGGCCGTCAAGACCCAACTGAGCGGGAAGACGCTGCTGTTCCCCCGACGGCTCAGCGAGGCCGAACTCCGCGACCGACTCGCGACGCGCATCAAGGACGACCACGGCGTCGGCCACGTCGACGTGGAGTTCGAAGCCGGCGGGAACGAGGTGTCGTACCTCGCGCTCGGCAGTCGCGCGGCCGGCCTCGGGCCGACGCTCGCACCCGGCACCGTCGCGGTCGCCATTCGCGGCGACCCCGGTTCCGGCGCGGCCGCCGGCGACCCCGTGCAGGTCTGGTCGGTTCCGAAGCCGGCGGCGGACGACGAGAACGACCCGTCCGACGACGCCGTCGCGGGAGCGACCGACGCGACTGAACCGGCCCAGTCCGCCGAACCGACGGCCGAGACGCCTCCCGGCGGTTCGGGGTCGCTGTCCGACGGCGGCACCGACGCGCCGGCCGCACCGGCCGCACCGACCCGCGTCGCCTTCGGCGAACTCCGCGGCGTCGCCGACGACGTGGCGACCGTCGCCCTCGACGAGGAGGACGCCGACCGCCTGACGAGCGGCGAGCAGTACCGACTCGTGACGCTCCCCGCAGACCCCCACGTCGACCGCGAGTTCGCGTCGCTCCTCCGGAACGCCGACGAGACGATGGCGGTCACGACCGTCGCACCGGGCGCAGACCTCGACGGGCTGGCGGTTTCGGACGTGGACACGACCGTCGTCGCCATCCGGTCGGCGAACCGCCCGGTGGACGCGATTCCCGGTCGGGGTCGCGAACTGGCCGCCGGCGACACGCTCTACGTCGTCGGCCGGCCGGAAGTTCTCCGGAAGGTCGAGCGCCGGGCGACGACCGACACGAGCCGAACCGACGGCGGAGGCGACGGAGACGGCGGAGACGACGGAGACGGAGACGAAAACGGCGACTCCGACGGCGACGGGCCGCGGTCGTCGGGGGCGCAATCCTCATGAGCGCCGGGCGACGAGACGGGAGTATGGAGTGGAAGCTGTTCGCCGACCTCGCGGAAGTCACCGGCACGCGGACCGTTCGGGTTGACGTCGACGGCGACGCGACCGTCGGCGACGCGCTCGACGCCCTCGTCGGGGCGCACCCGGCGCTCGAATCGCGGGTGTTCGGCGATGACGGCGAACTGTACGACCACATCAACGTCCTGCGAAACGGTGAAGCCGCCGCGCTCGGCGAGGAGGCCGCCGCCGGCGATGAACTCGCGCTCTTCCCGCCGGTCAGCGGCGGCTAGCGCGCCGGCGCGTCGGAGCACCGCGCGAATCGGAACATTCTCGAATTCGACTCACATCCGCGAGCGACGGGTCCGTCGGCACTCGGGGGCGGGAGACGGAGATGGTGCTGAAGACGGAGACGAGACCACGGGCTCGAAACGGGCGACTCGTCGGGGCGGAAACGGGTCGTTCGGGGGTCTGAAAAGAGAAAACGGCGGGAACGCGTCGCGGTCGAACTCGAAACGGGAGGGCGGCTTCGTGGGTCGTTACTCGCTCGGGCGCGGCAGCGCCGTAAACAGCGTCTGGACGATGGAGAAGGGGTCGTAGACGGACTGGTGGCACTGGCAGTAGACACCGTTTTCGCCGCCGAACGTGGCGGAACTGGCCGCCTGCTTGTAGCCGGGGACACAGCAGAAGTGGGTACACTTGTTGAGCCACGCGATGACGCCCTGGTCCGTCGAGGCGGCGAGCCACTCGTTGTCCTGTGCGGCTTCCTCGATGCGCGTCGAGCGGAGCACCTGAATCGGCATCGTGTTCTCGGCGCCCTCGGAGCGCCAGGTGCCGGTCGCGGGCATCCCGATACCGGCCCGCCCGATGCCGTTGCCCCACGTCTCGTACTCGTCGAAGTCGTTGACGTTCAGGCGGTCCCCGGAGCTGTACGTCTCGGACTGCCAGTCGTATCCGCCGCTGTCGGAGCGGAAGTAGTTATCAGACTCGTAGGTCGGGTTCAGGCCCTCGTAGGTCTGCACGCCGCAGTACTGGAACCAGTCCTGCGAGTAGGTGACGCCCGTCCCCTGGTAGTCCTCGGTGAGGGCGAGGTCGACTTCCACACCGTTCTGCGTGACGGTCTGAACCTCCGGCCAGACGCCGCGGATGTAGCCCTCGTCGTCGATCTCGATCGGTATCTGCGGCATGCCGCGCGGTGCGGGACCGGCGGTGTTCTCGATGGCGTACGCCTGCGTCGGCCCCCCACCGGTACCGGTGGATGACGTTGCGCTGTTGATGGCGGCCGCGCCTGTCGTTCCCACGCCCGCGAGCGTCGCTCCCCCGACGACGCCCTTGACGAACCGACGGCGACCCGAGTCGGCGGGGTACTTGTCGCTATCGCTCATACTCTCACCTTCGAGGCGGCCAGTAAAAGCGTGACGAATCCACCGTGGTAGTACGCCCCACGAAACGGCCGCCAGCGAGGGGGTTCGACCGCTCGAACGCGCGGAATTCGTCGGTCGTCGAAAACTGGACGAAAACGTGCGTAACGTTCGTTTAGAACCGACTTCCGGGCAAATTTTCGACGTTACTCGTGGCCTTTTAGAATGTGCTACTCGTATCCGAGTACGATGCGATTGCACACCAGAGACGTGCGGCAAGATGTTCGCGAGCTCGGGGCGTTGCTCGGGGACGTGCTCGAAGCGCAGACGTCGACGGCGTCGTTCGAGACGGTCGAAGAGCTTCGGCAGGCGGCCATCGCCTACCGGAAGGGCGAGTCCGGGTCGCGCGAGCGGCTCTACGACGTGGTCGGCGACCTCGAACCGGAGCGCGAGAGCGTCGTCGCCCGCGCGTTCACCACCTACTTCGAACTCATCAACCTCGCCGAGGAGCGCGAGCGCGTTCGCGTCATCCGCGAGGCGTCCCAGGAGGGGACGCTCGAAGACGGTATCCTCGACACGCTCGACGCGCTGGACGACGAGGAGGTCGACGAGGAGCTTCTGGGACGGGTCCTCGAAGACGTGCTCATCGAACCGACGTTCACGGCGCACCCGACCGAGGCCCGCCGCAAGACGGTGAAATCGAAGCTCCGCTCCATCGCCAACCGGCTGGAGACGCTCGACGAGCGCCGTCTCACCGACCTCGAACACGACCAGGAGTGGCGGCACGTCGTCGCCGAGGTGACGAGCCTCTGGCAGACCTCGCAGGTCCGCGACCGCCGCCCGGAGCCGACCGACGAGGCCCGCAACGTCCAGTGGTACCTCGAAAACACCCTCTTCGACGTGGTCGGCGAGGTGTACGAGGAACTCGAAGAGGAGCTTCGGGCCGAGTACCCCGGCCTCGACGTGCCGAAGCTGTTCGAGTTCCGGTCGTGGGCCGGCTCCGACCGCGACGGCAACCCGTTCGTCACGCCCGAGGTGACAGAGGACACGCTCGAACGCCAGCGCAGCGTCGCCCTGGAAAAGTACAGCGACTCGCTCAAGCGTCTCTCCGGTGTGCTGAGTCAGGACGCGACGCGAATCGACCCCGGCCACGAGCTCGAACGCTCGCTGAAGGCCGACCGCGAACTCCTCCCCGTCGTCGCCGAGGAGGCCGACGAGCGCTACCCCAACGAGCCGTACCGCCAGAAGCTCAAACTGATGCGCGAGCGACTCCGCCGCGTCGAGGACGTGCGCCCGAACGGCTACGCGGACGAGAGCGAGCTCTTGGCCGACCTCGAAGTCATCGACGCCAGCCTCCGGCGGACCGGCGCGGCGCAGGTCGCGGACGTGTACGTCGAGCCCCTGATGCGGCAGGTCGACACGTTCGGCTTCACCCTCGCCAGCCTTGACCTCCGCGACCACCAGGAGAACCACACCGAGGCCGTCCACGAGGCGCTCGCCCACGAGGGCCTCGACTACGAGGGTAGCTCGGAGGCGGAGCGCGTCGAACTCCTCACCGACGCGATTCTGCAGGAAGAGCCCGTCGTCGACCTCGAAGACCCCGGCGACATCTCCGAGACGGCCGAGCGCGTCCTCCGCCGGTTCCGCAAGCTCGGCGAGTGGCAGCGCGAGTACGGCGTCGGCGCTATCGACACCTACTGCATCTCGATGACCGAGGAACCCTCGCACGTCCTCGAAGTGCTGTTCCTCGCCGACCAGGCGGGCGTCGTCTCTCTGCCCGACCACTGCGGCATCGACGTGGTCCCGCTCCTCGAGACCGAGTCCGCGCTCAACGGCGCGCGCCGCATCATGGGCACGCTGTTCGAGAACGAGGCCTACGGGACGGCGCTCGCCGCCCGGAACGACGTCCAGGAGATTATGCTGGGCTACTCCGACTCCAACAAGGAAAACGGCTTCCTCGCCGCCAACTGGGACCTCTACAAGAACCAGCGCCGCCTCGCCGACATCTGCGACGACTTCGACGTGACGATGCGGCTGTTCCACGGCCGCGGCGGCTCCATCTCCCGCGGCGGCGGTCCGATGAACGAAGCCATGCTCGCGCTCCCGAACGAGACCGTCACGGGGCAGATTAAGTTCACCGAGCAGGGCGAGGCCATCGCCGAGAAGTACGCCAACCCGCGCATCGCCGAGCGGAACCTCGAACAGATGCTCAACGCCCAGATTCGCGCCCGCCTGCAGGCGATTCGGACGCCCGAAGAGGAGGTGCCCGACCGCTGGGTCGACGCCATGGACACCATGGCGGCCGCCGCCCGCGAGGAGTACCGGAACCTCCTCGAATCCGACGGCTTCGTCTCCTACTTCGAGCAGGCGACGCCCATCACCGTCATCGAGGAACTCAACCTCGGCTCCCGGCCGGCCTCTCGGTCCGACGAGCGCAGCGTCGAGGACCTCCGCGCCATCCCGTGGGTGTTCTCGTGGACCCAGTCGCGGTGTATCCTCCCCGGCTGGTACTCGCTGGCCGCCGGCGTCAACGCCTTCCTCGAAGACGGCGGCGACATGGACGACCTCCGCGAGATGTACGACGAGTGGGCGTTCTTCCGGAGCACGTTCGACAACGCCGCGATGGCGCTGGCGCGCACCGACCTCGAAATCGCCACGGAGTACGCGAACCTCGCCGACGAGGAGCTCCGCGAGGAGTTCTTCACCCGCCTCACCGAGGAGTACGAGGACGCCGCGGACCTCATGCTCGACATCAGCGAGCGCAGCAGTCTCCTGAAGCGCGAGTGGCTCGAAGAGAGCCTCCGCCGCCGCAACCCCTACGTCGACCCGCTGAACCTGCTGCAGACGCACCTGCTGTCGCAGACCCACCGGACCGACGAGGAAGAACAGACCCTGCGGCTCACGGTCAAAGGTATCGCCGCCGGGATGAAGAACACGGGATAACGCGAACGCGACACCGACGCCGACGCCCTCGGCCACCCGCCGAAGTCGTCACCGTCACCGTCGCCGCGCCGTCGGAGCGACTTACGCCCGACGGAGGTCGTACGGATTCGAACAGACCGGACAGGTCTGCCGCGCGACGCGATACTCGCTTTTTAACCGCTGTCTGACACCGTCGAAGTCGGCGTCGCCCTCGTATCTCGATTCCACTTGCTGTCCGCAGTGCGGGCACACCACCACCACCGTTGCCATATTCGGCAGTACGGCCGAGTCCATCATATATGTTCACCCTGTTTGTGGCGGGGTCCCACGGCCCGCTCTGTCAGGGATTCGTCGGCGACGAAGACGACGCACAGCGGGGCGCTCGCGGCGAAAATGAGGGTTCTCAGCGTCCCGGCATCGGCCGGGTCGGCTCGACTCAGGTCAGGCGTGGTTCCACGGCGCTTCCTCGAAGTCGACGATGCGGTGAGTCGAATCGAGGTCGTCGATGGCGGCCACGTCCTCGTCGTCGAGGTCGAGGTCGAGCGCGGCGAAGTTGTCGCGGATGTGGTCGGGCGAGGCGGCCTTCGGGATGGGCGTCGCGCCCTTCTCGATGAGCCACGCGAGGGCGACCTGCGCGGGCGAGGCGTCGTGCTTCTCGGCGATGTCGACGATGACCTCCTCGTCGGCGACCTGGTTGCGCGCGATGGGCGAGTAGGCGACCAGACGGTGGCCGCGTTCCGCGGCGAGCTCGCGGAGTTCGGCCTGCTGGAGCATCGGGTGCATCTCGACCTGGTGGGCGAACACGGGCGCGTCGAGCGTCTCGATGGCCGATTCGAGCTGGTCGGGTCGGAAGTTGCTCAGGCCGACGTTGGCGACGACGCCCTCCTCGACGAGTTCGTCGAGGGCCGCGAGCGTCTCGTCCTCGTCGTAGCTGTCGAGCGGCCAGTGAACGTACAGCAGGTCGATGGTGTCGACGCCGAGCTTTTCGGCGGACTCGCGGGCGGTCTCCAGCACGTCGTCAGAGCCGAGGTTGTCGGTGTCGAGCTTCGTCGCCACGAACACGTCGTCGATGTCGACGTCGGATTCGGCGAGCCCCTCGCCGACGAACTCCTCGTTGTGGTACATCTGGGCCGTGTCGACGTGGCGGTAGCCAACGTCGAGGGCGGTCTTGACGGCCTCGACGCACTCGTCGCGGTCTTCGAGCTTGTACGTCCCGAAGCCGAGTCGCGGGAAGTCCTTCATGCACGGGTGGTCGTGGGCGGGCGAGTCAAATCCTGCGGTTGCGGAAGTCGTGCGTACACTTACCACCGCTCCCCCGGTCATCGAGGGTATGCCCTCGGAGAAGGAGAAGATGCTCGCGGGCGAACTGTACGACGCGAGCGACCCGGAACTCGTCGCGGAACGAAAGCGCGCGCGGCGGCTCACGCGCCTGTTCAACGAGACCGACGAGACCCAAACCGAGCGCCGCGAGGAACTGATTCGGGAACTGTTCGGGGAGGTCGGCGAGTCGTTCGAAATCGAGCCGACGTTCCGCTGCGACTACGGCTACAACGTCAGCGTCGGCGAGAACTTCTTCGCCAACTTCGACTGCGTCTTCCTCGACGTGTGTCCAATCACGCTCGGCGACAACTGCCAGCTCGCGCCGGGCGTTCACATCTACACCGCGACCCACCCGCTCGACGCCGCGGAGCGAATCAAGGGCCCCGAGTCGGGGGAGCCGGTGACCGTCGGCGACAACGCGTGGCTCGGCGGCCGGGCGGTCGTCAACCCCGGCGTCACCATCGGCGACGACGTGGTGGTCGCCTCGGGCGCGGTCGTCACGAAGGACGTGCCCGACTCGGTGGTCGTCGGCGGCAACCCGGCGCGAGTCATTAAAAGGCTGGACTGACCGGGGACGCGCCGCCGAGTCGGCGTCATCGTCGCGTCGCCGTCGCGCGATTCTCGCGGATTCGGGAGCGTGCGGTGCTCTGGCACACGATGTTCCCTCCGAAATGGTTTTGAAGTACGCTCGCACACGGTCAGTATGCCGACGGACGAATACGACCCAGAGATGGGGCGCAAGTTCATTTTCGTAACCGGGGGTGTCATGTCCGGCCTCGGGAAGGGTATCACGGCCGCGAGCACCGGCCGACTCCTGAAGAACGCCGGGTTCGACGTCACCGCGGTCAAGATAGACCCGTACCTGAACGTCGACGCCGGGACGATGAACCCCTACGAGCACGGGGAGGTGTACGTCCTGAAAGACGGCGCTGAAGTCGACCTCGACCTCGGGAACTACGAGCGGTTCCTCGGCGTCGACATGACCGCCGACCACAACATCACGACGGGCAAGACCTACCAGCACGTCATCCAGAAGGAGCGCGACGGCGACTACCTCGGGAAGACGGTCCAGATTATCCCGCACGTCACGGAGGACATCAAGCGCCGCATCCGCGAGGCGGCCGAGGACACCGACGTGTGCATCGTCGAGGTCGGCGGCACCGTCGGCGACATCGAGTCGATGCCGTTCCTCGAATCGCTCCGCCAGTTCGCCTCCGAGGAGGAAGACGGCGACGTGCTGTTCACGCACGTCACGCTCGTCCCCTACTCGAAGAACGGCGAGCAGAAGACGAAGCCCACCCAGCACTCGGTCAAGGAGCTTCGGAGCATCGGCCTCCAGCCGGACATCCTCGTCGGCCGCGCCGACGACAAGCTCGAACCGGCGACGAAGACCAAAATCGCGCAGTTCTGCGACGTGCCGGACGCCGCCGTGTTCTCCAACCCCGACGTGCCGGACATCTACCACGTCCCGCTGATGGTCGAAGAGGAGGGCCTCGACGAGTACGTCATGGAGCGCCTCGGCATCGCCGACGAGGCGCTGCCGAAGGAAGACCGCGACAACCGCTGGCGCGAGCTCGTCACGGCCGACCGGACCGGCTCGGTCGACATCGCGCTCGTCGGCAAGTACGCCCTCGAAGACGCCTACATGTCCATCCACGAGGCGCTCAAGCACGCGGGCATCGAGTGCGGCGTCGACGTGAACATCCTCTGGGTCGACTCCGACGAGATGCTCGACAAGCACGAAGAGCGACTCAAGGACGCCGACGGCGTCGTCGTCCCCGGCGGCTTCGGCTCCCGCGGAACCGGCGGCAAAATCGAGGCCATCCGCTACGCCCGCGAGAACGACATCCCGTTCCTCGGCCTCTGTCTGGGCTTCCAGATGGCCGTCGTCGAGCAGGCCCGGAACGTCCTCGGCCACGAGGACGCCCACTCGGCCGAACTCGACCCCGACACGCCGTACCCCGTCATCGACCTCCTGCCCGAGCAGTACGAGGTCGACGAGATGGGCGGCACGATGCGCCTCGGCGCGCACGACACCGACATCGACGCCGGCACGCTCGCGGAGGCGGTGTACGGCGACACCTCCTGTACGGAGCGCCACCGCCACCGCTACGAAGTGAACCCCGAACTCATCGACGAACTCGAGTCCGAGGGACTCCGCTTCTCCGGCCGCGCCGAAAACCGCATGGAGATTCTCGAACTGACGAACCACCCGTTCTTCTTCGGAACGCAGTTCCACCCCGAGTTCCGCTCTCGACCCGACCGCGCGAGCCCGCCGTTCCTCGGCTTCCTCCGCGCGGTCCTCGGCGAACTCGACGCGCGCGAACTCGGCAACGAAGAGGTGACAGCATAATGGTAAACGTAGACGAATTCATCGAAGACGCGACCGCATCGATTCGTGACCAAATCGGCGACGAGCACGCCATCATCGCCCTCTCGGGCGGCGTGGACTCCTCGGTCGCCGCGACGCTCGCCTACGAGGCCGTCGGCGAGCAGCTCACCCCGGTCTACGTCGACACCGGCCTGATGCGCAAAGGCGAGACCGAGCAGATCGCGGACACCTTCTCCTTCATGGAGAGCCTCCGCGTCGTCGACGCCCGAGACCGATTCTTCGACGCCCTCGAGGGCGTCGTCGACCCCGAGGAAAAGCGCAAGGTCATCGGCGAGCAGTTCATCCGCGAGTTCGAGCGCGAGGCGAAGGAGACCGACGCGCAGTACCTCGTGCAGGGGACCATCTACCCCGACCGCATCGAGTCCGAGGGCAACATCAAGTCCCACCACAACGTCGGCGGCCTGCCGGACGTGGTGGACTTCGAGGGCATCGTCGAACCCGTCCGCGACCTCTACAAGGACGAGGTCCGCGAGGTCGCCCGCGCGCTCGGCCTCGAATCCATCATCGCCGAGCGGATGCCGTTCCCGGGGCCGGGCCTCGCGGTCCGCGTCCTCGGCGAAGTCACGCCCGAGAAGGTGCAGGTCGCCCGCGACGCGTGTCACGTCGTCGAAGACGAGACCGAAAAGCACGAGCCGTGGCAGGCGTTCGCCGCCGTCATCGGCAAGGGCACCGGCGTCAAGGGTGACAACCGCGTCCACGGCTGGATCGTCTCGGTCCGCTCCGTGGAGTCGCGCGACGGCATGACCGCTCGCGCGCAGGAACTGCCGTGGGACACCCTCCAGCGCATCCAGTCGCGCATCACCGGGACGAACGAGAACGTCGCCCGCGTCGTCTACGACGTGACCCACAAACCGCCGGCGACCATCGAGTACGAATGACGACGGCAGTCGTCGCGGGGACCGACCCCGACGGACTCGGCGAGGCGCTCGAAACCGAGGGCGCGACGGTCGTCCGCGTCAGCGGTATCGCCTCCGCCGACTCGCTCGGCGAGGCCGGCATCGAGGACGCCGACCTGTTCGTGCTCACCGATATGGACGACGCGACGGCCATCTCGGTGGCGAAGGAGCTGAACCCCGACGTGCGCGTCGTGACCTACGCCTACGACTCCCTCCCGGAGTTCGCCACGGCGCAGGCCGACCTCGCAATCGACCCGAACCTGCTCGCGGTCGACGTGGTCGCAGAAGAACTCGTCTGAGACGGTCAGGAACGCCTGACTGTCTCGACGCGAAGATTTTCTTTCAAGAATTGTTTTGTAGAAATATTAATCTCTTTATGGACCTTCATGACGGTTGCAAATGTCGTCTTTCTCCCGACGAACGATGCTGAAGAGCCTCGGCGCAACTGGACTCCTCCTCGCCGGCGGTGCGACCACAGCGGCGGCACGCCCCGGCGGCGTCGCCGCGGGTGACGCGCGGTTCCGAGTCGGCCACTTCTCGCCCGACGCGCCCCCCGTAGACGTGTACGTGAACGGCGACCCCTTCCCCGGTCTGCAGGGCGTCCCGTTCGGCGTCTTGTCCGACTACTTCACCGTCCCGGCGGGGACGTATCAGGTCGAGGTGACGCCCGCGGGTGACCCCTCGACGGTCGTCATCGACGCCTCGGTCACGCTCCGACGCAACCGCGATTACACCGTCGCGGCGACCGACGTGCTCGACGACATCACGCCAGTCGTGCTCACGGACACGAACCGGCCGGCACCGTACGGCAAAGCCAGAGTCCGCGTCGCGCACTTCTCGCCCGACGCGCCCGAAGTCGACATCGTCGTCAAGGACGGCCCGACGCTGTTTTCCGGACTTGCGTTCGGCGACGTCTCGCACTACGAGACGGTGCCCGCCGGGACGTACGACCTGCAGGTCGTCCTCTCGTCGGACGGGAGCGTCGTGCTCGACCTCCCCGGAACGACGCTCGAAGGCGGCCGGACCTACTCGGTGTTCGCCATCGGGTTCGCCACCGGCGGGTCGCCCGGCTTCAGCGTCCTCCCAGTCGTCGACGCCGTCTCGCCCGCGCGCGAGCGACCGTCCAACGGGAACCCGTCAAACGGGAACGTCTGCCGCGTGCGCTGAGTCGAACGCTGGTCGCCGCCCTCCCGTGCGGTCGGCGGCGGACCCACCCCATTTTCTGACGAAACTCGGCGAAATTCGGCGTCTTTCGAGCCGAATCTCGCGCCAACGACCGCAAGCCGGCGCGTCGGTTTCCACCCTTCAATACCGCGGCGTGCAGAGCGAGCGACGTCGCGGGGCGACGGCGGTTCCCCACCAGTCATCGCGCGGACCGCCCGGTCGCGCCGCGACGCCCCGCAGACACACGGACACCTACCAATGACACGCACCAGACGACGCTTCCTCACGTCCGCCGCTGGAATCGCCGCCGCAACCACCGCCGGCCTCGCCGGCTGTCTGGGCACCGCGTCCGCGACGACGGGGACGCTCTCGGCCCGCGTGAGCGACAAGCCCGGCGACATCGCCGACTTCGAGTCCTGCGTCGTGACGGTCTCGACGGTCCGCGTCAAGCCCGATGACGGCGAGGCGGAGTCGCTCGACGCGGGCGACGCGGAACTCGACCTCGTCGAACTACAGGGCGACGCCTCGGCGCTCGTCGAGGAGTTCGAACTGGAGACTGGCACCTACGAGTCCCTGCAGGTCGAGGTGTCGGAGACCGACGCGACCCTCACCGACGGGTCCTCGGCGACCGTCGAGGTGCCCGGGTCCGCCCCGCTGAAGTTCGAGCGGTCCTTCGAGATTCGCGCCGACGAGACGACCACGTTCACGGCCGACTTCACGCCCGTCAAGGCCGGCAACGCGGGCAAGTACGTCCTCCAGCCCGTCGCCGACGAGGTGACGGTGACGTACGAGTCAACGGAGACGACGGCGAACGAGACGGAGACGAACGGGACGACGACCGATTCGACCGCCAACGAAACGACGACGAACGAGACGACCTCGTAACGCGGCTCCTCCCGCCTGTCACCCCCGCTGAGGCGATGCGCCCCCGGTTTCAGTTCGCCCCGCTTTCGTTCTTCCTGCGCCTCGGCCCACCCCCTTTCGACCACCGCCCCGAGAGTCGAAACCGACCGACAGCGGCGGGTAACCCCGGCCCGCGTTGCCATGGTCGAAACCCCCTTTTGGCGTCCCCGCCGATAGCCGGTGACATGGTTCGGGTCTCGACCGGCGCGCGCATCCACTTCGGCTTCCTCAATCTGAGCCTCGCCCGCGACCGCCTCTACGGCGGCGTGGGCGTCGCGCTCGACGAGCCGCGGGTGGTCGTCGCCGCCGAGCCCGCGTCCGACGTTCGGTGTCGGCATCCCGCCGCCCGCGAGTACGCCGAACAGGCGGTCGACCTCCTCGGAGCCGACGGCGTCGACCTCTCGGTCGAGCGCACCCTGCCGCGACACGCCGGCCTCGGGAGCGGGACACAGCTCGCGCTCGCGGTGTTGCGGGCGGTCGGGGCCGCGACGGGCCGCGAGGCCGACGTGCGCCGACTCGCCCCCGAGATGGGTCGCGGCGGCCGCTCCGGCGTCGGCGTCGCCACCTTCGAAGCCGGCGGGGCCGTCCTCGACGCGGGCCACCCGACCGCGCGGTTCACCACCGACCGACCGGAAGACGGTTCGTGGTCGGTGCCGGCGGTCGCCGCCCGACACGAGATACCCGACCGCTGGCGGTTCCTGCTCGTCGTCCCCGACGCGGACCCCGGCCGCAACGGCGCGTCCGAGGAGTAGAGCATGCGCTCCGTCGTCGAGCGCGCGGACGCACAGACCGGCGACCGAATCGCCGGCATCGTCACCAGACGGCTGCTCCCGGCGCTCGCCGAGGGGTCCGCCGAGCGCTTCGGCGAGGCCGTCGAGTCCGTCGGCCGGCTCAACGGGACGTGGTACGCCGACGAGCAGGGGGGCGTCTACCGCCCGCCGGTCGGCGCGCTCGTCTCGTCGCTGTCCGAGTCGCCGGTCGTCTACGGCGCGGGTCAGTCGTCGTGGGGGCCGACCGTCTACGGCGTGACCGACGCCGACCACGTCGACGAGGCGGTCGACGCGGGGCGAGCAGCGCTGGCCGACGCCGACATCGACGGGAGCGTCTCGGTCGCCCGCGGGCGGAACCGCGGCGCGAGCGTGGAGTGAGCGCGCGGGACGACGGGACGGGAGCGCCGGCGGCGGAACCTCGCGTCGCGCTCCCCGAAACGCCTAACCGACGCGGCCGAGTCGGATTCGATATGTCTCAAATCCCCTTCGGCGTCCCCCGCCTCGACAGCATCATCGGCGGCGGCGCACCCCCGGGGAACGTCGTGCTCCTCGCGGGAGAGTCCGGCGCGGGCGCTCGGGAGTTCCTCTACACGAGCGCGACGATGAACGCCCTCTCGCACACCGACGAGGAGCTGTTCGACCTCCACTACGGCTCGCTCGCGGACACCGCGACGCCGCCGCCGGAGATTCACTACGTCTCCTTTACCGCCGGCGAGGAGTACCTGCGCCGGGAGATGGGTTACACGATGGACGACGAACTCGTCGAGTCCGCGGTCGAACACATCGAGTTCCACGACCTCTCGCCGGAGTACTTCCAACTCAGTCCGATTCCGCGCGAGTGGTACCTCGGCCAGCCGACGAAGTTGGAGGACCTCGGCCACCGACACAACCGCGAGTCCGTGCTGGGCGCGTTGGGGACCACCCTGAGTCAGCACGCGCCCGGCAACCTCGTCGTCATCGACTCCCTGACCGACCTCGTGGCGAGCCAGTCCGACGAGATGACGTGGTCTGACATCGCGATGGTCATCAAGGGACTGGAGAAGGCCTCCTACCAGTGGGGCGGACTCATCCTCGTGCTCGTGAGCACCGAGGCGCTCTCGAAGACCGAACTCGGCGTCCTCAAGGGCGCGACCGGCGGCTCGCTGCTCTTCGAGTGGGAGTCCGGGGGGTCGAAGCGCGCGCGGACCATGGTCGTCCAGGAGTTCCGCGGCGTGCTCGCCCGGCTAGAGAGCGAGAACATCGTGCAGTTCGAGACCGAAATCAACGAGAGCGGCCTCGACGTGAGCGACGTGCGGAAGATTCGCTGATTCGACTGTCGGACCACCGAACAGTCGCGAATTCGGGGATAGTTCTTAAGGCTGCGTAGACAAACTGGAAACGAAGATGGAAGGGGAAGACGGGGTGTCGCTCCCAGACGACCTCCGCACGTGGGTCGAAGCGCGCGCCGACGAGGAGGGCGTCGACCCGGAGACGGTGCTCGCACGGGCCCTCGGGACCTATCGGCTCGCCGTGAGCGACGCGGGCGAATCGCTCGACGACGCGGACGCGGTCTCGGACCGCCTCGGCGGGGTCGAAGCGCGCGTCGATGAACTCGAAGGCGAACTAGACGAGAAGATATCTGACGTTCGGATGCGCGTCGTGCAGGTCAAGCGCGAGGCGGACGAGAAGGCACCGCGCGACCACACCCATCCGGAGTTAGACGCCGAACTCGACCGACTGGCCGACGACGTGCGCGCGGCTCGAAACCGCGTGACCGACTTAGACGAGCGGGTCGACGCCGGCTTCGAGAACTTCGAGGAGATTCTCACCTACCTCGACGAGACGACCGCGACGCTCGACGAGAACCTCCGGGCGGTCGCGCGGACGCTGCTCGACCTCCGCGGTCGGGCGGCCGACCTCGAAGCCGCCGACCTCGAACGAAAGGCGCTCGCCGAACTCCTCCGCACCGCGAATGCCACCGGCGAGAAGAAAGCGCGATGCGAGGAGTGCGACGAGACCGTCCACCTGGACCTGCTCGCGGAGCCCCGCTGTCCGTCGTGTCGGTCCCCGTTCCGCGAGCTGTCGTCCTCGCCCGGTTTCTTCGGGTCGGCGACGCTCCACACCGGCCGGCTCCCTGCGCTGGAATCGGCGGACGACGCCCGCGCGACCGACGAGGTCGCCGACCTCCTCGACGAGGCGGTTACCGGCGTGGTCGACGACGCGACCGACGGCGACGACGACCGATACGCCCCCCGGGAGGAGGAGAGGGAGTCGGCTCAGCAGGGTGCCGCGCCGGGGAGCGAACACGGCGACGACTGAAGACTCACGAGGACGATGACCGACGACAATTCAACAGACGACGCGGCGGAGGGCGAGCCATCCGTCTCCGGCGACCGCGACGACTCATTCGGACGCGCCGACCCGGGAGACGACAGCGCCGAGGCCGCCCGCGCCCCGGACGGAGGCCGCGACGGGCGAAGCGACGACGCCGACTCGGCCCCGCTTTCGGACCTCGCCGGACGTGTGGCCGAGCGCCGCGCACGCTCGCGCATCACCGACCAGCGCGACGAGACGGACGAACTGTTCGAGTCGGTCGAGGTCGGCGAACTCGACCGCGAGGACGTGTGGACGGCGCTCGTCGAAGGCGGGGACGAGGAGCGCGCGGCGGGCGTCGGCGTCGGAGCCGAGGCCACCCCCGTCGACGACGGCGACGGCGTCTCGGACCACGTCGTCCCCAAGACCGAGTTCTGCCAGCGCTGCGAGCACTTCGGCGAGCCGCCGGAACTCGCGTGCCACCACGAGGGAACGACCATCGTCGAACTCGAAGACAGCGACCACTTCCGGGTGCGGAACTGCCCGATGGTCGAGAAGGACGACTGACGGCGGCGGGACGGCGGGTCGGTTCGGATTCTCCCGACGACGCCGCGGAGTGACAGCTTCTTTGCCCTCGGTCCGCTACCGCCGGGTATGCAGTTCTGCGACGAGTGCGGTTCGATGATGGTGAGCCAGAACGGCGCGATGACCTGCACGAACGACGACTGCGGGGGGACCGCCGAGCGCGACGAGGAACTCGCGGCGGAGTTCGTCTCCACCGAGGCGCAGTCGGGCGACGAACTCATCGAGACCGAAGAGGGCGCGGAGTTCGAGGGCAAGCCGACCGCGAAGGACGTTCACTGCGACGACTGCGGCCACACGAAAGCGTGGTACACCATCAAGCAGACCGGGTCGGCCGACGAACCGCCGACGCGCTTTTTCAAGTGCCAAGAGTGCGGCTACCGATGGCGCGAGTACAACTGAGAGACTGACGACGCCGCTTTCTCCACGCTCACGCACCAAGTCCCGAGAGCCGGGTCACCCCTCTCCCAACTCCGCGGCCGTCACCGCCCCCGGCCCGTCCTCGACTTCGTCTTCGGCGTCAGCCGCGAGCGCGTAGCCGTAGGGAAGGAGCAACAGGCTCCCGAACCAGCCGACGACGAGCCCCAGAGCGCCGAAAATCGTCCCGACGACGCCGATGGCGACGGCGTCGGCCGCGATGACGACCGCGACGAGCGCGACGCTCCAGCCGACGAGCGACTTCCACGACCCGCGGCGGATGCAGAAGCCGGCGAACAGGCCGAAGGCGGTCACGGCGCCGATGCCGGGGACGAGGACGTAGCGCATGCCGAGCGACCCCGTGTTGGTGAGCGTCGTCGCCAGCCACATGGCGACGAGCGTGCCGGGGACGACCAGTAGGGCAGTTCGGCGGTCCAGCGGGCGGGCGCGGCCGTGAATCCGGAACGCGCCGAGGAGGCCGAGGCCCGCGACGGTGTACGCCCAGCCGATGGGGTTGAACAGGAACCCGCCGACGATGGTGAGGAAGTTCCCGATGACTTCACCCGGGTTCGCGGGGGAGACGAGGTAGTGCGCGCCGCCGCGCTCGTAGAGCCCCGGCACGACGAACGTGCTGTTGGTGACGGTTCCCTCGTCGATGGCCTCACGCACGTCGGCGCTGGCGTTTGAGGCGGGCGACGACGCCGCGGCGGAAACGGTCTCCCAGTCGGTCGGGTCGAGTTCGATGGTCGCGCGGACGGGGTCGCCTGAGACGTTCAGCGAGAAGCGATAGTACCGACCGTCGTAGACCGCGAACTCGGCGTCTTCGTTCACGTCCGAGAGAGTCATGTACGCCTCGGGTTCGATGTCGCCGTCGTACCGGCCGGTGCGGGCGGCGGTCGCGACCGGCTCTCGGAGTTGCGGCGTCTCGTTCACCGTCTCGTCGAGGTTGACCACGTCCGAGTCGTGGGAGGCGACGAGACCGGGCGGCGAGTCGGCTGTCACTTCCTCGGCTTGGTACGTCGACCAGGCCCGCGAGGCCGTCCAGCAGGACCGCGAGGACCTCGCGCGCAAGGCGCTCGAAAAGAAGCAGGCGAAGATGAGCCAAATCGAGGAGCTGGAGACCCAAATCGCCAGCCTGCAGGAGACGCAGGACCAGCTCGTCAACAAGAAGGACGAACTCCAGAGCCGCATCGAGGAGTTCCGCACGAAAAAGGAGACGATGAAGGCCCGCTACGAGGCCGCCGAGGCGTCGAGCCGCGTCTCCGAGGCGATGTCCGGCGTCGGCGACGAGATGGCCGACGTGGGGCGCGCGCTCGAACGCGCCGAGGAACGCACCGACGAGATGGAGGCCCGCTCGGCCGCGATGGACGAACTCATGGACTCCGGCGCGTTCGACGACGCCCTGTCGGACAAGGACTCCATCGAGCGCGAACTCGAAGCCGGCCGCTCCAGCGCCGAGGTCGACACCGAACTCGAGACGCTCAAAGCCGAGATGGGCAAGTCGTCCGGGTCGTCGGACGCCGAAAGCGAGAGCGCGGCCGACGCCGACGTGGACGTCGAGACCGACGTGGCCGACGAGGAGGTCGAAGCCGAACTCGAAGAGCTGAAGAACGAAGACGACTCCTCCTGAGCGCGCCCGCGGACCCCGCCGTCTCAACGTCCCTCACCGCCTCAACCGCCTCAACTGCCCCGCCGCCCTACCGCCTCCGCCGTCCCGTGACTCGCGCGTCTCTGCGACGAATCGCCAGTACGCACTTCAACCACCCCCGCGATAGCTTCGTCCATGTCGAACACCGGCGGCCCGTCGGCCGGCGAGCCCGACGACACGATGCGGGAGCGCGGGACGACGAGCCGCGCGAAGCTCCGCGCCCTCCTCGACGCGGACCGTCGCGTCGTCGCCGCGGCCCCGCTCGTCGTCGTCTTCTGTAGCGTCGTCGTTCTCGGCCAACTGGACCCGACCCCGCTCCGGGTCGCCGTCGAGGCCTCGGACCCCATCGAGACGCTGGCACAGGGGCTTCTCACCGCGATTATCACGGGGGTCACGCTCGTCGTCACCATCAATCAGCTCGTGCTCTCGCGCGAACTCGGCCCGCTGGGCGACCAGCGCGACCGGATGGAGGGGTCGATGACCTTCCGCGAGGACGTGGCGGACCTGCTGGACGCGCCGGTCGCGCCGCCGGAGCCCTCGGCGTTCCTGCGCGCGCTGGCCGAGGGCATCGCGTCGCGGGCGCGGGCGGTCGAAGAGACGCTCGGTGCGGACGGTGACGCGGGCGAGAGCGGCGACGCCGACGCGAGCGACGACCCGACGACCCGCGTCCGCGAGTTCGCCGAGGAGGTCGAGTCCAACGCCGAGGCGGTCGCGGGGCGCTTGGAGGGCCGGCAGTTCGGGACGTTCGAGGTGCTGTCGGCGGCGCTGGACCTGAACTACTCGTGGAAAATCTATCAGGCGGCGCGGCTCCGCCGCGTCCACGACGCCGACCTCTCGGCGGAGACGAAGACGGCGCTGTCGGAGCTTCGCGACGCGCTCGAACTGTTCGGCCCCGCCCGCGAACACGTCAAGACGCTCTACTTCCGGTGGGAACTGGTCGACCTCTCGCGGACGATGTTCTACGCGGCGGTCCCCGCGCTCGTGGCGAGCATCGGCGCGATTCTCTTTCTCGACGACCCGACGACGATTACCGGCGCGACGCTCGGCGTGTCGAACCTGCTTCTCACCGTGGCGTTCGTGGTTGCCGTCTCGCTCGCGCCCTTCGCGGTGCTCGCGGCCGCGGTTCTCCGAATCTCCACGGTCGCAAAACGAACGCTCTCTATCGGGCCGTTCGTGCTCCGGTCGGAGACCCGCGAAGACGACCTCGACTGGGAGTCCTGAGGGGCGTTCAGCGTCGGCGTCGCGGCGTCACCGCGCCGCCGATTCTCCGCCTCACCGACGCTGCGCGCCGGTTCCCGGGCGGTCGAGCGCGTCGAGGTCGATTTCGCCGTTCGGCATCGGGACGCCCTCGTAGGGGTCGTCCGCGAGGAGGAGCGAGCCGTCGAGGTCGGCGTAGTCGAGCAGCGGCGCGAGGTGACAGCCCGCCGCGATGGCGGCGTTCGTCTCTATCATGCAGCCGAGCATGACTTCCAGCCCGTGGGCCCGGGCGGCGTGGATGGCGCGTTTCGCCTCCGTGAGGCCGCCGCACTTCATCAGTTTGAGGTTCGCGATATCGACCCGGTCGGCGATGCGCGGGATGTCGTCGGCCGTGATACAGGACTCGTCGGCCGCGATGGGGAGCGCGCCGTGGTCGTAGACGAACTTCAGCCCCTCGTAGTCCTCCGCGGGGACCGGCTGTTCGACGAACTCGACGCCGTGGTCGGCGAGGAACTCGGTCATCTCGACGGCCTCGCGGGGCGTCCACGCCTCGTTGGCGTCGACTCGGATGGTCACGCCGGGGGCCTCGTCGCGGACGGCCTCGACGATGGCCCTGTCGCGGTCGGTGCCGAGTTTGACCTTGAGCACGTCGTAGCCGGCCTCGTAGGCCTCTTTGGTCTTCTCGCGCATCGTGTCGAGGTCGTCGAGGCCGACGGTGTACGACGAGGTTGGCGTCCGCGACGAGTCGAGCCCCCAGAGGCGGTACAAGGGGACGCCGAGGCGCTTGGCCGCGAGGTCGTGGAGGGCGATGCTCACGGCGGTTCGCGCGGCCGGGTTGCGGCGGACCGTCTCGGCCAGTCGGCGCTCGATGCGGTCGATGGCGTGGGCGTCGCCGACCTCCTCGACCACCGAGAGCAGGTCCGGAAGCACGGCCTCGACGGTGTCGGCGGTCTCGCCGTAGTGCGACGACGGGGCGGCCGCGCCGACGCCCGTCATGCCGCCTTCGTCCTCGATGCGGACGACGACGTTCTCGGCCTCGGTCTGGACGCCGCGGGCGATGCCGAACGGTTCGGCCAGCGGCATCGAGACGCGCTCGAACTCGGTGGTGAGCATCTAGAACACCTCGTCGACGAGGTCGGCCGAGCCGAACCGAACCGGGTCGACCGCGGGGACGCCGAGCTCGTCGGCGAAGGCATCGACAGCCTCGGCCGCTTCCACGTCGTCCTCGACGTGCGAGGTGTTGAGCATCCCGGCGACCACGTCGGCCTCGTGGACCGGGTCGGCGAGGTTCTCGTACAGCGAGACGTACTCCGAGAGGTCGGGCAGGGCGAACTCCTCGTAGCCGTGAATCGCCTCGCGGGTGGCCTCGTGACAGAGGACGAGTTTGTCGGCCATCGAACCGTGAAGGATGCCGCAGGTGACCGCCGAGTACGCAGGGTGGACGATGCTCCCTTGGCCCTCGACAAAGAGCACGTCGTGTTCGTCGCCCTTCTCCAGAATCATCTCCTCGACCGCGCCGGCGGTGAAGTCGCTCACGACGCGGTCGACGGGGTTGCCCCAGCCCGCGATCATGATGCCGGTCTGGCCGGTCGGGATGAAGCCCGCGTCGATGCCGCGCTCGCGGGCGGCCTCGACGAGTTCGAGCGTCGCGGTCATCTTGCCGACCGAGCAGTCGGTGCCGACCGTGAGGACGACCTCGGCGTCCACGTCGGCGGATTTGCCCTGCGCGACGCCGAGGTCGTCGTGGGGCTTGCGAACGTCGTTGATGTCGCAGCCGTGTTCGTCGGCGAGTCGGACGAACTCCTCGTCTTCGGTGAGGAAGTAGTGGAGGCCGGAGATGAGGTCGCAGCCGCGTTCGAGGGCGGTGCGAACGTCGTCACGCCACGTCTCGTCGAACGCGCCGCCGATGGGCGAGATGCCGATGAGGAGGGCGTCGGCGTCGGGCGCGTCGGCCATCGAGGAGACGACCGGCACGTCGGGGAGGTCGCGGCGGTGGTCGGCGGCGGAGGTGCCGGGGTTGTCGCGGTCGAGGACGGCCACCACGTCGTAGTCGGCGTACTTCAGGACGCCCGTGGCGGTCTTCGCGCGGTCGGGGAACTTCTCGTGTGCGAGGACGACGACTCGCTGTGGGTCGCTCATACTGGGTGACACTACGTGCCACCCTAAAAGGTGGGACGGTTCGGCGGCGACCGTCGGGTCGCGTCGCCGAGTCGTCTGCGACTATTCGGGACGACAGGGACCGCACCGCGGCGTCGCCGCCGGCTCAGAGCCGGTAGAGCCGCGTCGTCCAGAACTCCCTGGACGCCTCCGCGAGCGCCGCTTCGGGGTCGCCGCTGGCGTCCACGGTCGCTGTCAGCGCGGCCCGGTCGCGGAACTCGCCGAGGACGGTCCGCTCGCCGAGGACGACGAGGTCGGCGTCGCCGCTGGCGGCACCCGCATCCGCGCCGGAACCGCCGCCGAGGAACTCGTCGAGCGCCTCGTGACAGCGGTCGAGGTGGTCGTCGATTTGGCCCTCGCGGATGCGCTCGAAGCGAGCCTGCGAGAACCCGCCTTTCGAGTGGGCGGACTTCACGTCGCTCTCGAAGCCCTCGACGAATTCGAGGTCAGCGTCCTCGTAGCGGCCGAGAGCGAACAGGTCGCCGCGGACGAGCGCGACGACGGTGGTCTCGGTCGGGTGGAACCACGCCGGGTCGAGGTCGAAGCCGTCGCTCCACGCGTCGAAGCCGTCGGGTTGGCGCGGGGGCGAGAGCGCGACGCTCACCAGTCCGGCGTCGTCGGTGAGCGCGACGCAGGGCGCGGCCCGTCGGACGAGCGACGCCCGGTCGCCGAAGGCGGACTCGACGGCCGAGGGGAGCGAGCGGTCGTCGGCGACGGCGGCGGTGAGCGCGCCCTCCGCGTCGGTCGAAAGTGAGTCCAGCCGGGACAGCACCTCGCGGAGGCGGTCGCCGCGGAGGTCCTCGGTGCCGCGGTAGTCGAGGGAGTCGTCGTCGCCCGAGAGGCGCTCCACGCGGTCTTCGAGTTCGGTGATGCGGTCTTCGAGGCGGTTGACCTCCTTCTCGGCTTCCTGTCGCGCGCGGGCCGCCTCCGTTCGGCGCTCGGACTCGCCCTCTAGACGCCCGGCTAGCGCGTCGCGTTCGTCTTCCAACTCGGCGATGCGCTCTTTGAGTTCGGCTCGACCCAACAACTCGTCCAGCATACACGGACGCGTGCGGGCCGACCACTTGAGCGTTCGGACGCGAGGCGGACGGCGCGGGAACCCGCTCGCCGCGGCGGCTGCGGGGCCTCAGGCCAGCCTGTCGTCGGGTCGGTCCGGGCCGGAGCCCTCGGTCCCGCCGGGACCGCCGGGCGCGAGGTCGTCGAGGTCGTAGCCGGCGTACCGGAGTAACTCGGCGGCCCGCGGGGCGTCGGCGAGAAGCACCGGTCTGTCGTCCGGAAGCGCGTCCGCGTCCACGGCGTCTCGGGGAAGCGCGAGCGTTCCCGAGGGCACGCCGTCGTCGCCGACGACGGGGAAGTGGGCCGTGTCGAGTTTCATCACGAGCGGGTAGTCGACTCGCTCGACGCCGCGGCCGTCCGTGTAGACGCACTCGTTGAGTCGCTCGTGTTCCGTTCGGTGAATCGCCGCCTCGGCTCCGTCGTACGGTTCGACGTACAAGCGGCCGAGGAAGTAACTGCTGGAGAACCGTTCGAACATCTGTGCGTGTGAATATCACCCACGGAACGGGATAAGCCTTGTCGGAACCATTTATATCGGCACGCAATTCCACCGCTGAGAATCGGCGGCCGGATGCGACACCGGCAGCCGAGAGCGCGGCTCGGGTGCGAGAGAATCGGGGGTAAAAACGAAAACGGACGTCGCGTCTCGACCACCCGAAAGAGCGGTTTCGACGGGTCGAACGGGTCGATTCAGTCGCCGCCGCGGGTCGCCGCGGTCATCGACCAGACGGCGACGAGGCCGAGCGCGAGCGCCGGGAGCATCGGCAGGGCCAGCATGGCCGCGAGGTACGGCAGGCCGGCCATCGCCGGGAGCGACGGCACGAGGTACACCGCGCCGGGGATGACGAGGAAACAGAGCGCGACGACGCCGACGAGCACCCAGCCGCGGTCGCCGAAGCCGGTCGCCTCCGGCTCCGAGCTACCGCCGCCGACGGCGACGCCGTCCGGCCGGTGGACGTAGGTGTCGGACTCGGTGGTCGCGTCGTCCCGAGCCGTGGTGTCAGAGCTCACTATCTGGGATTACGACCACCTTGCCAAAGCCCTGTCGCTCCTCGATGAGCTCGTGCGCGCGGTCGATTTCGCTCATGGGGAGCGTCTCGCGGATGCGGGGCTCGAAGGTGCCGTCCCAGACGAGGTCGAGCACCTCGTCGGCCTCGCCGGGCGTCGCCATCGTCGAGCCGATGACCGAGAGCTGGTTCCAGAAGATGTAGTTGAGGCCCGCGCCCGGGTCGGGGCCGGTGGTCGCCCCGCAGGTGACGACGCGGCCGCCCTTGACGAGGCTCTTGAGCGACTGCTTGTAGGTCGCCTCGCCGATGTGGTCGACGACCATGTCGACGCCGCGGCCGTCCGTGAGCTTCCGAATCTCCTTCGAGAAGTCCTCCTCCTCGTAGTTGATGACGTGGTCCGCGCCGCACTCTTTCGCGTACTCCAGTTTCTCGTCGGTGGAGGCGGTGGCGTACACTTCCGCGCCCGCGTAGTCGGCGATTTGGACGGCCGCGTGGCCGACGCCGCCGGACGCGCCGAGGACGAGCACCTTCTCGCCCGGGCGCAGTTCGCCGCGGTCGACGAGCATCCGCCACGCGGTCTGGAAGACGAGCGACGCGGAGCCGGCGACCTCCCACGGCACGTCCTCGGGGACGGGCACGAGGTTCTCCTCGGGAATCGCCGCGAACTCGGCGTGGACGCCGCGGACGTGCTCGCCGATGATGTGGAAGTCCGGCGCGAGCGTCGGGTCGCCCTTCCGGGAGAACTCGTCGCCGCCGCCGGCGACGCCCGCGATGAGCGCGACGTGGTCGCCCGCCTCGAACCGGGTCACGCGCTCGCCGACCTCGGTGACGACGCCGGCCATGTCGCTGCCGGGAATGTGCGGCATCTCCAACTCGACGCCCGGGAGGCCGCGTCGCGTCCAGATGTCGAGGTGGTTGAGCGACGCCGCCTTCACGTCGACGAGGACCTCGTCGGGGCCGACCTCCGGGTCCGGGAAGTCGCCGTATTCGAGGACGTCTCGGTCGCCGTGTTCCGTGAATTGGACCGCTTTCATCTCGACACCACCGAGGAAGGGCAGGAACTAAAGTGTGGGTTTACGCCAATCGTCTTTCCTCTATTTCGACATTCAGCGTATTTCCACAGGTGTCAAAACCTATCGGGGCGAAGATATATACGACGCAGGGTACCCAACACAGTCGGGTTTGGCAGTCGCGCTCGCCGACGGGATCAGCGGGCTGAACAGCCGGGCCGACAGTCGTCGGACCCTGCTCCGAAGAGAGGCACGCACGTGACCAGAGACGGGACTTCAGCACAGCTCTCGCGTCTGCTCGTGAGGCGGTCGGCGTTCGTCCGAGCGCTCGCGGAGCGACCGCGAGACAAGCGCGGGCTCGCAGACGACCTCGGTACGTCGCGTTCGACGGTCGACCGCGTCGTCCGCGAACTGCTCGACGCCGGGCTCGCCGAGCGCGGCGACGGCCAGTACCGACTGACGTGCGTCGGCCGGCGCGCGCTCGACGCGTACGACGAGTGTCTCGACTCGCTCCGCGGCGTCCACGCGGCCCGAGACCTCCTTTCGATGCTCCCGGTCGACGCGCCGCTCGACCCCGCGTTCTTGACGGGCGCGACGGTGCACACGTCGAGTCCGAACATCCCGGACAGCGCGATTCAGGAGCTGTTTTCGAGCGTCGAGAGCGCGGAGCGAGTCTCGGGCGTCGCCCCGGTCGCCCTCGTCGGTCAGCTCCGCCCGTTCTACGAGACGGCGACGGCCGGCGGGACGGTCGTCGAGATGATAATCGCCGACGAGCTGTTCGACCGGCTCGTCGCCGCTCCGGACTCTCGCGCGGTCATCGCCGACCAGCTCCGACACGAGTCGGTGACGCTCTACCGGGCCGAGGTCCCGTTCCGGTTCGGCCTCTGGGTGACGGAAGACGAGGCGGGCATCGTCGTCTACACCGACACCGGACTCGGCGGGGTCGCCCGCAACGACACCGAGGAGGCGGTCGAGTGGGCCAGAGGACAGTTCGAGACGCTCCGCGAGAACGCGGAACGCCTGGCGCCCGACTTGCTCGACGAGGTTCCGGACGGCGAGTGAGCCGCACCGCTCGGCGGTGAACTGTCCGGCCGCCCGAGCCGATGACCGCCGGGCCGACGCGGGAACTTTATCGCCCGCCGACGAAGGCGCGGCCGTGAGCGACCACGACCATCATCACGGCGAGGGAGACCACGACCACGGCGACCACGACCACGGCGATCACGGCCACGACCATCACCACCACGACATCGACGACCTCGAAGCGGCGGTGCTGACGATTTCCTCAACCCGCGACGTGGACGACGACCCCGCGGGCGACGCGATAGCGGAACTGTTCCGCGAGGCGGGTCACTCGGTGTCGGTCCGGCGGGTCGTCGACGACGACTACGACGCGATACAGACCGCGGTCTCGCGGATGGCCGACCGCGGCGACGTCGACGTGACGGTCACGACCGGCGGGACGGGCGTCACGCCCGACGACCGGACCGTCGAGGCGACGGCGCAGTTGTTCGGGAAGACGCTCCCCGGCTTCGGCGAGCTGTTCCGGCGGCTCTCGTACGACGAAATCGGCACCAAGGTCGTCGGCACCCGCGCGACCGCGGGCGTCGTCGACGGGATGCCGACGTTCTGTCTGCCGGGGAGCGAAAACGCCGCCCGGCTCGGGACCGCGGAGATAATCGTCCCCGAAGCGCCGCACCTCACCGGCCTGGCTCGGCGCGACGAGGAGTAGGTAAGCGCCCACAGAATCGAGGGTCGTCGGGCGAATCCGACTGCAACGTCTGCCCAGTCGCGGCCATTTAAGTTCGCGCACACGCTCCGAAGAGGTATGAGCCAGCAGTCCCCACGCGAGGAGGACCCGGACGACGTGTTCTCCAGCGGTAAGGACCCGAACCTCCGCAGCACGGAGGTCACGGAGGGTCCCGACAAGGCCCCGCACCGTGCGATGTTCCGCGCCATGGGCTTCGACGACGAGGACTTCTCGTCGCCGATGGTCGGCGTGCCGAACCCCGCCGCCGACATCACGCCGTGTAACGTCCACCTCGACGACGTTGCCGACGCGGCCATCGAGGGCATCGACGCCGCGGGCGGGATGCCCATCGAGTTCGGGACCGTCACCATCTCCGACGCCATCTCCATGGGGACCGAGGGCATGAAGGCCTCGCTCATCTCCCGCGAGGTCATCGCCGACTCCGTCGAACTCGTCTCCTTCGGCGAGCGCATGGACGCGCTCGTCACCGTCGCCGGCTGCGACAAGAACCTCCCCGGCATGATGATGGCCGCCATCCGGACGGACCTCCCCTCCGTCTTCCTCTACGGCGGTTCCATCATGCCCGGCCAGCACGAGGGCCGCGAGGTCACCGTCCAGAACGTCTTCGAGGGCGTCGGCACCTACGCCGAAGGTGACATGAGCGCCGACGAACTCGACGACCTCGAACGCCACGCCTGCCCCGGCGCGGGCTCCTGCGGCGGGATGTTCACGGCCAACACGATGGCCTCCATCTCCGAGGCACTCGGACTGGCCCCGCTCGGGTCGGCTTCCGCACCTGCCGAGTCCGACGAGCGCTACGAGAACGCCCGCCGCGCCGGCGAGGTCGTCCTCGACTGCGTCGAAAACGACCGCCGCCCCTCCGACATCCTCACGAAGAAGTCCTTCGAGAACGCCATCACCCTGCAGGTCGCTACCGGCGGGTCGACCAACGCCGTGCTCCACCTGCTCGCGCTCGCCGCCGAGGCGGGCGTCGACCTCGACATCGAGGAGTTCGACGAAATCTCCCGGCGCACACCGAAAATCGCCAACCTCCAGCCCGGCGGCACGCGCGTCATGAACGACCTCCACGAAATCGGGGGCATCCCGGTCGTCATCCGCCGTCTCGTCGAGGCCGACCTGTTCCACGGCGACGCGATGACCGTCACCGGTCGCACCATCGCCGAGGAACTCGACCACCTCGACCTCCCGGACGACGAGGGCCTCGAAGCGGACTTCCTCTACACGGTCGACGAGCCGTATCAGGAGGAGGGAGCCATCAAGATTCTCACCGGCAACCTCGCGCCCGACGGCGCGGTCCTGAAGGTGACCGGCGACGACGCCTTCCACCACACCGGCCCCGCCCGCGTCTTCGAGAACGAGGAGGACGCGATGCGCTACGTGCAGGAGGGCCACATCGAGGAGGGCGACGTCATCGCCATCCGCAACGAGGGTCCGCGCGGCGGCCCCGGCATGCGCGAGATGCTCGGCGTCACCGCGGCCGTCGTCGGACAGGGCCACGAGGACGACGTGGCGCTTCTCACCGACGGCCGGTTCTCCGGCGCGACGCGCGGCCCGATGGTCGGCCACGTCGCCCCCGAGGCGACCGAGGGCGGCCCCATCGGCCTCCTCGAAGACGGCGACGAGGTGACCGTCGACATCCCGAACCGCGAACTCTCCGTGGACCTCACCGACGAAGAACTCGAAACGCGGAAAGAGGACTGGGAACCCAAGCCGCCGGCGTACACCTCCGGCGTGCTGGCGAAGTACGCCCGCGACTTCGGTTCCGCCGCGAACGGCGCGGTGACGAACCCCGCGCTCACGCGCGACGAGTAACGACGAGTCGCCGCGGCGTCTCCCGCGACGCGACCACAGTCGTCAAAACAGGTGCACGCCGGACGCCCGGTACAGGGCGAGCACCCCGATTCCGAGCGCGGTTCCGACCGGAATCAGCGCAATCACTTTTCGCGGCTGTTCGGTGAACCCGTAGACGCACAGGCCGAACGGGACGGACAGCAGCACGTCTATCGTCCACTCCGGGAGGGCGGGCGAGAGCCCGGACCACGGGACGAAAACGAGGAGTCCCGCGCCGCCGAAAAAGGCGAGAATTCGGTTCCACCGCCACGCTGAGAACTGCACGGCACAACCGACAGTAGCTACTGGATTGACAGTTTCGGTGCGGAATCCGGTCGCGGTGCCGTCGACTGTGGGGTTGTAGGGTCGCGGATCGCGGAGTCGCTGAGTCGACTCGGATTAGGCCACGCGGTTCCGCAGGTCGCCGTCGCCGGCGTCCAGTTTGTCGAGGTTCTCGGCGATGATGTCGGCCATGCGTTCCCAGTACTTCGGGGTGTGGCCGGCGTTGTGGGGGGTGATGAGGACGTTTTCGAAGTCCCAGAGCGGGTGGTCAGAGGGCAGCGGTTCGGGGTCGGTCACGTCGAGTGCCGCCCCGCGGATGCCGTTGCTCCGGAGTTGCGAGACGAGCGCGTCGGTGTCGACGACCGGGCCGCGGCCGACGTTGACGAGGACGGTGTCGGGGGCCATCGACGCGAACGCGTCGGCGTCGACGAGGCCGCGAGTGGCGTCGGTCAGCGGGCACGCGATGACGACGTAGTCCCCGCGGGCGAAGGCGTCGTGGAGGCCCTGTTCGTCGTCGAAGCCGACGACCTCGTCGGTCGGGCCGCCCTTCTCCGGCGAGTAGCGCACGCCGACGGTCTCGACGCCGAACGGTTCGAGTCGGTCCACGATCGCCTCGCCGAGCGCGCCGAGACCGACGACGGTGACCGTCGAGTCCTGCAGTTCGACCGTCTGGTACGACTGCCAGACGCCGGCGTCCTGCTGGCGCTCAGCGACGTGGAAGCGGCGAGCGAAGTAGAGGAGGCTGCCGAGGACCTGTTCGGCGATGTTCGGACCGTGGACGCCGGAGGCGTTTGTGACGGCCACGTCGCGGGCCTCGAACGCCTCGATGGGGAGGTGGCCCGTGCCGGCGAACACGCAGGCGAACAGGTCGAGGTTCTCGGCGGCTTCGAGGTCCGCTTCGTCCGCGTCGAAGCCGGTCGCGACTCGCGCGCGGGAGAGGAGGTCGCGCTCCTCGGCGGGGGTAGTCGCGAGGGCGACCTCGCGGTCGGGGAGCCGCTCGCGGAGCGTTTCGGCGTACGCCTCGGCAGACAGGCCGTGAATCTTCTGCCGAAGCACCGCGATGTCTGGGTCGGACATGCTCGATGATTCTCGAAGTCGGTGATGAATCTGTCCGATTCGGCCGGGTGGACGCTCACTCGATGGGCTCGCGCCGTCGCGGGCGACGTTTCGAAATCGTACGGGTGACCGCGACGGCATCGACTGTCGGGTCGACGACGAACCGCGAGCCGTCTTCACCGAGTCTCCACGCAACGGGCGCATACCCCTGTGGGGCGGGGCCGCCGTCGACGAAGACGAGGTCGCCCGTCTCGTCGCGAAACACGACGGGCTCTCTCGGTTCGTCCGGCTCGTCTGCGGTCATTGACTCGGAGCTACCGCGCTCTCCGCTATAAACCCCCGCACCCGGTTATCAACCTCGGTATTCGGCTGAGTTCTGTTGACAGAACCGACATACGTCGGTGAAATTCATCGGACCCTTAGATTATCTGTAATAGTATTTTGAAAGAGCGGTGAGCCACGCTACGGAATCTACTGGGGGGCCGTTCCCGTCGAGAGGGCCGAGCGGCGGCGCGTCGAGCGGCGAACGCGGCGTTGCTGGTGCGCGGTCGGTGCAGCGCGCGGACGCGCGGCTCGAAACCGTCGGACGCCGCGTCGGTTCAGGGGGTTTAATACCCGAGCGAAGTGCTGTAGCGGTATGGAACGCGTAGATGTCGCCATCATCGGCGGCGGTCCGGCCGGCACGTCGGCGGCACACGCCGCGGCCTCGGCCGGGGCCTCCGCCCTGGTCCTCGAGAAGGGCGTCCCCCGAGCAGACCGACCGGGCCTCGGGCCCGACTCGACGGACGCGGCCGGTATCCTCGACTACTGGGTGGACATCATGGGCATCCACCCCGACGAGTTCCCCGACGACGTCGTGCTCGACATCCTCGACCGCGCGGAGTTCATCGGGCCGAACGAGTCGCTGACCCTTCGGAGCACCGGCATCGACTCCTCGTACGACGAGTTCGGCTACACCTTCCACCGGGCGAAGTTCGACGACTGGCTCCGCAGTCGCGCCGAAGACGTCGGCGCGGAGTACCGCGTGAAGGCCTCCGTCCGCGATGTAGAGACCGACCTCGACGCCGCCGGCGACGACCCCCGGCACGTCGTCCGCCTCGCCAACGGCGAGGACGTGGGCGCCGACTTCGTCGTGCTCGCCGACGGCCCCCAGCGGACGGTCACGAACAAGGTGCTCGACGACCTGCTTCCGTTCCCCATCACGGACCGCCTGTCGTCGACCGAGGCGAACCACATCGCCTATCAGGAACACCGCGAGTTCCCGCCGGAACTGTTCGACGAGGTCGACGGCGCAATCAAGTTCTGGTGGGGCTACATGCCCGGCCACACGGCGTATCCGTGGATTTTCCCGAACGACAACAACGTCTGCCGGGTCGGCCTCACGATGCCCATCGGCCTCGACATCGACGAGGTCGAAGACCGCGAGGCGTACAAGCTCCTCCGCGAGGACGACGAGCGAATCCCGCAGGGCCGCGAGTACGTCCGCCGCCTTCTCGAACAGGAGTACGGCGACGAGTACGACATCGACGAGGACTTCCCTCTCGTCGAGGACCGCGGGAAGACGAAGGGAACCGAGACGTACGCCATCTCCTCGACGCGACCTATCGACTCGCCCGCGGCGGCCGGCATCGCCGTCACCGGCGGGGCGATGGGCGCGACTTCGGCCTTCCACGAGGGCGGCGACCACGTCGCCGTCCGGACGGGAGCCATCGCCGGCGAACTCGCCGCCGAGGGCGACCTGAGCGACTACAACGACCGCTGGAAGGACGCCATCGGCGACGAAATCCTCCGGAACGTCGCCATGGCCGAAATCGTCCACGACTACGGCCCCGGCCAGTGGGACAAGACGTTCAAGGCGGCCCGGAAGCTCCTCGAAAAGGACGAGGGCTACAAGGCGTTCGGCGCCTCGAAGCTCAGCGCGGGGTTCAGCGCCGCCAAACTCGCCACGCAGTACCAGCGGACGAAGGTGAAGTACCGCAAGGGCAAGTACGTCCAACTGCGCGAAGACGAGTACGCGCTGTAGTCGACGGAAGACTTATCAGTTTCTCCGAATTTCTGTCAGTCGATGGCCGGTCGACCCTCTCGCCGTCAGCTACTCCGTCACGGAGCCGCGGCGGTCGGCGTCGGGCTGACCGGCGGCCTCGCCGGCTGCTCGTCGCTTCGTGGGTGTACGTCGGCCGAAATCGTCCTCCGGGCGGAACTGGTCGGGAACGCCCCGGACGGGGCGACCGTCGTCGACGCCGCCGACCCACGGGTCGCGAACAGCCCGTGGGTGCTGAAGGTGGTCGAAGCGGCCGCCGAGGGCCACCCCCGCGAGTCGAGTATCTCCGACTGCCTGAGCGACTACGACGCCCTCCGCGCGGACCTCGACGCGCTCCCGGCGTTCGACCGGTCCGAAGACCGTCTCTACTACGTCCGCGTCGACGGGCAAGTCGTCCGACTTCGGGCAGTCTTCTTCGCCGGCGACGACGCCCGCCGGTCGGAACTCGTTTTACCCCCGGCGCGCTAGGGTCGACTGCGTACCTCAAGTCCCCGTCCGAGTGTTCCCGCTTCGGGAGCGATGACAGCACGGCGAACCCGGGTACGCGACAGCTACTGGCCGGCAGACGCCGGCGTACTTCGGAACGTCCGCGCCCGAAAGACGGACCGCCCGGCACGAGGGTTTCCCGGTCGACGCGGCACGCCGCCTCGGGATGAGACCGGCCGTTAGTGTTCTGGGCGACACCCTGTCTCGGCGAGAGACTTCTTCGACGCTCGTCGGTCACCGGCCCGACTCGCGAGTGTGGCGAATCCGAACCCCCGCGAGCGACCGCTATCGGTTCCCGAACGTGCCGAGCCCTCGTTCGCCGAGGGCCGCGCGTATCGCCCGGCGGTAGCGGGCGGCCAACGCCGTCACCACGAGTCGGTCGCGGTCGTTGACGCCGAGCGCGACGAGCGCGACCACGTAGGTCGCCGCGCCCAGCGTCGCGCCGGTGGCGACGACGACCGCACCGGACCCGCCCAACGCCTCGCGGACGAAGAACATGACGCCGGCCGCCGCGACGCCCGCGCCGAGCGGCTTGAGAAACGTCGCGTCGAAGGGCCACAGCCCCTCGAAGCGGCGAAGGAGGACGACCTGAATCGAGTTCTGGACGGCGATGGCGACGGCCGTGCCGAGCGCCGCGCCCGACAAGCCGAACGCCCGGACGAACGCGAACGTGAGGAGCGTGTTCAGCACGGCTAAGAGCCAGTCGAGCGCCATCCGGGCGTACTGGTGGTCGGTCATCATGAGCAGCCACCCCGTCGCGCCGACGGCGCTCCCGACTAAGACGCCGCCGAGATAGACCACGAGGGGGACGTAGCCCGCCGTGAAGTTCGGGCCGAACACGGAGAGAATCGACCGTCCGTACACCGTGAGCACGACCAGTATCGGAACGACGCAGGTGACGATGAGCCGCGTCACAGCCGTGTACACCGCGTTGAGCGTCTCCATCTCGTCGTCGGCGTAGAGCGCCGACGCGACCGGCGGCAGGAGCATGTTGAACGAGAGGAGCGGAATCCACGCCAGCGTCACCAACACGAGCACGACGTTGTAGACGCCCGCCGCCTTCGCGGTCAGGAGGAACCCCACGAGCATCACGTCGACGCGGTTCTGGAACACCTTCCCGAGGCTGCTCAGCGCGATGGGCGCGGAGTGGTTGTAGAACCGCCGGGCCTCGGAGCGAACGCCGCGAAGACCGGGTCGGATACCGCTCGCCGAGACGGCCATCGGAAAGCCCACCAAGACGAGCACGGCCATGCCGACGACGAACGCGCCGGCGACGCCGACGAGCGAGTACCCGAGCGCCATCGCGCCGACGGCCCCCACCAGCCTGACCGCCGGGCGGAGGACGCGGTTGAAAAGCGCCTCGCCGCGGGCCGACTGCACGGCCCTGAGGATTCCCGCGTGGACCTGCACCAAGCCGACGAGGATAACCAGCGCCGCGAACAGGTGTATCGTCGGCGGGAAGTCGGGGTGCGAGACGGTCGCGGCGTTGAGCCGCCCGCTCGCGAGGACTAACCCGCCGGCGAATCCGAGACCGACGACGAGCGTCGTCAGATACGCCAGCCCCACCACTCGTCCCTGCCGCGCGGGGTCGTCGTCGTGCGCGGAGAGGTACCGCTGGAGCGTCGGGACCGACCCGAAGTTCACGAGACGGAACAGGAGCTGGGAGACTCGCCACGCGAACGCGTAGACGCCGTAGACGACCGGGCCGAACCCCTGTGCGAGCGCGTACTCGGTCGCCGTCGTCAGCGCCCGCTGGAGCGACTGTCCGCCGGAGGCGACGACCGCGCCGTGGCCGATGGTCAAGAGCGCCTCGCGTTCGTCGTCGGGGACGTCGCTATCGGGGACATCGTCGTCGGGGACGACGCCGTCGAGGGTATCGTCCGCGGCTGTTTCGGAGGGCACTGTCGCGTCCCTGTCGCTTGTCGGGGTCGAAAATAAGTCGCCTGATTCCCCCGCGAGTGAGCGCCTGCCGGTCAGGCCGCGGTCGGTCGTCCGACGGTCTCGCGGACGAACTTGCCGAGGAGTCCGAGCGTCGCGGCACCCATCGCCGCGGCGAAGGCGACGACGAACACCGAAAGCGGGTCACCGAGGTCGGACAGCGCCCGCGAGCGGACGAAGTTCGCGGCGAGGACGGTCGTGATGGCCAGCAGCACGACGCCGCCGAGGTTCGCGAGCGTCGAGTTCGGCTCCGCGACCGCGTCGCTGTTGAGCAGGACGAGCACGACGGCGATGGCGAAGGGCGTGCCGACGAGCCCGAACGCCAGCACCAACACGAGAAGCGGGAAGAACGCGCCGCCGAGGAACGCGCCGACGCCGGAGAACAGCGCCACGCCCGCGAGGAGCGCGCGGTACCGACCGTCGGAGAGGTCCGTCCCCCAGCCCAGTTTGTCGGCGACGAGATACGGCGGGACGACGGTGTTGCCGCCGAGCGTGGAGACGGCCGCCCCCAAGAGACCGAGGAGGAACAGCCACTTGGCGTTCGCGCCCGCCAGCGGGCCGAGCGCCTGCGCGGCCGCCACCGCCGAGAGGTCGCTCGCGGCCACCTCGGGGGTGTGGAGGACGCCCGCCGCGACGACGAAGATGGCGAGGCTGTAGATGCCGAAGGCGACGAGCATCGACGCGCCCACGTCGAACGTCGCCAGCCCGTAGTCGCGGGTCGTCCAGCCGCGGGCGCGCATCGTGTACGAGTGCATCGTGATGAGCGTGATGTGGACCGCGCCACCGAGGATGCCGGCGGCGACGAGCGCGCCGTCGACCCCGGCCGGGATGCGTGGCACGAGCCCGGCGGCCGCGGCCGCCGGGTCGACGGGGACGAAAAACAGCGACGCGAGGAACGCGACGACGACGGCCGCGACGAGCCCCTTGGCGAGAAGTTCGACGAAGCGGTAGCCCCGCCCGGCGAGTCCGGCGGCGAGGACGACCGCCCACGCGACGCCCCAGACCCGGGCGTCGACGCCGGTTATCGTCGCGCTCACGTCCGCGAGGCCCTTCATGATGACCAGTTGGGCCAGCCCCGCGGCCAGCACCCCGTCGGCGACGAGCACCCACGCCCAGCCGTCGCCCAGTTCGCGTTCGACCACGGCGATGATACCGTCCTCCGTGAGCAGGCCGAGTCGCATCGACAGGTACTGCGCCGACGCGCCGAGGACCGCCGAGAGCACCACGACCCACAGCATCGCGTAGCCGAACGTCGCGCCGGCCGTGAGCACGGTCGCCATCGTCGCCGGCCCCGCCGCGACCGCGCCCGCGACCCACGACGGCCCCATCTCCGAGAGATATCCCCGCCAGTCACCGCTCATCACCGCCGATACGTCGAGTTTGGGTTCGTTCATGCCGTCGTGGTCTCGGCGGTCGTCACAAAAGTGTTGCTACTGGGTGTTACAACCCGGTGGTCGTCTCGAGACGACGCGCAGCGCCACACGACCTTTTACCCGATGGTCGAGAGTGACCTAGGTGATGAGCGATGGTGACGGTTCGGTATCGCTTCTCGTCGTCGCCGACCCGGACGTCGCCACGGCGGTCACCGAGGGCGTTCGGGGACGAGAGACGCGGTTCGAAGTCGAGACGGTTCGGACCGCGGCCGCGGCGGGAGAGCGACTGCGAGACGCCGGCTCGGGCGTCGGCTTCGACTGCGTCGTCTCGTCGGTCGGCGGGGAGGGGACAGACGCGCTCGAGTTCCTCGCGGCGGTTCGCAGCCGAGAGCCGAAGCTCCCGTTTCTCGTCGTCGCCGACGAGACGTGCGAGTTGACCGCGACGGAGGCGCTCGACGCGGGCGTCACCGATTACGTCCGTGTTCGGGGGGCGGGTGACTACGAGGAGTTGGCCGTCCAGGTCGAGCGGGCGGTCGCGGCGACCGACCGGCGGCCGGTCGACTCCTCGCTCGTCTACGAGCGCGTCTTCGAACAGATGCTGGAGGGCGCGTGCCTGTACGACCGCGAGGGTCGATTCCTCCTCGCGAGCGCCTATCTGGCCGACTTCTACGGGATGACGCCCGCCGAACTCGAAGGCGAGCGGAGCCTGCTCGTCGAGACGGTCCGCGAGGAACGTTCGGGCGACCCGTACCAGCGGCTCTTGGACGAGGAGGTCGACTCGCTCGAAGGCGAGACCGAACTCGTCACGCCGGACGGCGAGTCGCGGACGCTGAGCTACCGCTTCGCGCCGTTTCAGGTGGCTGGCGAAATCGTCGGCGTCATCGCCGTATCGAGGGACATCACCGACCGACGGGAGCGAGAGCGGAAACTGAAGCGCGCCCGCGAGGAGTACCAAGAGCTCATCGACAGGATGAACGACACGGTCTGGGTCATCGACATCGACAGCCACATCCTCGCGGTGAACGAGACCGCGGTGGAGCTGCTCGGCTACTCGCGGGACGAACTCCTCTCGATGACGGTCCACGACATCGACGCCGGCCTCAGCGACGACGAGGCATCGGCGCTCATCTCCCAGATGCCGTCGGACGGCACGCAGGTGTTCGAGACGGTCCACCGGGCGAAAGACGGCCGGGAGATACCCGTCGAAATCAGTTCGAGCCTCGTGAGCTATCACGGGGAGACGGCGGTTTTGAGCGTCGCCCGCGACACCACGAAGCGGAAGCGGTACGAGGCGGAGCTCCGCGAGCAGAACCGCCTTCTCGAAACGCAGCGCGACGAGCTCGCGGTGCTGAATCAGGTCGTCCGCCACGACGTTCGCAACGACCTCCAACTGGTGACCGCCTACGCGGAACTGCTCGGGGAGCGCGTCGACGACGACGAGGCGATGGAGTACGTCGACATCGTCCGGAAGCGCGCCAACCACGCGGTCGAACTGACGAAGACGGCGCGGGACATGGCCGAGATGATGCGCAGTCGGGGCGTCGAAAACGAACCGGTCTCGCTCCGGCCCGTCCTCGAAGCCGAACTCGCGTCGCTCCGAGAGATGGCTCCGGAGGCGAGCGTGACGGTCGAAACCGAGGTGCCGGCGGTCGCGGTGCTGGCCGACGACATGCTCGGGTCCGTCTTCCGGAACCTCCTCACGAACGCCGTCCAGCACACCGACCGGGACGAGCCGACTATCGAGGTCTCCGTCTCGGAGTCCGAAGGGGGCGACCACGTCGTCGTCCGCGTCGCCGACGACGGCCGGGGGATACCCGACGAGCGAAAAGAGACCGTCTTCGCGAAGGACGAAAAGGGACTGGACAGCCGGGGGACCGGCCTCGGACTGTACCTCGTGCGGTCGCTGGTCGAGAAGTACGGCGGCGACGTGTGGGTCGAGGACAACGACCCGCGAGGGGCCGTCTTCGCGGTCGAACTCCGGGTGGCCGACGCCGGTCAGGCCGACTCCGACCGGTCGTCGCCGCGGTCGTAGCCCGTCATCTGACTCCCTCGCGTTCGGTGAAGACGACTTTTTGGTTCGACCCCGGCACCCCGAACCGCTCGGCGACGACGAGGGTGAGGTCGAACTGCGGGTGCGGCACCTGCGTCGGGGTCCGCTACGAACCCTACAGGCCGGCCACGTCTTCGATGGCGTCGGTCAGCGCCTTGATCGACTCCACGTCGTGTTCGCCCATGTGGCCGATGCGGAACGTCTTCTCGCCGAGCGCGGAGCCGTAGCCGTTCGAGAAGGCCATGTCGTACTTCTCGGAGACCTCCTCGATGGTGGCGGCGACGTCGATTCCCTGCGTGTTCTCGATGCAGGCGACGGTCTGGGACTCGTAGCCCTCCTCGGGGAACATGTCGAAGTGCTCGTAGGCCCAGTCGCGGGTGTACTCGGCCATCTCGCGGTGGCGCTGGTCGCGGCCATCGTGGCCCTCTTCGAGCATGTACTTCATCTGCTTGCGGTACGCGAGCATGATGGGAATCGCGGGGGTGGAGTGGGTCTGACCCTTGCGGTCGTAGTAGTCGAGGGCGCGCTGGAAGCCGCCGTACCACGACGCGGAGTCCTTCGACAGCTCGCGCTCGTAGGCCGCGTCGCTGACGGTGCAGATGGCCAGTCCCGGCGGCATGGCGAACGCCTTCTGCGACGAGGCGAAGATGACGTCGATGTTGTGCTCGTCGATGTCGACGTAGTCGCCGCCGAGGGCGGACACCGCGTCGACGACGAAGTAGGTGTCGGGGTACTCGGCGACCACGTCGCCGATCTCCTCGATGGGGTTGCGGACGCCGGTCGAACTCTCGTTCATCACGGTGGCGACCACGTCGTAGTGCTCGTCGCTGGACTCCAGCGCCTCGCGGATGTCCTCGGGCTTGATGGCCTGCCCCCACTCGTACTCGATGCGGTCGACGTTCTTGCCGAGGCGCTCCGCGACGTTCGCGTGGCGCTCGCTGAAGCTTCCGCAGGTCGGCACGAGGATGTTCTCGTCGACGAGGTTGAGCGTCGACGACTCCCAGATTTCGGTGCCCGACCCCGTGAGAATCATCAGGTCGTTGTCCGTGCCGAGGAACTCCTTCGTGTCCTCGACGATGGTCGTATAGAGGTCGGTCATACGGTCCATCCGGTGACCGAACATCGGCTGGCACATCTCCTCGATGACGTCCTCGCGCACCTCGGTCGGACCGGGGATGTACAGCGTCTTGTCCTGATAGTCGTCCGTGTATTCGCGTTTTTCCGTCACGTCATCCACCTAAGTACGGACCACTGCGTCGCGGGCGATGATGGTACTTGTGATTGCGACACTCGTCGCGGTGGCTCACGGGGTGCTAACACGGGGCAAAACGGGCGGCGTCGGCGGGTGGAAAACGGCTCCGGGGCGAGGTCGTTCCGAGGCTCAGTCGTCGGCCTCGGCGGACTCGGCCCGCGGGACCGTCACGTCGGTCAGCCCGGCCTCTATCTGCTCGCGCCGGCCTTCGAACTCACCGGGGAGGACGAGGCGGCCGCCGAGGTCGTCGAGGGGTTCGTCGGCGGTGTAGCCCGGCCCGCTCGTGGCGAGTTCGAACAGCACGCCGCCGAACTCGCGGAAGTAGACCGACCGGAACCAGTGGCGGTTGATCTGTGCGGTCGGGCGCAGGCCCTTCGACTGGACGGCCTTGCGCATCGCCTCTTGGTCCTCGTCGGTCGGCGTCTGGAAGGCGACGTGGTGGACCGTGCCGTGGCCCTGTCGGCTGCTCTCGATGGTCGGCAGCACGTCCACGTACTTCCCGACGCTCCCGGTCGCGGCGAACCGCGTCCGCTCGTCGCCGGGGGTGTCGCCCTGCGCTTCTTCGGTCCCGACGCGCTCGAAGCCCATCGTTTCGAGCAGGTCTTCGGTGGGCTGGGGGTCGCCCAGCCAGAGCGTCACGGAGTGGAAGCCGCGAATCGCGGCCTCCTCGGGGACGAACTCGGTCCACGGGACCGTCGGGTCGTCGTCGGGAATCTCGACTTCGACCAGTTCGACCGGGAGGCCGTCGGGGTCGCTGAAGGGGAGGACCGTCTCGCCGAACCGCTCGACTCGGTCGTCGTAGTCGACGCCGTACTCGTCGAATCGGTCCTCCCAGTAGTCGAGACTGCCCTCGGGCACGCGGAACGCGGTCCGCGAGACCTGCCCGGTGCCGACCTTCCCCTGCGAGAGGTTCTCCCACGGGAAGAACGTCATGCTCGTGCCGGGGGTCCCCTCCGCGTCCGTGAAGAAGAAGTGGTACGTGCTGGGGTCGTCCTGGTTGATGGAGCGCTTGGCGAGGCGGAGCCCGAGCGTCTCGACCCAGAAGTCGAGGTTCTGCTGCGGGTCGCCCGCGATGCAGGTGACGTGGTGAATGCCGGGTGTGGGCGTGGGTTCTGCCATGGGCGGTCCTACGGGCCGCAAGGACTTGAGTATCCGCTGACGCGAGTGTTACCGGGTCGCGGCGGCGTCATCGCGCCGACCGCGAGCCCGACCGACCGGACGGAGTACCCGTTATACCTCCGATACCTCCGCATCGAGCGACTCGGAATCCGCCCTGACCGACGCGTAGACGCGCTCGGCCCACTGTCGCGCGATTGGCGCGTCGGTGTCGACGAAGACCTCCATGAGTCCGGTCGTCCCGTCGTAGCCGCCGATGCCGACCCGGTCGTCGTAGATGGCGAGTCCGTAGGGGAAGTCGCCGCGGGTTCGAAGCCGCAGGTGGCCGCGTTCGACGGCGTTCTGGGCTCGTTCCGGGTACGTCTCGAACAGCCGCGCCACGATTTCGGGGCGGTAGATAATCTCCGTCTCCGTCTCGTCGAAGATGTGCCGATGGAACTCGCCGAGGACGAGCGGCGCCATGTGCGTCGTGTTGAACCCGCGGAACGTCTCCGACCCGCGGACGAGTTCGACGAACCGCTCGACCGGCCGATACGGGTCTTCGGGTGCCGCGACGGTCACCGTCGCGTCCGCGAACGGCTCGACGACGAACTCGTCGTGGTCGTCGCAGATGGCGTCGAGGAGCGGCGTCAACCGCCGGGCGGTTCGGACGTTCGCCTCGAATCGGAGGACCTCCTCGGCGACGACTTCTCCGAGGCCGGTCAACCGGAATCGGTGGTCGATTCGCTCGCCCAGCCCCCGTTCGTCCAGCCAGCGCGTAAAGCGGTGGCTGGTCGCCTTCGAGACGTCGAGGCGCTCTTCGATACCTCGTCTGTCGAGCGGGTCGTCGAGGAGCGCTTCCAGTAGCGGACCGTGCCGGACGATGTCCACGAGGTCGTCCGTCTCGACGCGCCCGCCCGCGGTCGACAATCGCTGGCCGAGATACCGGCGATTCCGCGCGTTTTCGAGAACCGCGTCCAGAACCGACGCCTCCTGCGGCGAACCGTTGCCACCGCCGGAACCGCCGTCAGAACTGTGCATGTGAATCACTAGCTTATTGGTCGGCGCGAGTAGTAACTCCATCCCTCGGCGCTCGGTAGTCATCGGCGCGCTCCTTCGACACCTATCTCCCCGTCGGTTGGGTTCCACCGACTCGGCACATCGTCTCGGTTGAAGGACTTTGCAGTCCTCGTCGCCTGATAGGGACCGCGTGACACAGACAGAGGGTGTGTCTATCAGACTTGAATCGCATTCTTCGCCGGACTACGTCGATGGACAAATACAGCTAAACAGACCCCAAGAAGAACAGCAAGAACCCCCGGAATGAGATACACGATATTCGGAGCGCATTCTCCACCTCCGGAACACATCTGACGCTGGAATGCGTACCAGACCGAGATACAGCCGAGAAAGAGACTGAGACCACCGAATCCCTGAAGAATGCGAGACCATTCATACTGTACAACCACTCTGGGATTGGAAAATAGCTTCCGTAGAGACCAAGAGCAGTTTGACCCGACCGTCTCACGGGGTGAAACCCGACTCACGCCGGAACACACCGCTCAGGAGTTGAGGCTAACGGTCGTGCGAACAAATAGCACAGTATGGCTAACGACCAGCAACGCGACCCCTTCGACGCGGACCTTCGCGGGCCCGTCCTCCGACCGGAGGACGCCGAGTACGACGAGGCTCGCGCGGTGTGGAACGGGATGATAGACAGGCGACCGTCGCTCATCGTCCGCTGTGCGGGCGTCGCCGACGTGGTTCGGTCGGTGAACTACGCGCGCGAGAACGACCTCGTCGTCGCGGTGCGCGGCGGCGGCCACAACGTCGCGGGGACGGCCGTCTGCGACGACGGCATCGTCATCGACCTCTCGGAGATGACGAGCGTTCGGGTCGACCCCGACGCGCGAACCGCGTGGGTCGAAGGGGGCGCGCGGTGGGCCGACGTCGACCACGAGACGCAGTTGTTCGGGCTGGCCGCGCCGGGCGGCGTCGTCTCCGACACCGGCGTCGCGGGACTCACGCTCGGCGGCGGCCTCGGACACCTCCGCCGGAAGCACGGCCTCAGTTGCGACAACCTCCGGTCGGTGGAACTCGTCACCGCCGCCGGCGAGGTGGTGACCGCGAGCCGAGACGAGAACGCCGACCTCTTTTGGGGACTCCGCGGCGGCGGCGGCAACTTCGGCGTCGTCACCGGCTTCGAGTTCGAACTCCACCCCGTCGGCCCGGACGTGGCGATGTGTCTGGTGTTCTATCCCGCGGCGGACATCCCGGACCGGCTTCGGGACTTCCGCGAGTACGCGCGGTCCGCCCCCGACGAGGTGAGCGCGCTCACCTTCTCGGGCGTGCTTCCCGACGAGGAACTGTTCGGCGACGCGGCGTCGGTTCCCAAACTCGGTATCCTCGGCTGCTACGCCGGGCCGCCCGAGGAGGGGACCGCGGCGCTCGCACCCCTGCGCGAGTTCGCCGACCCAATCGCCGACTTCAGCGGCGTGATGCCCTACGTCGAACTCCAGCGCCTCCTCGACGAGGATTACCCCGACGGCATGCGCTACTACTGGAAGTCGCTCTACCTCGACGGCCTCTCCGACGACGTTCTCGAACGGCTCGACCACTGGACGGCCGCCGCGCCGTCGCCGCTTTCGACCGTCGATATCTGGCACCTCGGCGGCGCGATAGCCGACGTCGGCGCGGACGAGAGCTCCTTCGCCGGTCGGCGCGCGCCGTATCTCCTCGGCGTAGAGGGTAACTGGGAAGACGCCACCGCCGACGAGGAGAACGTCGCGTGGGTCCGCGACTGCATCGACGATATGCGGCGGTTCTCCGACGGCACCGTCTACCTGAACTTCCCCGGGTTCCTCGAAGGCGGAGACGAGACGATGCAGACCACGTTCGGTCCCGCCTACGAGCGCCTCGTCGACCTGAAAGACGAGTACGACCCGGCGAACCTGTTCCGGCTGAATCAGAACGTCGCGCCGTCGGCCTCCCCGTGACCCGCGTCACGGAAAACGGCCCGGGGGAGACGCACGTTTTTGTCCGTCGACGGTGACGTTCGACGTATGCAAACCCGCGCACTCGGCGACACCGGCCACGAGAGTAGTATCGCGACGTTCGGCGCTATCGCGCTCAACTGGCTCGAACAGGAGGGCGCGAACCAGATGGTCGAACACGTCCTCTCGAAGGGCGTCAACCACTTCGACGTGGCTCCGACCTACGGCGACGCGGAACTCAAACTGGGCCCGAAGCTCCGCCAGCACCGCGAGGACATCTTCCTCGGCTGCAAGACCCAAGAGCGGGGCTACGAGGGCGCAAAGCGGAAGCTCGACCGCTCGTTCGACCGCCTCGGCGTCGACTACATCGACCTCTATCAGGTCCACGGCCTCGAATACGAGTCCGAACTGGACGAAATCACGGCGGACGACGGCGCGCTCGCGGCCTTCCGCGAGGCGAAAGACGAGGGGAAAATCGGCCACATCGGCCTGACGAGTCACGGGAACCCGGGACTCATCCGCGACGCCATCGACCGCATCGACGACCTCGAAACGCTGATGTTCCCGCTGAACCCCGTCGTCGTCGGCAAAGGCGACGACGAACACGACTACGCGGGCGTCTTCGAGGCGGCCGAGGAGGCCGGAATCGGCACCCTCGGAATCAAGGCGTTCGCCCGCGGGCCGTGGCCCGACACCGACGAACTGCCCGAGGCCGACCGACCGTTCCCCAACTGGTACGAGCCGGTCGACACCCCGGGCGAAATCGCGGAGCGGTTCGACTTCGCGGCCGCCCAGGGCCTCACGAGCGTCGTCACGCCGGGCGACCCGAAGCTCGTGGCGATGGTCCTCGACGCCGCGACGCGGTACAACGGCATGGACGAGACGGCACAGCGGTCTCTCATCGAGCGCCTCCGGCACGACGAGAGCCCGGTTCCGGAGCAACTGCACCACTAGCGAGCGAACGGCTCTACCCTCGATTCCCGCGATGGACGTTCCCACGACCGTCACGGCCGCCCTCGACGACCGTCCGGTCCGCGGCGCGGTCTGTCTGGAGGCCGGCGCGGGGACCGGCAACACCACCGCCGGACTCCTCGACGCGGGCGCGGAGCGCGTCTACGCCGTCACGAACGACCCGGAGCACGCGGAACTCGTCCGCGACCGCGTGGCCCCGTCGCCGACGGACCGAGCGAGAACCGCGGTGCTGGAGGCCGACGTTCGGAGCCTCCCCCTCGCCGACGACGCGGTCGATATCGTCACCGCCCACGGGCTGTTCAACCTCGTCGGTCCCGAGTCGCTCGCCGCCGTCGCGAGCGAGCTAACGCGGGTCGCCGCGCCCGGCTGTCACCTCGTCGTCGACGACTACGAACCGCTCCCCGACGACGCCGCGGTTCGGGAGCTGTTCGCGCTCGAAAACGCGGCGAGCCAGTTGGCCCGCGGGCGGCCCGCGCTGACGTTCTACCCGGCCGACGCGCTCAGGGCGCTGTTCTCGGGGCACGGCTGGCGCTTCGACCGCGAACTGACCCTGCTGGACCCGGTTCCGTGGTCCGCGAGCCACGTCGAGGCGCACGCGTCGGTGGCGACGTCGCTGGCGGCTGAAGTCCCCGGCGAGATGGGGAAGTGGCTCGCCGCCGAAGCCGACCGCGTCGCCGCCGCGGTCGAATCGGAGTCCGCGGGCGAGATGTACAGCGTGGCGATGCGGCTGTCCGACTCGGGGTCGGACGCGACAGAGTAGGCGCGGGCGCTACGCTTCGCGGTCGAACGTCGCGGCGTCGAACCAGCCGTCGACGACGCCCTTGAGCGCGCCGGTGGTGCTGCCGAGGTTGATGAGCTGATAGCCGTTTTCCGCCTTCTCGTTCACGTCGTCCATGCCGAAGCCGAGCCCGCCGACGGGGACGCCGGCCTCGACCGCGGCCGAGCGGACTCGCTCGACGGCCTCCTGCACGTCCGGGTGGTCTATCTCGCCGGGGTGGCCGAGCGCCACCGAGAGGTCGAACGGGCCGATGAAGACGAAGCCCAGTTCGGGCACGTCGAGAATCGCGTCGAGGTCCGAAAGCGACTCGGCGGTCTCGATGGTCACGCCGACGAGGGTCTCGCGGTCCTCGCTCGCGACGTAGTCGTCGGCGAGCCCCCACCGGCGGGCGCGCGGCGACGCGAGGCCGCGGTCGCCGGGGCCGTCGCCGTAGGTGAATCGGGCCGACCGAACCGCCTCGCGGACCTCCGCGGCCGACTCCACGCGCGGGAGGAAGACGTTCCTGACGCCGAGGTCGAGGGCTTTCCGGACGAACTCCGGGTCCGTCGTCGGGAGTCGGACTAACGGCTCGATGCCGGTTCGTTCCGCCGCGCGGAGGAGGTTCTCCATCGCGCCCGAGTCGAGCGAACTCGGTCCGCCGTGTTCGAGGTCGAGCCACACGAAGTCGACGCCGAGTTCGCCGTAGAACTCCACGAGCGTCGGGCTGTAGGTGTTGTCGAGGACGCCGAGCGCGACGCCGCCACTCTCGATTCGGGCGCGGAGCGCGTTCGCGGCTGCTTTCTCTGCCATGTCCGTGATACGACACGTGTCTGGAAAAAGGCGCGTGCCGCGAGCGCCTCGGACGAGTGCCGGCGCGCCCGGCGGTCAGTCGTCGCCGTCGGGCGCGTCCGCGTCCGCGTCGGGGGTCCAGCCGTCGCCGACGCCGACGAGGTGGTTCACGCTCCCCGCGCCCTCGCCCACGCCGGCCGGTTCGGCGAGGGTCGCGCGCGTGAACTCGATGCCGTTTCGGACGGCGTCGGCGAGGTCGTCGCCGCGGGCGAGTCGGGCGGCGACGGCGCTCGAAAGCGTACAGCCAGACCCGTGAGTCGCCGTCGCGTCGATGCGCGGATTGACGAACGTCGTCGTCTCCGTCGGCGTGACGAGCGTGTCAACCACGGTGTCGTCGTCGGTGGCGACGTGGCCGCCCTTCAGGAGCACGGCGTCGACACCCCGGTCGAAGAACCAGTCGGCTGCCTCGGAGACGGCTGCCGGCGAGTCGGGGAACACGCCCGTCAGCGCCTCGGCCTCGTCGGCGTTCGGGGTCGCGAGCGTCGCCCGCGCGAACAGGGCGTCGTAGGCGTCGACGGCGTCCTCGTCCAGCAGTCGGTCGCCGGAGGTGGCGACCATCACGGGGTCGAGGACGACCGGGCCGTCGTAGTCGGCGAGGCAGTCGGCGACCGTCTCGACGGCCTCGGCGGTCGCCAGCATCCCGAGTTTGACGGCGGCGACGTCGAAGTCGTCGGCGACGGCCTCGTACTGGGCGCGAATCGACTCGGCCGGGAGGACGTGCGAGCCCTCGACGCCGCGGGTGTTCTGGGCCGTCGCGGCCACGATAACCGACCCGCCGTAGACGCCGAGCCGAGTCATCGTCTTCAGGTCCGCTTGGATGCCCGCGCCGCCGCCGGAGTCGCTGGAGGCGACGGTGAGGACGTACGGCGGCGTCCGCGGGTCGGGGGCGGTCCCCGGCATCTATCGGACCTCGATGCGGTCGATTCGGTCGGCGATGTCTGGCGTCGAGGCGTCCGCGAGTCCGGCGACCGCGTCGAGGAAGGCGATTTTGTAGCTCGCCGGGCCGCGGTAGTCGCCGAACGCGCCCTCTGCGGCGAGTTCGCCCGCGAGCCCGTAGGCCGCGGTCCCAGAGAGTGCCGCCGAAAGCGGGTCGTCGAGGGCGGCCCCGAACACGGCGAGCGTCACGCCGAGCATACAGCCGGTGCCGACGACAGCGCCCATCATCGAGTGGCCGGCGTCGACCTCGAAGGCGGCCTCCTCGGTGGCGACGATGTCGGTCTCGCCGGAGGCGACGACGACCGCGCCGGTCTTCCGGGCGCACTCGACGGCCGCGGCGGCGATTTCGGCGTACTCGCCGACCGACTCGACCCCGCGGACCTCGGTGTCGTCGCCGACGAGCGCGGAAATTTCCCCGTAGTTGCCGTTGAGCACGTCCACGTCGAGGTCGGTGACGAGTTGGTCCGCGACCCGGTCGCGCGTCGGGGTCGCACCGACGCCGACGGGGTCGACGACGAGGGGGACGCCGGCCTCGTTCGCGGCGCGACCGGCAGTCAGCATCGTCTCCTCGCCGGACTCGCTCACGGTCCCCATGTTGAGCAGACAGCCGTCGGCGATGCCGACCATGTCGCCGACTTCGCGCTCGTCGTCGGACATGACCGGCAGGCCGCCCCAGTAGAGCGTGATGTTCGCCACGTCGTTGACCGTCACGTCGTTCGTGACCGAGTTGATGAGCGGCTGTTCGCCCGCGACGGCGGCCAGCACCTCGTCCAGCGCCACGTCAGGCACGCCGCCCGGACCGGTCGCGCCGTCCGAACCGCCCTGTCCACCCGCGCCGTCAGCGTCGTCTCGTCCGCTCATCGGCGGTCCCTCCCGGCGGCGACCGAGTCGGCGAGGTGGCGGGTCGCGTCGGCGGGGTCGTCAGCGGCGGTGATGGCCGAGACGACCGCGACGCCGTCGGCCCCGGCGGCGACCACGTCGGCGGCGTTGTCGGGCGTGACGCCGCCGATGCCGACGAACGGAATCGAGACGGCGTCCGCGATGGCCGACACCCGCTCGGTCCCGATTTCGGACTGCTCGGGGTCCGTGTCCTTCGTGTCCGTGGCGAACACCGCGCCGACGCCGAGGTAGTCCGCGCCGGCCTCCTCGGCGGCTCTCGCGCCCGCGACGGTCGAGACCGACCGGCCGACGATGGCGTCGTCGCCGAGCTGTTCGCGCGCGACCGAGACGGGCACGTCGTCGTCGCCGAGGTGGACCCCGTCGGCGTCGATGGCGGCCGCGATGTCGACCCGGTCGTTGACGACGAGGGTGACGCCCGCGTCGGCCGTCACGGCGCGAACCTCGCGGCCGACCTCGTAGCGGTCGCGGGCGCTCGCGTGCTTCTCGCGGAGTTGAACGACGTCGACGCCGCCGTCGACCGCGGCCTGCACCACGTCCGGCGTCGACCGCCCGCCGGAGCGGTCCGACTGCGTGACCAGATAGGTTCCCATCGAGATATTCATGAGTTGTATTCTGAGGTGATGCGGCGACGGGGAAAATAGTTCCTCCTCGCGGGTCGGAGTCGACTCGGCCGGCTTCGCGTCGAATCGGGACGCGGTCGGTTCTCGGGGGGTGAGAGGCTGTGTGTGGGGTTATGCTGTGAGCGAACCAACAGGTACGCGGTGAGCTGTATGGGGACGATACTCGTCGCGTACGGGAGCAAAGAGGGACAGACCGAGAAGATAGCCGGGCGCATCGCCGAGGCGCTGGCGGCGCACGGGCACGACGCGAGGACCGCCTCGGTCGCCGATTCGGACGTTGGCGAGGCGCTCGCCGACGCCGACGCGGTGCTCGTCGGGTCGTCGATTCATCTTGGCGCGCACTCGAAGCCGGTCTACGAGTTCGTCCGCGAGCACCGCGACGACATCGAGGCGCGGCCCAACGGCTTCTTCCAGGTGTCGCTGTCGTCGGCGCTCGACGACGAGGACGCCCGCGCCGAGGTCGCGACGTACCTCGACGAGTTCGTCGAAGAGAGCGGCTGGCATCCGGAGCGGATGGCCGCGTTCGGCGGGGCGCTTCGGTACTCGGAGTACGGCTTTCTCACCCGGATGATGATGAAGCGCATCGCCAAGGACGCGACCGGCGACACGGACGCCTCCCGCGACTACGAGTACACCGACTGGGACGAAGTCGAGTCGTTCGCCGCCGACTTCGCCGAGTTCGTGGAGTCGACCGCGGGCACCGCCGCGGGAGGTGCGGCGGTCTGAGCGGGCGGACTAGCCCGCTCGGTGGTTTCGATGAACGTCCGCACACTCGGCATCGTCGTCGTCGCCGCGCTCGTCGTGGTCGCGGTCGCGGCCGGCGGCCTCTGGGCGTTCGGCCGGCTCTCGTTTCTCGACTCCTACGGGAGCCAGTACGACTACAGCGTCCGCGTCTCGGCCGACGAACCGATTTCGAACGTGACGGTCCTCGTGCCGTTACCCGTCAGCGACGGCTCCTCGGCGGTCGGCGACGCCGTCGAGTCCCGCGAGTACCTGCTTCCGACGGGCTGGGCGTACGACGTGGTCGAAACGGAGTACGGCCCGATGCTCCGCCTCCGGGCCGACGAGATTCCCGCCGACCCGACCTACTACCGGGCGGTCGTCGAGAACGACCGACTGGTCCGCTGGGAGCCGATTCCCGCGAGCGAGTACAGTCAGAACGACTCCGACACGCTCCGCGTCGAACACGACGCGATAGACCTGTTCGCCGACGTGCGGGTGAACCAGTCCATCGACACGCTCGCGCCCGAGGGGACGGAACCCCTGTTCGAACCGCGAGAGAACGCCCGGCTCGTCCCGTGTGACTGGCCGAGCAACAGCGACGACACCCGGTGTTACGACTACGAGTCGGTGCTGTTCGTGCGGTACGACGGCCCCGAGACGACGAACGTCTCGGTGAGCGTCGAACTCCGCGGCGCGAACTCGTGGTGGGTCGGCGGCTGGAACTACAACGAGTACGTCGACCACGTCGCCGCCTACGACCTCCCGGCGGACCGCCAGGGCTGGGTTGTCGCCGACGGCGAACTGCGGACCGGCGTCGGGAACTACCCCCGGAACCCGCCGCAGTAGACGGGTTCTCACCCAACTCGGCACACTCGGCCCGCGCGCGACGAAGCCGGTCCGCCGCGAACGACTACCGCTTCTGGCAAACATGGCGAGTCACACACAGGTTTTTGCTATCCTGCACGATTATACGTGATAATGTCTGGCGACGGCCCTTCGCGGGCGACCCGAATCGCGGCGGAGACGGACGGCGAGGAACGAGGCGACTTCCGGCGGTTTCAGGAGTCGCGCGACTACGACGTGGTCGACGTAGCCGAGCACGCCGACCTCGCCGCCGACCTTCGGGAAGTCGTCTCCGGCGAGGTGCGCTTCGACGAGTACGCGCAGGTGCTGTACGCGACCGACGGCTCGATTTACCGGGCGCGCCCGGCGGGCGTGGTCGTCCCCCGCGACGAGGACGACGTGCGCGCCGCGGTGCGGACGGCGGCCGAGCACGACGTTCCCGTCCTCCCGCGCGGGGCGGGGTCGTCGCTGGCGGGACAGACCGTCGGCCCCGGGTGCGTCGTCATCGACTGCTCGAAGTACATGGACGAAATCGTCTGCGTGGACCCCGACGCGCGGCGGGCGCGGGTCCAACCCGGCGTGGTGCAGGACGACCTCGACGACCGCCTCGCCGACCACGGACTGAAGTTCGCGCCGGACCCCGCCTCATCGAACCGGGCGACCGTCGGCGGCGGCATCGGCAACAACTCCACGGGCGCGCACTCGGTCCGCTACGGCATCACCGACGCCTACACCGAGGAGTTGCGGGTCGTCCTCGCCGACGGGTCGGTCGTCCACACCCGCGACGTGGTCGTCGGGAGCGACGAGTGGGATCGCATCGTCGGGAAGGACGACCGCGAGGCCCACCTCTACCGGACCGTCCTCGGCCTCGTCGAGGAACACGAAGACGAAATCGAGCGGCGGTATCCGAGCCTCAAGCGGTCGGTGTCGGGCTACAACCTCCACAAGGTCGTCTCCGAGAGCGACGGCGGCGAGACGGTTATCAACCTCTCCAAACTGTTCGTCGGCGCGGAGGGCACCCTCGGCGTCGTCGTCGAGGCCACCGTGTCTCTCGTGACGGTCCCCGAGGAGACGGCGCTCGTCCTCTACGCCTACGACGACCTCGTGGCGGCGATGGCGGCGGTCCCCGACGCGCTCGACTTCGACGCCAGCGCGGTCGAACTCATGGACGACGAGGTGCTGCGGATGGCCGCCGAGTCCAGCGAGTACGCCCAGTACGTCGAGGAAATTCCCGACGGGACGGCCGCGACCCTGATGCTGGAGTTCGACGCCGAACTGCACGACGACTTCGAGGCGGTGATTCGCGAGGCGAACGAGCACTTCCTGCGAGACGGCGACGGCGAGGCCCGTGGCGACGCCGACGCCGACGGCGGCGCGTTCGACGCCATCGAGGCGTACACGCCCGCGGCGCAGGCGGACCTCTGGAAGCTCCGCAAGGCGGCGATTCCGCTCCTCATGTCGCTGCCGGGCGACCCGAAGCCCTACCCGTTCATCGAGGACGCGAGCGTCCCCCCCGAGGAGTTGGCGGAGTACGTCCAGTCGTTCGAGGCGGTGCTGGAAGAACACGGCACCTCGGCCGCGTACTTCGCCCACGCCGGCGCGGGGACGCTCCACATCCGCCCGATTCTGAACCTGAAGGACGGCGCGGGCATCGAGACGATGCGCGCCATCACCGACGACGTGACCGACCTCGTGTTGGATCATCGCGGGGCGTTCTCGGGCGAGCACGGCGACGGGATGGCCCGAACCGAGTGGAATCCCAAGATGTACGGCCCCGAACTCTGGGGCGCGTTCAAGGAGCTGAAAACGGCGTTCGACCCCGACTGGCGCATGAACCCCGGGAACGTCGTCTACCGGGACGGCCCCTCCGACCCGGGGCCGGACGGCGACCGCGGCGTCGGCGCGGACATGCGCGAGAACCTCCGGTACGGCGCGGCCTACCAGTCCATCGAGCCCGCGACGACGCTGGACTTCTCGGACGAGAGCGGCTTTTCGCACCTCGTCGAACTCTGCAACGGCTGCGGCACCTGTCGGCAGACCGGGTCGGAGACGATGTGTCCGACCTACCGCGCCTCGAAGGACGAGGCCGAGACGACCCGCGGGCGGGCCAACATGCTCCGCGCAGCCATCAGCGGCGACCTCCCGGAGGACGAGATTCACTCAGACCGGTTCCAAGAGGAGGTCCTCGGGCTCTGCGTCGGCTGTAAGGGCTGTCAGAACGACTGCCCGACCGGCGTCGATTTGGCGAAGCTCAAAGCCGAGGTGAAACACGCCTACCACGCCGAGGCGGGCGCGTCGCTCCGCGAGCGCCTGTTCGCCAACATCGACCGGCTGGCGGGCGTCGGAAGCGCCCTCGCGCCCGTCTCGAACTGGGCGGCCGAGATTCCGGGTGCGCGGGCCGCGATGGAGCGACTCGCGGGCATCGCCCCGGACCGGTCGCTCCCCTCGTTCACCCGCGACACGCTCGAATCGTGGATGGACGCGCGACGACCCCGCGTGCCGGCGGCGGAGGCCGACCACCGCGTCCTCCTGTTTCCCGACACCTACACGAACTACGTCACGCCCGAAATCGGGAAGGCGGCGGTGCGGGTGCTGGAGGCCGCCGGCGTCCACGTCCGACTCGCGGAGGGCGTCGAGCCGAGCGGTCGCGCCGCCTACTCCGGCGGCTTCCTCGACCTCGCGCGGCGGCGCGCGGGACACAACGTCGAGACGCTCCGCCCGTCGGTCGAAGACGGCTGGTCGGTCGTCTTCGTCGAGCCCTCGGACGCGGTGATGTTCCAAGACGAGTACGCCGACCTCCTGCCGGACGACGCGGTCGCGCCGGTCGCCGCGGCCGCCTACGGCGTCATGGAGTTCCTCGACACCCACCGACTGGACGAGACTCTCCCGATTCGCGGGCGCTCGCCCGACGGTGACGGCGCGGCCGGGCCCGTCGCCTCCGCGGTCGCCGACGGCGGCGCGCTCGGCTCCCTCACCTACCACGGCCACTGCAACCAGAAGGCGCTGAACAAGGACCACCACGCGGTGGGCGTCCTCCGGCGGGTCGGCTACGAGGTCGACCCGCTCGATTCGAGCTGTTGCGGCATGGCTGGGAGCTTCGGCTACGAGGCCGAACACTACGACCTCTCGAAGGCCATGGGAGACATCCTGTTCGAACAGGTCGACGAGAGCCGGGGCGACGAAGTGGTCGCTCCCGGCGCGTCGTGCCGGACGCAACTGGAAGACAGGGACGACGCGGCGCGGCGACCGCCGCACCCGATAGAGAAGGTCGCGCAGGCGCTGTCGGGCTGAGCGGGCTACTCGAAGCACTCGGCTGGCCTCCAACGGGTCGGGGTCGCCCGCCGAGTCCTTTTCACAGCGTTCCGCAATCACATCCCTTTTGCCCGTTTGCGTGGCACGTGCAGTCAGACCATGTCCGATGCACCCGATGTCGGCGAACTCACCCCGCCGAATCGCACGCTGATGGGCCCCGGCCCGAGCGACGTCCACCCGCGCGTGCTCCGCGCGATGTCCACGCCGCTCGTCGGTCACCTCGACCCGTCGTTTATCGACATCATGAACGAGGTGCAGGAGCTCATGCGTTACACGTTCCGCACCGACAACAAGTGGACGATTCCGGTCTCGGGGACCGGGTCGGCGTCGATGGAGGCCGCCATCGGCAACCTCGTCGAACCGGGTGACACGATGCTCGTCCCGACGAACGGCTACTTCGGCGGGCGCATGGAGTCGATGGCCGAGCGCGCCGGCGGCGAGGTCGTCCACGTGGACGCGCCGTGGGGCGAGCCGCTCGACCCCGCTGACGTGCAGGACGCCTTCGACGAGCACCAGCCGGACGTGTTCGGGTTCGTCCACGCCGAGACCTCGACGGGCGTGAAACAGCCGGGCGTCCCCGAACTGACGAGCATCGCCCACGACCACGACGCGCTCGTCGTCGCCGACACCGTCACCTCGCTGGGCGGGGTCGAACTCGAAGTCGACGACTGGGGCATCGACGTGGCCTACTCCGGGCCGCAGAAGTGCCTGTCGTGCCCGCCGGGCGCGAGCCCGCTGACGCTCAACGACCGCGCGATGGACAAGGTGCTCTCGCGGGAGGAGCCGCCTCGTTCGTGGTACCTCGACCTGTCGCTGCTTGAGGGCTACTGGGGCGACGACCGATCGTACCACCACACCGCGCCAATCACCAACGTCTACGCCATCCGCGAGGCGCTCCGACTGGTCGCCGAGGAGGGCATCGAGGAGCGGTGGGCGCGCCACCGCCGGGTCGCGGGCGCGCTGAAAGCCGGCGTCGAGGCGATGGGCCTCGGACTCAACCCCGAAGACGAGTACTGGCTCCCCAGCCTCAACGCGGTGCTCGTCCCCGACGGCGTCGACGCGGGCGCGGCCATCGATTACGTGCTCGACCACTACGACCTCGAAATCGCCGGCGGCCTCGGCGCGCTCGCGGGCGACATCTTCCGCGTCGGCTGTATGGGCCACTCGGCGCGGCCGGAGAACGTCTCGTTCCTCCTGACCGCCCTCGGCGAGGCGCTGGAGGCGCAGGGCGCGGACGTGGACCCCGAAGCCGGGTTCGCCGCCATGCGCGAGCAGTTGGGTCAGTAGCGCCCCCGAACCGGCGGCAATTCGACGCGAACCGCGGCGAAACTCGGCGAAACCGGCGCAAAACGCCCGCCACGGTGTCCCGTATTCATGAGCGTCGCTCCGCGAGTGGCGACCGAAGCGATTCACCATGAACCGACGCAGACTCACCCTCGTCGGCGTCGCGCTCGCGGCTCTCGTCGCGACCGCGGGCGTCGCCGCCGCCGCACCGAGCGAGAACGCACAGCAATCGGGCCCCGAGGCCGGCCAGCAGGGGCCGCCCGGCGAACTCCCCGGCCCGGTCCCGGAGTTCGTCTCGGACATCCACGACCTCGTTAGCGACTTCCTGAACGAGGCCCTCGACGGGTCGCTTGGGGACTCGCTAAGCGACCTCGCCACCGACTTTTCGGGTGCGTAACTAAGTGCGACCCGAAGGTAGCCGGCAACTGAGCTGAACGACAGCCGTCCAAGACGAAGTTTCAATTCAGTTATGAGACGAACACTCCTCGTCGCCGCGACAGTTCTGGTCCTCCTCACGGCCGGCGTCTCGGCCGCGTTCGTGACCGGAATCGGACCGTTCTCCGACGACGCCGGCGACTCAGACGAACCGTTCCCCACGCAGACGACCGCGCCGCCCGACGACGGCGACAGCGGTAGCAGCGACAGCGGAAGTAGTGACAGCGAGAGCGGAGACAGCAGTAGCGGCGACGGAGACGGCGACGCGTCCGAGAGCGAATCGGTGCCGCCGTTCGGCGTCGTCGTCGACAACATCGAGAAGTGTGGCCAGACGTGCCGCGACGTGACGAGCACGATAACCAACCAGCAGGACGCCGACAGTTCCGGCGTCACCGTCTACAGCCGCATCTTCGTCGGTAACAGCACCGACCCGGACGACGAGGTCTGGCGCGGGTCCCAAGCGGTCGGCGACCTCGCGGCCGGCGAGTCCTACACGACGACGAAGCGCGTCAAACTCTCGTACTCCGAGGCGTTCGCGGTCCGACAGGCCGACGGCTGGATTACGGTCCAGACGACCATCGAGACCGACGACCGGACGCTGACGTACACGGAACAGCGCGACGTGGCGTAGGTCGCGCGAGGCCGCGGCGCGGGACGCGAGCGCCGCCCACCGCTTCCGCAACGACTTTTCGCGCCGGCCGCAAAGCCGGGGTATGAACATCGAGGTTCGCGAACTGGCCGACCTCGGCACCGACGCCCGCCGCGCCTTCTTCGAGCGGGACGCCGGGGTCGAGGAGGTTCGCTCCGACGTGCGCGACATCGTCGAGCGCGTCCGCCGCGAGGGCGACGCGGCGGTCCGTGAGTTCTCAAGCGAGTTCGACGGCGTTCAGGTCGGTAACATCGACGTGACCGACGCCGCCGAGCGCGCCTACGACGAAATCGACGACGACGTGCGCGAGGCCATCGAGGCCGCCGCGGCGAACGTCCGCGAGTTCCACGAAAAACAGGTCCCCGAGGACTGGCGCGAGGAGTTCGGCGACGCCGGCAGCCGCGAGCTCGGGCGTCGCTACCGCCCGCTGGACCGAGTCGGCGTCTACGCACCCGGCGGCACCGCCGCCTACCCGTCGAGCGTCCTGATGGGCGTCATCCCCGCGAAGGTCGCGGGGGTCGAACACGTCGCGGTCACCACGCCGCCCGCGGACCAGATGAACCCCGTCACGCTCGCCGCGATGCACGTCGCGGGCGCGGACGCGGTGTACTCGGTCGGCGGCGCGCAGGGCATCGCCGCGCTCGCCTACGGCACGGAGACGGTGAAGGCCGTCCAGAAGGTCGTCGGGCCGGGCAACAAGTGGGTCACGGCGGCGAAGGCCGAGGTCCGCGGCGACGTGGACATCGACTTCCTCGCCGGTCCCTCCGAGGTGCTCGTCGTCGCCGACGAGACCGCCGAGGCGCGGTTCGTCGCCGCCGACCTCGTCGCGCAGGCCGAACACGACCCGAACGCGTCGGTCGTCGCCGTCACGGACGACGCCGACCTCGCCGAGGAAGTCGTCGCGGAGGTCGAACGACAGGCGAGCGAGCGCGAGCGGACCGAGACCATCGAGGCGGCGCTCGAAGGCGACGCGTCGGGCGTCCTCCTCGCGCGGTCGATGTCCGAGGCGGTGCTGTTCGCCGAGGAGTACGCCGCCGAGCACCTGACGATTCAGGCCGACGACGACGAGGCGCTGTTGGACCGCATCGACTCCGCGGGGAGCGTCTTCCTCGGCCCGTACACGCCCGTCGCGGCCGGCGACTACGCCTCCGGGACGAACCACGTCCTCCCGACGGGCGGCGGCGCGAAGCGACAGGGCGGGCTCTCCGTGGACCACTTCGTCCGCTCGACGACGGTCCAGCGCCTCGACCGCGAGGGACTGTCGGAGCTCTCGGAGACGATTACGACGCTCGCCGAGGCCGAAGGACTCGACGCCCACGCTCAGAGCGTCCGCGAGCGGTTCGAAGAGTAGGCGAACGCGGCTCGTTCGACTCGTTTTCCTCTGACTTGCGGCCGGTAGCCACATCCTACCGAGCCGGCACCGGGTTCCGCCTGCGCCACAGTTAACCGTTCCCACAGTATAGTGGGGCGTATGAGCACGGAATCCGCGAGTGGCGGCGGCGATGTGGCGGTCACGGTCACGCCCGCGGCCGCGGACGAAGCCGTCTCCCTCCTCGAAGGAGAGTCGATGGACACCGACGTGGCGGGCCTCCGGCTGTTCGTTCAGCAGGGCGGTTGCGCCGGGCTGTCCTACGGGATGCGCTTCGACAACGAACCGGAAGACGACGACACGGTCGTCGAACAGCACGGCCTCCGTGTGTTCGTCGACCCCGCGAGCATGAACTACATCGGCGGCTCCACCCTCGACTTCGAGGGCGGCCTGCAGGGTGCGGGCTTCCACGTCAACAACCCGAACGCCGAGAGCAGTTGCGGCTGCGGCGAGTCGTTCCGGACGTAGGGACCAATTTCTTAAGCCACCCCCGCGCGAATCGGTGGCATGGCCGAACTCCAGACCCAGACCGTATCGAGCGGCAAGACTGTCTTCGTCGCCACTGACGAGGCCGAGCGCGGCTCGAAGGGACCGTTCTACGTGGTGTACTCGACCGAGGACGCCGAGAGCCGATGGGGGTACCTCTGCGGTAACTGCGACTCGTTCGACACCGCGATGGACACGATGGCCCGCATCGAGTGCAACAACTGCGGAAACGTCAGAAAGCCCGAGGAGTGGGACGCCGCTCACGAGTAGTCGAGCGCCCGGCGCGACCGTTCGTCAACTATTGGTATGTCATACCGTGGCAATCTTTATCAGGGGTGCGGGTGTACGTAGACGTGCATGGCCCAGGCTTCGATGCCTCCCGTCCAGGAGGCTCGGTCGATATTCGGCCGGCTCGGCTACTCCGTCTCGGGCGACGGAACCGATATGCTGGCCGAACGCAAGTGGCGTACGGTCCACGTGACCGCACTGAGTTCGCGAGAAGCGACCGAATGCCGTCCGGTGCTCGCAGACGGCGGAACCGAGACACCGTATCGGTTCCGCTGCTTCGTGACGTGGGACGACCACATCAGCGCGCTTCGAGAGCGGCTTCGCGGTATCGACCTTCCATACGAGTGGGCAATCATCGGCGTGTCGAACGGTGGTGGGAACGACTACGAGGTCGTTCACGGAACGAACACGTAATCGAAACGGGGCGTCTTCGCCCAAACGTTTTCTCAGCCCGTCGCTAACGGACGAGCATGTCGCAGGCCGCACAGACGGAGCTGGCGCAATTCGTCCGGAGTAGACGGCTCAACGCGGTACTCGCGTGGCTGTTCGTGGGGTTCCTCATCGCCGTCGCCGTCGGGAGCGTCGTCACCGGCGGCGACCTCGTCTGGGGCGGGTTCGCGGCCGTCGTCGCCGCGGTCACCGTCGTTCCGGCGGTCGCCTTCCGCGAACCGAGAGCGATGCTGCCGTGGGAGGTCGTCGCGCTCGCGTCGCTCCCGCTCGTCGCTCGCGTCCTCGTTCGGGGCCAGACCATCGGCGGCGTGACGTTCACCGGACGCGTCTCGACGTACCTCGCGGTGGCCGCCATCGCGCTCATCGTCGCCGTCGAACTCGACGTGTTCACGCCGGTCCGGATGAACCACTCGTTCGCCGTCTTCTTCGTCGTCATCGCCACGATGGCCGCCGCCGGCGTCTGGGCGGTCGTCCAGTGGCTCTCGGACCTCTATCTCGGGACGCGCCTGCTGTTGAACGGCCGACCCGAACACGTCGTCGAGGCGGGGCTGATGTGGGACTTCGTCGCCGCCACCGTCGCCGGACTCGGGGCCGGGTTGCTGTTCGAGTACTACTTCCGCCGCCGGGCCGGCTCGCGCGAGCGGCTCCCCGAGGAGGTGGCGGACGTCGCCGAGGACGTGAGTCCAGCGGGAACTGACGACGACGCCACGAGAGAGGGCGGTGAGTCGTCGTGAAGATTCGCTCGCACCTCCACATCGACGCGCGACGCCAGCGCCAGCTCTCGCGGGCGATGCAGGTCGTCCTCGTCGGTCTCGTCTTCATCGGCCTCGACCGCGGGAACCTCGGCATCGTCGTCAACGCGCTCGTCGGCCTCGGCGTGACCTACCTCCCGGCGCTACTCGAACGCGACTACCGCATCCCGATGGACGCCGGACTGACGCTCTGGATATCGACGGCGGCGTTCCTCCACGCGCTGGGTACGGTCGGTTTCCCCGGTTCGGAGACCAGTTTCTACGCGGGCGTCTGGTGGTGGGACCACCTCACGCACGCGCTGTCGTCGTCGGTCGTGGCGGCCGCCGGCTACGCGACCGTCCGCGCGGTCGACGAGCACACGGCGGACATCTACCTGCCGCCGCGGTTCATGTTCGTCTTCATCCTGCTTTTCGTGCTCGCGTTCGGGGTCTTCTGGGAAGTCATCGAGTTCGCCATCTCGGGGGTTGCCTCGCTCGCCGGCACCGCGTCGGTGCTGACGCAGTACGGCCTCGACGACACGCTCCTCGACCTCGTGTTCGACGCCGTCGGTGGGGTCATCGTCGCCATCTGGGGGACCGCACACCTCTCCGACGTCGTCGGCGCGTTGCAGAAACGCCTCGAATCAACATCTCGTTGACACGTTGAGGCGGCCGCCGGTCCGCCCGAGCCCCCCGATTGCGGGCGAATATCCGGAGTCCCGATATACATTTGTGTAGGCCCTGAGATGTTCACACCGATGTCGAGTTGGATTGGTGACGAGGACGAAGACGAGGGCGGGGACGCGGCCGACGCGTTCGAGGCGGTCGGCCGCCGCCGTCGGCTTCTCCAGGCGCTCTCGTCGGAGTCGCTTTCGAAGGCCGACCTCGTCCGCGCGCTCTCGGTCTCTCGGTCCACCGTCGACCGCGGCGTCGAGCGCCTCGTTCAACTCGGACTCGTCGAGCGGTCGAACGGCGGCTTCGTCGCCACGAGCGCGGGTCGCGTCGCCTTGGAGACGCACGACGAGGCGCTCCGGTCGATGGCGAACGTGCTCGACGCGAAACCGGTGCTCGACCGCCTCCCGGAATCGGTTAACCCGCCACCTTCGCTGTTCCGCGACGCGGTCGTCTGCACCGGCGACCTCGCGGCGATGGAAGAGTGCTCCCCGCTCGAGTTCGACCTCGGCGAATCGACGAGTATCTCCGGGTTCAACGGCCCGTTCCTGTTCAGCATCTGGCCCGAAGCGCACGAGCAACTCGCGCGGCTCGGTGACAGCGCCACGCTCGTTCTCTCGGCGGAGTCCCTCGACTGGCTCTCGAACCGGTACCCCGACGGGCTCGACGCCATGGTCGACGCCGGCGTCCGCGTGTCCGCGGTCGAAGGCGACCCGCCGTACGGCGTCGTGGTCGTGGACCGACCGACGACGGCGTCGGTCACGCTCGTCGTCTACGACCACATGGGCGGGCCGGAGGCGCTGGTCGTGAGTTACGACTCCGCGGCCGTGTCGTGGGGGCGAACGCGCGTCGCGGCGCGAGCCGAGACGGCGCGTCCGTATCGGCCCGACGAGTGAGCCGCGCACCCTTCCGCCACGTACCGCCGCCCGCCCCTTCGGCTCGTCCCGCCGTCGCCGCCGAATCGGGGACGATTATTTGTGATAGTAAGACGAAGGGTCCGACGAGATGGTGTTCAAGAAAATCACCCTTGTCGGTCGGAGTGCAGAGAGTTTCGACGCCGCCGTCGACGACGCGATTAACCGCGCCGAGGAGACGCTCGCGGGCGTCCACTGGGTCGAAGTAAAGGAACTCGGCGTCGAACTCGCGTCCGTCGAGACCCGAGAGTACCAAGCCGAGGTCGAAGTCGCGTTCGAACTCGAAGGGAAAGACGGCGAGTAGAGACGACGCTCACCCGGTCGAGACCGGCCCGCGTCGGTCCGACTCGGGTTGGCCCACGTCGACGGCGCGGGCCGTCCCGACGGCTTCTTATCCGCCCGCACCGCCACATTCGAGAAGCGAATGCCTCGGCTCCTCCACTACTCCGACATCGAGAACGTCTTCGACGACACCGAGCGCGCCGGCCGCCTCGCGGGTTGCGTCAGCGCCCTCGACGGCGACGACACGCTCGTGGTCGGCACCGGCGACAACACCGCGCCGGGCGTCCTCTCGCTCGTCGAGCGCGGCGGACAGGCGCTCGACTTCTACGACGCCGTGGACGCCGACCTCGAAACGTTCGGCAACCACGACTTCGACTACGGGCCGAGCCGGACCCGCGAACTCGTCGCCGCGAGCCGACCGACGTGGGTCACGAGCAACGTCCACGGCGAGGACGGCGGCCGGTTCGCCGCCGACGAGGGAACCGTCCCGCGAACGACCCGCGAGGTGGACGGGCTGACCCTCGGCTTCTTCGGCGTCACCGACCCCGCGACCGGCACTATCAACCCGGAGGCGGCCGACGTCGGCTTCTCCGACCCTTACGCGGCCGCCGCCGACGCGGCCGCCGCGCTCAGAGACGACGGCGCGGACCTCGTCGTCGCGCTCTCGCACCTCGGTAGCGGCGACGACGAACTCGTCGCCCGGTGCGACGTGGACCTCGTCCTCGGGGGCCACGTCCACGCCGAGCGCGACGACGTGGTCGACGGCGTACCAATCGTCCGCCCCGGGGCGAACGGCCACGTCGTCTGGGAGGTCCGCGTCGCCGCCGACAGAATCGAGACGGTCCGCCACCGGACCGCCGAGTACCGGGCCGACGAGGGGCTGGTCGCGGCGCTGGCGGGCCGCGTCGACGCCGCCGGCCTCGACGAGGTGCTCTGTCGAATCGACCGCCCGATGGACCGCGCCGAGGAGACCGTCGCGGCCGGCGAGTGCCGCGTCGGCAACGCCATCGCCGACGCCTACCGCTGGGCGACCGGCGCGGACGTGGGGCTGCAGAACAGCGGCGGCATCCGCTCCGGCCCGCCCGTCGGCCCCGACGTGACCCACGCCGACCTCGTGAGCCTCGTCCCCTTCGAGGAGCACCTCGTCGTCGCCGAGGTGACCGGTACGGAGCTACTGGCGGCGTTCGGGGCCGCCCGCGGGACCGAGATGGGCTTCGGCGAACCGGACTGGTGGCACGCCCACGTCAGCGGCGCGCGCATCGTCTGGGACGACGACCGTGACGAGGTCGTCGAGGCGTTCGTCGGCGGCGAGCCGGTCGACCCCGAGGCGCGTTACACCGTCGCCACGAGCGACTACCTGCTCCACAGCACACAGGAGTTCCCGGCCATCACGCAGGCCCACCGCGTCGGCGAGTTCGAGATACAGCACGACGCGCTGGCGCGGTACGCCCGCGAGGTCGGCTTCGACGCCGCGGTCGAAGGGCGCATCGAGCGCCGGTCGGCCACCCGCGCCGACGACTGAGCGCGGTCGAGGGGTCGGAAACGGGCGCGCGTCCGCCGGCCAAGCCGACCGAGAGGGAAAGGTTCACGCACGCCCGGCGAGTGGCTTCGGAGTATGACACGGGTCGTGGTCCCGGTTCGGTACCCCCTCTCGAAACACTCCCGGGCGACGCTCGAAGAGGCCGTCCGCGTCGCGCGCGAGCGCGACGCCGAGCTGACGGTCCTCCACGTCGACCTCTACCAGTCGAACCGCGGCGTCACGCGGACCGAACTCAAGCGGGCGGTCGAAGCCGAGTTCGGCCCGCTCGTCCGCGCGCGCTACGTGGTCCGCCGAGGCTTCCTCGTCGAGGAGACGATTCTCGAAGAGGTCGCCGCCGAGGAGGCCGACATCGTCGTCATCGGGTCGAAACAGGCGAGCCGCTGGCGACGGATGCTCCGCCGGTTCCTCGACGACCCCGACATCGACGTGTTCCTCCGCGAAAAGCTCGACTGCACGGTCATCACCGTCCGCGCGGACGACTGAGCCGGCGGCTCTCGGGTTCGGGTTCAGATTCGATTTCCCGTTTTCCCGGTTCCGATGCGGTTCCCAGTTCCGACTGTGTCCGCCGTTCCTCGTCAGTCGTCGGTGGTGTCCGTCGACTCGGCGTCCGTCGGCTCGGCGTCCGCTGACTCGGCATCCGCTGACTCGGCATCCGCTGACTCGACGTCCGTCGGCTCCGTGGCGTCGGTCGCGTCAGTTGGGGTTTCCGGGGCGTCGACACCCTCGCCGTCAGAGACCGGCTGGACGGGCGCTCCCGGCGCCGGCGACGCGGTGGCGTGACGCTGGTTCGCGGCCTCGTCGCTGGTGACGTGGAGGCTCCCGCTGGTCTCGTCGAAGACGAGGTGCGTGTGCGGGTAGGCGAACTCGACGGTGGCCTCGGACTCCTCGACGAGCGTCCAGAGCCGCGTCTGGACCTCCGACTGGATGCGACCGATTTTGTACGGTTTCAGCGCCCAGTAGCGGAGGCGCAGGAGGACGCCGTTGTCGGCGTAGGAGTTGATGTAGGCGGTCGGCTTCGCCGGGTAGCGGGCGCTCCCGATGCGGATGTCCGGACCGCCTTCGACCACCGAGTCGCAGTCGCGGGCGGCGCGCTCGACGAGGTCGCGGGCGGCGTCGATGTCGGACTCGTAGGTGACGAGCACGTCGAGCGACAGGCGGGTCCGCTCGTCCTCCGCGGAGTAGTTGATGACGTCGCGGTCGCGGATGTTCGAGTTCGACATCACCAGAAACGTATTGTCGAGGGTGAATATCTTCGTGTAGCTCAGGGTTATCTCGTCGATGAAGCCCTTCGTGCCGTCGTCGAGTTCTATCATGTCGCCGATTTCGAACGGCTGGTCCGAGAGGACGAACACCCCGTTGATGATGCTCCCGACGATGGGCGCGAGGACGATACCCAGCACCGCCGAGAACACCGTCACCGAGAGGACGATGTCGCCGAGTTCGAGGCCGAGGACGTTCGCCCCGAGACCGACGCCGAGGAGGACGATAGCGAGCCGGGCGATTCGGAGGACCGTCTGGGCGACGCTCTGCCGCCGGAACTGCCGGGCGACCGGTCGTCCGAGCAGGCGGACGATGTACTTCGAGAGCCCGACCGCCAGGGCGACGATAACGAGAGCGACGGCGATGCGCCACCCCGGAAACAGGAGGTAGTCCGGCACGAACGCCGGCGGCTCGATTGCCGTCGACTGGAGCGGGGCGACCGCGACGTGGCTCCCCGCCGTCAGCGTCCCGCCGACCGCGCCCGACACGTCGGCAACCCCCTCGACTCCGTCCATGGAAACCGCAACGGAGAGCGGTGAAAAAAGGGTTGTTACTCCGAGGGTTCGGTCGCGGTGAACGGCTAAGTGTCGGGGCGTCGCAGTATCTGCATGGTCAACGCGACGAGCGCCCGCCCCGACTTCCGCATCACCCACGAGACGCCGCCCAGCCGAGCGCTCCTCTGCGGCTTCTCGTCGTTCGGACTCGCCGGCCTCACGGCCGTCGACTTCATCGTCGACCACCTCGACCTCGAACAGACCGGCCACCTCACCGTCGAGGGTCTCCCGGCGGTGACTCCCTTCGAAAACGGCCGCCCCCGGCATCACACCCGGCTATTCTCCCGCGAGGACCTCGACGTGACCGTCCTCGTCGGCGAGCTGTTCGTCCCGGCCGTCCACGGCACCCAGTTCGGTAACGCCATCCTCGAGTGGACAGAGCGCAACCAAGTCGAGGAGCTGGCCGTCCTCTCGGGGATTCCGATGGCCCACGGCCCCGACGAACACCGCGTGTTCTACATCGCCACCGACGACTACCGCGAGGCGCGACTCGCCGACAGCGGCATCCACCCGATGGGCCGAGGGTTCTTCGACGGCACCAACGCGGCGCTCGTCGAGCGCGGCATCGGGTCGCCCCTCGGCGTCGGCGTCTACGTCACGCCCGTCCACGCCCAAGCGCCCGACGTGGAGGCGGCGATTCGACTCGTCGAGGCCGCAGACGACGTGTACGACCTCGGCGTCGACTCCTCGCCGCTGGAGTCGTTCGCGGCCGAGGTCCAGCAGTACTACGCCGAACTCGCCGAGCGACTCCGCGACAGCGAGGCGGACCTCCCCGACGACCGGATGTACATGTGAGCGGCGGCCCGCCCCCCGTCAAACAGCGACCGACAGCCGGTCTGCTACCGTTTGTGCCACTTGTTTTCGGAATTTTGTGCTACTCGGATTTCAGTAAATGATTTAGGTGATGCCGTACACGTCACGACCATGGCTGACGAACTGCGGCTCACCATGGAGCGAGTCGGTGAGCGCTTCAACCTCGGCGAGTACGAGATAGACGCGTATCTGGCCGTCCTCGAACACGGACAGTTGACGGCGAGCGAAATCGCCGACCGAACCAGCATCCCCCAGCCGCGGGTGTACGACACGGTCCGGAGCCTGTCGGACCGCGGCCTCGTCGAGCTCCGTGAGTCGCGGCCGATGAAAATCGTCGCGGTCGACCCCGACGACGCCTTCGCGAACGTCAAGACCTCGCTGGAGGAGCTCATCGAGGAGCTTGAGGCGCGCTACACCGCCCCGGCACGCGACACCGAGGCCGTCTCGCTCGTCAAGTCGCGGTCGACCATCCTCCGCTACATCGAGGAGATTATCGAGGCCGCGGAGTACGAACTCGTGCTCTCGTTGACGCCCGACCTGCTTCGTCGCTTCCGCGACGACCTCGCGGCGGCCATCGACAGCGGCGTCAGCATCGACCTGCTCGTGACGCCCGCCTCCCGCGCGCCCGACCCGGACGAGTTCAACTACCTCGACGTGGCGACTATCGCGCGCGCCCGCCGCGGCATCACCTCGCCCGTCCTCGCGGTCGCCGACGGCGAGTACTCCATCTACGCGACCCAAGACGCCCTCCGCGACGACCGCGACCGCTACGGCGTCATCTTCAACCGCTCCGCGCTCGGCTTCCTCGTGAGCGGCTTCTTCGGGACCGTCCTCTGGAGCACCGCCGAGACCATCGTCGCCAACGGCAAGCGCCGGCCGTTCCCGCGCCGCTACGCCTCCATCCGCCGGGCCGTCAAAGACATCCGCGAGATAGAAGGCGACTTCTACGCCTCCGTCTCCGGCCGCGACATCGAGACCGGCGACCCCATCGTGGTCGAAGGGCGCGTCATCGAGACGGCCTTCGAGGACACGGAGGAGGTCGCGTCGCTCCACATCGAGACCGAAGAGGGCGTCGTCGAGGTCGGCGGGCTGGTCGCCGCGCTCGAAGACGTGGAAGGACAGGAGATTCTGCTCGGCCGCGACGAGGTTCCGAACCGCGACGAAATCGTCTGAAGCCGCGTCGTCAGGTTCCGCTCGCGTCTTTTCCGCTCGGCCATTCCCCGCCAGCAACGGCCCTCAGCAACGGCTACTCGTCGGGAAACTCGTAGACGACCGCGCCGCAGTCCGCACAGCCGAGAACCTCGTGCTCCGGCGAGTCGTACAGCCCCGCGGTGCCGCCGCAGCAGTTGCGCGTCGTCGTCTCCTCGACCGCGCCGCCGCAGTCCGGACAGACCTCGGTGAACATCCGCATCGGCTCCGTGGCCGCGAGCGCGACCATCGGGTCGACGCCGCGCTCGACGACCGTGTAGAGCGTCGCCACGTCCGCGATGGCCTGCGGCCGGGAAATCCACACGGACATCGAGGGACCGTCCAGCGAGATACCGCCGAACTCGGCGTCGACCGTCGCGTCGAACGGGACCGCGTTGGCGACGGCCTCGGCGAGTTCCTCGTCAGTGGTCTTCCGGAGCGTCGCCATCGTCGACTCCCACTCCTCGCGGGCGTCGTCGGCGAGAAAGAGGCCGTCTTCCTCCTCGACGAGCACCCCGGCGTTCAGGAGCGTCGAGAGCATCACGTCGGGGTCGACGTTGGCGTCGAGCGACTCCGACCGGCGGTCGGGAGACGAGTCCGCGTCGCCGTGGTCGAAGACGCCGGCGAGGCCGAGCGCAGAGACGACCCGGGGCGCGAACGAGGGCGTGCCGGGGACGACGTAGCCCCGCAGGTACACGGCGAGCGCGCCGCCGACGAGGACGACGAAGCCGACCAGCGGCGAGAGCACGCTGACCGCGAGGCCGACGAGGACGACCAGCGCGACGTTGACGGCGGTACACGGCAGACAGCGGTTCTCGCCGGTGTGTTCCGGGCGCTTGAGTGAGTCGATGACGGACATGGTGTGAAAAGTGGGGCTGTGAAGTGTTCGCGTTCGCGGTGGTCAGTTCGCCGGGGGCGTCTCGGTCTCGACCGCGTCGAGGCGGACCGCTTTCCCGGTCTCCGACGAGCGGTAGATGGCGTCGATGACGCGCTGGACGGCGAGGCCCTGTTCGACCGTGTTGCGGCCGGGGTGTTCGCCCTCGGCGACGGCCGCGAGGAACGCCTCCTGTTCGGTCTTGTGGGTGTCGTTGTCCTGCGTCTCTACGTCGGCCGTCGAGAGGTGGTTGCCGCCGCCGACGCCGTCCTCGTAGAACTGGAGGTCGTGGCTCGCGCGGTCGAAGCGCACGCCGCCCTCCGTGCCGCGGAGGAAGAACTCGTCGTTGGTCGGGCGGTTCGTCGCCCACGCGACTTCGAGGGAGATGGTCGTCCCCTCCTCGGTGCGGATGAAGGCGCTCGCGGAGTCGTCCACGTCGAAGGCCTCCGGCCCGACGTCGTCGCCCCACATCTCGACGAAGGTGTAGTCGTCGCGGTCGCCGAACTCCGAGCGGGTGACGCCGGAGACCTCGACGACCTCGGGGAAGTCGAGGAAGTAGAGCGCGAGGTCGATTGCGTGGACGCCGATGTCGATGAGCGAGCCACCGCCGGCGACTTTCTTGGAGGTGAACCACGACCCGCGGCCGGGGATGCCGCGGCGGCGGACGTAGTTGGCCTCGACGTGGGTGACGTCGCCGAAGCGACCTTCCTCGTAGTGGTGGCGGACGACCTCGACGGGGTTGGCGAAGCGGTTGTTGAAGCCGACCATGCAGAAGCCGTCGGCCTCCTCGGCCGCCTCGGCGATTCGCTCGGCCGATTCGAGCGAGTGCGCGAGCGGCTTTTCGAGCAGCACGTCGAGGCCCGCGTCGAGCGCGGCGACGGCGTACTCCTCGTGGAAGCGGTTCGGCGTGGTGATGATGACCGCGTCGACCTCCCCGAACAGTTCCGACTTCTCCTCGTAGGTGTTCACGTCGTACTTCTCGGCGAAGCGACGACGGGCGTCCGCCTGGATGTCGAGGCCGCCGACGAGGGTCGCGCCGAGGTCGACGAGGCGGTCTGCGTGGTGGTGTCCGATGTTTCCGAGTCCGACGATACCGACTCGGACCGATGATTCCGTACTCATGATTCGATGATTAACTACAGGTGGTGTTAAGTTTCACGTTCTTTGGCCTGAATTGCCAGAATCGACCGCGAGCGCCCGGTCAGACGGCGTTCGGGACGCGAGGTGAGGCGAACGACGAGGCGGGACGAGGCGACTGGCACGGGTCGAGACTGGGCGTCAGTAGAGCTGTTCTTCGCGCTCTTTGCGCTCTTCCTCGCGACGCTTTTCCTCCTTGAGTCGGCGTCGCCCGCGGAGGTACTGCTTGCCCTTCGGAATGAACTTGTTCTTCAGGTCGAGGAGGAACGAGACGATGCCGTAGGCCCAGAAGAAAAACAGGACCGTCATCCCGCCGAGGTAGAACAGACCGAGTTCGTTGACCATGGATGTGTGATGTGGTGTGGCTCCGATAAGCGTTGTGCGGGCTGTGCGAGTCGCGTGCGGGGTCGAGGACGAACCGACGCGGGCCGTGTTACGGGCGCGTCAGTCGTCGCTTTCCGCTTCCGTGCCGGGCGCGCCGCTCGTCTGGACGGGCGTCTCGATGCCGTGGCTGATGGCCTCGCCCGTCTCCGTGTCGAAGAGGTGAACGCGCGAGCGGTCGAGGACGACCGTCACGTCCTCGTCCTCCTCGATGTCGGTGTCGGGTGCGACGCTCATCAGCAGTTGGTCGTTGGCGACGCCGCTCGTGTCTTCGAGGTCCGTCTCGGCCGACTCCGAGAGCTTCAGGTAGACGAATATCTCGTCGCCCATCGGTTCGAGCACGTCGGTCACGGCCTCGATGCGGTGGCTGGGGTTCGAGACGAGCGCCTCGTCGCCGACGAGGTACACGTCCTCGGGGCGGATGCCCATCGTGACGTCGGTCCCCACCTCGATGCCGAGGTTCGCGGGGTCGAACTCCACGTCGATGTTGGTCGAGACGAACCCGTTTTCCGTGACCTCGCCGTCGAGGAAGTTCATCGAGGGCGAGCCGATGAAGCCGGCGACGAACAGGTTCGAGGGTTCGTTGTAACAGACGAGCGGCGGGTCGATCTGCTGGAGTTGTCCGGAGTCGATGACCGCGATGCGGTCGGACATCGTCATCGCCTCCGCCTGGTCGTGGGTGACGTAGATGATGGTCGTGTCCAGTTCCTTGTGGAGGCGCTGGAGCTCGGTCCGCATGTGGACCCGGAGCTTCGCGTCGAGGTTCGCCAGCGGCTCGTCCATCAGGAAGACGCCGGGGTTGCGGACGATGGCGCGGGCGATGGCGACGCGTTGTCGCTGGCCGCCGGACATCTCGTCGGGCATGCGTTCGAGCATGCCCTGCAGCTGGACGATTTCGGCGGCGCGCTCGACGCGGCGCTCGATTTCCT